>DHQX01000032.1:520-53749 GCA_002411105.1 Christensenella sp. UBA5327 | reverse complement strand
CACGATGTCAACGTGGCGCTCTAGCCAACTGAGCTATAATCCCGCGACGGGGGAATCATACCATGCCACGGCCATCTTGGCAAGGGTTTTAGGGGGCAGGCGGGTACATAACCGCTCATCCAATGAGAAAGAGGGCTTCGCGTCTTGGCGAAGCCCTTCCTGGGCAGGGGTTGCTTATTCGGCGATGGTGATGGCTTCCACCGGGCACTCATCCCGGGCTTGCTCGGCCTTTTCCTGGGTTTCGGGGGTGATGTCGGCATAGGCCTCGGCCAGGTTATCGTCGTTCATCCGGAAAACCTCCGGGCAGATGTCGGCGCATAGGCCGCATCCGATGCACAGGTCGTGGTCAACGATGGCTTTCATGGTGAAACCTCCTCTTCATTTGTCTATTCTTCGATAATATCCCCTTTGGTGGAGATTGTCACCACCTGCCAGGGGATCATTTTTCCGCAGTCCTGAAGCGCCTTGGTGACGGAGCGGACAAGCCCGCCGCAGCAGGGCACCTCCATGCGCACCACGGTGAGGGAGCGGATGTTGTTATAGGTTAAGATGTCGGTGAGTTTTTTGGCGTAGTCCGCGTCATCAAGCTTCGGGCAGCCGATGAGGGTGACCCGGCCTTTGATGAACTGACGGTGGAAATCTCCATGGCTATAGGCCGCGCAGTCGGCAGCGATGAGCAGCTTCGCGTTTTGTAAAAAGGGCGCGTTGACCGCCACCAGCTGCAGCTGCACGGGGAAGTTGGGAAGCTCACTGGGCATGGCATGGGGTATGGAAGCGGACGTGCCGGACTGCCTGAGACTAACCGGCGCACTGCCCGGGCAATGGGGGCAGGCGGCGTCCTGGGCCTGATCGGCCTCTTTGCGGGCGGCCACCGCGGCCGGGTCAAAGGCGGCAGCCTCCCGGGTTTCAAAGCTGATGGCGTCCACCGGGCAGGCGGGCAGGCAGTTGCCCAGGCCATCGCAGTAATCGTCCCGCAAAAGCTGGGCCTTGCCGTCCACCAGGCCGATGGCGCCTTCCTGGCAGGCCTTGACGCACAGGCCGCAGCCGATGCATTTGTCTTGGTCAATGGTGATGATCTCGCGCAGCATCCGGTCTCCTTCTGATGCCGGGCTGGTGGCTTATCCGCCCGGCACCATCATTATATCAGGGGGGCTGGGTTTTTCAGTTGCAATTGCAACGGATTGAGCGCTTTTATCCGTTTAGACCACGAATAGCTGGGTATCTACTCTACTGTAGGTATTTTTCGCGGACACGAAAGGAGTTATCCATGACCCATAAAAAGAAACTGATCGCCCTGGCGCTCATGATCGCCGCAGCCCTGTTCCTGGCGGGCTGCACCCCGGCCAACCCCGCCCCGACGGCTGCGCCCACCGTGACCGAGGCTCCGGCCGCGCAAGACGCGCCCGAAACCCTGGAGGAGAAGGCAGAGGAGGCGGTGGCAACCGCTGAAGCTGAAGTGGGCAAGGTCATAGACCAGGTGCAGGAAACCGGCCAGGCGGCCGCGGAAGAGCTGAAGGAAACCGTTGAGGAAGCCCGGGAGACCGTGGCTGAGGCGGCGGATGACCTGGCCCAAAAGGCCGATGAGACGGCGGAGACTGTGAAGGCCGCCATCCAGGGCGAAGAAGAAAAACCCGTGCTGCTGACCCTGGAGGAGCTCAAGGAGTTCACCGGCAAGGACGGCAAGCCCGCCTATGTGGCGGTGGACGGCGTCGTCTATGACGTGACCGCCAGCGCCCTGTGGAAGGATGGCAGCCACAACGGCTTTGAAGCCGGGCAGGACCTGACCGAGGCCATCAAGGAAAAAGCTCCCCACGGGGTGGAGAAACTTGAGAACGTCAAGGAAATCGGCCGGGTGAAGGTGGAGCTGACCCTGGAAGAGCTCAAGGAGTTCAACGGCAAGGACGGCAAGCCCGCCTATGTGGCGGTGGACGGTGTCATCTATGACGTGACTGCAAGCGCCCTGTGGAAGGATGGCAGCCACAACGGCTTTGAGGCCGGGCAGGACCTGACCGAGGCCATCAAGGAAAAATCCCCCCACGGGGTTGGAAAACTTGAAAATGTGGTGGAAATCGGCGTGCTGAAGGACTAAGCGCCATTCCCCAGGAAAGCGACAGCCTGCCGGCCTCATCCTGCCGGCAGGCTTTGGAAATGAATGCGATGGATTTTAGAGTGTTAGGCTGGGTCAGCCTGGTTCTGGCTGTTATCGCCACCTCGCCCTATTGGCTGCGCACCCTCAACCAGTGGACAGTGAAAACCAGGGATAAACGCTTCTTCAACCTGATTAAGCGCCTGCGCCCGGTGCACAAGGCAGCCGGCCTGATGCTGGCTGTCATCGCCCTGGTGCATGGCTATATGGCCTTAAACGGGCGAATCGCGCTGCACACGGGGCTTTTGGTCTATGTGGGTTTCTTTGTGACGGTGCTGCTGGGCATCTGGCATCATTTCGCCAAAAACCGCAAGGTGTTCAAGGCCCACAAGGCCATGGTGCTGATCAGCTTTCTGCTGATGCTGTTGCACCTGATCAAGCCCTGGGCGATGGGGCAGTGGTTCAACATCTGGTAGCCCGCCTGGCAAAAGACGGAGCCCCGGCGTTTGTGCCGGGGCTTTTTTGGTTTACAGGTTATGCGCTTTGCGCCAGTCCTTGACAAACCTCAGGAATACCGGCTGGATGTCCGGGAAGGTGAGGCGCTTGGGCAGGGTGTTGGTGAAGGTGATGCCCTCGATCTCTGAGTGAATCTCCCCCAGAGAGGTGATCTCAGCGTAATAAAGTCGGCCAAAGCGCTCCGGGGAGAAGCTGCCGTCCGCCTCCCTCATGCTGACGGAATAGTAGGTGACCGGCCAGATGCGGTAGTCCTTTGCGCCGGTCTCCTCCTCCAGCTCCCGCCGGGCGGCGGCATCGGGGGTCTCACCGGGCTCCACATGTCCGCCCGGGATCTCAAGGCCCACGCGCTGCCTGTTTTGAGCCCAGATCCACTGGCCCTTGTAGGTGCAGGGGATGATGGAAAAAATGACCTGGCTGTCATCCCCCTGTTCATAAAAACGGATGCGCACCCGGTCTTCAGCCATGTTCATCCCTCATTTACGCTGTTGTCTGCGGGGCATTATAGCATAAACGGATGCCAGATCAAAGGGCTGCCGGGTGAGGCAGCCCTTTGACGAGGTTTGGTGGGTGGTTATGGAAAGATGAAGCCCTCCACGATGCTGACCATGAACTCTTCCAGTTCGGGGGTGATTTCGGTCTCGTAGACTTGCAGGCCCACCCACTTGCCGGCGTTGAGCGTGTAGTAGAGGAGGTAAGTTCCTTCCTCATGGGGCTCGACCTTGCGGATAAAGGATTTGCCGGCGATTTGGATTTCGCTGGCTTCATCGTTGTCCAGCAACATGCTTTGCACGGTAGCAAGCACCAGGGGGAAGTCCTTGTCGGAATCCACGAACATCCTGCTCATGGCTGTCTCTTTGATGATCAGCAGAGCCTCGTTCATGTTGGTGGAATCCAGAAACACGCCGCTCAAATTATTATTGATGAGGAACTCAGCGATGGCGCGGCCATCCTTGGCGCGCAGGAAGTCCTGAAGCTGGCCCTGCATATCCTGGGTGAAGACCAGCATGCCAAAGGGAGGCTTAAACTTCAGCGTATAGCCGCCAGTTTCCAGGGTGTAGACGCCGTTTTCCAGGCTCACCTTGTCCTGGGTTTCCGGGAACACGCCGGAGCGCACCACATCCTCGTTGAGCTGGATTTCAAGGGCTGGCACCACCTGGGCATCCGGCTCGGGCGTGGGCGATTCGGCCAGGACAGCGGTCAGGCTGAGGGACAAAGCGAGGGTCAGAAACAGTGCAAACAGTTTTTTCATGGGGTTTCTCCTTAATGATTTTTTGTTGCCGTGGCTTTGGTTCATTTCAGGGTCAGGGTGACTTTGTCGGTGCGATGCAGCAGGCTGTTCTGGTCTGCGTCAAGGATACTCAGGAGGAAGCTCAGCTCACTCCCCAGGGGCTTTATGCCCGGAAGATATGAAAACAGGCTGTGATAAGCAGAGGCGCCGGGGGCGAGCAGCTGGAATACGGGCATGTTTTCGCCGTAGGGCTGGTCATCCACCCATACCTTGCCAAAGCTGATGAGCCTGATGGTTTTGTCGGTGGCGTTGTGCAGGTACAGGCGCTTGCCATCCGGGTCGCTGTCCAGGCGCACCACCTGGACGCCGGCCTCATCCACCAGCACGGTGCCGGCAGTGTCAAGGGGCTGCTGGTATTCCTCCATGCCGGGCACAGGGATGGTGAGGTACCCGGTTTTCTTGGTGATGTTCAGGCGCCCGACGCTGTTAGCGCGCGATTTGGCGGTTATCTCCAGGCGCAGGGAGATCTCCTTCACCTCCTGGATGCCCAGCTTGTCCAGGGAGGGGAGGCTTTCAATGAAGTCACGGAACTCCTCCAACTCGGGAGGGATTTCTGTGCCGGACAGAGGGATGGAGGCGGTTGTGTACAGGACACTGCCTGGCATCACATCCTCCTGGGACAGGTCGAGGGGCGCCATGATGCCGTTGACGGCGCTGGCCGATACACGCACCAGGTCGAAGATGTCGGAGTGGTTGGTGATCTTCAGCGGCAAGCGCAGCTCACCCTCCACGATGCTGACCGGGCCCGCCTGCTCCACCAGCAGGCCTTCGGTATCGCTCAAGAGGACAGGGTCAAAGGGCGGGGTTTCAGGCGCCTCATAGCCAGCGCCCACGGGGATCAAGGTCTTCAGGCGCAGCTCCTCTGTCTGCAGGTCACCATCCAGCAGGGCGGTTCCCTCAGGTCTGAGGCTAAACGCAAAGCGGATATCCTCCACCTGCTTGATGCCGCGCTCCACCAGGCTGCTGCCGTCCCCCGCAGGTGCGATGGGGATGGAAAGGGACTGGGTGGCCCCGCGTTTGGCGGGAATAGACACCGCAAACTCAACCGGTATCATCACGCCGTTGACAGACAGCCAGTCGGCGGTGAGGTGAACTGTTTCCGGGGCACTGTTTTCCATCAGCAGCTGGAGATGCAGGCTGTCAGGCGCCTGGCGCTCGCCTGTCTGATCAGCCGAGAAGTCAACGCTCATCAGGGAAATGCGCAGATCGTGTTCCTGGGTGAGGAGAACAGGGGCCGGGGCGTCCATGTCAAAGGCGGCTTCCCTGACCTGGGGCCTGATGGGCGGTCCGGCGTCCGCCTGGGCGCTTTGGGGCGCTGGCAAGGGCATCAATTCCGACGGGTAGGCATAGTCCTGGGTGTCCACCACGGACATCATGACGAAGTAGTCATAGTTGTCCCGGTTAAGAGGCATGTAGCTGACGCGCAGGTTGTCCTGGGCGGAGAAGGAGGTCGCGAAAAGGTTGTCGCTGGCGGCCCAGTCCCCCAGCACCAGGGGGTCTCCGGTCTCGCCCCGGGTGAGGTAAAAGGAGAGGTAGGCCAGCACCACATGCTGCCATTCATCCAGGTTCACATCCTGTTTGCCCACCTGGATATTCGGGGTTTCGTCCCGGATGGCACCGGTGAGCTGCGCCGCGGCGGTGTTTTTGTCCAGCTGCGCCAGGAGGCTGCCGCTCAAGGACTCCAGCGTCCCATCCTCCAGCCGGCGCTGGAACATGCCGGGGATCTGGTATTGGGCGATGCCGTCCAGGCTCTCAGTCTCCCTGAGAAAGGGCACGGGCAAGGGAGCTGTCTGATCGTCAGAGACATAGAGGATGTTGCCGTCAAAGTTGGCGGTGAGGCGCCCGGTTTCATCCAGCGTCACATCGCTTGAGGTGAAGACCAGCCGGTACTCTTCCCCCGTCAGGCGCGCGAGGACGTAATACTCCGCCCGGGCGTAGTTGGCCACTTGATCAGGGGTGAGCTGGATATGATAGGCGCCGGTATTCTCGTCATAGACCACGGCCGGGGCATCGCTGCCCTGCCAGAGGCTCAGGCTGTCTGACACCAGGATATCGCCGAAGCGGTCCATGAAAGCCTGGTAACCGGGCATGATCTCAAAGGCTTTGTACAGGTGGCGCCAGGCCTTCTGATAGTTCTTTTTGCTGTTCAGGGGAAAGTACAGCGCCAGGCCCGCGGAGCGGGGGATATTGGTGTAGTTGATGAGCACCGCGTTTTTGATGGCTTGCTGCACCGCCCCCGCTTCCTGGGGGTACTTCTTGGTCATCTGGCCTGCCAGGTCGTTCAGGTCGATCAGGTCAAAGTGGCTGGTGGTAGCGGTCTCCCCATAGACCTTGGAGGCATCCCGGGAGCGGGCGAGGTCAGAGTAGACCTCCACCTCCATGCCGTGGAGAAGGTCGGAGAACAGCCGGTCCACAGCCTGCTCCACCGGGGCTATCAGGTCCAGGTCCACCAGCGACAGCGTCACCTTGGGTTTGAAATTGGGGCTTCTTGCCATCGCGGTCTGGTAGAACTCGGCGGTGTAGTTGATGATCTCCCTGGCCACCACGTCCCCGGTCAGACCTTTTCTGCCCAACAGGCCCAGAAAGCCATAGTCAAAGCCCTGGCCGGGCAAGGTTTCCTCAGAGGCGATCATGTACCTGGCGTGAGGCGCCATCATGCTGGCCACCTCCACCGAGGCCATGAGGCAGGCATCAAAAGCCAGCCATTCCAGGCGCGTTCCGTTGACAAAAGGGCTGTTTGCCATGGCCTGGCGCAGCTCAATGAGCGTCAGCCCGTCACCCCTGTGAAGGTCATCCACGCCAAAGCCAATCATGGGGCCGCCGCCATGATCCCACAGGATCAGGCCGTAGGATTCGGCGGGGTGATGCTCTACGCCAAACTGCAGGAAAAAGGACAGGGTGTCCGGTTCTCCCATGCTGCGGGCGTCTTCCTGGTGGAGCAGGGTGGGGCCGCGGCCTTCGATTTTGTAGATGCTCAGTTTGTCGTGGGGGATGAGGCTGTTGCCCCAGGCTTTTGTGCCGCCGGTCATCACCAGCACAGTGAGCTGGCTGTGGTCAATGCCGGAGCTGAGCATTTCCTGAATGTCTATGGTGGCAAGGGCGTGATCCTTTTCCAGGTCGCTGCCCACAATATAGACCATGATGGTCTGGGTTCGGGGCCCATCGGCCCGGGCGGCAGGCGGGGGCACTGCTGTAAGCATCAGCATCAAAACCAGAAGAACAATCAGCGATTTTTTCAATGAATCCATCCTCCATGTGCGTCATTTTGTTCCAAATCGTGCGCAGCGGGGGAAGCGACAGTTTAGGATGTATACCCCCGTTGCGATATCTTAGACGAACATAATTCAATTTGGTTCCCGATTTATCGTAAAATGTCTATAAATAAGAAAAAAGCACAAAAAACAGGCCCTGCGGGTGGGCGGGGCCTGCTGTGGAGGGAAGGTGTTTGGCTTACTGGGCCAGCCAGTCCATATCGCGTTTCAGCACCATGTTGCGAAAGAGGGCGAAGGGCACAGCGGATGGGCTGTCGGGTTTCAGGGTCGCGGCCTGTGCCTGGGAGGGGAACAGGAAGGGGATGATGAGGACTGCCGCCCCGCCTTCAGGCTCACGCATGAAAAGAGGCTCCAGGCTACCCGCCTGGTTTTCCACCAGGGCCATCAGGGGCTGCCCGGTTGCCAGTTGGGCTGATGGGAGGGCTGCTTCAAAATGGCGGAGAGCGTCCATTGCGGCTGCGGGCTCAGGGTAATGCAGCGCCAGCACCACGCGCTGGGACTCCGGCGTATCCAGCTGAAAAAGCCCGATGGCGCCAAAGGTGTGTTGGGTCATGATGTTCAAAGTCTCAGGGGCGAACAGCTGGAACTGCGTCACCTGATCTGAGCCGGGAAATGATGAGACCGCCGCCAGCACATCCCTGACCTCCGGCAGGTCAAGCAGGGCGGGGCCTTGGGCCGCGGCGATCTGCCGGATGACCCCGCCATCGGGCGAGGAGGCCAGGCGGTCTGCCCCCAGCACCACCGGCCATCGGCGGCCCAGGTCACCACCAAAGAGAAAGGCTGGGTCACGGCGTGAGAAATCTATCCGCGCGCCGTTTTCGCACGCGCCGCCCTCACACCACAGCGCCCACGCCCCGGTGCCTCCGGATGCCTGATAATCCTGCCGCTGGAGCGCCGCTGTCACCGCCGCCGGGTCCATGCCGCCCTGCAGCCACAGCTGTTGGCTGGGCGGGGCGCCGGCCTCCAGGCTCTGTGCCACGCGGAAGGGGTTGATGCCGCTCATCTCTGCCATTTCGTCCGCCAGAAACAGGGCCATGGTCATCGCGCTGCTCCCGGAGGCAGCACCCTGCATGGCCAGGAAATAGGCTTGTCCTTCAGGGGTGGCCTGATAGGCCGGGATATCGCCGGTGTCTGGTGGTGCCTTGGCACCGGGGCGCGCGGCCACCAAGGCCTGGTAGTCTATATAGCTGATGTGCCCGGTCTCAAAGGCTGAGGCTGGCACCTGCGCAAGCAGCGTTTCCAGAGGGGAATCCGCAGCCGCGGGGAGTGCCAGACAGGTCATCAGCAGGAGGGCTGTCAGGAGGCGGGGGAGAGGGCCTGTCTTCATGGTGTGTTTCTCCTTTCTATGGCTTGAACCGTTTGAGGCGAAGTGCGTTTGTCAAAACCGAGATGCTGCTGAAGCTCATCGCGGCCGCGGCGATCATGGGGCTTAGCAGGGGGCCGCCAAACAGGTAGAGAAGGCCTGCCGCGATGGGGATACCCAGCACATTATACCCAAAAGCCCAGAAAAGATTCTCCTTGATGGTGCGCAGTGTCCGGCGGCTCAGCCTGATGGCGGTGGCCACATCCTGAAGATTGCCGCGCATGAGCACGATGTCGGCTGACTCGATGGCCACATCGGTGCCAGAGCCGATGGCGATGCCGATGTCCGCCTGGGCCAGGGCGGGGGCATCGTTGATGCCGTCCCCCACCATGGCCACCCTGCGGCCTTCCTGCTGCAAGGCTTTGATGGCGTCTGCCTTGTCCTGGGGCTTTACATCGGCCAAAACCCGGGTGATGCCGGCCTCCCGGGCGATGGCCTGGGCGGTGCGGGCGTTGTCGCCGGTCAACATGATGACCTCAAGCCCCATTTCCCGCATGGCTGTAACCGCCTGGGCGCTGGTGTCCTTGAGCTTGTCGGCCACAGCGATGAGCCCCGCGGGCCTGCCATCCAGGGCGATGTACATGGGGGTCTTGCCCTCCTGGGCCAGGCGCTGGGCCTGGGTTTCCAGGGTTTCGGGCGGGATACCGGCGCCATGCAGCAGCGCCTGGTTGCCGATGAGCACCTGGCGGCCTTCAACCAGGCCCTTGACGCCAAAGCCAGCCATGGCCTCAAAGCCTTCCGCTGGGATGAGGTCAAGGCCCCTTGCCCGGGCCTCTGTCAGGATGGCCTGGCCCAGGGGGTGCTCGCTGCCGGTTTCGATGGCGGCGGCGATCCTGAGCAGCTCCTCTTCGCTGATGCCAGCTTGGGGCAGGATATCCCTCACCTGCGGCTCCCCCTGGGTGAGGGTGCCGGTTTTGTCCAGCACCACCGTGTCAACGCTTTGGGCGGTTTCCAGCGCCTGCCCGCTTTTGATGAGGATGCCGTGCTCAGCCCCCTTGCCGGTGCCCACCATGATGGCCGTGGGCGTGGCCAGCCCCAATGCGCAGGGGCAGGCGATGACCAGCACCGGGATAAAGACCCTGAGGGCAAAGTTGATGTCCCCCGTGGCGATGAGCCAGGCAAGCCCTGCAAGCAGGGCGATGGCAAACACCACCGGCACAAAGATGCCCGATACCTTGTCGGCCAGCCTGGCGATGGGCGCCTTTGAGCCCTGGGCCTCCTCCACCAGGCGGATGATGTGGGCCAGCGCCGTATCATCGCCCACCTTTTCGGCCTGGAAACGAACAGCGCCCGTGGTGTTGAGGGTGGCGGCATAGAGCTTGTCACCCGCTTCCTTCATCACCGGTATGCTCTCCCCCGTGAGGGTGGATTCGTCAACGCCGCTGGCCCCTGAAACCACCACGCCGTCAACCGGCACCCGGGCGCCTGGGCGCAGCAGCAGGGTGTCGCCCACCTCCACCTCGTCGATGGGGATTTCCTTTTCCTGGTCCCCGTTTATTAAAATCGCGGTTTTGGGGGTCAGCGCCAGCAGCGCCTTCACCGCCTCGCCGGTGCGGCCCTTGGACACCGCCTCCAGGGTTTTCCCCAATAGAATCAGGGTGATGATGACGCCTGCGGACTCAAAGTAAAGCCCGTGGACGGCGTGATGGCTGCCCTCCGCGATGAGGGCTGTTTCCCAGAGGCTGTAGGCGATGGCGGCGGCGGTGCCCATGGCCACCAGGGTGTCCATGTTGGGCGCGCCCCGCAGCACCGCTTTGGTGCCGGAGACATAAAACCGGTGCCCCGCCCAGAGGATGGGCAGCAGCAGCACAAGCTGGGCCAGGGCGAAGTTCAGGGGTTTTGTGTTCATGTCAAGGAAAGCGGGTATCGGCAGCTTGTCCCAGATCATGGGCGCCATGGCCAGGTAGAGCAGGGGCAGGCAGAAGAGGGCGGCGATGATGACCCGCTGCCACATTTTTTGAAGTGCCTGCTCCCGGCGGGCCCTGTCCTCCTCCGCCTGGGAGGGCCTGAGGCTTTGAAGGGGTGTGAATCCTGCCTGCTGGATGGCCTCGCGGAACTTTCTTGGCCCGGTCTCCCCTGGCAGGTAGCGCACGGTGGCTTTTTCACTGGCCAGGTTGACCGAGGCCCGGGTGACGCCCGGGAGCTGGCTTAAGCCCCTTTCCACAGCCTGGGCACAGGCGGCGCAGTGCATGCCCTCAATGGGGATGGTGACCTGGGCCTCCTTAGCCGGAGGGGTCATCCCAAAACCCAGGCTGTCAATGGCCTGCTTGAGGGCGTCTGGGGAAAACAGCGCCGGATCAACGCGCAGCTGCAATTTCTCGTTGGCCAGGTTGACGCTGGCCGACTCAACCCCGGGCAGCTGGGCCGCCTGCTTTTCCACGCTGGCAGCGCAGGAGGCGCAGTGCATGCCCTGTATGTCAAATTGCTTGGTTTCCAAACAAATCACCTCGTTTCCATGGGATCTATGCTTGACAGCCTATCCCATTACTCCTACAATACCCACATCATGGCGCTTGTGACAAGTACGCACTATTTCAACATATACTTACCGAAAGGATAGTAAAGATATGACCCCACAGCCCCAGCAGCTCAACTGCCCGGTCAGCGCCACCCTGCGCCTCATCGGCGGCAAATACAAGGCGCTCGTCCTCTGGCACCTGGTGCCGGGGGAGAAGCGCTATGGCGCGCTGGCGCGCCTGATTTACCAGGCCACGCCCAAAATGCTCACCCAGCAGCTGCGGGAATTGGAGGCCGACGGGCTCATCACCCGCACCGTATACCCGGTGGTGCCGCCCCGTGTGGAATACGCCCTCACGCCCTTTGGCCAGAGCCTCAAGCCTGTATTGGATTTGATGTACACCTGGGGTGAAAGCTATATGATGAAACAGGGGCTTCCCATCAACTGCGGCATGGCGCCACCGGATGGGGACGAGACATGAGGCTGCCACGGGGATTTCTTGAAATGCGCAATGATGTGTGCACATCCATATCAGGTGTGAGGAAAAGCATGCAAGATGATATGATTCAAATCGAAGAAATAAAGACAGATGAACTTGCTGGTTTTTGGGATAGTCACATCAAATATTTAGTTGATGATGATATTATTGCTGATCAGGAAGACATCGAATATTTTTCCGGCAGGGAGTATCGCGGCATACTGGAAGCCCATATGATTCGGAGCCTGGATAAACATCACATGGTCTATTTCATCCGAGAGGGAGAAAGAATCGGAGCAGCTTCCTTCTGCACATATCAAAGTGAAGATGGAAAATGCTTTATCCTGGATTATTGGGTTTTTCCTGAACATCGAGGAAACGGCGCAGGGCATCTTTGCTTTGAAGCTTTAGAGCAATATACCAAGGAGGATGGTGCAAACTATTATGAACTTAACAGCGAAAAAGAGGATTCTATCAGGTTTTGGAAATCGCTCGGATTTGTAGAGAATGGCAGAGACGAGTACGATATGCTGCTAATGATCAAAAAATAAATGTCAGTCAAAAAATCCCCCGCCGCCCCTCTCCTTCCTCCAGCACATCCAGCAGGCGGTGCCTTAGCATATCATAGGCGGCCTGGACGGCCTGGGTGCGCACAAAGGCCAGGTCGCGCTGGGCAGGGGAGGCGCCGGACAGCGCCAGGGCGTGGCCGGCCAGGCACACAGCGTAGGCGTATTGGCGCTTGTCATTCAGGCTGATGGCCACCGCGGCGGGGACCGCCTGTTTCTGGCACATCATCCTCGCCAGGGCGATGCAGGCTTCCTCGGGGTTTTCGGGGAGGGGGCCGGCGCCCGGGTCAAGCAGGGCCAGGAGGCTTTCCAGGCTCTCGCCGCTTAGGCTGGGTGCCACCAGGCCCCGGGCGCCGGGCACGGACAGGAGGCGGGAGGCAGCCCTTCCCGCGGTGCCGGCCTCGGCAAAGGCCACCCGCAGACTTGTCTGTTTCAGGAGCCCAGTCAGGGCGGTCTCCAGGTTGTCCACATCCACGCCGTAGACATGCCGGCCCAGGCGGGCGATGATCTCCTCCACCACGGGCTCGGTCAGCCGGCGGGCTTCCTCCTGGCTGTCTCCCCGGGCGGTGACGCGCAGAGAGGCCTCCCCCTCCCGGGCATAGGGGGCCAGGGTGGGGTTGACGGATTCCACGATCAGGTCTTCCAGCATCTCGGCCATCCGGGATTCGCCCAGGCCAATCACCCTGACCATGCGGGAGAGCAACATGCCTTTTGAAAAGCGGCGCAAATAGGGCACCACCTTCTCCCGGAACATGGCCTTCATCTCCCGGGGCGGGCCGGGCATGAGGATGGCGGCGTGGCCGGTTTCATCCTCCACAATATAGCCAGGGGCTGTGCCCTGGGGATTTTCAAGCACGATGGCCCCCTCGGGGGTAAGGGCTTGTTTTTCGTTGTTTTTGGGCATGGGGCGCCGGGCGGTTTCATAAAAGGCCTGAAGGGCGGCCAGGCTCTCCTCATGTATGATGAGGGGCCGGTCAAACACCCGGGCCACCACCTCCTTGGTGATGTCATCGGAGGTGGGGCCAAGGCCGCCGGTGATCAAAAGAAATTCCGACCGGGTGAGGGCCTGGCGCACCGCCTCCTCCAAACGTCTGGCGTTGTCGCCCACCACGGTCTGGTAATACAGGTCAAGCCCCAGGGCGGACAGCTCCTGGGCCAAAAACCTGGCATTGGTATTGAGAATATCCCCCAATAGCAGTTCGGTTCCCACACAGAGGATTTCGCAGCGTTTTCTTGGCATTGGCTTTGCCCTCCCATCTTGGGGCATTGTACCACGACCTCTGTGCTAAAATAAATGTCATCGTGTCATGTTCCTGGTTTTCGTGCGTCCTATGGGTGAAAGGCAGGTGGGGGAAAGGTGCGGGGGTTTGAGGCGGTATACCGGGCCTATTTTCAGGACGTATATCGCTTCGCGCTGAAATTGGCGAGGGATGAGGCGCTGGCCGAGGATTTGACCAGCGACACCTTTTTAAAAGCCATGGACGCGATAGACCGCTTCCGCGGCGAGTGCGAGATCCGGGTGTGGCTGTGCCAGATCACCAAAAACCTGTACCTGAGCCACCTGAGAAAGCACAAGCGCCTGGTGCCCCTGGAACATTTGCCAGAGCCCGAGGGAGAGGATCAGGTGGCCGCCCTCCTTGACCGGGAAGAGGCCCGCGACCTGATGACGCTCGCCAGCCGCATGAAGGAACCTCACCGCCAGGTGTTTGCGCTGAGGGTGTGGGGCGGGCTGCCTTTTCAGGAAATCGGCGCGCTGTTTGGACGAAACGCCAACTGGGCCTGCGTGGTCTATCACCGGGCCCGCAAGATGATCCGCGAGGAATGGGAGGAACAGGATGACCTGTGATGTGATTAAAGACCTGCTGCCGCTGTATGCGGAGGGCCTGGCAAGTGAGGCGTCCGGGAAGCTGGTGGAGGAACACCTGGACACCTGCCCAGGTTGCCAGGCGGCGCTTGAGGAGTTGAAGCGGGAGATGTCTGGGGATAAACCCGTGGCGCTTCCCATGAAGAAAATCAGCCGGAATATCAAAATGCAGCGGCTGCGCGCGGCGCTATTGGCGCTGTTTCTGGTGCTGGCCTTTGCCACCGCCGCCTTCTCCGCTTTCACCACGCCCCGGTATGTGCCCTATACGGAGGATCTGTTTTCCATCCGGGAGATAATGGTGGCGGATCTACTCAGCGGGGAGATGAATGAGGAAACCATTGATATGTTAGCCCGGGCAGGCATCCTGGGCGTGGCAGCTGAAACGCTGATGGCATCGGGGAATGACAGCCTCATCAAGGAAATGCTGCGCCCTGGCAGGCATAGCGGCGGGGAGACCACGCTGCCGGATACCCTGCTTGAAGTCACCTTTGCCCCGGGATATGGCGCCAGCCTGTCCTATACAGGGGTGCCGGACGGCGAGGACGGAAGCATCCAGTCCTTTGACCTGCAGATCTACTCCTATCCCTTTGCCCGGACAGATCACCAGGGGCAAGCGAAGCTGTATACCGCCGTGGAAAAGGGGAAGAAAGCCGCGGTTTACTACCTGGAGCCTGACCGCATGGACAGGTTGGTCCATGGCCCTGATCCCATTCCTCATGGTGGCCGCATGACGCTGCCGCGCCTGGCGCTGGCCTATTATGTGATGCTGGCTTTGGCCCTGGCGGTGCTAATCGCGATCCCGTTGTTTTTCCTCAGAAAGAAGGAGAAACCGCGCCGGGTGCTGATACTCCTTCTGGGGCTGCCGCTTTCCTGGGCAGCCGGGCACCTGCTGATCAGGGGCTTTACCAATGTTTCCTGGGAGATGTGGCGGGACATGGGCTATATTCTGAGCGCCGCCGTCTTCCTGTTTGCCGCCTGGGTGGTGTACTGGCTGGGAAAGCCTGATAAACGTATCAACTGATTGCAAGGCCCCCGGCATCATGCTATCCTTCACCTGGTGAGATGAACTGACGAGGTGAAGGATGCGTTTTTTTGCACTGGATGAGAAGCCCCTGAAACTGAACCTGCACATGCACACCACCATGAGCGATGGGGAACGGATGCCCCTGGAGGCCCTGAAGGCCTATGAGCAGGCAGGATATGACGCGGTGGCGATCACCGATCACCGGGTATTGACAATAGAAAAAAGCTACCGGGGTGGGATGCTGCTGCTGCCGGGCATGGAGTGGGATGTGCGTGTCAAGCGGCACGGGGAGGCTGTCCACCTGCTGGGAATCGGCATGGGAGAGGGCTTTTCGTATGCCCGGCATGCGGATGACAGCGCCCAGGGGTTTATTGACGCAGTGCATCAATCAGGCGGTCTAAGCTATCTGTGCCACCCCCACTGGTCCATGAACCGGCTGGATACCCTGCTTGCCATGAAGCGCCTGAACGGGGTGGAGATCTACAACAGCGTCTCCCACCCGCCCTACAACCCGGACCGGGCGGACGCTACCTATTTGCTTGACCTTGCGGCCTCAGAGGGCATGCTGCTGCCCACCATCGCCACGGATGACAGCCACTACTACGGCCAGGAGGCCTTTGAGGGCTTCATCTATCTAAACGCCAGGAAAAACAGGGCCAGCATCATGGCGGCCCTTAAAAATGGGGATTACCACGCCTCCCAGGGCCCGCGCATCCTGGAGGCTCATTATGAAAATGGTTTTGTGAACGTGAAAACAAGCCCCGTCAGGCACATCACCTTCCATTCCAATATGCCCTGGGCGCCGCAGCGCTGCGTGTCAGGCGAGGGCCTGACCCAGGCCAGCTACCAGGTGCGCCTGGACTATGGCGAGCGCTTTGTGCGCGTGGTGGCGATCGACCAGGCGGGCAAAAAGGCCTGGCTGAACCCGATTCAGGTATCATAAATAAAGCATGTCATATCAGGAGGAGAAACCATGAGTCAGTTGATTAAAAAGCCCCTGTTCAACCCCAAGGGCGACACCGAGGTCCACCTGCGCCGGATGATCGGCGGCAACACCACCAACCTCAACGACTTCAACAACATGAAATACCAGTGGGTCTCCCCCTGGTACCGCCAGGCGATGAACAACTTCTGGATCCCGGAGGAGATCAACCTGGCCACCGACAAAAAACAATACCCCCAGCTCCCGCCCGCTGAGCGCCGGGCCTATGACAAGGTGCTGTCTTTCCTGATTTTCCTGGACAGCATCCAGACCGCCAACCTGCCCAACATCGGCGAATACATCACCGCCAACGAGGTGAACCTGTGCCTGTGCATTCAGACCTACCAGGAGGCTATCCACTCCCAGAGCTATTCTTACATGCTGGACTCCATCTGTGAGCCCCATGAGCGGGACGCGGTGCTCTTCCAGTGGAAGGATGACGAGCGCCTGCTGCGCCGCAACACCTTTATCGGCGATATCTACAACGCCTTTCAGGAGGAGAAATCCCTCACCAACTTCATGCGCGCGGTGATGGGCAACTACATCCTGGAAGGGGTCTATTTCTACTCCGGCTTCATGTTCTTTTACAACCTGGGCCGCAACAACCGCATGCCCGGCTCTGTCCAGCAAATTCGCTACATCAACCGGGACGAGGCCACCCACCTGTATCTGTTCCGCAACATCATTGCGGAGCTGGAAAAGGAGGAACCGGATCTGTTCACCCCTGAGATGAAGGCCATGTACCGGGAGATGATCAGGGAGGGCTGCGAGCAGGAGATCGCCTGGGGCCAATACGCGATTGGCGAGGACATCCAGGGCCTGACCGGGCAGATGGTGAGCGATTATATCAAATATCTGGGAAACCTCAGGGCCACCAACATCGGCCTGGAGCCCATCTACGCCGGGCACGACAAGGAGCCCGACACCATGAAGTGGGTCAGCCAGTATTCCAACGCCAACATGATCAAGACCGACTTTTTTGAGGCGCGCTCCACCGCCTACGCCAAGTCGGGCGCTCTGGTGGATGATCTGTAAGGCTTTATCAGCCTTTTTGCATAAACGGGTATAGTTCTCCTATAAGGGGTTATTCATCTCGATTTTGTAAGGAGGCACTATGATTGACTTAAATAAACGCGATACGCAGATGGCTGAACTGCTTAAGGCACAGGGACCGCGGGTATCCATTTTCATCCCCACCCACCGGGCGTTTCCGGACAACCGGCGGGACCCCATTGCCTACAAGAACCAGCTCCAGGAGGCGGAGGCCAAGCTGGCAGCCGCCTACCCGCGCCGGGAGTGGCAGGAGATGTTGGAGCGCCTCCAGGAGTTGCTGGAGGACACCGACTTCTGGAACCACACCACCGAGGGGTTGGCGGTTCTTGCGGGCGGGAATACAATGGCCACCTTCCGGCTGGACGCGCCCGTGGGCCCGATGAACACCGTGGGCAGCCAGTATCATCTGCCGCCTATTTACCCCATGCTGCAGTCCATCTCCCAGGCCTACCTGGCGGACATCAGCCGGGACCGCTTCACCGTGCATCAGGTGAGCCGGGAGGGCGTGGAGCAGGTGGAGCTGCCCGACATCAAGGCCAGCTTTCCCGAGCTGTTTGATGACTTTGACGCTGGCTCCAACCTCAATGTGGGCACCTATTCCGGCCTCATCGGCACCCATCATGGGCACCGGGCAAGGCCGGAGGAAATAGAGAAGGACCGCGAGAAGTATTTCCGCTACCTGGACGGCGCTTTTGCCAAGCTCTACCGGGATACCGG
Organism: Christensenella sp. UBA5327; assembly: GCA_002411105.1. Taxonomy (GTDB): domain Bacteria; phylum Bacillota; class Clostridia; order Christensenellales; family Aristaeellaceae; genus UBA6115. The sequence goes on along the minus strand of DHQX01000032.1, from coordinate 36,082 downwards.
GCTTCCTCTGATCCTGGCGGGCACCCAGAGCAACCTGGCGGAGTTCCGCCAGCTGGCCAAGGGCGACTTTTACCTGGAGGGCGCCATCGAAAAACCGCTGGATGCCATGGAGCAAAAGGAGCTGCAGGAGATGCTGCGCAGGATCATGCAGCCCCATCAAGAGAAAGCCCTTGGGGCCCTGCGCACCACCATCAGCAACAAACGAAAGGAAAACCGGGTGGCAGCCGACCTGGGCGCCTTGCGGGAGGCCGCCCGGGAGGGTAGGGTGGAAACCCTGCTCGTGCCGGGCACGCCAAAGGAAAACGAGCGGCAGGCGCTGGATGAGGCGGCTGAACAGGTGCTGTTAAACGGCGGTGAGGTCTTCTCCCTGGACTGGGACACCCTGGACGCTCTGGGCGGCCGGATGGCGCTGCTGCGGTTCTGAGCGTTTTTGCGCCTTGCAAACCCCGGTCCCCTGCGCTACAATGAAACAGGCTGTTAGAAGGCGCTCAGGCGCCTGAAAAAACAAGGGCACAGATACCAGTGTGCCCTTTTCATTGAGGAGGGGACATGCGCATCGGATTTGATCATGAGCTATACACCCGCACCCAGTCGGAGAAGATCATGGAGCGGGTGAATCAATTTGGCGGGAAGCTGTATCTGGAGCTGGGAGGCAAGCTGTTTGACGACAATCACGCCGCCCGGGTGCTGCCTGGGTTTTTGCCTGACAGCAAGATCAGCATGCTGGCCAAGCTCAAGGATCAAATTGAGATCATCCTGGTCATCAGCGCCGACGATATCGAGAAAAACAAGGTGCGGGGCGACCTGGGCATCACCTATGACCAGGACGCGCTGCGCCTGATAGACGCCTTTGACGCGGCGCAGATGAAGGTGGGATCGGTGGTGATCACCCACTGGCACAACCAGCGCCATGCTCAGCTCTTCCGACGGAAGCTCAGGACCCAGGGCGTCAAGGTGTATCAGCACTATTTCATCGAAGGCTACCCCACCAATGTGGATTTGGTGGTGAGCGACAAGGGCTATGGCAAGAACGACTTTGTGGAGACCACCCGTCCCCTGGTGCTGGTGACAGCGCCGGGGCCAGGCTCAGGCAAGATGGCGGTGTGCATGTCCCAGCTCTATCAGGAGCACCAGCGGGGGGTGAAGGCCGGCTACGCTAAGTTTGAGACTTTCCCCATCTGGAATCTGCCGCTCAAGCACCCGGTGAACGTGGCCTATGAGGCGGCGACAGTGGACCTGGGGGACGTGAACGCCCTTGACCCCTTCCATCTGGAGGCCTACCAGGTGACCGCCACCAACTACAACCGGGACATCGAGGTCTTTCCCATCCTGCGCACCATCCTGGAAAAGATCTGGGGGGAGATGCCCTACCAGTCGCCCACAGACATGGGGGTGAACATGGTGGGCTACTGCATCACCGATGAGGCGCTGGTGGAGGCTGCCGCCAAGCAGGAGGTGATCAGACGGCTCTACACCAGCCTGTGCGAGCAGCGCCGGGGCAATGTGGCCGAGGAAGAGGTGGCCAAGCTCCACCTGCTCATGCAGCAGCTGAAGCTCTCCGACGATGACCGCCCGGTGATCGCTGCCAGCCGCAAGCGGGCGGACGCCACCGGCGGGCCGGCTGCCGCCATCCAGCTGTCCAGCGGGGAGATCGTCACCGGCAAAACCTCGCCGCTGCTGGGCGCCTCAGCAGCCCTGGTTATAAACGCGCTGAAGTTCCTGGCCGGTATCCCCAAGGCGGAAAAGCTGATCCCGCCTGAGGTGATAGGCCCGGTGCAGGATTTGAAGCTGAAGTATTTGGGCAACCGCAACCCCCGCCTGCACACCGATGAGGTGCTGGTGGCCCTGTCCATCACCGCTGCCCAGAGCTCCCTGGCGGCGCTGGCGCTGGCCCAGCTGCCGCGGCTTCAGGGCTGTGAGGTGCACACCTCGGTGATCCTCTCGGCGGTGGATGAAAACGTGTTTCGCCGCCTGGGCGTCAACCTCACCTGCGACCCCAAGTATCAGACGCGCAAGCTCTATCATGGCTGAGTGAAAAAACGCACAAAGGAGGCCGCTCATGAAAGCCTTTGAAATCCGTCACCATCAAAAACATGGTGCTGAAGAACCGCTTTGTGATGCTGCCCCTATGCATGTATTCTGCCAAAGAAAACAGCGGCATGGTGGCCCCTTTCACCTGGCTCGCTACGCCGCCCGGCCATAGGGCAGGTGGGGCTTATCATTGCGGAGGCCATCGGCATCCGCAATGAGGTCCGCATCACCGATGAATGACTGGGGCTGTGGGACGATGCCCAGATGGCTTGGATGAAGCAATTGATCCAGGTCATCAAGTCCCAGGGTGCAGTACCCGCGCTGTAAATCAACCGCGCCAGGCGCAAGGCCGTCACCAACTTACTTCCTGGATGAGGATCAGCTGATCATCAATGCCCTGGAATAAGGAATCTATGACCTGGTGACCTTTGGTGGGAACTGCTACGCAACCCTAACAACCCATATGAACTGGCCTGGTGCTATGGCCATCACGATCCGGCTACCAAGCCTTTGAGCGTGACTGAACGAATCAAAGGCTCTTTAATTCCAAAACAACTCATTTTGTTTGTTTTTTGTTCTTGCACACCGCTTCGATCTTTGCTAAGATGTAGGAAGTTTAAAACGTTACAAGACCGCCTGGATTGACAACTAACAAAAACCATGTATCATTATTCAAAATTTTCTGTACTCGAAAGGAGGATATTGTGTCCTCACGCTTCCTTCTATACCTGCTGAAGCGATTCGGCATGGCGATCTTCACCATCTTTCTGGTCATTGCTCTCACCTTTTTTATTATGCATGCTATTCCGGCTAGTCCCTTCTCGGCCGAAAAAGCCCTTAACGATGCCACTATCCGGGCCCTGGAAGCAAAATATGGCTTTGACAAACCCGTAATTGTCCAGTTTTTCAACTATCTGGGCAACCTGTTCCATCTTGATTTTGGTTTGTCAACAGCCTGGGTGGGGAAAACCGTGTCAGAGTTGATTGGCGATGCCTTTGGTTATTCGGCCACCATTGGCCTTTCAGCCGCCATCATCGCGCTTACTCTGGGGGTCGTCCTAGGCGCTTTTGCCGCCCTCACCCGGGGACGATGGCCGGATAAGATCATCCAGGTGGTCACCACAGCCCTGGTTTCCATGCCTTCTTTTGTGGTAGCTACGCTGTTTCTGCTCATTTTTGCTCTTAGGTTGCGCTGGTTCCCCACCATGGGCTCCCAGCCGGGAGGATTGGTGCTGCCTATCATCTCCCTATCCCTCTACCCCATGGCATACACCACGCGCCTTGAGCGTTCAGCCATGCTGGATGTGCTGGGGCAAGACTATGTGCGTACTGCCAGGGCCAAAGGCCTTCCCCGCCCCAAAATCATCTATAAACACGCGCTCAAAAACGCCCTGGGCCCGGTGGTGACCTATGCCGGCCCCATGATGGCCTACATCCTCACCGGCTCCATGGTGGTGGAGAACATCTTCGCTGTCCCAGGCCTCGGCCGCCTGTTTGTCAACTCCATGATGCGCACTGACTATATGATGATCATGGGAGTTACCATTTTCCTGGCCACGCTGATCATCTCCCTCAACCTGCTCAGCGACATCCTCTACAAACTGCTCGACCCCAGAATCGATTTAAGGTGATTATGCAAAACAACGACAGTTATCAGGAACGCAGCAAGCGCTTCTTCACCCTTCAGCAAACGCCCGATTTGTTTGCCCCGGCCACCGAGGAGGACAAGGCCCAGCAGGTGCTGACCAAGCCCAGTGTTTCCTTCTTCAAGGATGCTATGGCCCGCCTCAGGCGCAACAAACTGGCCATGCTTTGCTTGGGCATCATCATCGTCATCGCCTTGGTGGCTTTTATCGCCCCCATCATTTACCCCTACAGCTACACCAAGCAAGATGTCACCGCCCAGTACCTCAAGCCCTTTGAATACTCCGCCAAGGAGCAGGCCAAAATCGCTAAGGGGGAAAACATCTTCCCGCACATCATGGGCACGGATAATCTGGGCCGGGATTATGCCATCCGGGTAATCTACGGCACCCGCATCTCCCTGATGGTGGGCTTCATCGCCGCAGTCATTGTGGTTATCATCGGCATTATCTATGGCTCCATTTCCGGCTACTTTGGCGGCAAGGTGGATCTTATCATGATGCGTATCGTGGACATCATTTATTCCCTGCCCGATGTGCTGATTGTGATTTTGCTCTCGGTGGCTATCAAGGACATTGTGTCTCAGTCAAAAAATGAGCTGGTAATTAAGTTGGGGGCCGGGATGATCTCCATCTTCATCGTTTTTGGCCTACTCTACTGGGTGGGTATGGCCCGCCAGGTGAGGGGGCAGATCCTGTCCATCAAGGAGCAGGAGTTTGTGCTGGCTGCCCGTGCCTCAGGCGCCGGGGCCAGGCGCATCATCTTCAAGCACCTGGTGCCCAACTGCATCAGCGTCATTATCATCACCGCCGCTATGCAGATCCCTTCCGCTATATTTACAGAGAGCTTCCTCTCCTTCATGGGTATGGGGGTGTCCATTCCCATGCCATCCTTGGGCTCCCTGGCCAGCGATGCCCGTATCGGTCTGGTCAGCCACCCCTTCCTGCTCATTTTTCCCGCACTGACCATCTTCCTCATCGTTCTGTCCTTCAACCTCCTGGGCAATGGCCTGCGCGATGCCTTTGACCCGAAACTGCGCAATTAAGGAGGGACGAAATGGAAAATATTCTTGAAGTCAAAGGCCTGAAAACCAGCTTCTACACCCCCTCCGGCGTGGTGCCCGCTGTAGGCGGGGTCAGCTTTCAACTAAAAAAAGGCTCGGTGCTGGGCATCGTGGGTGAATCCGGCTCCGGCAAGTCCGTCACCGCTTACTCCATTTTACAGATATTAACACCCCCGGGGCGCATTGATTCCGGCTCTGTCAAGTTTAACGGCCAGGAACTGGTGGGTCTGAGCGAAAAGGAGATGCGCAAAATCCGCGGCAACAAAATCTCCATTATTTTTCAGGATCCCATGACCTCCCTGAACCCTGTGTTCACCATCGGCAATCAGTTGATTGAAACCATCCTGCTGCACACCTCCCGCACCAAGGTAGAAGCACACAAACGGGCGTTGGAAATGCTGAGCATGGTGGGCATCAACGACCCAGAGCGCCGCATGCATCAATACCCCTATGAGCTTTCAGGTGGCATGCGCCAACGGGTGATGATCGCCATGGCGCTGGTGTGCGAGCCGGAAATTCTCATCGCAGACGAACCCACCACAGCCCTTGACGTGACCATCCAGGCCCAGATCCTGGAGCTGATGACTGAGCTGCAGCACCGCCTGGGCATGGCCATCATCCTCATCACCCATGATCTGGGGGTTGTGGCGGGAATGTGTGACGAGGTCATTGTCATGTATGCCGGCCACCTGGTGGAGCGGGGCGCTGCCAGCCAGATCTTCTACCAGCCTAAGCACGAGTACACCAAGGGCCTGATGCGCTCCATCCCTCGCATTGAAAAGGACGAGAAAGAGCGCCTCATCCCCATCAGCGGCACCCCGGTTGACATGCTGCTTTTACCCAAGGGCTGCGCCTTCGCGCCGCGCTGCGAGCGGGCGATGAAAATTTGCCTGGAGGAAAAACCGCAGGAGTACTGGATTAATGGGTATAATCATTTGGCATCCTGCTGGCGCAATGTGAAAGAAGGCACGCTTGCTCCCGAGGTACCGGGTAAACGGCCCATGATTCAGCTGAAGGAGGAAAGCGTCTGATGACACAAACTCCCTTGCTGCAGGTCAAAGGCCTCAAACAATACTTCAATATTTCCACCGGTCTCTTCCGCTCCACCCACTTAAAAGCGGTTGACGATGTGAGTTTTGACATCAACGCGGGGGATACCCTGGGGCTGGTGGGCGAATCCGGCTGCGGGAAAACCACGGTGGGCCGCTCACTGATGCACCTTTACCTGCCCACAGCGGGAGAGGTCATCTTCGACGGGGAAAAGCTTGCCCCCGGCCCTGTCCTTGACAGTTTCCGCCGGCGGGCGCAGATGGTCTTCCAGGATCCCTACTCTTCCCTCAACCCTCGCATGACCGTGGGCGACATTGTGGCCGAGCCCATTGATGTGCACAAGCTCTACCAATCCAAGAAAGAGCGCAACAATCGGGTGGCGGAGCTATTGGATCTGGTGGGTCTTTCATCCGAGCAGGCCACCCGCTATGCTCATGAGTTTTCCGGTGGCCAGCGCCAACGCATCGGCATTGCCCGCGCCCTGGCGTCCAGGCCCGAATTCATCGTGTGTGATGAGCCGGTCAGCGCCCTGGACGTGTCCATCCAGGCCCAGGTGATCAACATGCTGGAGGATTTACAGGCGCGCCTTGGCCTCACCTACCTCTTCATCGCCCATGATCTCTCCGTGGTCAAGCACATCTCCAACCGCATCGCCGTCATGTATCTGGGGCGCATTGTGGAGATGGCCTCCTCGGTGGATCTGCACCGCAATCCCCTGCACCCCTACACCCGCTCCCTGCTGTCTGCCGTCCCTGTGCCTGACCCGGACAAGGCCAGAGAACTGAAACGCATCATCCTCAAGGGTGACGTGCCCAGCCCCCTGAAAGTCCCCTCGGGCTGTGCCTTCCGCACCCGCTGCCCCGACGCCATTCCTGCATGCGCCGATTCCTGCCCGCTCCTGCGCGAAGTAAGCCCCGGGCACTCTGTCAGCTGCATCCGTATCCCGGTAACCGGCGCCTGAGCGCTTGTTATAAATTACCTTACAGGAGGAATATCATGAAAAAATTGTTCGCACTCCTCATGGCACTTTGCCTGATGGTTGGCTTGGTGCCCGCCATGGCGGAAGGTGACGTCGTCAGCGTGTTCTACGGCGGTGGCACCCCCAAATCAGGCGACCCGGCGCTCAACTCGGCCTCCAGCGGCAGCAACGTCATTAAGCTGTCCCACGCGGGTCTGCTGGGCTTCCAGTGGGTGGACGGCAAGGCCGAAATCGCCCCTGAGCTGGCCGAGAGCTACACTATCTCCGAAGATCAGCTCACATGGACCTTCACCCTGCGCAAGGGCCTGAAATGGTCTGACGGCTCTGACTTTAAGGCCTCTGACATCGCCTATTCCTGGAAGCGCGCCGCTTCTCCGGAGCTGGGCGCTGATTACAGCTACATGTATGAGATCATCGACGGCTATCCGTCAAACCTCAACATCACCGTGGATGACGAAGCGGGCGTGTTCGCTGTGAAGCTGGCTGCCCCCGCCCCCTATTTCAAGGATCTGGCCGCCTTCCCCACCTTCTACCCGGTGAAAGAAGCCGTTGCTGACAACGAGGGCATCTGGGCCACCAAGGCCGAAACCAACATCGGCATGGGCCCCTTCCGCATGACCGCCTACAAAGTGGACGATGTCATCTCCTTTGAGAAGAACGAGTACTACTGGAACGCCGAAAATGTGAAGCTGGCCGGCGTCAACTGCTACCTGGCAGAAGACAACGCCGCCATCCTGGCCGCTTACGAGAACGACACCGCCCAATTTATCAACTCCATCGACCCCGTGGAATTTGACCGCCTCAACGCCACCTATCCCGGCGAACTGGTTTTCCACGAAATGCAGGGCACCTATTATGTGCTGTTCAACGTCTATAAGGACATGAGTCCTGCGGGCAAGCAGCTTTCCGTGCAGGAGCAGTCCAAGGCCCGCTTCGCCCTTGGCCAGATGGTCAACCGTGAAGAACTGGTGCAGTATGTGACCAAAGCCGGCCAAATTCCTGCCAAGGGCTTCTATCCCACCAAGCTGTCCGACGGCACGAACCCTGATGTGCGTCTGGCAGAAGGCTATACAACTTGGTATGCTGATACCGCCACCATCTCTCCTGAGAACGAAGAGTACACCGTGGACCAGGTGAGCGCCATCAACGCGCTGATTGAGCTGGGCTATGCCCACACTGGCACCGTGGCCGAGGGCAACATCCAGTTCACCGATTTCCCCACCGTGGAATTCGCCTTCAACAACTCTGGTGCCAACGCCGCCATCATCCAGTACGTGCAGGAAACCTGGAACAAGGTGGGCATCACCGCCGTTATCAACCAGGAAGCCTGGGCCACCCTGCAGACCAAGCTGAAGGAAGGCGACGCGGAAGCCGCCCGTATGGGCTGGGTTGCTGACTTCAACGACGTGCTGAACTTCCTGGAGATCTTCATCTCTGCTTCTGGCAACAACTATCCCCGCCTGGGCCGCGACATCGGCACCTACACCCGCGCCAGCGACGTGAGCAAGGATGCGGGCACCGGTGCCTACTGGGGCCTGGAAGGCAACAAGACCTGGGCAGATGCCTATGACGCTCTGGCCAGCGAAGTCAAGTTCACCCTTGACCCCGCTGCCCGTGTGAAGGCCGCTCAGATGGCTGAAGAAGTCCTGATGGCTACTGGCTCTGTCGCCCCTCTGTACTACTACACCAACCCCGCTATGACCAAGCCCAACGTGGAAGGCCTCATCATCATGCCCACTGGCGATGTGATCTGGAACTACGTGACGCTTAAATAAGCTGGAGAAGAGGGCAAAGCCTGGGGCGGCCGCATCATTGCGGCCGCCCCTGTGCTTTGCGGTGGTTCTGGGTCAAAACCCCAGGTAGAACATGTATAGCCCCATGATCAGCATCGCGGCACCCATCAGAATCTTCAGCACCTGGCTGGCCTTGCCATAGGCCTGGCTGGCTGAGAGCTTTTGCACGAAGCCCACCGAGGTGCCTGCGATGACCGAGAGCATCCCGTGGCCCACCGCATACAGGAACAGCAGCAGAATCCCCCACAACAGCTGGCCCCCGCCCGCTACGATGGCAAGCAGGGCGATGAGCATGGGGGTGGAGCAGGGGGAGGAGAACACACCCCCCAGGACGCCGGCGATAAACGCGCCGGCATAGCCTTGCCGGGTGCTTTTTGAGATCAGGTAACTGGAGGGGATGATCTCAAACAGGCCCCAGGTCTGCAGCGCCATCAGCACCATCAGCGCCCCCAGCACCACATACCACCAGGGTGCTGAGCTCCCGATCAGGCGGCCGGCCAGGGTGGCGGCGACGCCCAGGGCGGTGAAGGTGGCGGCTGAGCCCGCCGCGAAGGTGAGGGACAGCCGCAGCGCGCGCCAGGTGTCTTTCTGGCCTGTGCCGCCCACATAGCCGATCACCAGGGGCACCGCGGACAGCGAGCAGGGCGTAAACGAGGTGAGCACCCCCGCCAGGAGGGCCAGCAGCGGCGCCAGCCAGCCGCTGGTCTGAATCAGGCCCGAGAGGCCGTCAAGCCAGCCGGTCACAGCGTCTTCACCCCCATGTCCTTGAGGATGAGCAGCATCTGCTCCTCTGTAAGCCCGCCCTGATGCACCGTGAAGACAGCCTCACCGCTGTCCTTGTTGGTATAATGGGTGAATGGGATCTGGATGGCCACCTCATCGCTGGGCTCATAGGGTGTCCCATCCGGGTGGATGAAGAACTGGGTGGGGATCACCTGCACCGGGAATCCCATGGCCGCCTCCTCGTGCTTCCACACATCCACAAACTTCACCACCGCCTTGCCCTGGGTTTTTTCATGCACAGATTTGAGCGCCGGGGCCATCTGGATGCAGGGCAGGCAGGCGTCCGCGCCAAAGTCAATCATCATCGGCAGCCCCTGGGCGCCCAGCGTCTTCAGGTCCACCTGGGTGATCTCAAGGGGCGTGTTGTCTTGCGCGGCGGATGTGATCTTCTGGGAATCCTTGAGGAACCAAATGCCGCCAATGGCCACCAAAATCACCAGCGGCACCAAAATCTGAAATAGCTTCTTGTTGTTTTTCAAAAGTCTTTCTCCCTTGGGTGCTATTTCCACCGGGTGAACCGGTGGATTGGGAGTATACCCGCTTGGCCCAGCCATAGAACAACCAGGGGACCGCCGCGGCAAAAGCGGCAGCCCCCTGTGGTTAGGGCTGTGTCTCAGCCGTTGCCGGCCTCCCCGCCTGCCACCTCCATCACTTCCCCGGTCCGGGCGTTGATGGTGACGCTGGCGAGCACATTTTTCTGCCCCTCCGGGTATTCAACAAAGGCCACTTGCCATACCCGGCTGCCGGGGTGAAGGGAATGGAAGCTGAAGGTGAACTGAACCGCCAGGGCATCCAGGGCGGCTTCGTCCAGGTTCAGGCCCGTGGTTTTATCCGCCAGCAGGGCTTCGCGGGCGGTGGCCAACGCTTTGTCCTGGCTGATGTCCCCTGGCGCGGGGAGGCCGGGGAAGGCACCCTCCAGGTTTGGCAAGCTGTGCCACAATGCGATGAGCGCCTGGGCCTCCAGCGGCCAGAAGGATTGGTCAGTGCCATGGTTCTTGTACCAGGACTCAATCAGGCCACCCTGGTCCCCTTTGGTGTAGCCATAGTCATCCAGGACCTTCCAATAGTACTCTGGCGCCCTGTCTGAATACCAGAAACCGGGCTTGCCGTCTGGGCGCCGGGTGGGGCCGGGTGTAGAGGTGGGTTTAAGGTCTGGTATAAGCCGGGTCAGGATAAAGGGGTGATATCCCCGGAAATCTTCAGGAGTAGGCACAAAGACATTTCGTACTTCACCATTTAGGGCGTTAATCTCCACCAAGAAAGGTAGCACGCGTTTGATTGGTCCTTCAATGGCATGGGGGAGGGATACCTTCCAGACTGGCGTTCCCTCATCTGCCAGAAGCACAGCGTTCGCTCTGTCAATATGGTCTTGCCCAGGTGCGCCAGAAACTTCTTTAGCAAGTTGTATGGCAGCCTCCTTTGTAATCATATCGGGTGTGGGCAGAGCATACTCCTGGCTCAAATAAAGTGAGCTGGAGATCATCCCACCATCGCCATGGGCGTTGACGGCCCGCTTCAAATCCCGCTGGAAACTGAGCCAGGTTTCGGCAGACCAATGCGCCATATTGCCTGATACGTTCTCATATCGGTCAAATACCTGATAGGCGGTGGGATCTTCTTTCCCCATGCCTGGGCGGCGGTTTGCCTCCGCCACCTTACCGGTGCTTTCGATGGTGAAGCTGTATCCGTCATGGGATAAATCAAGCGCCTCAAACTCCAGATACCAGCGGCGGCCCTGCTGATGCTGGTTTTCCTTGAAGTTCTGAAACTGCTGGTGATGGCGGTAGATCTCCGGGTTCATGAGATCGGGCTCAGGAGCCCAGGCATCCGCGATGTATTTTTCGGCGATCTCCTGGGCGTCCTTCAGGCTCACGTCCCCTGGCTGGGGAACGGTGGCCCAGGTGAAGTCCTTAAGCCCGGTCTTCACCAGAATATTCTCATACCAGGCCTGGTCTTCCACCGACCAGGTGGAGTAGTGGAAGCCCAGGGCATCCCGCAAGACGGCGTGGATCACCTCCTGCTTGAAATAGCCCTCGGGCCGGTCAAAGGCTTTCTCCAATTGTTCCGTGATGGGCAGGCCATTTTCCTGGGCGATGCGCTTCAGCTCATCCAGCTCAGCCCGGGTCCATATCTCGCTTTGGTTCTCCACGGCCTTGGGGGCCAGGAACTGTTCTACAAAATCCTTCCCGCCAATGAGCACGGCGGCCAGGGCGCTGAGGGTTAATACAGTGATCACCAGGGCCAGGACCAGGCCCAGGGATAGTTTCTTTTTCACGGGTTTGTCCTCCTGTTGTGCGCTCAGGCGGTGAATCTGGTGCCTGAGGCAGCTTTCGGCCCCGGGCGGCATATCCGGCAGGGAGGCGTTGAGAATTTGTTGATTCAGGCGCAGTTCAGGCTTCATTCAAACACCACCTCCCGGTCAAGATGCGCCCTGAGGGCTTTGCGGGCCCGGTGCAGCCTGCTTTTAAAGGCCGTCACAGGGATGTTCAGGGTTCTTGCGGCCTCTTTTTCAGACAGGCCGTTTAAGTATTTGAGCATGATGGGCAGCTTGTAGTGCTCCGGCAGCAGGTCAATGGCCGCGTAGAGCGCCAGGTATTCCTCCGGCGCCTGGGGCGCTGGCAACTCTGGCAATTCCTGCGGGGATACCCGCATCCTGTGGCGCTGGATGTTGCGGCACTCGTTGATCACCACCCGGGCGAGGTAGGCCTTGAAGGTGTCCTCCCGGATGCCGGCCCGTTTTTCCCAGGTCTTCTGCAGCGCCTGCTGCACAGCATCCTGGGCATCGGCGTGATTCCGCAGGATGCTGAAGGCTAGCTTGTACAGCCCGTTCAAGGCCTCTTCCGCCGTCCGGGCAAAAACCTGGGCGCTTAGCAAGGGGCGTCCTCCTTTCAAAGGGGGGTGAAAGCAGCTTTCTATCCTGTATACGGAGCTGATGGCGAAAAGATGCGCTGATATTCCGGAGCCATGCGGCTGTGGTATAATCATGGTAGCCGGGTTGGCGCATGCGCGCAAGCCTGGTCAGCGACAAAGGAGGGAAGCCCATGTTTTATGATTCCACAATGCTGCTGCTCATCCCTGCCCTGCTGCTGGCGCTTCTCGCCCAGGGCTGGATGAAGAGCGCCTACAATAAATACTCCAAAATCCGCACCCAGGCGGGCGTCCCGGCCTACCAGGCGGCGCAAAAAATGCTGTATGACAACGGCAACAGTGAGGTTTCCGTAGCGCCTGGCAGCGGCACCCTGACAGACCACTATGACCCCCGCAGCCAGGTGCTCAGCCTGTCAGAAGGGGTGTACAACTCTGCCAGCATCGCGGCCCTTGGCATCGCCGCCCATGAGGCGGGCCACGCCATGCAGAAAAAAGAGGGCTATGCTGCCCTTTCCTTGCGCACCCTGGTGGTGCCGGTGGTGAACTTTGGCTCCATGCTCAGCATGCCCATTTTCATCCTGGGCCTGATCATGTCCTGGCGGCCGCTGGTGACAGCGGGCATCGCGCTGTTTGCCCTGACGGTGATTTTCGCCCTGGTCACCCTGCCGGTGGAGTTCAATGCCTCCAGGCGCGCTGTCCAGATGCTAAACGGCTCTGGCCTGATTACCCAGGAGGAGGAAAAGGGAGTCCGCAAGGTGCTCAATGCTGCCGCCATGACCTATATGGCCAGTGCTATCGGCGCATTGCTGCAGCTGCTCCGGCTGCTCCTGCTGTCCAGAGGTGTATCCAGCAGGCGGGATTGAAGCTTTGGGAAATGAAAACGCGGCCGGTCAGTCCAGCCGCGTTTTTTTATGCGCTCGCCAGCCTATCCAGCGCATCCTCCACATTGTCCGCGAAAAACACCGAATCCCCCACCCCATAGGCCTTCACCAGGCTTTTGACAGCCAGGCCGGACAAGGGGGGAAGGGGGCCCGCGATAACCGCCTTGAACTGCGTGTTGGTGAAGCGCTGGCGCAGGGCATCGATCAGCCCGCCCTTGAGCAGGGACAGGCCGCGCTTCACAACCTCGCTGGGCAGGATGAAGGCGGAGCAACCCTTTTCGATGGCCTCATCGATGAGGGCAGCCAGGGCGTGTTCCTCGGCGCTCAGGTCCTGCAGTGTCAGCAGCGCAACGGGCCTGCCCCTGTGCTGGATGAACTCCATCAGGTCTTTTCCTCCCCGGTCTTTTCTTTTTTTGAGAAGATGACAAAACGGCTGGCCAGGTAGTTGAAGATGACGACCAGCACGTTCATGATGAGTTTTGCCGGGCGGTCAGCCATGAAGGTGAGGAAGAGGCTGAACAGCAACAGGTCAAAGAGCACATAGCCCAGGGCCCGGGCGGAGACGAAGAGCCAGAACTCCTTTAACATCTGCCCCTTTTGAGCCTTGCTTTTAAAAACATAGCGGCGGTTGGTGAGGTAGGCGAAAACCACGCTTAATATCCAGGCGGTGATGTTGGCGATGTTGGCGATGAGCACATAGCTGCCGCTGCCCTGGGGATAGCCCTTCAGGTTCAACACGGTGGTCAGAATCAGGTAGACCAGCCAGTTGACCAGGGTGGTGAGGACGCCAAAGACCAGGTAGGCCAGGGCTTCATACAGGCGCGGCTTCTCCTGGGCCAGGGCGTTGATGCGTTCAATCAGTTTTTTCATCTTTCATCCGTTCTGTGTTTTTTAGCGTGTCCCCATCGTCCCCCCGGGCGTAGGCGGCAGAGAGCAGGTCGTCAAGCGCCATCTCCCGGGGCGTTTTTTTGGCGCGGCTGGTGACGAAGGTGAAGCTGTCCTCAGCCAGGGTGAGCACAGTGAGGTTGCCGGAGGCCATCTTTCCCTCCTCCAGCCACACCGCCTTGATGGGGCGGTGATAGCGCAGGGAATACTCAAGAAATCGGCGTACCATGTCAGCCCTCCGGCACCCGGTAGAGGGTGTAGCCAGCCTGATCATACACCGCTTCATACAGCCCATCAAGGGCGGGCTTGCTGCCGCCCAGCAAGCGTTCCTGGGGGCCCAGGAGCACATAGTCCGCCCCGTAGCGGGCGGGCACATCCCGGTTGTTGGTCGGGTCAGCATAAAAGGCCCTGAGCGCCTGCTGGCGCGCCTGGGTGTCAAAGCCATGGTAGTACAGCCACAGGTCAGGCCCCACCACGATTTCGCGCCCGGCGAGGGAGGCGACCGGATTGATGTGCTGAAATCCGGTCATCACCCGGCTGTTTTTGGGGGTGTTGTCCTCTACATACTGGGCCAGGGCCACGTCCTCGGGGGAGAACATGGAATAGTCGCTTACCGCCTCCCGGATGAGGGCCAGGGTGCCGGTTAAAAACATTAACACTGCCGCCAGCGCCGCCATCAGCGGCCGGGCGGGCACTCCCTTTAAGCGGTTAAAGCTCAGCACCCCATAGTCCGCCGCCGGGATGGCCATCAGCGCCCAGGCCACATACAGCAGCTTGTTGTTGTCATAGGCATTGGGCTGAAACAGCACGATTTCGGCGGGCAGCCAGATGATGAGCGCTCCCAGCAGGAGCTGCTTGTGCCACGGGTTTTTCTCAAACAGGGAAAAAATCACCAGCAGCAGCGGCAGCCCGATGTTTTTCAGGTAAAACCACAGGTAGCCATCCTGAAGCCCCGCGCCGTTGAGGTTGTTCACCCAGTTGAAATGCAGCCTGAGAAAGCCCTCCTGGCCGGACTGGCGGAAGGTGAAGGCGATCAGCTGGGGCAGGGCCAGCAGGGCCGCGGTCAGGCCATAGACCAGCCAGGGCTTGGCAGGCTTTTTTCTGAAGAGGTTGCGCAGGAACCAGGCGGCAGAGCACAGCGCCAGCGCCACAAAGGAGTGGGTGTGGATAAGGGGCAGGCCGCCCGCCAAAACCCCCAGCAGCGCCCAGCGCCTCAGGGAGGCATCCCCATCCTTCATGCCGTCAATCACCAGATAGAGCGCGGGCAAGAGCACCGCCCAGCCCGCCAGGAAGGTGCGCTGGGGGAGGAGCATGTCGGCTATGATGTTGCTCCACCTGAGGTTGTAGGTGGTAAACTCCGCATGGTTGGCCGGGGTCTGGTACCAGCCAGTGATGATGTTTTGGAGCCGCTCAATCCATGCCCCCTGCTGCAATTGGTTTTGCCCGGCGCTGCCCAGGCTGACCCCCGCCATGTCAAAGGCGTACAGGAAGCCCAGCCCGCCGTTTAAAAACACAAACAGGAAGGCCAGGGCGGCTGCGCGGCGGCTGGCGCAGGCCCTGAGTGCCAGGATCAGGTAGCCCGAAAACACCAGCGTCATCAGGATGCTGCCCGGGACGATCATGGCGTGGCGCAGGCTCCATCCCAGGGTGAGGAAACTGGTGGCCAGGCTGTCCACCAGGAAGGGATAGGCCAGCAGCGTTCCCGGCAGGATGCTGTAATCAGCCGGAAGGGTCCTGCCCTGTAAAGAGGTGGCGATCCCCAGGTGCAGCGGCAAGTCTCCATAGGTGGCCTGGCCCACATGCAGGGCGCCCTCCACCGGGCGGAGCACATGGGTGTATTGCAAATAAGCGCCCAGCAGGCTCATGGGCAGGGCAAAGAGCACAAGAAGGCGCAGGGTCCGCCTGTCACCTTCTGAAAACCTGGCGGCATCGGCCTTTGACCGGGCCAGCCAGGCGGCGCCTGAAAGGGCCCCCAGGATAAGCAGCGACAGCCACTGGCTGGCGGCGTCAAAAGGCCGCAAAAAGGCCACCAGCGCTGGCAGCCACATGAGAAGAAACATGCCCAGGCTAAGCCCCAGCCACACCCGGGTGATGAACCCCTGCCGGGGCAGCAGGAAGCGGATGATGAAAACGCCCGCCGCCAGATAGATGAACAGAAACAACACGCCGGTCATGCCGTGGTTTCCTCCTCCCCAAGGCCCGCCATCATGAGCATCTCAGCGCGCAGATGGTCGGCGATGCGCTGCTTTTCCGCCTGGGGCTGGTTGGCCGGGTTATAGAAGACCGGCTCACCAAAGGTGAGGGTGCGGCGCTTTTTGTCGGCAAACAGCGGCACAAACTGGGCGCATTTCCCGGTTTTCTGGTGATAAATCTGGGCGATCAGGGTAAAGCCGGTGAAGAACTCGCCCACGCCCTCCTGCAGGTAGCCGGCCTTTTCAAGGCTCTCATCGTTGGGGTTTTCGGGGAAGAGCAGGATGTTGTCCCCAGCCTCCATGGCGCTGGCGGTCTCCCGGAAGGTCTTGACCAGATCCCGGGGGTTATCCCGGTATACGGTGATGCTGTTGAGGGAGCGCATCACCCAGGCGAGGAACACCATCACCAGTTTGGCGGCCGGAAGCCTTAGCCGCGGGGGGATCCAGCGCTGGCGGCTGACGGTGTTTTGATAGAGGTACCAAGCCGTGGTGTCCGGCTCCGCAATCTCGTCAATCACCCAGGGCCTGAAGGAGAAGGGGATATACAGGTTGGTGACCACCGGGCCATAGATCTCCCCGTGGTTGCAGGTGAACACCGTGCTCACCCCGGGGGTGTGGTGTACCTTCTCTTTGCCGATCACCTTCACATAAAACAGCGGGCGCAGGATGAGGATGACCAGCTTGATGCCATAGCGCTTGTGGTGCACCTTGACCACGGTGTCCTCCAGCTGCTTTTGAAGCGGGAGGTTGGTTTCCCCGTTTTCCTGAAGCTGCAGAAACGCACGCAGCTTGCCCGCCAGGCGACGGTCCAGGGGGAAGCGGAAGGCGGCCAGAAAGGCGGCCACCACCAGGGCCAGGGCGGGCACCAGCAAAAGCGGTTGGGCGCTTAAGGTGATGCGGTCGGCCTGGAAAGCCCCCTGGGAAAACAGGGTGATGCCCATCAGCCCCAAAAGCACCAGCATTTCGCCGATGAGGGCGGCGTTTTCAGCCAGGGCCACATGGGCCATCTCCACTGCGCGGCCCGGTTTCTCGCCGGTGGCAAACTGCACCACCCGGCGCATATCGCTCTCCAGGGCGTGCAGGCTCACCGTTGCCATGGTGACCCCGGCGGTGCTAAATGCCAGCGCCAGATAGCTCCAGACCATGCGGCTGTCAATGCCGTAGCGGGCAAAGGCTGCCAGGCTCAACAGCCACACCGCCAGGCCGATCAAAAGCACCGTGGCAGGCTCCGTGCCCGGCCGCTTTTGGGCGCGGTTGCGCAGCATCCATTTGGTGGCCCACTGGGACAGCGTGGTGCACAGCAGCGCGATGAGCATGCTGGCGATCAGCCCCGCTTCCCGGGTGCCGATGAAGGTGTACACCAGCAGCATCGTCACCTGCAAGGCGGTCATGGTGATGAGCATGATGGCACGGTAGCTTTTGTAGGTGTTGACCTGGGCCACCCGCTCCTCCTGGGAGAGGAAGGCTTGCACCTCCTGAGGGGTGTCCGACGCTTTTTCCAGCGGCGCTTCTTCGGTGCGCAGCAGGTTGATCGCCCGCAGCAGGCAGCACAAGGCATAGCCCCCCAGCAAGTACCAGGCGGCCTGGGGGGGACGGCTCAGGAAGAACACCACAGCTGCGATAGCGATGAACCCCAGCATGGTTTC
Organism: Christensenella sp. UBA5327; assembly: GCA_002411105.1. GTDB lineage: Bacteria > Bacillota > Clostridia > Christensenellales > Aristaeellaceae > UBA6115. Next base: position 18,267 of record DHQX01000032.1, on the reverse strand, counting down.
CACCAGGCGCACCACCCGGCGCACCCGGTCATGGCCGCGCCTGAGGCCGGAGAGGTACATGCGGCTGGCGAGGCGGTCCATCAAATGAACCAAGGTGGCAATGGCGAACATCAGCCAGATCACCGGCAGATCAACCGCCAGCGGATAGATGAGGAGCAGCCCAAAGGCCAATAGCCCGCAGCATACGCCCAGAATCAGGCTGGTGACCCGCTGGGAACGGGGCAGGTACATGCGCCGGTCCGGCTTGAGGGTATGGGTTGCCAGAATGGTCACCTGGCCCACCAGGTAGAGCGCGCCGCCCACCACCGGGTGAAGCGCCAGGGCGGAGGAGGCCAGCATGCAATACAGATAGCCAAACAGCGTATAGAAGGAGGCGATGCCCGGCGGGTTCCAGTCCCGCCTGATGAGGGGCTCGCCCCGTGTATCCGCTGCTTGCAAAATGCTGCCTCCTGATTTGATTGGTGGATAGATTATAGCATGCCAGCCGATTGTGCTCAATCTAACCGGGTCTGTGCTCAAATATGCGAACGTTTTATGAGAGAACTTCCGAAATATTCGAAAAACCAATGACAGAACCCCGCCCATGCGCTATAATGCCCCCGGTTATAAAACGCAGTTCGCAAAGGAGACAAGCCAGATGTTGGAGAGGATGTTTCACCTGAAGGCCAACGGAACCAAAGCCACCACGGAGGTCATCGCGGGGCTGACCACCTTTTTCGCCATGGCGTATATCATCGCCGTCAACCCCGCCATCCTGTCCCAGGCGGGCATGCCTTGGGGGGCGGTGTTCCTGGCCACCATCATCGCGGCGGTCATCGGCACCCTGGTGATGGGGCTTTTTGCCAACGTGCCCTACGCCCAGGCGCCCGGCATGGGGCTGAACGCCTTTTTCGTGTTCACGGTGTGCTTTACGCTGAAGTTCACCTGGCAGCAGGCGCTGTCCATGGTGTTCCTGTGCGGGGTGATCAACATCCTCATCACCGTCACCAAGGTGCGCAAGCACATCATCCGGGCTATCCCCCAGAGCCTGCAGCACGCCATCTCCGGCGGCATCGGCGTATTCATCGCCTACATTGGGCTTCTCAACGTGGGCATTATCAACTTTGGCGCGGGTGTGCCCTCATTGCCCGCCTTGAACCAGCCCGTGCTGTGGGTGTTCCTGATTGGCCTGGCGCTGATTATCATCCTCTCGGTGATGAAGGTGAAAGGGGCGATCCTGATCTCCATCATCGTCACCGCCCTCATTGGCATCCCCCTGGGCGTTACAAAGCTGGGCCAGACGGTGAGCTTTTCTGAAGCCGCGGCGCAATTGCCCACCACCTTTGGGGCCATCTTCACTGCTGAGGGATTGGCCAGCCTGTTTACCGACATGACCAAGCTGCCCCTGGTGCTGATCACCATTTTTGCCTTCAGCCTCTCTGATACCTTTGACACCATCGGCACCTTCATCGGCACCGGGCGGCGCAGCGGCATCTTCTCCCAGGAGGATGAGGATAACATGGCGCACAGCGCCGGTTTCTCCTCCAAGATGGACAAGGCGCTGTTTGCCGATGCCATTGCCACCTCCATCGGCGCTGTGGTGGGCACCAGCAACACCACCACCTATGTGGAAAGTGCCGCAGGCATCGGCGTGGGTGGGCGCACAGGGCTCACCAGTGTGGTGGTGGCGCTGTGCTTTATCGCCTCTGCCTTCCTGTCTGCCTTTGTTTCCGCCATTCCCTCTGCCGCCACGGCACCGGCGCTGGTGATCGTGGGCATCATGATGCTGGCCAGCTTTAAAGAGATTGAGTGGACCGACCTGGAAGAGGCGGTGCCCGCGTTCTTCTCCGGCATCTTCATGGCGCTGTGCTACTCGATTTCCTACGGCATCGCCTTTGGCTTCGTCTTTTACTGCATCGTGAAAACTGTGAAGGGCAAGGCCAGGGAAGTGCACCCCATCCTGTGGGTGTCAACGGTGCTGTTTATCCTGAACTTTGTGCTGCTGGCGCTGTTGTAAAAACCAGCGTTGCTACTCTTGCTTGACGGGCGATGCCCGTCTTTTTTATACTGAGGAAAAGGGAGGTGTGACGCCATGACCCCCATTGAACAGTACATTTCTGAGCAGCCCGAGGCCATCCAGCCGCGGCTGCGCGCCTTGCGTGAGGCCATCCTAAAGGTGAACCCGGGGTTTGAGGAGAAGATCTCCTGGGGCATGCCCACCTTCAGGCTTAAGCGCAACATCATCCACTTTGCCCCGGCCAAGCATCACATCGGCCTGTACCCCGGGGCTCAGGCGGTGGCGCACTTTGAGCCTGAATTGGATGATTTCAAGCACAGCAAGGGCACCATCCAATTGCCCAATGACAAGGAGCTGCCCCTGGCGTTGGTGGGTGAGATCACGGCCTGGTGTGTGCGTCAGGAGGAAGGGGCATGAACGACAAAACCTATGCCTTTGAGGCCGAAATCCTGGCGGTGCCGGGGATAGACGGGGCCTATATTGAGTTCCCCTACGATGTGAAGGCGGAGTTTGGCAAGGGCCGGGTCAAGGTGATCGCCACCTTTGATGGTGTCCCCTACCAGGGGTCGCTGGTGCGCATGGGAACGCCCGGGCATATCATCGGCATCCGCAAGGATATCAGGAAGCAGATCGGCAAAGGGCCGGGAGATATGATCCACGTCACCATCCGGGAGGACGGGAGCCGGTGAGATTGTTGGTCAAGGCTCAAGCAGCCCAAGCGGAGCTAATTGCGCCTCTTATCGCGCAGTTCAGGCGGGAGCTAAGCGGGATGAAAGGCCGATGCGAACTCCTTGACATTAACGCCGCGCAAGCGGAGTTTCAGGAATACCTGGACAAGGGGTATCCTATCTACTGCTATATGGAGGCGGGAGAACCGCTGGGCTATGTGGTGTGCCGGGTGGAAGGCGGCATTGTCTGGTGCGAATCCCTCTATGTGATGCCCCGGGCCAGGCGGCGGGGCATCGCCAGCGCCCTCTTCCAAGAGGCTGAGAAACTGGCCGAATCTCTGGGGGAGAGCATGGTCTATAACAACGTCCACCCCAACAACCACCGCATCATCGCTTTTTTGCAAAAGCAGGGCTATGATGTCCTCAATCTCATTGAAATCAGAAAAGCCTATCCTGGTGAATCCCCCCAGCCCGGATTTGTGGTGGGGGAACACAGCTTTCGTTATTAACATATAAGCACAAAACAAACTGCCGCAGAAAGCTTTCCCTGCGGCAGTTTTTGAATCCTATTAAAGTTCTAAGGGGTTTGGGGATTTCTTTCAAGACATCCCCAACGTCTCCTTCCCAACCTTACCTCTTAAACGCGTCCTTCCCGGGATACTTAGCCTTCTCACCCAGCTCTTCCTCAATGCGCAGCAGCTGGTTGTACTTGGCCACGCGCTCGCTGCGGGCGGGGGCGCCGGTTTTGATCTGTCCGGCATTCACGGCCACGGCCAGGTCGGCGATGGTGGTGTCCTCAGTTTCGCCTGAGCGGTGGGAGATGACGGTCTTATAGCCGTGCTTGTGGGCCAGGCGGATGGTGTCCAGGGTTTCGGTGAGGGAGCCGATCTGGTTTAATTTGATGAGGATGGCGTTGCCGGCTTTTTTCTCAATGCCGGTCTTCAGGCGCTCCACGTTGGTGACAAATAGGTCGTCGCCCACCAGCTGGATTTTGTCGCCGATGCGCTGGGTGAGCTTGACCCAGCCCTCCCAGTCCTCTTCATCCAGACCATCTTCCAAGGAAACGATGGGATAATCCTCAGCCAGCTTGGCCCAGAACTCCACCAGCTCATCGGTGGTGTAGTTGATGCCGGACTTGGGCATATGGTAGCCCTTGTCAGCCTTCCACTCGCTGGCGGCGGCGTCAATGGCCAGGGCGATGTCCTTGCCCGGCTCGTATCCGGCCTGGCGGATGGCTTCCATGATCAAATCCAGGGTTTCCCGCTCGCTCTTGAGGTTGGGGGCAAAGCCGCCCTCATCGCCCACGGCGGTGGCCAGCTTCTTTGAGGTGAGCAGCTTTTTGAGGGACTGGTACACCTCAACGCCCCAGCGCAGCCCTTCTTCAAAGGTTTTGGCGCCAACGGGCATCACCATAAACTCCTGCACATCCAGGTTGTTGGCAGCGTGGGCGCCGCCGTTGAGAATATTCAGCATGGGCACGGGCAATTCACAGGCTTCCTCGCCGCCCAGGCAGGCGTAGAGGGAATGCCCATGGCAGGCGGCTTCGGCCTTGGCATAGGCCAGGCTCACCGCCAGGATGGCGTTGGCGCCCAGGCGGGATTTGTTGTCAGTGCCGTCCAGGTCGATCATCGCGCGGTCAAGGGCTTCCTGGCTTTTCCATTCCTTGCCCACCAGGGCTTTGGCAATTTCGCCGTTCACATGGGACACGGCCTTGGAAACGCCCTTGCCGTTATAGCGGGCCTTGTCGCCGTCCCTGAGCTCATGGGCTTCAAACTGGCCGGTAGATGCACCGCTTGGCACAGCTGCTACGCCTGCATGGCCGCAATCCAGTTTGACCTCGGCCTCAACGGTGGGGAAGCCGCGGCTGTCAATCACCTGGCGGCCTTTGATGGATGTAATCTTCATGTCTTTCCTCCCTAACAATAATCCTCAACGATGTTATACCCTTTTGCCCCATATTTCAACATCCGGGACAAAAACCGGCCGCATTTTCGGGGCAAATTCCGCCCGCAGGGGGTTTTTGTCCAGCGGGAGAACCCCCTGTTATAAGCCGCGTTAATATGATAGAATCAATTTAAACGAATTGCCCGGGGGCGACAGCCCCGTCGCCGGGCGGGAAAAGAGAGGATGGCCATGCACCTTGCTCAGGCGTCTGAAAAGCCGGGGGGCTTGCTTGCGGGTTTGCTTCGGCCGCGCATTGAACAGAATATCCGGAACATCAGGCTGAGCCGGCTGCAATATATGCTGATTTTCTCCCTCGCCCCTGTGTTTGCCAACATGCAGGAGGGGGTGCTGGCAAGCCAGCCTCACCTGTTTGGGGTTGATGCCATGAGCCTGCTGGGGGCCGCATACTGCCTGGGCGCCGGCGTGCTGTTTGCCTTTGCCAGCCTCCAGCGTTTGAGGCGCTATGCCAGCGCGCTGTCGCTGGTCACAGCGCTTATGTTTGCCGCCTGGCTTGCCCTGCCGCCCGGGGCAACCGGCCTCATCACCGGGCTTGTGTTCATGTTTTGCTTTGGCGGGTGTGCAGGCATTGCGGCGTTCGCCTTTTCCTATGCGCTGAACAACCAGGAGCGCATTCTGGGTGCCGCTTTGATCTCGCTGTTTTGCATGCTGTGGCAGCTGGATTTCTCCTCTCAGCTGATCTCGGGGCTGTTTCCCCAGGCCTATATGACCGCCCTGGTGCTTGGCAACACCATCTGCCTGAACCTGTACCGCGGGGAGGACTATCAGAGCGTCCGGCAAAACAGCCAAACCCGCCTGAACACGCCGATTGCTCTGATGCTGCTGTTCTTTTTCGCCCATAAGACCGTGGAGGTGTTTTACACATACTTGCCGGGCGCTTCCAGCATGGACGCGCTGCGTGCCAACGCCTGGACCGGCATCCTGGTGTTTTTCCTCAGCCTTTTCCTCTATTTCAGGGTCAGGTTCAGCATATGGCATATGTGCAACCTCTTCTTCATGGGCATGGTCGTCGCCGTCACCCTGCTCTCCTTTGGCACAAGCCCCCTTGCCCTGGCAGCTTCCCGCTTCGCCCACGGCTTTGAGCAGATGGGCTTCATCGCCTCCTATTGCCTGCTTGGTCTGGTGATGAGCCAGCATGCCGGCTTCCGTCTGTTCAAGTGGATCATCTTTTTCGCCCTGAACCTGGCCATGCTCATCTACATGGTGCCGGGGCTGATCGCCGCCAGCAATCCGGAGGCGCTGCCGGGTGCAGCCATCGCGGTGGCAGCCGGGTTCTTTGTGCTGTTCATCCTTTTATCCCCGGTCTATACACAAAAGCTCTTTGGCTTGAGCGCCCTGGAGCAGCCCGCCGGCCCGAAAAGCCCGGATGACAGCCCTGACAAGGCGCTTGATGCCGTCCTTGACGAAAAGGGGCTGACCCCCCGGGAGCAGGAAATCCTCGCCCTCCTGCTGGATGGGCTCCTGATCAAGGAATGTGCGGACAGGCTGGACATATCCGTTGCCACGGTCAAGTTCCACGCCAAAAACATCTACCGGAAACTGGGCATCAACAGTCGCAGCCAATTGTATTCGGCGGTGAAAAAGCTATAGCAACTGGAAAAGCCGCGCCCCCACCCAAAGGGTGAGGGCCAGACTGTCAAAGAAGTATATTCGGGGAGGTATCGGAGGGCGTAGCCCTCTGATGGAAATCCGCCCCAGCGACATGTGCGGTGGGACGGAATGCCTTGCGTAGCAAGGGTTTCCTTGCCATCCGCCGCCCGGGAACGAAGTGACAGGCGGATGGCCCATCATCCCTTTCCCGTCAAAAAACCAAGGTTTTTTGACGGCCTGACCCCCACCCAAAGGGTGAGGGCTTTTTTGTGGGTGTATAATGGGGGCAGCGACACAAGAAGGCGGGGAGATGATGGACACACACGCGCAGTGGCTCGGCTGGGCCATGGAGCTTCAGGCCCTTGGCCAGGCCGGCGAGGCCTATACCACCAATGTCTTTGACCAGGAGCGCTACGGGCGCATCCGGCAGATTGCGGCGGAGATGATGGCGCAGGGGGCCGGGATTGGGGCGGGGGAGGTTGCCGGCATTTTCTGCAATGAGACCGGCTACCAGACGCCCAAGCTGGACACCCGCACCGCGGTGATCAAGGACGATAAAATCCTGCTGGTGCAGGAGTCAGACGGCCGCTGGGCGTTGCCGGGGGGCTGGGCGGATGTGGGGCTGACGGTGATGGAAAACGCCACCAAGGAAACCCTGGAGGAGGCGGGCTTGGTGGTGAAACCCAAGAGGCTGGTGGCGCTGATGGACCGGGGCCGCAACAACCCGGGCAAATCCCCCTACAGCATCCAAAAGGCCTTTGTCTTAAGCGAAGCGCTCTCGGGACGTTTCACGCCCAACGCGGAGACCCTGGCCAGCGGCTATTTTTCGCTGGATGAATTGCCCATGCTGGCGGAGGAAAAGACCACCAAAGCCCAGCTGGCCATGTGCCTTGAGGCTGCGGCCAGCGAGCACTGGGAAACGGTGTTTGACTGAGGGCTATGATCGCTTTTGAATAGCGTCGGTCACCAGGTGGATGATAACCAGGGCAACCCAGCCCAGGGTAGGCCAGGTTTGCCCATCGCGCAAAAAGGCCAGGCCGGGCGGCGCCAGAAGGATCAGCTTGCCCCACAACAACCATGGCATCTTGAGGCGGCGGCTTGCAGTCGGCGCAAAAAACAGCGCCCACAGGGTGACAAAGCCGGCCAGTGCAGCGCCCGCCAGCAGCCATCGCCAACTGCCCAGGTTGACAAAGCTCAGGCATAGCCTGGCCAGCAGCATCAGCGCTGAGATTTCAAGCAGGAAGGCCAGAATGTCATGGGGCATGATGGCGCGTTTCATGGGGCTCTCCTTAGCGGATTGGTTCAAGAAGATGATACCCGCCGGGATGCGCAGGAGGACAGGATGAAAGACGCGATCAAGACAACTGAGGAGAAAAAGGTGCTCAGCGCTTTCTTTTCAGAAGGCAGGCTGCGCGCCCTGCCGGTGAAGCGCAAAAAGCGGCTGATGGTGCTAAGGGTGTTTGCCCTGCTGTTTGACAAAGACGCCAAATATCCCGAAAAGGCGGTTAACGCGCTGATTGGCGAGGTGTTCCCGGATTTTTGCACCATCAGGCGGGAGTTGGTTGATTTTGGTTTTATGGCGCGGGACCAGGCGGGGTACTGGCGCTTGCAGGCGGATGATTGGATGCCGGACTGCTAAAGCAGCGCCTGATTTTTGATGCGAATAAAATAAGGCTTGCATTTGCCGGGCTTCTGGGCTATGATGCCAAATAGAGAATCATTCTCAGAATCGTTCTCTAATTCGAAAGGGGAGCCAGGGTGTCTATTTACCAAACTGAACAGCGCAAAGCCCTGCTGGATTATCTGCACCGGCACCAGGACCAGGCCTTTACGGCAGGGGAGGTGGCCAGGGGCATGCGCCTTGATCCGCAGATCACCGTGACCCCCGGCACAAGCACCGTGTACCGGTTGCTCACCCGCCTGACCCAAGAGGGCTGCATCCGCCGTTTTGTGCGTGAGGAGGGGCGGCAATACCTCTACCAGGCCTTGGCCTGCGGCAGCGGTGAAGGGCACCTGCACCTGCAGTGCAGCGCCTGCGGCCGGTTTATCCACATGGGGGAGGACCAATCCAGCCGTATCTTGCGGGACATCAACCGGGCGCTCAAATTCCAGGTGGATGAGGAGCTGACGGTTTTGGTGGGCCACTGCGCCGGGTGTGAAGGGGGGAAGTCCCAGTGAGGCGTGCAAAGCGGCTCATGACCTTTGTGCTGTGTGGGCTGCTGGGGCTGATGCTGCTGCTTTATGCCGGGCACGCGGCCCATCACAGCCATGCCCACCCCCATGACCACCACCACATCCATCAGGAGTGCACGGTGTGCCGGGTGATGGATGGCTGGTTTTCTTTGCTCAAAGGGGCGGTGAGCGCTGGGGCGTCCAGCTGGATTCCCCTGGCCATCGTCCTGATGTCCCTGTTTTTGGGGGGATCATCCTTCGCGCTGCGCCAGGATGTCACCCCGGTGACCCTGAAGGTGAAAATGACGAGTTGAGGCCTCCCGCCGGCCTGTGGCCACATAGCACCACACACAAGAAAACACATCACGGGAGGTCTATTTCTGATGTATAAATCAATCAAAAAAGCGCTGGCACTGGCGCTGGCAATGGTTTTGTTTCTGGGGCTTTCAACGGTATCCCAGGCGGCGGAGGGCCGCAAGCTGCGCATCGTCACCACGGTGTTCCCCCAGTATGACTGGATCCGCAACATCCTGGGCGACAGGCTGGATCAGGTGGAGCTTACCCTGCTTCAGGATTCCGGCGTCGACCTGCACAATTTCCAGCCTTCTGCTCAGGATATCATGAAGGTGTCCTCAGCCGACCTGTTTGTCTATATCGGCGGCGTCTCCGACAAGTGGGTGGAGGGCGCTGTGTCTCAGGCGGTCAACCAGGAGATGGTGGCTGTTGACCTCATGAAAGAGCTGGGGGACGCTGTCAAGGCGGATGTCACCATCGAAGGCATGCAGGAAACCGCCCATGCTCACAGCCATGATGATGAGCACGACCACGATCATGATGCGGAGCACGACCATGACCATGAGGAAGATCATGACCACGATCATGATGCGGAGCACGACCATGACCATGAGGAAGATCATGCCCACGATCATGATGCAGACCATGACCATGCGCATGAGGAAGAGCATGATCACGATCATGATCACGACCACGATCATGACCACGCGGAAGACGCCGTGCGCGTCCATTCCCACGATGATGAGCATATCTGGCTGTCCCTGCGCAATGCCCAGGTGCTGACCCAGCTTTTGGCGGACCGCCTGAGCCGCGTTGATGCGGACCACGCCTCCACCTACCAGAAGAATGCAGCTGCCTATATCAAAAAACTGAAGGCGCTGGACCAGCAGTATCAGGATGCGGTGGCCGCGGCCCCCGTCAAAACCCTGCTGTTTGCTGACCGTTTCCCTTTCCGCTACATGATGGATGACTATGGCATCCAGTATTTTGCCGCCTTTGCCGGCTGCTCGGCCGAGACCGAGGCCAGCTTTGAAACGGTCACCTTCCTCTCCGGCAAGGTGGACGAGCTGTCCCTCAAAAATGTCCTGGTGCTGGAAGGCGCCGACAAGGACCTGGCCTCAACCATCGTTTCCAACACCAAGGGCAAGGACCAGGCTGTGGTGGTGTTTGACTCCATGCAGTCTGTGGATAAGGAAGCCCTGGCACAGGGTGCCAGCTACCTTGGCATCATGGAGAAAAACCTCCAGGCCTTAAAGACCGCCCTCAACTAAGCGCCGAAAGGATAGTGCCATGCCACAACTCACCTGTGACCGCCTCACCCTGGGCTATGAGGGCAGGATTGTATCCGCCGATGTCAGCTTCACCGTTGAGGCGGGGGATTATGTCTGCATCGTGGGCGAAAACGGCTCTGGTAAGAGCACGCTCGTCAAAGCCATTCTGAACCTGAAGCCCCCCATGGCGGGCAAGGTGATGTTGGGTGATGGCCTCACCCGGGGGGATATCGGATATCTCCCCCAGCAGACCGCTGCTCAGCGCGATTTCCCGGCATCCGTCCGGGAGATCGTGCTCAGCGGCTGCCTCAACCGCATTGGCCACCGCCCTTTCTTTGGACAGGCCCAGCGCCAGCGGGCCACGGAGAACATGCGCCGGTTGCAGGTGGATGACCTGGCCCGGCGCTGTTTTGCGGAGCTTTCCGGAGGCCAGCAGCACCGGGTGATGCTGGCCCGGGCGCTTTGCGCCACCGACAGGCTGCTGGTGCTGGACGAGCCGGCCAGCGGCCTTGACCCCCAGATCACCGACGAAATGTACCGGCTCATCAAAGAACTGAACCAGTCCGGCCTCACCATCATCATGGTCTCCCATGACACCCAGGCGGCGCTGCGGGACGCCTCCCACATCCTCCACCTGGGGAACACGCCCCTGTTCTGGGGCACGGCCCGGGAGTATGAACAGTCCGACATTGGCCGCGTATATCTCAACCGGAAGGCGGTGGAGGCATGACCAGCATTTTTAATACCTTAAGCCACTATTTCACCTTCCCCTTTGTGCGCTATGCGCTGATTGTGGGGGTGTTGGTGGCGCTGTGCTCCTCCCTGCTTGGGGTGGTGCTGGTGCTTAAGCGCTATTCCCACATCGGGGATGGCTTGGCCCATGTGGCCTTTGGCGCCATGGGAGTGGCCACGGCGCTGCGCCTGGCCAACCAGACGGTGCTGGTGTTGCCGCTCACCATGGCCTGCGCCGTGGTGCTGCTGTGGAACAGCCAGCACGCCAAAATCAAGGGGGACGCGGCCATCGCCATGATGTCGGTGTCTGCCATGGCGATTGGCTATTTGCTGCTGAACCTCTCGCCCTCATCCTCCAACATCTCCGGGGATGTGTGCACGACGCTGTTTGGCTCCACCTCCATCCTCACCCTCACCCCCACCAAGGTGTGGCTGAGCATGGGGCTCTCCCTCACCGTGGTGGCGGTGTTCGTCCTGTTTTACAACCGTATCTTTGCCATCACCTTTGATGAAGGCTTTGCGGCGGCCACCGGGCTTAACACCCGGTTTTACAACCTGTTGGTGGCCCTGATCGTGGCCACGGTGGTGGTGTTGGCGATGGATTTGGTGGGGTCGTTGCTCACCAGCGCGCTGATCATCTTCCCCGCGCTCAGCGTGATGCGGGTGCTCAGGAGCTTCAAATCCGTGGTGATTGCCTCGGTGGCGTTGTCGGTGTTTTGCGCGGCGCTTGGCATCATCCTGTCCATTTTGCTGGGAACGCCGGTGGGCGCCACCATCGTGGTGGTGTATATTGCGGTGTTTCTGCTCTTCAGCCTGGCAGGCCTGTTTCTTGGGAGGACCCGCCGATGAAAAGATTGCTGCTTATGCTGGGCCTGGCCCTGTTTCTGAGCGCCTGCGGCGCCGGGGATAAGCCCGCAGCCACCCAGGCCCCCGAGGCGGAGGCGCCGGCCCCCACCTCGGATGTAGTGCAGATGGATTTCTCGGGTCTCAACGACACCATGGCCTATGCCCAGATGTTCAACGTGGTCAATAACCCGAAGGAATATGTGGGCACCACCGTGAAGATTAAGGGCACCTATGTGCCCATCCCCGACCCCACCCGGGAGGGCCTGACCTATCACTTCCTGGTGGTGGCTGATATCACCGCCTGCTGCGAGATCGGGGTGGAATTCTTCCTGGATGGCTACCGCTACCCCCAGGATTATCCCACCCAGTTTAGCCAGGTGGAACTGACCGGGCGCTTTGAGATGGCCAGCGTCGGCGGACAGGAGCACATCAGCCTGAAGGCAGACAGCATGAAGGTGCTGAAGGTCCGGGAGAATTGATCAAAAAATAAAAGGCTGCTGCATAGGGATGCGGCAGCCTTTTTGGCTATTGATCATCAAACTTAGCCGCGCGCCAAATCCCCGAACGTCACCTTGCCCAGCACCCGCTTGGCCTGCTCGGTGTGCAGGCTGTCCAGCCGGCAGATGCCCTGGAAACGGCAATAGTCGCAGGCCGCGCGGCGGCGGGCGTTTACCAGGGGGGAGCGGTCGATGCGGCCGGAGAGGATTTTGCCGGAGAGGCCTTGGGCGGTGTCTGCGGCCAGGCTGATGAGGCGGTCCATGGCGCCCGGACTGAGGAGAAAGTCCTTGTCCATCACCTGGCCATCTTTTTTGGTGAGCTTCATGAGGGAATAGGGCGGCTCCGCCTGGTCCATCAGGCGGATGACTGCGCTGTCAGCCAGCATCACACCGCTGAGGCGCAGCGCCGCCAGAGCCTTCTTCCGCGCTTCGCCGGCGCTGTCAGCCCGCATCACCGGGTCATCCAGCAGCTGGTAAAAGGCGCCGGCTGGCACAAGCCGGTCGCCCTGGTTTTTGGCGGCATGGAGGTAGAGCAGCAGCGCCAATTGGCTGCCCGCCTGCACCTCGGCCGCATCCAGCTGGTTGCGCCCGGTTTTATAGTCGATGACGCGCAGAAACCTTTGCCCCTCATGCACCGCCATGTCCGCGCGGTCAATCACGCCTTTGAGCCGCAGGCTTCCCCCGTCGGGAAGCGGGAGCACCACCGGGGGCAGCTGTCCTCCCTCGCCAAAGCGCAGCTCAAAGCCCACTGGGCTGAAGGCGGACACCCTGGCGGCCTGGGTGATCACCTGGGCCATGTTGTGGCACACCCTGAGGTAGCTTTGGGAGGTGTGCCTGGCCCGGGCGGTGTCGCAGAAGGGGGTCTGCTCCCAATCCTCCATCAGGGGCAGCAGGGCGGCTGTCATCAGGGCCTTGACCTGTTCATCCGGAACATGGGGCCAGCCGGGGATATCTGCCGCCCGGCGGCCATAGCCCTCCATGGCCTGGTGGCAGAAGCTGCCGTAGTCGGCCGGGCGCAGGGCCCAGAGCTTGCGCTCATGGGGCCTTAGGCCATAGGTGACAAAATGCATGAAGGGGCAGGCGGCATAGGTCTCCAGCCGGGAGACCGACACCGTGTCAGCTGAAAAGAGCTGATGGGCCTCCGCTTCCGGCAGCTGTTTCCGGGGCGAATCCCCCGCCACAGCCCCGATCAGCGACCGGGCGAGGGGGGCATATGGGTCATTTTGCACAAGCCATGCCCAGGCATCCTGCCAGGCGGGGGGCAATTCCCCCTCCCGTAGCATCCCTGCCAGCTCATCCAGCGCCGGCACTGGGGCCAGGGGCAGGGGCTCCCGGAGGCTGCCCAGCGCGCCGCCCTCCTCCACCAACCCCGGAAACAGCCCCCGGATATGGGCCAGCTGGCTCAGGGGGGAGAGGGCCTTGCCCGCCTCATCCGACAGGGCATAGCTTAGGTGCAGTTGCTCCCTTGCGGCGCTGAGCGTCTTCCACAGGTCCATCAGCCGCATGGCTTCCTTGTCGCTTTGGGGCAGGTCCATGCGCACCTTGAAGGCTTTTTCAAGCGCTTCCCGTTCCGGATCGCTCACCAGGGTTTCTTCTGTGAGGCTCAACACCCCGCTGTTTAGCCCCAGCACAAGCACCATCCGCGGGCTGCCGGGCAGCAGTTGTCCCAGGGCGCCCACCTGCACGCAGTGCTCCTGGGGAGGAAGGGCTGACAGCTGTGTCTGGGACAGCCCCGCCACCAGCCACCCGGGGAACTGGTTCATGGGGATGCGCTCAGCGCCCAGCAGCTCATCCATCTGCTCAAACAGGCCGCAGAGTTTGTCCCACACCTGGCGGGTGCGCACCGCTTCATCAGGCAGGGATTGCGCCAGCAGCGCCTTTTCCAGCGCCACCACCTTGTCAAAAGCCGCTATCTCCGCCAGAAAATCGATCACCCCGCGCAGGGAGGCTGCGGTGCTGCGGGCTTTTGCCAGGCGCTCCTTGAGGCGCATCACGGGGCTCAAGGCCTTCTGCCGCAGGGCTTCCATGGCCTGCGCATCCTCCCCCCGGGTGAAGGGCTTTGTCCAGCGTCCCGCATGGATGCCGGTTGCCAGCGCATAGTTTTCAAGCGCCCAGGCCTCATCCCAGGATAGCGGGGAGAAGGGGGACTTGATAAAGCCAAACACATCCTCCTGCTGCCAGGCCCCCAGCTTGATACACTCCAGGGCGCACAGCAGGCAGCGCACCAGGGTGTGCCCCAGGATAGGCTCCTTCTCCGCCAGGTAGTGGGGGATGCGGTAATCCCGGAACACCCCTGGCAGCACGGGGCCATAGGCCGAGGGGTCAGCCAGCGCCACGGCGATATCCTCAGGCGCCATGCCGCCCTCAAGCGCCGCCAGAATCCGCTGTGCTGCCCAGCGCAATTCCCCGTGGGGCGTGCGGGCGGCATAGAGGCTGATGTGCTTGGGCGGCTGGGGGAAGGGTGCGCGGCCCGGGCGCAGCAGGTGGCGCTCCAGGTGGTGGAGGTCCTCCGGACGCTGGGGGCTGTCCGCCTGCCAGACCTGTTCCCAGGCCAGTTTCGCGTCTGAGAGCGCCTCCATCAGACGCCCGGCGCTGCGCCGCACTGGCTCAAAGGCGCGGCCATCAGGGGCGCTGCCCCTATCCATCACCAGGGCCACCACCATCCGGGAGGCCCGCGCAGCACAGGCGGTGACCAGGCGGATGAGGGGCTCGGTCATGAGGTCAAAGCCGTAGACAAAAAAAGCAGCGCCTGAAAACAGATCGCTCGCGCCAAAGCGGGCCAGCACCTCGCGCTGGATATCCTCATGGTCGGCGGATTTGCCGGCCAGAAGCGCTTCATACTCCGCATACAGCAGCGCCAGGTCTTGCATTTTGCCGGGCTGCTGGCTGGCCTGGGCCTCCGCCAGCTGCGCTGGGGAGAGGCCCGCGCCTTTTAACTCCGTGATCGCCTGGGTCACCTTGCCGGCAAAGCCGG
This sequence comes from Christensenella sp. UBA5327, assembly GCA_002411105.1. Lineage (GTDB taxonomy): Bacteria > Bacillota > Clostridia > Christensenellales > Aristaeellaceae > UBA6115. The sequence goes on along the minus strand of DHQX01000032.1, from coordinate 3,265 downwards.
TCTGCCCGGTGACCCCGGCATAGTAAACAAGCTGGTCCTTAAGGCGCCTGGCGCTGCGGGCCACGGTCAAAAGCTTTCCCCGCTCATCAATCCGGGTGCCCTCGCCCTGGCCCAGACGGTCCGCTACCCGGCTTTCAAACCGGGAGGGGGACAGCACATGCAGCCTGAAAAAGCCGGGCACGCCCAGCGCCTCCAGCATGTCCCGCTCGGCCTTTAGGGTATACTGCTCTGGCACCAGCAGGACCACTTCCATGCCCTGGTGGTAGACCTGCGCGATGTCGGCGGCCACAGGCCCCCACAGGCTCCCCGGGCGTCCGCCCAAAATCGTCAGCATCATCGATTCCTCCTGAGGCATTATACCATATGATGCGCATGCACATGGTTCAGTTTGCGCCCTCATTTTGCCTATGCTATAATGCGCGGTGATTAGCCCTGCAAGGAGGATCTATGCAAGACTGCACCTATTCCAAGGACCAGATCAAACAGTCCATACTCGGCAAACTCCAGCGCTACAACGGCAAGACCCTGGAGGAAGCCACACCATATCAGATCTATTACGCCATCGCCTCCACCCTCAGAGACCAGATCATGAAGCGCTGGGTGGACTCCAGGGAGGCTGATGAAAAGGCCGGCGGCAAGCGCGTGTACTACATGTCCATTGAGTTTCTGCTGGGCCGGCTGCTGTTTAACAACGCCCTGAGCCTGTTGTGCACCCAGAACTACACCAAGGCGCTGACGGAATTGGGCCTGTCCTGGAAGGACGTCATCTATGAGGAGCCGGAGCCCGGCCTGGGCAACGGCGGGCTGGGGCGGCTGGCCGCCTGCTTTATGGATTCGCTGGCGACGCTGGATCTGCCGGCCATGGGCTGCACCATCCGCTATGAGTATGGCCTCTTCCGCCAGAAACTGACCGGCGGCCAGCAGGTGGAACTGCCGGATAACTGGCTGGAGAACGGCAACGTCTGGGAAGTGGCGGACATGGAGAATGTCTTTGACATCCGCTTTGAAGGCACCGTGGCCACCGAGATCAGGAATGGCCGTTCCACCTATACCCTCATCGATCCCCGGGTGGTGGAGGCGGTGCCCTATGACATGCCGGTGGTGGGCTTTGAGTGCGGCCGCGTCAATTCCCTGCGCACCTGGCGCGCCCGCAGCAAGCACAGCCTGGACCTGAGCGCTTTTTCCAATGGCGACTATATCGCCGCCACCAAGGAAAACGACCTGGCCGAGGTGATCTCCAAGGTTCTCTACCCTGAGGACAACCACTATGAGGGCAAGACCCTTAGGCTGTGCCAGCACTATTTTCTGGTGAGCGCCACGCTGCAGTATGCGCTGAAGGAATTCGTGCGCCGCTTTGGGCACGATTTTCACCTGCTGCCGGACAAGGCGGTGTTCCACATCAACGACACCCACCCGGGGCTGGCGATTCCGGAGCTCATGCGGCTGCTGATGGACGAGTATGGCCTGGGCTGGGACGAGGCACAGGCCATTACCAATCGCTGCATGGCCTACACCAACCACACCATCATGTCAGAAGCGCTGGAGCGCTGGCCGGAAGACCTGGTCAAGCGCCAATTGCCCCGCATCTACATGATCCTGGAGGAGCTTAACCGCAGGCTGTGCGAAAAGCTGTGGAACCATTTCCCCGGAGAGTGGGACCGCATCGCCCACATGGCCATCCTGGCCTATGACATGGTGCACATGGCCAACCTCTGCGTGTCCCAGAGCTATTCGGTCAATGGGGTCAGCCGCCTGCACGGGGAGATCATCAAAAAGGACACCTTTGGCGACTATGGCAGGATCATGGGCCGGAAGTTCACCTATGTCACCAACGGCGTCACCCACAGGCGCTGGCTGATGGCCTGCAACCCCCGGCTGGCGGGGCTCATCACCGAGTCCATCGGCGAGGGCTGGATCACAGACCCTGAGCGCCTGCGGGATCTGCTGCCCTTCCGGGATGACGCCGCCTTCCGGGAGCAGTTTGCCAACATCAAGCGGCAAAACAAAGAGGTGTTCAGCGAGTTTCTCGCCCACCGGCAAAACATGACCGCTGACCCCACCTTCATGTTTGATGTGCAGGTAAAGCGCCTGCATGAGTATAAGCGCCAGCTGCTAAATGCCCTGCACATCCATGTGCTGTACAACAGGATCATCGACGATCCCAACTTCACCATGCCTCCCCGGCTCTTCGTCTTTGGCGCCAAGGCCAGCCGCGGCTATGTGAAGGCCAAGATGATCATCCGCTATATCCTGGCCCTCTCCCGGCTGATTGACCGGAACCCCAGGGCTAAAAAGATGCTGCGGGTGCTGTTTGTGGAGAACTGGAACGTGTCAGCTGCCGAGGCGCTGATCCCGGCGGCGGACCTCTCTGAACAGATCTCCACCGCCGGCAAGGAGGCCTCCGGCACTGGCAACATGAAGCTGATGATGAATGGCGCTGTCACCATGGGCACCCTTGACGGGGCCAATGTGGAGATTTCCGAGGCTGTGGGCCATGAGAACGTCTACATCTTCGGCATGAAGGCTGACCGGGTGGCGGCGTTGTACAAAGAGGGCACCTACTCACCCATGATGATCTTTGAGCAGAACGTGGAGATCAGGAAGGCCCTGATGCAGATGATTGACGGCACCCTTTTCCCGGACAACCCGGCGCTGTTGCAGATGCTCTACCACGACCTGCTGTTTGGCGCGGGCGGCAGCAAGCCGGACAACTACTTTGTCCTCAAGGACTTCGGCTCCTACTCC
>DHQX01000032.1:0-398 GCA_002411105.1 Christensenella sp. UBA5327 | reverse complement strand
ACTATGCCGATCAGGAAAAGTGGCTGAAGATGGCCATCACCAACACCGCCATGTCCGGCTTCTTCTCCACTGACCGCACGATCAGCGAATACAACAAGCGGATCTGGCATCTGAAATAAGCCTTATCTGTTGCCTGGGGCTGATGCGCTGCGCATCAGCCCCCTTTTTCATAATGCCGGGAAATAGGCCCTGACCCACTTGCCAGCTGACTGATAGTCACACATCGCAAAGCCGTTTTCAAAGTCATACAAACGCAGCAGCGTTCCCGCGGGCACAGTGCCCTGGCGCTGGGCATAGTCAAAGCCTGGGCCATAGTAGACCGCCGTGGCCTGGGAAAGGTGTACTTCGAAATATTCAAGCGTCCCCTGGCCCACGGGGCCATAGGCGTTGATGCGCTT
>DHQX01000014.1 GCA_002411105.1 Christensenella sp. UBA5327 | reverse complement strand
TGATGCAGGCTGACTGTTCCCATCTCATCCTCTGTGGCAGAGGGGGAACTTGCTTTCACAAATTCCCCCTCGCGGCAGTTGTTTCGATACTCGGCGAAAGAGCGCTTACTTATGAATCGCGCGGCCCTCGGTGGCAAGGGTGGCTTCCCGAACGGCCTCGGACACCGTGGGATGGGCGTGGATGGTAGCGATCACTTCGTCCACCGTGGCTTCCATGCCAATCATCAGCGCCGCCTCGGCGATCAGGTCGGTGGCCCGGGGGCCCAGGATGTGCACGCCCAGAATTTCGCCAAATTCCTCGCCACACAGCACCTTGATCTGACCGATGCCGCCGTTTTCGATGAGGGTTTTGGCGTTGCCTACCAGGGGGAAGAGACCGGCCTTATAGGCCACCTTATTGGCTTTCAGCTCTTCCTCCGTGAAGCCAGTTCCTGCAAACTCAGGTGTAGTATACACGCAGGAGGCGTTGGTTCTGCCGTCATACCTGGCCGCATGCCCCATGGCGTGCTCAGCAGCCACCTCGCCCATGGCGCTGGCCACATGGGCCAGCATCACCTGCCCCAGGCAGTCGCCAATGGCATAGATATCGGGCTTGCTGGTCTGCATGTGCTCGTCCACCGCGATGCGGCCCCGGTCATTCTTGATGCCCTGGGCATCCAGGCCCAGCGCTTCGGTATCGGTGCGGCGGCCCACGGCCACCAGCACCTTGTCGGCGGTGAAGGCCTGGGTTTTGCCGTTCATTTCCACGTTGACGGCGCTTTTCCCGCCCTTTTTCTCAACGCTCAGCACCTTGGCATCGGTGTGGATCGCAATCCCCTCTTTTTCAAGAAGCTTGCGCAGGTCTTTGGAGAGCTGCTCATCCATGAGGGGCAGGATTTTGGAGGTCATCTCAATCACAGTCACCTTGCTTCCAAAGTTGGCAAAAGCATTGGCAAACTCAATGCCGATCACCCCACCGCCAATGACCAGGATTTCTGCCGGCAGTTTGTCCAGGCTCAGGGCACCGGTGGAATCGATGCAGTCCGGGTTGTCCTTGACGCCTGGGATGGGGGGCATCACAGGCACAGATCCGGTGGCCAGGATAAGCTTGTCATAAGGCACGCTTTGGCTTTCCCCGTTTTTGCCGGTCACCTGCACGGTTTTTCCGCTGCCCAGCTTGCCCAGGCCGCTGATCACTTTGACCTTGTTCTTCTTCAGCAGCCCGGATACACCGCCCACCAGGCGGGTGACCACGGCGTCCTTCTTGCCGATCACCTTGCCCCAGTCAAAGCTCAGATCCTTGGCATAGATGCCGTAATCGGCCGCGTCATGCTTCATCTGACGGTACATTTCCCCGGCGTGGAGCAGGGCCTTGGTGGGCACACAGCCCACGTTCAGGCAGGTACCGCCCACCTTGTCCTTTTCAATCAGGGTGACCTCTGCGCCCAGCTGCGCGGCCCGGATGGCGGCCACATAGCCGCCCGGGCCGCCGCCTAAAACGACGATTTTCTTTTGCATGGTATTCGTTTTCCAGTCCTTTCTTGATTACAGAATCACCTGAAGGGGCTCCTCCAGCAGGGTTTTCAGCGTCTTCTCAAAGTCAGCCGCTTCAGCCCCGTCCAGTAGCCGGTGGTCAAAGGTGAGGCTTAGGGTCATCACCTTTTTATTGTACAGCTTGCCTTCCTTGTCAAGGGCCACCACATCTTCCGCCGTGCACACGCCCAGGATGGCAGCGTTGGGCTGGTTGATGATGGGGGTAAAGCTGGTGATGCCGTACATGCCCAGGTTTGACACCGAGAAGGTGGAGCCCTGAAGCTCGGCGGGGTCCAGCTTGCTGTCCCGTGCCCGGACGGCCAGGTCCTTGGCCTCATGGGCCAGGGTTTCCAGGCTCTTCTTGTCCGCATCGCGGATGACCGGCACCATCAGGCCGCCCGGCACGGACACCGCCATGCCGATGTTGATGTGCTGGTGGCGGATGATGCTGGCGCCCGAAGCGTCCATGGAGACATTCACATCCATATGCTGGCGGATGGCCTTGGCCACGGCCTTGAGCACAAAGTCGTTGACGGAAATGCGCACTTCCCGCCCTTCGTTGATCTGGGCACGCAGGGTCATGAGCTTGGTCACATCCACCTTGATGTCCTGGGTGACGGCAGGGATCTCCCGGGCAGAGGCGCTCATGCGCTCAGCCACGATCTTGCGCATCTTGGACATCTTCACCACCTCGTCGCCTGCCACGGCGACGCCAGCGGCCCCGGCAGGAATGGCCACCGGGGCAGCAGCAACGCCGCCTGAGGCCAGGGCCTGCTCCACATCCTTCACCACAATGCGTCCGGATGGCCCGGTGCCGGTGAGGGCGGAATAGTCCAGGTTGTTTTTTTCGGCCACCTTGCGAGCAAAGGGCGAGATTTTCACCCGGCCGCCGGGGGCCATCACAGGGGCGGGAGCCGCCTGGGATACGGGTGCCGCGGCTGGAGCGGGAACAGCAGGCGCCGCTTCCGCCTGGGGGACCGGGGCATCGTCAATGGCCTCGCCGGGCTCACCCACAATGGCCAGCACACCCTTCACCAGGATGTCCTCGCCCTCGGCCGCCACCAGTTTCAATACCGTGCCCGATACCTCGCTCACCAGGTCGTTGGTCAGTTTGTCGGTGACGATCTCAGCGATGACATCGCCTTCCTTGATCACGTCCCCTTCTTTGACCAGCCATTTTTCAACGGCGCCTTCCTCCATGGTGAGGCCGTACTGGGGCATCAAAATTTGCTTGCTCATTTATTCCTCCGCTCACACATTCAGCTGCCTGCGGACTGCCGCCACCACATCCTGAGGCTGCGGGAACACCGCGTCCTCCAGCGGCGGGCTGAAGGGCGACACCACATTGGCGCCCGCCACGCGGTTCACCGGAGAATCCAGCTCATCAAAGAGGGTTTCGGTGATTTGTGCAGACAGGTCAGCACCCACGCCCGCGCGCATCACGCCCTCTTCCAGGGTGAGCACGTTGTGGGTCTTTTTGATGGAAGCGTTGACGGTTTCCCAGTCAAGGGGCACCAGGCTCCTCAGGTCCACCACCTCGCAGGAGATGCCAAAGTCATTCTGCAGGGTTTCCGCCGCTTCCAGGGCGAAGAGCACCTGGCGGGACCAGGTGAGGATGGTGATGTCCTTGCCCTCGCGCTTGATGTCGGCCTTGCCCAGGGGGATGGTATACTCCTCATCCTCCGGCGGCATTTCAAACTTCTTGGCGTAAAGCAGCTTATGCTCCAGCACCACCACAGGGTCATTGTCCCGGATGGCGGTTTTGATCAGCCCCTTGGCATCATAGGCCGTGGAGGGACACACCAGCTTCAGCCCCGGGATATGCATGAACAGCGCTTCCAGACACTGGGAATGCTGGCCGGCGTTCCTGCGGCCGGCGCCCATGGGCGCGCGCAGCACCATGGGGATGGTGATCTGACCGCCGGTCATGTAGCGCAGTTTGGCCGCCTGGTTCATCAGCGGGTCCAGGGATACGGCGATAAAGTCGTTGTACATCAGTTCCACAATGGGACGCATACCGCGCATGGCCATGCCCACCGCCATCCCCATAAAGCCGGATTCGGAGATGGGGGTATCCCGGACACGCATGGGGCCAAACTCCTCCAGAAAGCCGCGGGTTAAGGCAAAGGTGCCGCCCATCACCGCGATATCCTCGCCAATCACCATCACGTTTGAATCCCGGCGCATTTCTTCCAGCACGCCCTCGCGGGTGGCGGCACTAAAACTGATTCTCCTGCTCATCTCAGCACGCTCCTCTCATTGTCCATGCTGTACACATCGGTGAATGCCTCAGAGGGATCCGGATATTCGGATTCGTCGGCAAACTTGTAGGCATGGGCGATCTCCTGGGTGATCTCTTCCTCCACCTTGACAATTTCCTCTTCCTTCACGCCCTGCTCCAGCAGGTATTTGCGGAAAGTGGGGAGGGCTTCGTGGGCCAGGGCCTCTTCCATATATTCACCCGGACGGTATCCGGCCTGGTCGCCACAGTAGTGCCCTTCGTGGCGGTAGGTGATGCACTCCACCAGGCTTGGCCCTTCCCCCCTGCGGGCGCGCTCCACAGCGGTCTTCACCGCTTCGTATACGGCCAGCACGTCATTCCCGTCAACGGTCACGCCGGGGATATTATAGGCCGCGGCGCGCTCGGAAATATGCTCGTTGTTGGTCACACGGCTGATATCGGTGGATACGCCGTATTTGTTGTTTTCACACAGATAGATAACCGGCAGATCCCAGGCGGCCCCCATGTTGATGGCCTCGTGGAAGGTGCCCTGGTTGGCAGCGGCGTCTCCAAAGAAACACAGGGTCACCGCGTCATCCCCCCAGGTTTTGGAGGCATAGGCAGCACCGGTGGCAATCGGGATGCCCGCGCCCACGATGCCGTTGGCGCCAAGGATCCCCAGGCTTGCGTCCACAATGTGCATGCTGCCGCCCTTGCCCTGGCAGTAGCCGGTCTTCTTGCCAAACAGCTCCGCCATCATCTTGTCGGTTTTGGCGCCCTTGGCGATGCACTGGCCATGGCCCCGGTGGGTGCCTGTGATATAGTCCCGATCAGTCAGGGCTGCGCAAGCGCCTACTTCAGCCGCCTCCTGGCCGATGGCCAGGTGGATGTTGCCGGCCAGCATGCCCTTGGTAAAGCATTCCTTGGCCTGCTCCTCAAACTTGCGGATGCGCAGCATCCGCCGGTAAAGCTCCACCAGGAAGCTCTTTTCATACTTCTTTTTTGCCATCTTAATCCTTCCCTTCCTTCTTGCTGGGCGCAAACAGGTAGACACCCAGATCATCATAATATTTGCGGCCCATGTTGATGCCCTCGATTTCCATAAGCACCACATCAATGGTGAACAGGGCCTTGTTCCCGTCAATCAAGTGTCCCACATAGCCTTTGCCCTCGCTGTCCCCCAGGGACACATGCACATGCAAAAGCACCTCGTCCTTCTCCCCATGGCTGATGAATCCCGTGGCGCCATACAGCTCAATGGGCCCGGTGAGCACAGTGGGGTCACCATAGCCATAGGGGAACTTCTTGCCGGGAATCTCCACCGGCGCAAAGAAGCGGGCGCCATCCAGGCTGCCCATGCAGCTGAGGATCACACCGTTTTTGATGTTGTTGTCCTCGCAGACTTTTTGAAGCGTCTCCAGAAAGGGTTCGCCCATCTCAATGCGGAATGCGTGTACCTTTCCAACGCTGCCTGTTACGACTGGTTCCATATTGTCCTCCTTCAGGGTGTCATTTCAGGGATCAGTAACATCTTACCCGGCGCGCCGCCGCGGATGGCCGCAAAGGCCGCCTCAAAGTCCTCCAGCGCATATCTGCCGCCGATGACCGGGTCCATGGAGAAGCGCGGATCCTGGAGGATGCGGATGCAGTCCTCCCAGGTCTCATACATCAAGCGGCCCGCAACGCCGGTGACTGTGATTTCTTTATAGATCAGGTCCTCCGTCAGGTTGATGGGGATCTCCCCATCCGGCAGGCCCACCAAAACCAGCATCCCCCCCTTGCGCACTGTGCGCAGGGCACTCACAATGGCGCGCCCAGCGCCGGTGAAGTCAATGGCCACATCAGCCCCCAGGCCCCCGGTTTCCGCCTTGACCCGGGCCACCACATCCTGGTTTTTGGCGTTCAAGGTTATCTCAGCGCCCATCTGTTTGGCAATGTCGAGTTTCTCCTCAAAAATATCAGAGGCAATCACGCGCTTCGCCCCGTGCACGATGCAGGCGCCAATGGCCATCAGCCCAATGGGGCCGCAGCCGTTGATAAACACGGTTTTGTCCTTCACCTGTCCCAGCTCCACCCCGTGGACGCCAGCGCCCATGGGCTCCAGCATGGCGCCCATCTCATCGGGGATGTCATCGGGCAGCTTCACGCACACATCGGCACGCACCTTGGAATACTCAGCAAAGGCTCCCTGGATCGTGACGCCATAGATGTCCTGGTGGGGGCAGATATGGGGCATGCCCATGTCACACAGCTGGCAGTTGTAGCAGGCCACATGGGTCTCCACCGCGATCCGGTCACCCACCTTGAGGTTGGTCACGCGGCTCCCCACCTCCACCACCTCGCCCGCCACCTCATGGCCTATGATGACCGGGGGCTTGATGCGGGCCCTGGCCCACTCATTCCACTCGTCAATGTGGATATCGGTGCCGCAGACTGCCGCGGCCTTTACCTTAAACAGCGCCTCGTCATCCTTGATGGTGGGGTAGGGCAGGTCTGCCCGGAACTCAAGGCCTGGGCCCGCCTGCGCCTTCACAATGCCGCGCATTTTCTTTTCAGCCATCGTCCTCTCCTTGTCACTGGGATGATACAAGCCCTCAGGGCTTGGAAATGTCAACGTTCATACGGGCTTCATAGCCCTTGATCATAGCAGCCTGATCCAGGTCCTGATCCCCCTGCGCGCACAGTTGGGCCATGTGCTCCCACACCAGTCGGCTCAGCGGGATGTCCACCCCCAGCGCCTGCGCCGTGTGCCTGGCGTTGTCCAGATCCTTGAGATGGACGGCCAGGCGGGCCTGAGGTTCAAAATCGTGGGCGATCATCCGCGGTGCCTTGGCCTCCATCACGGGGCTGCCGGCAAAACCATGCCGGATGGCCTCAAACACCCGTGCCGGGTCAAGCCCCGCCTTTTTGGCCAGCGCCAGGCCCTCCGCCAGGGCGTCCAGGTGGATGCCCACCAGCATGTTGTTGATGATTTTGCACAGGTCGCCCGCCCCCGAAGGGCCGATGTGGCTGACCGTGCTGCCCACGCGTTTCAGGAAAGGCAAGGCCAGCGCAAAGGCCGTTTCATCCCCGCCGCACATCACCGTAAGGGAGGCGGCCTCCGCCCCCCAGCTGCCACCGGAGACCGGTGCGTCCACCACCATCAGGCCTTTTTTCAGGCCTGCCTGATGGGCGGCCTGGATGATGCCAGGTGCTGTGGATGAGAAGTCCACCACGCAGGCGCCTGGCTTCATGTGAGCAAGGGCCTGCGCCAGCGCTTCTTCCACCAGGGCATTGGTGGGCAGACAGAGAAAAGCGATATCCGCCGCCTGTAGCGCCCCGGCACTTGAGGCCGCTGCCTTGGCGCCTTCACGCACCAGGCTTTCCATTTTCTCTGGGAAGACATCGTAAACCAACAGCGGTTCAGGGCCTTTTCCCAGGATGTTGCGGGCCATGGGCAACCCCATGGCGCCCAAGCCTATGAAGGCCAGTGTTTTGGGGGTGTTGCCTGTCATCATTTCATTCATCACTTGCTAAGCCGGGCGGCGCGGCTTTTACCGCGCCGCCCGGAGGTCCATTACAGTATGTTCACAAAAAGCATGGTCAGCTGCGGGATATAGGTGATGATCATCAGCGCGATGATACCACAGATAATGAATGGGGTGATCTTGCGGATGATCTCGCCCGCGCTGATGTTGCCAACAGCGGCCGCCGCGTACAGGTTCACGCCCACCGGCGGGGTGATTTGTCCAATGGCCAGGTTCACCGTCAGGAAGACGCCCAGATGGACCGGGTCGATGTTCAGGTGTCTGGCAATGGGCATGGTGATAGGAATCAGGATGTAAAACGCCGAGTTGGCATCCACGAAGCAGCCGGCAATCAGGAAGATGACGTTGATGATGAGCATCAGAACGAGCTTGTTCTGGCTGACGGAGAGAATAGCGTCAGACATGCTCACAGCAACGCCGGACACACTGAGCGTGTAGGTAAACAGGCCGGCACAGGCCACGATGAACATGACCGTGGCGCTGCCCACCGCGGATTCCATAAACAGCTGGCCCAGGTGCCGGGGTTTGATCTCGCGGTACACAAACATGCCCACGATCAGGCCATACACCACGGCCACGCCCGCCGCCTCGGTGGGGGTGAAGATGCCGCCATAGATGCCGCCCAGGATGATAACAGGCATCAGCAGGCCCCAAAGCGCGTCCTTGAAGGCGTCCCAGCGCTCTTTGGGGCTGGCCTTCTCATCGCGCACAATGTTCTTGTTGTTCCGGGAACTCCAGGAGGCCGCCACCACATAGGAAACCCCCAGCAGAATGCCGGGAACCCAGCCGCCCATAAAGAGCTTGGCGACAGAAGTGCCGGTGATGGAGGCGTAGACCACATAAGCGATGCTGGGCGGGATGATGATGCCGATGGCGCCTGAAGAGGCCAGCAGCGCCGAGGACACCCCCTTGTCGTAGCCGGAAGAGGTCATGGCGGGGATCAGTATGGCGCCCAGAGCCGCAACCGTGGCGGGGCCTGAGCCGGAAATGGCAGCGAAGAAGCAGCACACGATCACGGTGACCGAGATCATGCCGCTCTTCCGGTGACCCACCATCACCCGGGCAAAGCGGATGAGGCGGGAGGATATCCCGGCCTTGTCCATGATGACGCCTGCCAGAATAAAGAAGGGAATGGCCAATAAAGCGTACTTGTTCATGGCGGTATAGATGGAACTGGACACCATGGTAAGCGGCTGCCCCATGTACATCAGCGTCAGGATGGAGGAAACCGCAAGGCTGGTGGCGATGTTGACATTCAAAAAGACCAGCAGGAGGAATACGCCAAAAAGAATTAAGCCTTCCATAATTACTTCGCCTCCTCCTTTTTGGTGAGATCCCGGATGCGCTGGATGGTGTACAGCAGGCAGGCCAGGAACATGAGAGCACCGCCCACAGGCAGAGCCAGGCCCTGAAGGTAAATGGGCCAGCCAGTGCCTGTCATGAGCGTCCCCAGGCGCTGCTGGTTGCTCACCATACCCATGCCAAAGCTCACCAGAAAGTAGGTCACAAAGCTAACGCAGGCGAAGGATAAAATGGTCAGAAAGACATTGCCTGCCTTGTTGGCCAGGATGCTGGCCAGATCCATGCCCAGATGGGAGTTGGTGAGAAAGGCGTAGGCAGAACCAAGCATGGAGATCCAGATAAACATAAAGACGATAATTTCATCGGTCCATGCTATGGTGGAGCTGAGAAAATATCGGCTGACCACGTTGGCGAAGTTCAAAATACTCATCGCCAGCATCAACACCAGGCTGACCCACTTGAAAACCGCGGTAATCGCTTTCATAATGATCGCTTTGCCTCCTGTCTCGTGAAAGAAAGTATTTTCCTGGCAGCGGGCACCCAGGCCCACTGCCAGGAAAAATGCATGAGAGGGCTTGCTTACTCGTCGTAGTAGCCCAGGGCGGTGAGCAGCTCTTTGCCCAGCTTCTCCTCATAGGTTTTGATGAGGTCAGTCAGCTTGGCCTTGAAAGCGGCTTTTTCTTCGTCAGTGTTGTAGTATACTTCCATGCCCGCATCGGCAAATTCCTTTTCCAGGGCCACATTGCGCTCACGGGTGATGGTGCGCTGCTGATCCATGGCGGCCTTGCCAGCCTCTTCAAAGATGGCCTTGTCGGCATCAGACAGGGAATCCCACAGCTGCTTGGAGACGGAGAGCAGGATGGGGTCATAGGAGTAGTTCCACAGGGAGATGAATTTCTGCACTTCCTGGATGTTGTTGGAGCGAATGGTATCCAGCGGGTTCTCCTGACCGTCGATGGTCCCCTGCTGCAGGGCAGTATAGACCTCGCCAAAGGCCATGGCGGTGGGGTCAGCGCCCAGGGCACGGAAGATGTCCAGGTTCAGGGTGATGTTGGGCACGCGGATCTTCATGCGCAGCAGGTCCTCGGGCATTTTGATGGTGTGCTTGGAGTTGGTGATCTGGCGGAAGCCGTTCTCGCCAATGCCCAGCAGGACGATCCCCTTGTCCTCAACCAGCTTGGCCACAGCGGCCATGGCGGTTTCGTTGTTGATCAGCTTCGCATCCACTTCCTCCAGGCTCTTGTACATAAAAGGCATGGAGATGGCGGCCAGCCGGGGCTCGATGTTGGAGTGGATCATGGTGGAGTGGAGGTCGACCTGGCTCTCGCCGGTGTAGATCATCTCAACCCCGCGCTGCTGATCGCCGCCGGCCAGCTGCTCATTGGGGAACAGGGACACGGTGTAACGGCCCTCGGTCTTCTCTTCGATCATCTCCTTGAAGATCTGGGCACCGGCATACCAGGAGGAGGTCTCGCTGGCGGTAATGGCCATGTTCAGGTTCTGGGCCTTCTGGGCAGACACGGTCACCGCAAACACCAGCGTCAGCGTGAGGACCATGGCGAGCATAATCGCAATTTTTTTCATTGTTTCTTTCTCCTTAACAATTTCAGTTTTGAGTCAATAGCCATCCGTAATCCCCCACAGGAAAGGCGCGGATTTCACACATCCCTGCGTTCATTTCGGCGGGCGTCCACCTCCCTTTGTCTCAACCTTGCGGCCAGGCCCGGACAACTCCGGCTAACCTGAGGCATGACCTTCACATGACATAATATATCATCAATCCGGCGCTTGCTATGCCGGCTTGACTGCAAAAACCTCAATACAGCAGCAAGAGCTGGGGCTGCTCCACAAAGGCCTTCAGGGATTTGAACACCTCGCCCGCATCAGAGCCGTCCATGGAACGGTGATCAAAGGCCAGGGAGATGTGCATCATCTCACGCTTCTCAAAACTGCCATTTACATAGACCGCCTTGGTCACCGTGCGACCAAAGCCAAAGATGGCGGCCTGGGGCGGGTTGACAATGGGGGTAAAGGCATCCACCGGGTACATGCCCAGGTTGGAGATGGTGATGGTGCCGCCCTGCAGGTCTGAAAGCTCCAGCGCGTTGTCCCGGCCCAGGGCCACCAGGCGCTTCATCTCCTGGCTGAACTGGTTGAGGCTCATCCGGTCCGCCTCCCGCACCACCGGGGTGATCAGCCCTTTCTCATTGGCCAGGGCAAAGCTCAGCGCCACGCGGCGATACTGGCGGATCATGCCAGCATCCGTCAAAACAGAGTTGAGGCAAGGGTGCTTGGCCGCCAGCTTCACCACGATATAGGAGAGGATCTCATTGAGGGTGATCCGGTTGTCAAGCGCTTCTGCCATGTCCTTCATCGCATCCTTGAACTGCATCAGCGCCGTCACATCAAACTCTGCCGAGGCGGAAGCCTGAGCGGTGTTCTGCAAAGAGGCCTGGAGGTTCCGTGCGATGGATTTGCGCATGGTGGTGGCGGGGGTATCCGTGTATTCCGCCTGGGCAGCCTCAGCAGACACAGCCTGCGCCGCAGGGGCCGCCGCCACAGGAGCTGTCTCCAAAGCCTTCATGATATCAGCCGCCACCACGCTGCCGCCAGGGCCGCTGCCGGGCAGCTGGGCATAGTCCACGCCCCGGCTTTCAGCCAGTTTTTTGGCATAGGGGGAGATGCGCTTGCGCGCGCCGGCTGCCACCACGGGAGAGGCTGCCGGGGCCGGCACAGGAGCGCTGACCGCCTTATCTGGCGCCGGGGACGTCGCCGGGGCTGCCGCGTCCACCGCTTCACCGGCGCTGTCAACCACATAGCCGATGACAGCACCCACCTTGAACTCCTCCCCCGGCTCGGCCAAGCCCGCCAGGAAGCCATCAGCGGGGCTGGTCAGGGGGATGGTGGATTTTTCATTTTCAATATCTCCGATGACATCACCCTTCTTCACCTGGGCGCCGCTTTCAAGCGCCCAGCTGCTGATGATCCCTTCGGTATTGGTGAGGCCCGCTTTGGGCATTACAATCTCATGCTTCATTGATAACCTCTCACTTGTTGCAGGCGGTCTTCACCGCGGCAACAATCTTCTCCACCGAGGGCACCACCTGGACTTCCAGCTCCACATTGTAGGGGATGGGCACATCCAGGCCCGCCACACGGCCCACCGGAGCATCCAGCTCAAAGAAGGCGTTCTCCATCACCCGGGCAGAGATCTCTGCGCCCAGGCCGCCGGTGAGATTGGATTCCTCGGCTACCACCAGGCGGTGGGTTTTGGCCACGGAATTGTAGATGGCGTTGTAATCCATGGGGGCGATGGTGCGCGGGTCAATGACCTCCACCTCAATGCCCTCCCTGGAAAGGATATCAGCCGCTTCCAGCGCCCGTCCTACCATCAGGCCGACTGCTACCACAGTGCAATCCTTGCCCTCGCGCTTGGTTTCCGCCACGCCGATGGGAATCAGGTATTCCTCGTCCGGCACCTCCATCTTGGTCTTATAAAACTGCTTGTGTTCCAGGAACAGCACGGGGTTGTTGGATCGGATGGCGCTTTTCAAAAGCCCCTTCACATCATAGGCATTGGTGGGAGAAATAATGGTGAGCCCCGGGGAATGGATGAACAGGGGCTCCACGCAGTTGGAGTGCTCGCAGGCCGCGCCGAAGGCTGAGCCCTGGGCCGAACGGATGACCATGGGGATCTTGAACTCATCCCCATGCATGAAGCGCCACTTGGCCGCCATATGGAAGACCTCGTGGTAGGCCACCAGGAGAAAGTCGCCATACATGATTTCAGCGATGGGCCTGAGGCCCGTGGCCGCAGCGCCAATGGCCGTGCCCACGATGGCCGCCTCCGCAATGGGGGTGTCCTTCACACGGGCGCCGCCAAACTCCTCCAGCAGGCCCTTGGTTGCCTGGAAGATGCCGCCATGTTTGGCCACGTCTTCACCAAACAGCACCACATGCTTATCCCGGCGCATCTCCTCACGGATCGCCTCGTTCACCGCTTGGGCGTATGTTTTAACTGCCATCTTAATTCTCCTCCGCCAGCATCATTGTATGGACATCGTCCATGGTGGGAGCCGGGCTTTCCTCGCCAAACTTCACGGCGTCCGCCAGCTCCTCAGCGATTTCTTTCTTCATCGCTTCCACTTCTTTTTTGGTCATGATTTTCTTAGCCAACAGCTCTTTTTCAAACTTGGCCAGGCCGTCGCTCTTCATAGCGGCTTCGGCTTCCTTCTCGTCCCGATAGGCGCACAGGTCACCTTCAAAGTGGCCGCGCCAGCGGTAGTTCATCGTTTCAAGGACGGCGGGTTTCCCGGTTTCCCGGATGTAGTCCATCAGCTTCTTTGCTTTTTCATAGATCTCCAGGATGTCATTGCCCTGGGCCACTTCGCTGGGCATGCCGTAGCCCTGGGCCCGGTCTGCCGTGGGGTGCTTGGTGGGGAGCAGCTCCCTGGAGTCCCCGGAGATACCAAAGGTGTTGTTGGTGCTCACAAACAGCACCGGCAGTTCCCAGGATGCCGCCAGCACCATGCCCTCATGCACCGGGCCGCGGCTGGAGGTGGCATCGCCGTATTCCTTGATCGCCAGGCTCCCGTCACCCCGCAACTTGCAGGTGTAGGCAGCGCCCACGGCAACGCCCGTGTCACAGCCCAGGGAGCTGGAGGTGCCCAGGCCGCCCTTTGACAGATCACAGGTATGATTGCAGCCGCTTACGCCCCGGGCGGTGCCGGTGCGCTTGCCCATGATCTCGGCAAAAATCTGCCGGAAAGGCACGCCGGTCAGATAAGTGGAGGCAAGCACCCGGTGGTGTCCGGAGAAATAATCCCCCTCCCGCATCAACTCCAGCACCGCTGCCATGGTGGCCTCTTCACCCTCGCCGGAGTGGATGTGGCCTGGCACCTTGCCAGTATAATAAATTTCCACCATCAGTTTCTCCGCCTCCCGCAGCGCAAGATAGTTGCGGTAAAGCTTCTTCAAAAGACTTGGATCATAGTTCATCATGCTAAGCTTTCTGCCTCCTGTTTTTGATTGTCGGTGTGTGTGGCCATATTTTATCCAAGTAGAAAATCGCTTATGTATTTGTGCAACACAGAAGCGATTGCTGATCTTGATTTTATACGTTTTGAGGTATAATGTCAACTTTTCCATGCTTTGAGCTGGAAGCATTCACAGCCAGGCCGCGAAATGTACAGCAAAAAAACACTTCCTTTTTCCCTTCCCGCCCCCCATCGACCCGGGTATGATATCCCATAGCAAACACACAGGAGGAATCATGTATCAAGCAGACATCGGCATTGTGGGGCTGGCGGTGATGGGTGAAAACCTGGCGCTGAACATGGAAAGCAGGGGATTTTCCGTGGCGGTATATAACCGGACCGCCCAAAAGGTGGACGCCTTTTTGGCCGGGCGGGGCAAGGGGAAGCGCTTTATCGGCTGCAAAAGCTATGAGCAGCTGGTGGGAAGCCTCAAAACCCCGCGCAAAATCCTTCTCATGATCCGGGCGGGCCAGCCGGTGGATGAGGCCATCCAGGCCCTGCTGCCGCTTTTGTCGCCGGGGGATATCCTCATGGACGGCGGCAACACCAACTATCAGGACACCGCCCGGCGCGTGAAAATGGCCGAGAGCCAGGGGCTTTTCTACCTTGGCGTTGGCATTTCAGGCGGCGAGGAGGGCGCCCTCACCGGCCCCTCCATCATGCCCGGCGGCAGCCCTGCCGCCTGGGAGGCGGTGAAGCCCATCCTGCAAAGCGTGGCTGCCCGGGTGGACGGCGCCCCCTGCTGTGACTGGGTGGGCGAGGGCGGGGCCGGCCACTATGTGAAAATGGTGCACAACGGCATCGAATATGGCGATATGCAGCTCATCAGCGAAGCGTACCTGATCATGCGGGATATGCTGGGGATGAGTGCTGATGAGATGGCAGAGGTGTTTGCCCAGTGGAACCAGGGTCCCCTTGACAGCTACCTCATTGAGATCACCGCCGATATCCTGGCGAAAAAGGACGCGGATGGAAGCCCCCTCATCGACAAAATCCTGGACGCCGCGGGGCAGAAGGGCACCGGCAAGTGGACCGCCATCAGCGCCCTGGAAGAGGGCGTGCCGCTGACGCTGATCACCGAGGCGGTGTTCGCCCGCTCCCTCTCAGCCGACAAGGAAGGCCGGGTGGCGGCCGCCAGCACCCTGCGCCACAACAGCCCCACGCCCCCCACCGACCGGGATGCCTTCCTGGCCGCCCTGCACGATGCCCTGTATGCGGCCAAGGTCATCTCCTATACCCAGGGCTTTCTGCTCATGCGCCAGGCCGCAAAAAGCCAGGGCTGGGGCCTTAACTACGGCAGCATCGCCATGCTCTGGCGGGGGGGCTGCATCATTCGCTCCGCCTTCCTGGGCAAAATCAACCAGGCCTATCAGGACCGTCCCGGCCTTGAAAATCTGCTGCTGGCGCCCTACTTCAGCGCTGAGATAAGCGCCGCCCAGGCCGGCCTCCGGACGGTCTGCGCCCAGGCCGCCCTGTCCGGCATCCCCGCCCCCGCCATGATGAGCGCGCTGTCCTACCTGGACGGCCTGCGCAGCCCCCGCCTGGGGGCCAACCTCATCCAGGCCCAGCGGGACTATTTTGGCGCCCACACCTATGAGCGGGTGGACCAGCCCCGGGGCGCGTTTTTCCACACCAACTGGACCGGCACCGGCGGCGACACCGCCTCCAGCGTCTATAACGCATAGGAGATCCCCATGGAAAAAAACGACACCAAAACCCGCCGCGTATACGCCATGCCCTTTGCCAGCGTCTACCCGCTTTATGTTCAAAAAGTGGAGCGCAAAGGCCGCAGCAAAGAAGAGCTGGACGCGGTCATCCAGTGGCTGACCGGCTATGACCAGACGGGATTATTAGCCCAGATTGAAAGCAGGGCCAGCCTGGAGGCCTTCTTCGCCCAGGCGCCCCGCATGAACCCCGCCGCCCCCCTCATCAAGGGCCTCATCTGCGGCATCCGGGTGGAGGGGATTGAGGACCCGCTGATGCAAAGGATCCGCTGGATGGATAAACTGGTGGACGAGCTGGCCAAGGGCAAGGCCATGGAAAACATCCTGAGGGCATAAGCCCCCAGGATTTTAAAAGCAACCCTATCTCATTTCACTTTTTATTCTCTGCTATCGGCGGCAGAATGCGCGTCAGCACATCCGCCTCTCCTGTTTTCAGGTCGGTCATTGTGAGGGTGTTGTTGTCATCGCTGAATACAAAGCCGTATTGGTCGGTTTCTGCGTCCCTGTCAGCGATTTTGCTCTCAATCATCAGCACATCTCCCTCCACCCGGTAGGTGAGCCGGGGAAAGGCGCTGCCAATTTCCCGCAGTGCCACCATGTTCAGCTGCTTGTTCTCCTGCCCTATCTGTTTTAGATGATCAGACAGCTTGCCACCGTCCTTCATCACGATAATTTCCCCACTGGCGTCAATGTGCCAATAGGTGCCTTCCAGCGGCTTTCCGTTGTTGAGCACACGCACCCAGGGCTTGTCATAGCCCCTGACCATCTCATCAGAGGTCCAGTCCCCCACCAGGGGGCTCACTGGTTCCTGGGGCTTGGGGGCGCAGCCTGAAAGCGACAGCGCCAAGAGAACCAGCGACAGCAACATTCCCATCCGGTTCGGCAAACGCTTCCTGAACATATAAACCCCTCCATCAGACTGGATGGACAATTATATCACAGGCAAATCCCCCTCCACCAGCACCGCCCGGGCCGGGGCGCCGTCAGCGCCTTCGATTAAAAGCGGCAGGGCGATCAGCAGGTAGCGGCCCGGCACCACATCTTTTAACATCAGCCCCTCCACGATCATCATATCGTTTGCCAGCAGCGCCAGGTGGGTCTCGTGGCCGGGCTGGTCCCGCTCAATGCCCAGGGTGTCAATGCCCACACCCGCCACCTTCAAATCCCGCAGGTATTCAGCGCCGTCGCCCTTGAGGTAGATAAAATCCAGCCGGAACTCCGGATAATCAAAGGAGTTGCGGGTTTTAAACAGCAGGAATTCCCCGCCCTTGATGTCAAATCCCTCCAGATCCGCTTTTGTGATCCCGTCTTTGACATGGGTCATGTCCAGCACCCGGCAGGGGATGATCAATTTCTCAAGCGGCAGCTGCTCCGCCGTCCAGCCCTCTTCCATCATGTGGAAGGGGGCATCGATGTGGGTGCCGGTGTGCAGGTTCATCCTGATGTTGGATTCATTCACGCTGTCCCTTGGGATCACCCGCTCCACGGTGCGCACCGGGCGCTTTTCCTCCCGGTTTTTGTAGACCTGCATGCCGTGGTGAATGGGCATGGAAATATCGATGATGCGCATGGTTCCTCCTTAATCCGCTGGACAATGGCCGTTCTGGCAGGGCAGCTCAATCTCCCACCACTGCCGCCCGGCACGGCTGAGCATCTGGTCGGCCGCCTCTGGCCCCCGGCTGCCTGAAGCGTAGTTGGGGAATGCCGCCACCTGCTCCTGGCAGGTACCCTCAATGGACTGGGTGAAGCGCCAGGAATACTCCAGCTCATCCCAGCGGGTAAACAGGGAGGAGTTGCCGTGAAACGCCTCCAGGATCAGCTGCTCATAGGCCTCGGGCACGTTGCCCTGGTACTGGTTGCGCTGGGAATAGTTCAGCTCCACCCGCTCCATTATAAAATCGTTGCCAGGCCGCTTGGCGTTGATCTGAAAATACATGCCCTCAGCCGGCTGCACCTCGATCACCAGCAGGTTGGGCGGCAAATCCCTGAAGGTGTCAAAGCTGTTCACACCCGGCAGGCGCTTGAACTCCACCACGATCTGGGTGCGCCTGCGGTCCAGGCGCTTGCCCGAGCGGATGTAGATGGGCACGCCGCCCCAGCGGAAGTTGTCCACATGGGCTTCCAGGGCGATGTAGGTGGGCACCCGGGAATCCGGGCTGATCTCCTCCTCCTGCCGGTAGCCGGGCATCTCCTCCCCCGGGCCATACTGCCCCAGCACAATGTGCTGGCAGGCGCTTTCCTGGTCAAACAGCCTGAGGGAGCGCAGCGCCTTCACCTTCTCATCCCGCACGGATTCGGGCGCCAGGTCAACCGGCGGCTCCATGGTGATCAGCGCCAGCATCTGCATCAGGTGGTTTTGCAGCATGTCCTTGAGGATGCCCGCCTGTTCGTAGTAGGCTCCCCGCCCTTCCACCCCCAGGGTCTCGGTGGAGGTGATCTGGATGTTGTCGATGTGGTGGTGGTTCCACAGCGGCTCAAACAGGGAATTGCCAAAGCGGATGGCCAGGATGTTCCTGATCATCTCCTTGCCCAGGTAATGGTCAATGCGGTACACCTGGCGCTCCAAAAGCGCCTGGGAGATGGTGCGGTTCAGTTCCCTGGCGCTGTCCAGGTCGCTGCCAAAGGGCTTTTCAATCATCACCCGGTGGCGGGGGTTGCCATATTCGGCCAGGCCATGTTCATGCAGCTGGGTCACCACCGGGCCAAAGTGCTCCGGCGCCACCGCCAGGAAGAACAGGCGCACGGTGTCAGCGGCTTCCTCCTCCCGGTCCAGAAACTCCCAAAGCCCACGGTAGCTGTCCGGCTCCTTGATAAACTCCATCTGATAATAGAACAGCCGCTCCAAAAACCGTGCCATCTGCTTGCCATCCACCCCCGTGCGGGAGTGTTGGGCGATGGCGACTTCCGCCTCCCCCCGGTAGCCTGCGTCATCTTTTTTCCTGCGGCCTATGGCGATGATGCGCACATCCTGCGGCAGCCGGTCCTCCGCCATCAGGTGGTAAAGCGCTGGCAGCAGCTTGCGGTGGGTCAAGTCCCCCGTGCCGCCAAATATCAGCATGGTCAGCGCCTCCTGCTGTTTAGCGTTTTTCCGCCTGCTCATCTGCTCCCCCCGCCTTTCACTCTGCTGCGACTATCATACCCAGAGGAGCAGCACCAAAAGCCCTTTGACTCTGGCTGTGCTTCGGCGCCAAACCCCTGGCATTCTGCACCTGGCCCATGCGGCTATCACCCTTGAAAATGCCATAAAGACGCCCCGCCCGGGTGAGGGGCGGGGCGCCAGGTCAGTCAGGCTGCTTACTTGTCAGCGCTCAGGCCCATGGCCTCCATCATCTTGGTGAAGATCTCGGTGTTCTCATAGTTGCCGCCAAACAGCTCGGCGCCTGCGCCCTGGGCATACACGGGCAGGGAAACGCCGGTGTGGGAATAGCTGGAAAAGTCGATGCCCGCTTTGTTGGCCAGGATGTGGCTGGCGGTGACGGACAGGGGGTTGTAGCCGCCGTAGTGCATCTGCTCTTCAGGCCCGGTCACGCCCTTGCGCTGGTCGGAGGGCAGCATGCCAAAGGTGTAGGCAGCGGACAGGCGGGCGATTTCCTGGGCGGAGAGGGAAAGCTTGCTGCCCTCTTCCCGGGTGAGGCCGTAGTTGTCCTGGATGGCCGCCATCACGTCATCAAAGGTGGCCTTGCTCTCAGCCAGCTGGTCAACCACCTTGTCAAAGGCCACATAGGAGGTTTTCTGGTTCTGGAGGTAATCCATGTGCACATCATATCCGGTGGCGGCGTAGCCGATGGTCATGCCGCCGGTCTCATGGTCGCCGGTGACCACAATGAGGGTCTCCTCAGGATGCTTCTGGGCAAAGGCCACGGCTTCTTCCACCGCGTCAGCCAGGGCAAACACATCGTAGATCACGGCGCCCACATCGTTGGCGTGGCCGGCCCAGTCGATCTTGCCGCCTTCCACCATCATGAAGAAACCCTTCTCATTGCCTTCCAGGGCGCGGATGCCTGCGGCGGTCATTTCGGCCAGGCTCAGGTTCCCGCCGCCTTCGGCCAGGCGATCGATTTCGTATTCCATGGCTTGGCCGTCCCGCAGCTCGGGGGAGATGGCCAGCACGCGGCCTTCCTCAGCGCCGATGGCCCGGACAGCCTCGTTGGTGTTGTACAGGGTGAAGCCGTTCTCCTTGGCGATTTCCAGCAGATCCTTCTGGGCCTTGTCAGAGCCGGTGGGCTGCAGGAAGCCGCCGCCGCCCAGGAAATCCACCACGTCGCTGGTCAGGCCCTGCACGGCGATGTCATAATAGGCGCTGCGCTTGGGGGCTTTGGCATAGTAGGCCGCGGGGGTGGCATGGTCCAGGGACACGCTGGTGACCACGCCCACCTTCATGCCGGCTTCCTTGGCATATTCGGTGATGATCTTGTAAGTGTTTTGGGCGTCGGGCTCAAGGCCCTTCTCGCCTTGCTTATAGCCCACGTTGATGCTGCCAGACAGGATGCGGTTGCCGGTGGACATGGCGGAGGCGGTGGAGGCGCTGTCCGGGGCAAAGCTGGTGGCATCATAGGTGAACATCTGGCCGGCCACCGGGAAAGCGGTGAAGCTCAGCGGTGCCTGCACCGGCGTTTTGCTCTCAGCATTCTCTTGGGTGCCAAGGAAGTACTGCGCGGCCGTGGTCTGGGCATTGCTCATGCCGTCGCCGATAAAGAAGAAGACGTACTTGGCAGTCTGGGGGGCAGCCTCTGCCGCAAAGGCGGAGGAGATGCTCAGCAGCATCAGCGCTGCCAGGAGGATCGCGGTGATTTTTCTCATGGATGAACAACCTTCCTTTCAAGTGCTTCGCCTGGAGCATATCAGCGCAATGTAAAATCCAGGCTGAGGTAATTGTCTTCTTTGTGCAAAACTTCCGGAATGGCATCCTCCAGCTGGTGGATAGCTGCCCTTAGGGGGTATACTCAAGCAGGCTTGTGCCCGGAAAAGAGGTCTTATGCCCATCAAAAATGTGCTGTTTGTTGCCCTGGCGGCGGCCTTGTGGCTGTTCCTCCGGCAGATTGGCAAGCGTGAGCTGATCTCCCCTAAATGGCTGCGCCGCAGCGTGTCAGTGGCTGGAAAAACAGCCGCGCTTGGCCTGTTGGTGTGGGCGGTGGTGTTTGTAAACCTGTCCCCTGTCGCATCCACCGGGCCCTATGCCGTCGCCAGCCAGGTGATTCAGCTGGATGACCCCTCCCGCACGGAAACCTTTTCCCAAGCCGGAGGCCCCCGCAAACTGGCGGTTTTGATGGTCTTCCCCGAGGCACCGCAGCTGCCCGGGCGCACGCTGCCGCTGGTGCTGTTCTCCCATGGCGGCATCTCCTCCATGCAGGGGAATCTCTCCCTGTTTGAGGGGCTGGCCAGCCACGGCTATGTGGTGGCCAGCGTCAGCCACAGCTTTCACGCCCTGTCAACCCCCATAGATGGCAGAAACCGCATCATCAGCCGCGGGTATTTCGCAGATATCACCAGGGAGAATTCCCACAAGGATATCGGGAACTCCCTGCGGCTGTTTGATCAATGGATGGCGCTGCGCATTGCCGACCTGTCCTTTGTGTTGGATCAGCTGCTTGCCCCGGGCGGCGACGCGCCCTGGCGCCAAATGATTGATGCCGGCAGCATCGGCCTGGGCGGCCATTCGCTGGGGGGCGCCGCCGCCTATGGACTGGCCAGGAAACGGCAGGATGTCCGGGCGGTGATGGCACTGGAATCCCCCTACCTGGCGGACATCACCGGGATCAGCGGGGGGGATTTCACCTGGGACACCGCCCCCTACCACTGCGCCATGCTCAACCTCTACAGCGACACCGGGATGCGCCTGGTGGACAAGGACCATAAATATGCCCAGAACAAGCGCCTCCAGGCCCCGGGAATGGGGGCGGAAAGCCTCCACTTGTCCGGCAGCAATCACTTCACCCTGACCGACCTGGCCCTGACCTCCCCCATCCTGTGCACGCTCCTGGACGGCAGCCATGAGACCCCCGGCATTGAAACACTCCGCCAGATCAACCAGGCAGCCCTGTCTTTTTATAACGCCCATCTGAAGGGGCCGGGCCGCTCCAATTGACACCCCACAGCCCCTGTGCTATATTAGCGGCGCCTGAGAAAGGCATCCCCAGCCATATCAAAGGAGACATTCAAGCACCATGCAATCCAGGAAAAAGAATAGAAACACCATTTTTGTCCGCGCGCTGAGCGTGTTTCTGGCGGTTTTGATCGTGGGCGGCTCTCTGGCCGCGCTCATCCAGCTGCTGTAAGCCAAAGCCCTGCGGACCAAGAAATAAAGCAACAGGAGGGATTCCCATGGAACTCAAAGGCACACAGACCGAAAAGAACCTCTGGACCGCTTTTGCCGGCGAAAGCCAGGCCCGCAACAAGTATGACTATTTCGCCTCCGCTGCCCGCAAGGAAGGTTACGAGCAGATCGCCGGCATCTTTGAGGAAACCGCCCTCAACGAAAAGGAGCATGCCAAATTGTGGCTGAAGGCCCTGAATGGCTACAAGGATGGCAAGACCCCCGGTGACACCCGCCAGAACCTCGCCGATGCCGCCGCGGGCGAGCACTATGAGTGGACCGAGATGTACAAGGGCTTTTCCGAAACCGCCAAGGAAGAGGGCTTTGCCGATCTTTCCGCGCAGTTTGCCAACGTCGCCAAGGTGGAGTTTGAGCATGAAGCCCGCTACAACACCCTGGCCAAGCGCCTGGATGACAAGGTCGAGTGGACCCAGGAAGACGCCATCCGCTGGCGCTGCCGCAACTGCGGGTTCATCTATGAAGGCACCACCCCGCCCAAGCTCTGCCCCGCCTGCAAGCATCCCCAGAACTATTTCGAGCGCGCGGCGTTCAACTATTGATTTGATCCTTTAGCCGCAGGGAACCGTAAAGCCGGTTCCCTGCTTTTTTTGTCCCATCCCGGATGCCATCATCAGCGCGCTGATCCATCGGCCTGATGTCGCGATAAAAATAAACAAATACGCGTTTTTCGTCTTCAAACAGATAATCTTTTTATGATTGTTTGAAGTCTTTTTCAATTGGTATATTCTTATACCATCGTCCCCTGACTGTGTCCTGCGCTGAGGACTGCCCCTGCCGACCGCCCCTGTTTCCTCCAGACCCGCCCCGCCGCTTGCGGCAAGCCTGACATCAGCCCGGACACAGCCCAGCCCCTTCCCCGGCCCAGTGTCCATGGACAAATCACATATAAAAAACAATAAAGGAGCCTGCCATGAAAAAAATTCTCGCGTTGTCGCTGTGCCTGGTTTTGGCCCTGGCCGTGGCGCTGCCCGCCCAGGCCATCCTTGAGTTCATCATCATTGACGAAATCCTGGATGAGGTGAAGGCCACGCCAGAACCCACCCCT
>DHQX01000049.1:38208-39818 GCA_002411105.1 Christensenella sp. UBA5327 | reverse complement strand
GTTGGTTATTCAGGAGACACTATGATAGCCAATTTGAAGAAAAAACGCCGGGGCCCCGCCTTGGCCTTGGCGCTGGTGCTGGCCCTGATGATGCCCCTGCTGTTTACCTCAGCCTCCCAGGCGACCCCCGCCCCTGCTGCTGACGCGCCGCCCACCTCCACGATCAACACCCAGGAGATCATCCAGATGATGACGGAAGAGGAGGCCATCAAAACGGCTAAGGATGCGGTGATGAGCTATGTTGTGTATGACGCTGGCATCCAGGGTTTTTCAAACATCAAGGCCGAGATAGCCTGGCGGGAATGGGCCGGTATCTGGAGTGGCATGTGGGTGGTGACCCTGGATGCGGCTACTGGCAGCAGCCAGGAGCGGCTGGAGGTGCGTATTCTGCCTGAGGACAAGGCTGCGGTCTATATCGGCCAGGGGAATGCTCCCCTCTGGGAGGGGCCGGGCTATAGGCCCGAAATCCCGCGGGACAAAAACCAACAGGCCTGGGCTAAGGAAGCCACCCATCTGAATAACTATCCCTACGCCCGTGATTACCCCGCCATGATTTTGTTTCCGGGCGCTGCTGTGACCCTCGCCCGGGTCACCCCCGCCGTGGGTGGCAACACCCAGGAGGAATGGGCGGATGTGATCCTGGGCAACACCGATAGCAAGCCGGAGGTGTCCGGCTATGTGCCCCTTGGTGACCTGGTGTATGAAAAGCCGGAAGCCCCGGTCCTCAAAGGCAGCATCCAAACGGACAAAACGCCCCTGCTTAAAAACACGGGGCTGACCGGTGACGCTTGGAGCACCTTGAAAATTGGGCAGGAGGTCACCCTTTTGGGGCAGAGCCTCCATTACTACTACGTTCAGGCGGGGGACGCCGCGGGCTATGTTCCCCTGGACGCCCTGAATATTGATGACAAGACCCAGGCGGCGCTGGCCGCCTTCCAGCCCGAGGATCCCTTTGACAACGTGGAGCCCGGCTGGATGCCCAGGAAGGCGGAGTATGAAAAGAAGCTGCACACCCTGTACAATCAATATGGCGATGTGAGCGAATGGCCCCTTGAGGGGAGGGCGCAGGGCAGTAAAATTGCCCTGGAATACGGCTTCACCTGGCTGCACGCGCCGGACGGCGGCCACATGATACAGGTGCTGCCAGAGCCCGGGGAGCTGGGCCAGGAGGAGGCCTACCAGATCGCCCTGAAAGCCGCCATGGGAGAATTCGGCTTTGATGAAAAGATGGTGATGCGCCACAGCATAAACTTTGCCCACCATGAGAACAGCCCCGATAAACGGGAGTGGGATTTCACCTTCTGGCTGATTGGGGCGCCTAACTGCGCCGTGCGCCTGGATAACAAAGGGCAGGTGCTGGATATGCGGCAGCTGCCAGGCCCGGTGGTGGGTGAAAACGCCGTGATCACCATGGCGCAGGCCGTTAAAATCGCCCGGGATGCGCTGGCCAACCAGGAATCTGCCTCCGCCAGCCAGCTGGACAGCTGGCCCATGCGGGTACACTACACCTTTGACTTTGAAGAGGGAACGGAGCGGGAGTACTGGGAGGTTTCCTTCCGGGTGCCGGATGCCGTGGCGCCCGGCATGGCCGGGGACTATGTGGTGCGGGG
>DHQX01000049.1:30850-38067 GCA_002411105.1 Christensenella sp. UBA5327 | reverse complement strand
GTGCGGGTCAATGCCCTCACGGGGGACGTGATCGGCATCTGGAACCCGGAAGGCAACGGATAAAAAGCGGGAGGATAGGATGAAAAAACTGACGCAGGGCCTGCTGTTGCTGCTATGCCTCATGATGCTAAGCCCCGCCCTGGGGGAAGCAAAGCCTGACAGCTACCAAAAGTACCTGGGCGAAAGGGCCCGGATGCTCAAGGCGCACGGACCCTACAGCGCCTGGACAATTGAGCAGAAGGCGGCCCTGGATGCACCCTATGACAAAGAACCATGGATGACCGGCAGCAACCGTATGATCAGCCGCCTGCCGGGGAAGGACGACTTATCACAAGAGGAGGCCACGGACAAGGCCATTGCCGCCCTGACAGGCGCCTATGACCTGAGGGAGGAGGAGCTGAGCCAGTGGGAGAAGGAGTACGACTTTTGGGAGCTGGCCAGCGGTAAATCCTGGATCATCACCTTCAAATCCCCCCAAGCTGAGCCCGGGGATGGCTATAAAGCCTACCGGGTTGAGGTGGAAAGCCCCGGCGGCAAGGCGGAATACCACGATGTGGAGGAGCGCAGCGGCCTGTACACCCCGTCTGAGGACAAAAAACCGCCGGAAGTTCCGGCGGACATCCTGGAAAAGGCGAAGCAGGCGGCCCTGGAGACCGACTGGGCCAGGGAAAAGGGCCTGACCCGGGATATCCTGGAGGGTTTTCAGGTGCTGCCCGCCCTGATGCCCATAGGCCAGCTGCGGGATTTCAGCAACGCGCATATTCCCAAAGACCTGGACGACAAGAAAATGGCCTGGCTGATTGACTTCATGAGCGATGACCCGGTGTTAAACGAGCACTTCATCACCATCGAGGTGGCGTTTTTGGAGGAGGACGGCCAGCAGCTGATGATGGACCCGGCGGTCAACGGCTAAAAAATGGCCTGGGGTGTGCTATAATGCAGGGGATGCCAAAACCAAGCCACCGCCGTGTGTTCATGGAGGATCAAATGAAAAGAATTGCCGTACTCCTGCTGATGGTGCCGCTGCTTTTCTGCAGTGCCCAGGCCCAGGCCCAGGCCCAGGCGCCCGAAATCATCACCCAGCACCTGCCTGACGCCATGGTGGGGGTGTACTACAACGCCCGCATCAAGGCGGACGGGGACGCGCCCCTTTACTTCACCGTGGCCTATGCGGCCTCGGAGCGCAATGATTTTCCCCGGGCGCTCAAGCTGTCCGAGGCGGGGGTGCTCTCGGGCATCCCGGAGCACCCGGGCACCCTGGTGTTCACCGTCAGGGCCACCAACAACAAGGGCTCTGGTGACCGGGTGATGAAGCTCCGGGTGCTGCCCTTTGATGAGAGCCAGCTATCCGCCGGGGGCCTTGACAGCCGCGTCATCGGCCTGGGCTTTGACCCGATCGCCGGCGTCTCCAACGGCCCAAACGGCGGGCGCGTGGCCATGCATGGGGACAAGGCCTATTTCCTGGACCCAAAGGGCTATCTGTATGAGGCGGTGGCGCCCTTCAAGAAGGCGGCGCTGGTGTACAAGGCCCGGGAGTATGCCTGGCTTGATACCACCGGCGACATGATGTATTACTACCACCGCTACCTCTCCCAGCGCGCCCCCGCCCCTGCGAACCCGGATGCCACCAAGGCGCCTGACGGCTATGTCATCCGCATCGCCTCTGATCCCATCGGCAAAAAGGGGCGCGCCACGCTCCTTGACCTGCGCCGGAAGGATGTGGCGGACCTGGCCGTCACCGACAAGATCGCCCTGTACATCCAGGAGGGGCTGATGTACCGGGTGGAACTGGCCGGCGGCAGCGCCGTCGCCCTGCGCGCCTATCATCAGGGCCGGGAGCTGACGCCTGATCACGCCCTCCCCTTTAACGGCTATGCCTACTTCCGGGACAAAAAGGACGCCAAGCTCTACCGGATGGCCCTGGACGGCCAGGTGGCGACCCAGCTGACCCAGGTGAAGGCAGAGGCATTCACCCTGGCGGAAAAGGACGGGGAAACCCTGCTGTACTTCGCCGATGCCAAGCGCCAGGTGCATGTGGTGGCGGCTTCCGGCGGTGAGGCTAAGGAGGTCTCGGGCATCAGGGCGGGCGCGCTCAACGCCGATAAGGAATATGTGTATTTCACCAACGCCGGGGACAAATACAAGGTCTGCCGCTTTGCGACAGGGACTGACAAGGCGGAAACCCTGGCAGACACAGCCGCTGGCAGCGTGTATGTGTTTGATGACCACATCGCCTTTGAGGCCCGGAAGGGGAAAACGCTGTACATCCTGCCCAAGGCGGGCGGTGAAAAGCCGGTGAAGCTGGGGAAATAAACCCTATTCGCCGTGGGGCAGAAAGCCGTTGCCCCTGACCTCGTTATAGTCCATCACGATCAGCAGGGTCTCCGGGTCACAGTCGCTGACGATGCGCCGGATGAGGGGCAATTGCGCCCTGGCGCAGGCGCACATCAGCACATCCCGCTGGGCGCCCGTATACATGCCCTGGCCCTTGAGCAGGGTGACGCCCCTGTTCAGCTCCCCCTGGATGCGGCTGGCAATCTGCCCGTGGTGCTGGCTGATCACCAGCGCCATTTTTCCGCCCGCGAAGCCATCCATCAGCCGGTCGATCACAAAGGTGGACACCAGCGTGAACAGGATGCCATAGAGCACCGCGTCGATGTTGTTATAAACAAAGGCGCCCAGCACAATCAGGGAGCCGTCAATCATCAGGGTGATCTGCCCCACAGACAGATGGGGGCGCAGCTTGCGCAGGGACATGATCACCAGGTCGCTGCCCCCGGTGCAGCTGCCCGCCTGGTAGATAAGCGCCAGGCCAAACCCGCTGATGCCCCCGCCAAACAGGGCGGCCAGCAGCGGGTTTCCGGTGTAGTGCGGGAACAGGGGCATGACCAGATCCATCAACAAGGCGCTGATGATAAGCGTTTGCAGGGTGCGCAGCAAATAGCGCTTGCCCAGGTATCCAAGCGATATGATCACAATCGGAATATTGAGCAGAAGCGCCGTGGTGCCGATGGGCGCTTTGAACAGGTAGTTGAGAATCACCCCCAGCCCGGTGATGCCCCCGGGGGCAAACCCGGCATGGGAGGCAAAGGTATAGACCCCAACCCCATAGGCGATGCCGCCCAGGGTATCCCAAAACAGGTGGCGCAAAAAGGCCTGGGCGGATTTCTGGTGGAGCAGTTTTGACAGGTGCGTCATGATGTTCCCTTCTTTCTTCAGAGGCTGTTTCGAAAGCCGTTGCCAATGATGTCATCGGTGTTGGTGATCAGCACAAAAGACCGGGGGCTGTGGGCTTTGACAAATTGCTTGAGCAGGACCGCTTCCTGGGTGGAAACCGCTGTGAAAATCAGCCTGCGTTTTTCGCCGGAATAAGCGCCCTGGCCCTCAAAAATGGTGGCGCTGC
This sequence comes from Christensenella sp. UBA5327, assembly GCA_002411105.1. Taxonomy (GTDB): domain Bacteria; phylum Bacillota; class Clostridia; order Christensenellales; family Aristaeellaceae; genus UBA6115. The sequence goes on along the minus strand of DHQX01000049.1, from coordinate 34,664 downwards.
GGGCGAGGTTTTTGATGATGAACTGGTTGATGATGCGGTCATCTGCTGTGATGATATGAAAATACTTGCGCTGCCGCAGGGCGTGGAGCACGCCTTGGAGCACAGCCCCGCGGATGATCAGCCCAAAACAGGAGAAGATGCCGGTTTTGATATCAAAGACAATAAAGGTGGCGAGCGCTGCCAGAAAATCCGTGATGATGAGCGCGGTGGTGATGTTGTAGAGGTGGGCGTGCTTTTTGAGCACCATGGCCACCACATCCGTGCCCCCGCTGGACGCGCCCACGTTAAACAGCAGCCCCGCCCCGGCGGCGGAGAGCAGCATGGCCACCATCAGCTCCATAAAAGGCTGGTCTGTCAGGGGAGCGTTCAGGGGAAACAGGCGCTCAAACAAAAACAGCAGGAAGGAGAGCAGCAGGGTGCAGTAGACGGTTTTGATGCCAAAATCCCTGCCCACAAACACCAAGCCGATAAACAGCAGCGAGATGTTCAGAAGATTGCTCAGCCCTGCCACTGAAAGCGCCGGCATCAACCGGGCCAAAACCACGGCGATGCCGGTGACGCCGCCGGTTGAAAAATTGTTGGGAAATTTGAAGAAATAAACGCCCGTGGCAGAGAGCATGATGGCCAGCGTCATGATGCCAAAGTCCCTGGGCGAGGCCCCCTCGCCTGAGCGATTCCAAACCGGTTTCCTGACCACCGCACCCTCCTCATGCCTGCGCACAGGGCAACAAAAAAGCGCTTTCCACACCAAAAGAAAGCGCTTGCGCATCAGATGACTCATGCTGCCCTGTACTTTCTTTTTCCGCTGCCCGAAAAATCAGCACCCAGGGGTCATGGCAGGTTTCCTGACTGATGGCCGGGCTCTTGCCCCGCGGAAGCACCTTCTCAGGCGTTTGCCCAATGGCTTTTGCTCCGCTTTGCCAAACACAGTAATGGCTGTTGTACTGGATTTGAACCAGTTTCCCTTTTCCCGCGCCAACGGCACCATGTCCCTTTTGTTCAATTGTGGGTTGATTATACCATCCTGCCGGCAGAAAGACAATGTCCTTCCCGTTTTCAAGCGCGATGCCGCACAGGTCCGGTTGACCGCTTTGCTTTGTTTTATTGACCAGGATAAATGTGATACAATGGGCCCCAGCTGCGGAAGCCGGCTGGCGTTCCGTCCCGCATTATCTCCGGAGGTCGTCATGATGAAACGAGGGTTTTTGGTGCTGCTCTGTCTGGTGCTGGCGGCGGGCACAGGGGCCTTTGCCCAGGAGGACAGGCTGCGCCTGTATGTGAAGGGGGACATCGCCCCCTATGCCCAGAACCGCATTGTGGTCACCAGCCCTGCGGCAGGGACGCTGACGCTGCGGATCACAAGCCGGGTGCTGGACTGGACCATTGCGGAGGATTATCCCGTTGAGGCCGGCAAAAACGAGGTGTTCTATGACGGCCTGTTCGTCAACCAGGAGCCCATCCACCGGGGGGCCCTCACCCTGACCGCCCAGGTGACCGGCAGCGCCGGCAGCTGGACGGCGGAACTGAAGGTGCAGGGCGGGAACGCCGCGCCCTATCTCCAGTACGTGCTGCCCCGCAGCGACAAGCTGTATTTAAAAGGCGGCATCTGGCAGGCGGATTATTACCACACCGCGGGCAAAAAGCCGCAGGTGTCCATCCGCCGGGAGGGGGACAGCAAGGAACAGCCGGTCACCTGGCTTAAGGACACGGAAAACCCCCTGGTCTTCTCCTGGGATGGCAAGGTGAAAAGTGGAAAAATCAAGCCGGGGAAATACACCCTCACCTTCAGCGCCAGCGAGCTGGGCTCCCCCCGGTATGAGATGCCCCTGGAGGCCATCAACGCAGCGCCTCCCCAATACCCCCTGCAGGTGACACCCCAAGGGGATTTCCTGCCTGAAACCCTGGATGACGCGGCCGTGTGGCGAGCCATCACCGCCCCCATTACGGTGATCCGGGGCCGGCAGATTGTGCGGGACAGGATCCTGGCGGCGCCTGATGAAAAGGCCCAGGTGCTGGGCCTGGTGTCAAGCGGAAGCGCCGGGCTCAAGGTGCTGGAACTGGCGGGCGCCTATGCCAGGGTGGGCGCCTGGCGATTGCAGGATGGCGGCTATGTGGAGGGATATATCCGGCAGGACAGGCTTGAGACCTTCCTGCCCAACCAGCGCTGGGGCCTGGTGCTGGACAAGGCCGCCCAGACCATCACGGTGTATGAGAACGGTAAGCCCGTGGGGCAGACCCGCACCAGCACGGGGCTGATGACCGCCCGCGCCCCCCAGCAGGAGAGCCGCGCCGGCGCCTTCACTCTGGGGCAGCGGCTGCCGTTTTTTGACAACCTGGGCTACCGTTACCGCTACGCGGTGCGAGTGGACGGACGCAACCTCATGCACCAGCTGGGGCACCCCACCACCACCCAGATGAACTTCGATATGGAGGACGCCGTGATGGGGCAGAAGGCCTCCCACGGGTGCCTGCGGATGGACCGCTTCCCCGGGGAGGGCGGGGTCAACGCCTTCTGGCTGTGGACCAACATCCCCAGTGACACCAAGATGCTGGTGCTGGATGACAAACCCCAGCGCCACGCCAGGATGCGGGAGCTGGGGCTGACGCCAGAGGATTAATCCATCCAGTCCAGCTGGATTGCTGTGCCGGCGAGGGTGACCTCCCCCGGCTTCACATAGCCGTAGGTCCCTTCTACATCCATCAGCCACCCGGCCTCCCCCCGGGGCACTGACACATACAGCCAGCCCTTTTCCTCGCACAGCACATGCATCCGGGTGCCTGCGGGCAGGTTCCTTATGGTGCCGTCAAATAGCCCCGTGCCGCTTTTTAGCGCCATATCCTCTTTGGCCTGGGCCACTGGCAGGGGCCGGGTGGCGGAGGTGGCGTTGCCAAAGTCGGATTCAGGCGGGTTCACATAGCTGGTGCTGGCGTAGCCGGTGTTTGTGCCGATCTGGGCATGGAGCCAGGGATAGGGATCGCCTTTTTCAAAGCCAAGCACCTTTGCCAGGGTGCCGGGATTGAACTCCCCCAGGGAGGCGGAGCGGGAGGAGGTTTTCTGCCGCAAATTGACGCCGGAGAGCATGGCGGTGCCCTCTGGAATCAGGCGGCCTTCCTGGGCATTAAACCAGGCCTCGGGGGTTCTTGGAAAGGCGCTGATGTCTGAAATCGCGTCCAGAAAGCCAAACACCGCGGCGTTTTCCAGGGCGGAATGGGCCTGCAGCCCATCTGGCAGGGTTTCCACCAGCTGCCAGCCGCTGATGGTGTTGTTGGCCTGCAGGGTATGCCCGGGAACGTGATTGATGTGGGTATAGCTTGAGATTTCGCAGGCATATATCCCCTGTTCCAGGCGGCTGGGCATCACCGTGAAGACTTCCAGCTCCCCATCCGCCAGTGGATATTCAATGCGCATGCTATAAAAACTGCTGGCAAGGGTATAAGAGATCTCCCGGTTTTGATACAGCGCGTTTTCCCCCACGGGCACCACGTACCAGGGGGCATTTTTATCTTTGAACAGCATCACCAGAAGCCTTTCGCCCGCTTTTTCAAAGCCGGCGATGCCGCTGGCCGCAGTGGGCTTTACCTGATACTGGTGCTCCTGGGTGACCCCGCCCAGGCAGGCCCAGCCGGAAAGCTTTGGGTGAGAGAAGGCGGCTGTGAGCGCTTCTGGGATGTTCTCTTTAAAATGGGTGATGATAAAGTTCCCGCTGTGGCGGGAGTCCACCGTGACAGGCAGGCCATCAGGGGGCAGATAGGGGGATTCAGGCACCAGCCCGTTTTCCTTGAGCACCCAGTCCCGCCACTGGCGGGGGGGCCC
>DHQX01000049.1:6522-30741 GCA_002411105.1 Christensenella sp. UBA5327 | reverse complement strand
CCCCGCCACTGGCGGGCGGCCTCTGTCCACTGGTAGGGCTCCCCCAGGCAGGAGCGGAAGAAGCCCTCTACCGCCTGGGCCGCTGTGATGTCGCCAGCCTCAAGCCCCGCCGCCAGGGGGATGGACACGCGGATGTTGGCCGCCTCTCTCAGCGCCTCGCGGAATTCCCCCATGGCCGTTTTATCCCAGTTTTTGAACCAGCCATTATCCCTAGTGGCGTTTAGCACCCAGCGGATGTCATTTTCCCCGGGGTAGCCGATGAACTGGCCCTTGTAAAAGGGCGTTGTGGCGCTGGGCGTATCCGGGTCCCGGGGTCGGTTGTTCGCGGTATACACCCATTCGGGGTGATCCTTGTGCCAGAAGCGTAAGGTGTCCTTGCCATCAAAGGAAAATTCAAACTGCTCTGCGTCCGCCATCGTGTAGCCATAGACCTCGGTGAGGTGGGATTTGGCGGATGCTATCAGGTCCTCGGGTGCGGCCAGGGCCGCGGGCAGCGCCAGCAAAAGCGCCGCCACCAGACATATAAAGCGTTTCATCGTCTTTTCTCTCCTATCAGCCGTTGCCGGCGTGCTCGGTGGAGCGGAAGTTGACCCGCAAAACCCTCACCACCGGCGCGATCTGCACCGTGACCGTGATGGTTGTGACATCCTCATTGCCCATGTCCTCCTCCCGGTCATAAAACAGGTAGGTCAATTGGTTGGTGGTCAGCCCTTTCTCCTGGCGGAGCAGCATCCAGTGGTTGGCCTTCACCGCCTCCTCAGGGTTGATCAGGCGCAGGAAGCGGACAACATCCTCCGCCAGGGCGTCCTGGGCGCTTTTGTCCACGCTCACGTTCACGTTCAAGGAATTATCCACATCAGAATCAAAATTCCCCAGGAAGAGCACCCGGCCATCCTTGTTAAAGGCGGCGCCATACAGCCCCCTGTCCTCATCCGGCAGGGTGGCGCCCACGTTGTAGTCCCCTGCGTTCCGGTCATTTTCGATGGTTTCCCATCTTAAGTCATCCCGGATTTGGTCAATGCCCATCTCCTCCCGGGCCAAAAGCGTTTTGGCATAGGCGTAGGCCGCCTCATCGCTTGTGATGTTCTGCACAGAAGGCGCCGGGGACAAGCGGGTGAGCCGGGGGTTGAGCGGGGCCTCCGAGGTGGCAAAGGCCCCCGCCAGCAGCATGGTGGCAAGCACCACAAAGGCGATGGACAGCCAGCGCAGGGGCTTCTTGTTGCCCAGGATCGCCAGCACCCGGGCCTTGAGTTTTTTGGTGGTGGTGGTCATGCCGGTGGCCAGCACAGACAGCCCCGGGGCAGTGCGCCTGGCGGCGGTGAGCACCAGCACATTGGCATAGGCCTCCCGCTCCTGGGGCGCCAGGGAGGCGGTGACCCGGTCATCACAGCGCAGCTCGCTGTCAGTATCGCTCATGGACGCGGCCAGCCACACCAGGGGGTTAAACCAGTGGAGGGCGCAGCAGGCCAGCCGCAGGATGCCCCAGAGGTGATCCCGGTTCTTAAAATGGCACAGCTCATGGCGCAAGACATGCAGCGCGTCCTGGGGCGTGACAGTCAGCGGCAGGGCGATGGTGGGCCTTGCCACCCCCACCAGGCAGGCGGAGGGCAGCGGGTCCACCAGATAAACCGGCAGGGGCTTTGTAATCCCCAGGCTAAGGCACAGGGCCTGATAGCCCTCCAGCAGTTTTCCGCTGATGGGCTCGATGCGGTCAGCCTTGAGCCTTTGGCGGAAGCGCACATTGGTGAAGATGAACCAGAGGATCACCAGCGCCAGGCCAATCAGGTAGATTTTGAACAGGGTGATGGGCAGGCTGGCGTTGTTCAGGCTGCTTTGCAGGGATCTGGCCGTCTGCCCCACAGGGCCGTCATCCGGCCCAATCAAGCGCCCCAACACGTCAGACAGCCGCACCTTGATCTGCCCGGCGATGGGCCGGATGGCTTCATCCGGCGCGTAGGGCGTGCGGATCAGGTGAATGAAGGGATTGGGAAGGCTCAGGGGCACAAGCAGGCGGATGGCGATGAGCAGCCAGCCAAAGGACAGGGCGGAATTGCCCAGGGTTTTTCTCAGGGTTTTGCGCAGGATCATCATCAGGATGATGGCGATGGTTGCCATTAGGTTGGCTTCCAGCAGAAAGTTATAGAGGATTGCGGTGCGCATGGTTCCCTCCTTACAGTTGTTCTTTCTGGCGCATCAGGTCAAGCAGCTCCTGGATTTCATCCAGGCTCATTTCCCCTGAATCCACCAGGTTGTTGATCAGCAGCGAGGCCTTCCCCTCAAACACATGGGAGAGCAGCTTTTTGGTCTGGCTGGCGGAGGCTTCCTCCCGGGTGATTTTGGGGGTATAGGTTTTGGCGGGGCCGGTTTCGTCCACCGCCACGCTGCCTTTTTCCTGCATGCGCTTAAGCAGCGTAATCACCGTGTGGCGCGTCCAGCCGGTCTGCGGCTCAAGGGTCTTTGTGATATCCGCCATGGTGCGCGGGGACGCGTCCCAGAGCACCTCCATGATCTTCCATTCAGCTTCCGTGCACTGCACAGCCATCAGAAAACACCTCCTCAGACAAGTGGACAATCGTCTACTTGAAGAGTGTACAAGCGTCTACTATGCTTGTCAACCACCAAAACTCATCCTTTGTGTTTCGTTCTTGAAAACTACGATAAAATAGTATAAGACGAGTTTGCAGGAGGGCATCATCTTGAGGCGAACATTTATGATGACCCCGGCATTTGACCGCTCCTGGGCGGCTATCGGACTGGATGATGACGACTTGACAGCGCTGCAGAACACCCTTCTGGCGGATCCGGATGCGGGGGTGGTGATTCCCGGCACAGGAGGCGCGCGCAAGATATGAGTCAGCGCCAAAGGAAAAGGAAACCGTGACGGCGCGCGGGTTATCTATGTGGATATCGTGGTGTTGGAAGAGATCTATTTGCTGGCGGCCTATCAAAAGGGCGACCAAGTTGACCTGACAGAACCTCAGAAAAAACATGTGCGGGACTTTATCAGGGCATTAAAGGAGTGAAACCATGAAAAAAGAGCATTTTGACTTGCTTTCAGAAAGCATGCAGCAAGCGCTGGATCACAAACGGGGCAACCGGATGGCTGCCCGCTCGGTGGTTCGCGTCATTGATATTCCAGAGTATAAGCCGGAGGAGATCGCCTCTGTGCGCCTCAAACTGAACCTCACCCAGCGCGGCCTGGCTCAGGTGGTGGGCGTGTCCCCCCGGACGGTGGAAGCCTGGGAAGCGGGTGCCAACAGGCCCAATGGCGCCGCGCGCCACCTGCTGTATCTGCTGAGCAAGGACGAAAGCACGCTAAACAACCTGCTCAAAGCATAATAAATGAGCTTAATCTGCGTCCGTCCTCTGACCAAAGGGGCGGACTTTTACTTACCCCATGCCGGTGCCATGGCGTCCTGCTCCCGGGTGATGCGGGGGCCAAGTAATTGCCCTGTATGGGCGTTCACCAGCAGCTGGGCGTAATGGGGGGAATCCTCCACGCTGGTATCAGAAAAGCTGTCATTGTTCTTATACGGCTGGTCCAGGTATTCGGCCTTTAAGAGCCAGCAGGGAAAGGCAATGGCTTTTTCCGCTTGGGCGCTATCGGGAAACAATATATAGCCCAGGCGCAGTTCACTCAACCTGCCTATTTGGCCTGCGCTGCGCAAACGCTCATAGGCGGTGCTGACTTCTTCAATCGGACACAGGGTGATGTCATCGGCCAGCACCGTTTCTATCATTAGGGCGCTGATACCAATAAAGTAGGATTCCGCTGAGGCGATGCGGGCCTGAGAATCCCGGGCCAGGGCTTCCGGGTGTTTGCCCCGGTAGCTGTCGGCCAGGTGGTGCTGAATGCTGTCCATCAGCATCCAGCCACCTATCACCTGTCGTAGGTTCAGCTCATAAGCGCCTGCGCCATAGGGCGGAAGAATCTCATAGCCCCGGGCGCTGGCGCTGCCCCGGATGCCGGAATTGATCACGCTGAAGGAAAAGAGGTCGACCTGCACATCCCCGCCGATGGCCGTTGCCGCGTGCCTCTGCACAAAGGCCAGGGCTTCCCCCAGGCTCAAGGCGCTGTTTTCCGGGTAAACCTGGGTGGCGTCCCAGGGCGGCGATATTCTTTTCCAGGCAAATTCCTGGCCCTTGGGCAGGTTGTAGCGCATGTCAGCCTGGCCATAGTTGTGCCAAACGGGGTCATGATAAGCCACGCCATAGGCGCCGGGGATGGCCTGGGCATGGGAAGCGCTGACCGGCTCAGAAAGCTGGGGCAGGACAGGGCTTTTGGTGAGCCGCAGCACGGGGGCACGCTCGGATTGGGGGAGAATGATGGGGATGCCCAGCCGGGTGCTATGTATCGGCGCCTGCTGGTGGATGTCCAAAAGGCTCAGGGCTTGGGCGGGGAGCAGGGCAAGCGCCAAAGCACAGCAAAGCAGCATAGACAGGATGCGTTTCATGATGAATCCTTTCCGTTCCTGTGATTATTGCCAGGGGATAAGGCCAGGGGCATCCTGGGCCCGGGTCTTGCTAGTGTTCCAGGGATTGATGAGTCCCCCGGTCTGGGCGTTGACCAGGATGGGTCCGTATTCGTTGGATTCCCAGAAGCGGCTATCCGCCAAAGAGCTGAATTTCTTGTTGAACCATGCCTCTTTCTCTGGTTTTTGTACCAAAACACCCCAGGCCACCCAGGCGGGCAAGAGCAGGTACGTGCCGGGACTTTCCCTGTCCTCCCAAATGGCGTATCCCAAGCGGAGACTTTGTATATGGCGCAGTTGACCGGCGGATATTAGCGTTTCATAGGAAGCAATCACCTTGTCCAAACTGCACAGAGGAAGATCCTCCACCAGGGAGTTTATAACCTGCAGGGTGGAGAAATTGATATTTTCTTGTAGGCCATCAACCCCGCACATGGCTTGCAGGCTGCGGGAATAAATCCTCACCCCTGGCGGGGTGTAGCCAAAGGGCAGGGACTGGAAGCCATCCAGCATGCCGCCAAACCTCAAAAAGCTGTCATCCGCATAGGCCAAAAGGGGGATGTCAGAAATAAGCTGCTCAAACTTGGGGGCCAGGTAGGCATTGGCTTTTGTGTCAAGCGCAGGGCCAACAAATTCTTCAATGGACCAGTCGAATTTTCGGTGCGCTGTTCCTGCCCAGACCTCTATCAAGCGCAAATCCAGCGTCTGCCCCGGGAAATACTTCTGCCAGATGCCCATGGCCTTGTGAAACAATGTGCGCACGGTGGCAGTGTTGTTGATGGAATAAGGGGTGTCCCAATCCACATTAGGTGGGTATAGGATGTGCCCTTCAAAGGGCGGTTCAGAACCTTTGCATTGACTATGGTATGCCTGGGTGTCACCCGCATGCCATTGAAGGAGACCGGAAAAATTGACAAGGGTGTTCTCGCCGTCGTAGTAACCAAACAGAGCACTCTTCTCACCTGCAGGGATCATGGCAGAGGGTGGCTGCAAAGCAGCCCTGAAGGCAGGGAAATGCCTGGCATTGGGCACATCAATAGGGATATCCACCTGAATAGTTCGCCCATGAGCTTTGTAGACCTGGTGCCAGCCACCCTGTGCCTGCTGACGAAGCTGGGACAGGGTATATTGGGCTTCGGAATGGTCTGCGTTGGCTGAAAAAACCAACCACAGCAGGAGAAATGACAGGAAAATGCAAAATGATTGAGTGCGTTTCATCAGGATTCCTTTCTGAGTGCGAGCCGTCAGTTCAAAAAAGCGTGGAGTTTGCTATCGGCTATGCACAGGAAAGCAAATGACCATACTAAATTGAGGGTTGGGGGATTTCTTTCAAGAAATCCCCCAAAATCGTTACTTCGCTTCCTCAAAGGGAATCAGCACATACTCCGTCTCGCTCACACCAAACCTGAGGGGATCGGGGTAGGTCTCCGCGGTCATAAACTCGTGGGAGAGGATGATTTTCACCGGTTTTTCCGGGTCGATGATGGACTGGGTGAAGTTGTTGTCCTGGGTGGGGAAGGCCACGTTACCGTCTTCCAACGGGTAGCCTGCACCGTTGGAATCCACCCAGGCCAGGGCCAGGTTGCGGTTGCTGTCGGCCAGTTGGGCCTCTGTCAGCCAGGCCATGAGGATGCGGTCACAGGTTTCCATGGGGGCACCGGCATCCACGGTGATTTCCGCCGCCACATAGACCCGGAAGGGGGTGATGAGGGCTTCGGTCATTTTGATGCTGTAGCCGTCCAGGTGTTTTTCCTCGGGCAGCGCCAGCTTCTTTACGCCGGGCAGGTTCTTTGAGGGCAGCTGGAAAGTGAGGTACTGGGGCTTCTCCAGGCCGGTGAGGCGCAGTTTCACGGTGAGGGGATCAGACAGCGTGGCGCCGGAGAGGTCAAACTGCACCCAGGTGAGCACCTCGCCGGGGTTCATCCCGCTGACAGAGCCGGTGTGGCCCAGGGCGGAAACGCTTTGCCCGTCCACCTCCGCGCTGTCTAGGGTGCTCCAGGAGACCTGGTCGGCACTGACCGCGTCCATGAACTGCTTAAGGGGGCCTTCGGGGACGCCTGAGATTTCGTTTCCGTTTTCGTCCTTCACAATCAGCAGGCTATCCATGTTGGTGGGTTCAGCGGTAAGGGGCTTGTCGATGCCTTTGGCTTGGACGGAATAGACCAGGCGCAGGAATTTGCCGTCATAGGCGGCCTGGGTGACCTGGATGTTGGTGTGCTCTGTTTCCAGACTAGCCAGGTTCTGGCGCAGCATCTGCCTGGCTTCGGGCTGGGCCACGCCAAACTTGTCCATGACGGAGGTGCGCATCACATCAAACAGGCCAAAGCCGTTGGTGAGGGCGAAGGCGGTGGCAAGGCTTATGATCATCAGGCCCATCATCAGGGCCAGGCTGAGAGATAGTTTCTTTTTCATGGGTGGGTTTCCTTTCTCGCGGATGGCCGCAAGGGTGCGGTACTTGAGGCCGTGGTTGAGGCTCAGTCCGGACAGGCGGGCATCCAGGGAATCGGCTAAGGGTTTAGGCATCGTGATACCACCTTTCCAGGCTTTTTTCCAGTTTTTTCCGCGCCCTGATCAGGCGCGTGGTGACGGTTGAGAGGGGAATGGACAGGGCGCTGGCGATGTCCTTCACCGGCAGGCCCTGGTAGTAGTGCAGCAGGATGACCTCTTGATCGCGCCGGGGCAGCTTCATCACCGCTTGGGTCACCGTGTCGTCATAGGGGGTGAAGGGAGTAGAGGCATCCGGCAGCTTATCCAGGGGCGCTTTCAAGTCCACCAAGCGGTGCCAGGCCTTCCTTTGGATGGAGCGGCAGCAGTTGATAGCGATGGCTGAAAGCCAGGTGATTTCGCTGCTATCATGGCGGAATTTGGGGTAGGCCTGCCAGGCCTTCACAAAGGTGTCCTGAAGGGCATCCTCCGCCAGTTGCACATCCTGAAGCCGGAGGAAGCACAGGCGCAGAAGCCTGGGGCCGTAGTCATCCATCATGCGCTCCAGCTCCTCTGTATTGTCCGGTACCTGACAATCCTGCATCCTGCCGCCTCCTTTCACCCTATTAGACGCCGGGTGGGCTATTTATAACGCAGGTTCTTTTTTCGCTTTGATTCTATCATCATCCCATAGCGATTGGATAATTCACAAAACATGATGTGATTCACGTTTAAAGGGATGAGCGTTGGACGGAATGATGTGGTTTGTGTAAAATTGTTGAGGAAACAGGCTGCGCCCAACTGTACGAAATGATAGAATAGTTAAACCGATGTTAACTAATGGAAAAAATGACAGATGCCGCTGAGCAGCAGGGTATTGATCTAAATCAGTGTTTTTTTCGGCTCCCTGTGCTATGATATGCGCTGATTTACTGTGGAGGTATTGTTTTTGAACCAGCAGACGAACCAGCGCCTGGAGGCGCTGCTTGAAAGGGTGCAGAAGCCTGCCCGCTATGTGGGGGGCGAGATGAACGCCGTGGTGAAGGAGTGGCAGGCAGGGGTCATCCCCTTCGCTTTTTGCTTTCCGGACAGCTACGAGGTGGCGATGAGCCACCTGGGCATGAAAATCATCTATGACGTGGTGAACCGGCAGCCGGACATGCTCTGCGAGCGGGTGATGATGCCCTGGGTGGATATGCTGGCGGGGATGAAGGCGGAAAACATCCCCCTGTTTTCCCTGGAAAACCGGAAGCCCCTTTCCTCGTTTGCCGCCGTGGGCTTCACCCTGCAATATGAGATGAGCTATACCAATATCCTGCACATGCTGGACATGGGCGGCATCGCCGTTAAAAATGAAGAGCGGGATGAGGGCGCCCCCATCGTGCTGGCGGGCGGCCCCTGCGCCTGCAACCCGGAGCCGCTGCATCCTTTCATCGACGCCTTTCTGATGGGCGATGGGGAGGAATCGGTGGTGGAGGTGCTCAGGGCCATTGCCAAAGGGCGGGAGAAGGGCCTTAGCCGGGTGGACATTCTGCGGGAGCTGGCCGCCATCCCCGGCACCTATGTGCCCCGGTTTTATGAGGCCAGCTACCACGAGGATGGCACGCTAAAGGACTTCCAGCCCACGGACAAAGCGGCAAGCTTGCCCATTATAAAGCGGGTGGTGCTGGATTTGGATGAGGCGGCTTACCCGGAGGACATCCCCGTGCCCTTCACCGAGATTGTGCACGACCGGATTGTGCTGGAGGTGATGCGGGGCTGCACCCGGGGCTGCCGGTTTTGCCAGGCGGGGATGCTCTACCGCCCGGTGAGGGAGCGGAGCGCTGAAAGGCTGTTTAAACTGGCCCAAAAGCTGGTGGATGCCACCGGCTATGAGGAGATGAGCCTGTCCAGCCTCTCCACAGGGGACTATACGCAGCTCAACGAGCTGGTGAGGGGGCTCAATGAGCGCTTTGCCGACCAAAGGGTGAGCCTGTCGCTGCCCAGCCTGCGCATTGACGGCCACCTGCAGGAGGCGCTCACCGACACCGCGAAAGTCAAGAAAAGCGGCCTCACCTTTGCGCCCGAGGCCGGCACCCAGAGGCTCAGGGACGTGATCAACAAGGGCGTCACCGAGGAGGACCTGCTGCGCACGGCGACTGAGGCCTTCTCCCAGGGCTACAGCCAGATCAAGCTGTATTTCATGATGGGCCTGCCCACGGAGACCGATGAGGACCTTTTGGGCATCGCCGACCTTGCCCGCAAGGTGGCGGGCTGCTACTACGCCATTCCCAAGGGCCAGCGCGCCCGGGGGCTTAAAATCGTCGTGTCCTGCGCGGTTTTTGTGCCCAAGCCCTTCACCCCCTTCCAGTGGGCCGCCCAGGACACCATGGAAGAGGTGAGGCGCAAGCAGAAGCTGCTGCGGGAGGCGCTTAACATCAAAAACCTCACCTTCAACTGGCATGATTCGGAACTCAGCTTCCTGGAGGCCTGCTTTGCCCGGGGTGACCGGAGGATGGCGGATGTGCTCTACGAGGCGTATCTGCGGGGCTGCATGCTGGACGGCTGGACCGAGCACTTCAAGCTTGACGCCTGGCTGGCGGCCTTTGAAGCGGCGGGTGTTGACCCGGCTTTTTATGCCAATAGGCTTCGGGGCAAGGACGAGCTGTTCCCCTGGGAGCTGCTGGACATTGGCGTCACTAAGGCCTTTCTATGGCGGGAGAATGAGCGGGCCCACGAGGCCCAGACCACGCCTGACTGCCGGGAGTATTGCCTGGGCTGCGGGCTCACCCGGTTTGAGGGGGCATGCGCAAAATGAAAATGCTGTTTGTGTTTGAAAAGAGCCGGGCGCTGCGCTTTATCGGCCACCTGGATTTGCAGCGCACCATGCAGCGGGCGCTCAGGCGCAGCGGGCTTCCGGCCAGCTACTCCCAGGGCTTTAACCCGCACATCATCCTGAGCTTCGCGGCGCCGCTTTCGGTGGGCATCCCGGGGGAGCGGGAGATCGCCGAAATTCCCCTGGCCCTGCCCGTGTCACCGGCGGATTTTATGCACCGCATGGAAAAGGCCCTGCCCAAAGGGCTGGTGGCGGTGGAGGCGATCCCCCTGCCTGACGATGCCCCGGCGGCCATGGCCCGGGTGTTTGCTGCCCAGTACGCCTTTTCAAAAAGGGAAGGCGAGGAGGGGGGCTTTGACGCCCTGGTGGCTGCCCTGCCCGCGTTTTTGGCCCGGGAGAGCATCCCCTACATCCGAAAAACCAAATCCGGCGAAAGGCCAGACGACCTGCGCCCCGGCATCTTCAACCTGCTGGTGAAAAACGGGGAGCTGGTGGCCACCCTGGCATTAAACCAGCAGTTGACCGCCAAGCCCGACCAGCTGCTGATCTCCCTGGCCCAAACCGCGGGCATCCCGGTGCCGGGCTGTGACATCAGGAGGCTGCAGCTATTGGATGACCATTTCGCCCCCCTGGAAAAGCCGTGAAAGAGCTGGTGATCAGAAGCCGGGGGGATAAGCCCGCGGCGGCCATCACGCAGGAGGGCCGCCTGGTGGCCTATTTCCCCCTCGCCTCCCAGGCGGAGATCGTCCCTGAGGCGGTGTTTGTGGGGCGGGCAGGCCGGGTGCTCAAAAACCTGGAGGCGCTGTTTATCGATTTGCCGGGCGGCGCCTCCGGCTACCTGCCCTTTGGTGAGATTCCGGGCGGCACCCGGCCCAAGGGCGGCGACCTTCTCATTGTGCAGGTGAAAAAACCGCCCCAGGGCAACAAGGCCGCCTTTCTGACGGCGGACATCGCCCTGCCTGGGCGCTATGGGATGCTGCTGCCAAAGGGCCAGGTGGCCCACGCCTCCAACAGGATGGAAAAGGCGGATAAACTGGCCCTCACCCGGCTGGCGGTGAAGCTGCGGCCCCAGGGCATGGGCCTGGTGCTGCGCCAGGCGGCCCAGGACGCGGAAGAAGCGGAGATCCAGGCGGATGTTGACGCGCTAATGGCCACCTGGCAGGCTATTGAAGAAAAAGCCAGGGCCGCCTCTGCCCCGCAGCTGCTGCTGGCAGCCCCATCCCCCCTCACGCACATCCTGCGGGAGGAAAAACCCCTGCCCCAGCGCATTTTGACCGATGACCTCAAGCGGGCCCAAAGCCTGGGCATTCCGGCAGAGGAAAGCGCTGACCCCTTTGCGCTGTACAATGTGTCCCACCAGTTGTATCTGGCCCTGCGCCGCCGGGTATACTTGCCCTCGGGCGGCACCCTGGTGATCGACCCCTGCGAGGCGGGCACGGTGATGGACGTGAACACCGGCAAAAACAGCCTGAAAGGGGCGGACATCATCCTCAAAACCAACCTGGAGGCGGCCAGCGAGGCGGCCAGGCTGATGCGGCTTAGGAACCTGGGCGGCATCATCCTGATTGACTTCATCGACATGAAAGACGAGACCTCCCGGCAACGGGTGCAGGACGCTTTATCGGAGGCACTGGCCCATGACCCGGTGAAAACCGTGGTGCATGGCTTTACCCAGCTGGGTATTATGGAGCTGACCCGCAAGAAGACGGCGGAGGCGCTCCATGCCCAGACCCTGGCCCCCTGCCCCCACTGCGGTGGCAGCGGCTATACCGGACTTATTCAGGAGGAAGACAGCGCCCATGCGCGATAACACCACCACCATCAGCGCCCAGGAGGTGATGGCCCAGCGCGGCCTGGCCCGGCAGATCGCCGCCCGGCCTGACGCGCCCAAGAGCTACCACCTCACCACCTTTGGCTGCCAGATGAACAGCCACGATTCGGAGACCATCGCCGGTATCCTCAGGGACATGGGCATGAAAGCCGAACAGGATCAGGAGCATGCCGATCTGATCCTGTTCAACACCTGCTGCATCCGGGACAATGCCGAGCGCCGGGCCATGGGCCATATCATCTTTACAAAAGAGATCAAAAAGAAAAGGCCCCAAACCCTGGTGGGTGTGATGGGCTGCATGGTGCAGCAGGGGGGTGCCGCGGGGAAGCTGCGGGACAAGCACCGCCACGTGGATTTCACCTGCGGGCCGGGGGAGATTTACCGGCTGCCAGAGCGCATTATGCACGCGCTGGAGGGGCGGCGGGAGGCCGCATTTGCCCGGGGAGAGGACAGCACCCTGTATGAGGGGATGCCGGTTATGCGCAAGTCCCCCTTCATGGCCTATGTGACGGTGATGTACGGCTGTGACAACTTCTGCTCCTACTGTGTGGTGCCCTCGGTCCGCGGGCGGGAGCGCTCCCGGCAGCTGAGTGACATCGTGGCAGAGGCCAAGGGGCTGGTGAATGACGGGGTGAAGGAAATCATGCTGCTGGGGCAAAACGTGAACTCCTTTGGCACAGATGGAGCAGGCCCCCGGTTTCCGACCTTGCTGCGCGCGCTGCATGAGGAAACCGGCATCCAGCGCCTCAGGTTTATGACCAGCAACCCCAAGGATTTGTCTGATGAGCTGATTGCCGAAATGGCTCGCAACCCCGCCGTCTGCCCCCACCTGCACCTGCCGGCCCAGTCGGGCAGCGACCGAATGCTTTCTGCCATGAACCGGCGCTACACCAGGGAGCGCTATGACGAGCGGGTGCGCGCCCTGCGCCAGGCCATGCCCCACATCGGCCTCACCACCGACCTGATTGTGGCCTACCCCGGCGAAACCGAGGCGGACTTTGACGAAACCCTGGACTTGGTGCGCCGCACCCGCTACGACAGCGCCTTCACCTTTATCTTCAGCCCCCGGACTGGCACTGTGGCAGCTGAACTGCCCGGGCGTGTTTCCCCTGCCATTGCCCGGGACCGCATCACCCGCCTGATCAAGGCCCAGGAGGACATCACCCGGGAGGTATTTGAAAGCCTCATCGGCACCGCCGCCCAGGTGCTGGTGGAAGGCCCCGCCAAAAGGGGCCGCGGGCAAGTGACTGGAAAGACCGGGCGCAACATTGGGGTAAACTTTGAGGGGGAGGAATCCCTCACCGGACAGATCATCCCTGTCCTGATCACAGGACAGGGCAGCAACACGCTAAAAGGAGAAAGGATCAACACATGAGCATGGAACAGATTATGGAGAAAGCCCGGGAGCTGGGCGAGATGCTGGCGCAGAGCGAACCCTTTACCCAGATGGTAAAGCTGGAGCAGGCCGCCATGGAAGACGCGGACATCACCGACATCTACGGCGAATATTCCGACCTCAGGGAGCAGCTGGAAGCGCTTGACATGGGGGAAGAAGGCGGCGACGTGGCCGCTGATAACCTGCGGCGCGACCTGGATGCCCTGGAGGAGCAGCTCAATAACCGCCCGGAGATTCGCGATCTGGAAGCGGCCCGGGCCAGCTTCAACGCCCTGATGGCCCAGGTGAACCGGGTGCTCCAAATCGCCCTGCAGGGCGAGGATGAGGACGAAGGCTGCGGCGAAGGCGGCTGCGCTGGCTGCCAGGGCTGTTCAGTGAGATAGTCTAAAACTTTTTACCTACAGAAGTTTTGGAAAGCGAAGTCCAGAACTTCTTTTTTTGATATAATGTATCCGCGCCAATGACAGGGGAGAATAATGTTTTAAGGGGACAAAACGATGAAGGATTGCATTGCGTTTAACCAAAACAGATGGAATCAGGTCGCCAGGAAAAAGGGAAATCCGTATACCATCCCCATCAGCCATGAAGCATTGATGCAAGCCAGGGACAAACCCATTGAAGTGGGCCTTACGGTCGGCCGGACTGTTCCGGCCTGGTGGTTTGAAAAAGCGAAAGGGAATAAAATCCTGGGCTTAGCCTGTGGCGGCGGACAACAGGGGCCGCTGTTTGCTGTGAAAGGCTTTGACACAACGATTATGGATTTTTCAGAAGCGCAGTTGGCGTCGGACAGATTGGTCGCTGACCGGGAAGGCCTTGATATAAAAACAGTATTGGCTGATATGACAGAAGCCTTTCCTTTTGAAGACCAGCGTTTTGACATCGTTTTTTGTCCTGTCTCCAATGTCTACATCGAAGACTTGGAAAACATGTGGAAAGAGTCATACAGGGTGCTTAAAAGGGGTGGCTTGTTGATGGTTGGCTATATGAACCCCTGGATTTATATGTATGATTTGGATGTGGTGTGGGATCATCCGGATCAGGAACTGCGGCTGCAATACAGCTTGCCGTTTAACCCAAGAAAACTTGAGGCCCAGGGAGATATCACGATAGATCCGGAATATGGTTATGAATTCAGCCACACCTTAGAGGAGCAAATACGGGGGCAGTTAGCCCAAGGCTTCGCCATGATTGATTTTTACGAATCCAAAGACGCCAGAAACAGGCTGACGAAGTATGGGGCGGATTACATAGCAAATCTGTGCATCAAGTTATCGTCGTAAAAAACCGGCCTGCTTAGTAAAACGCAGTCTAATATGCGTTTTTCTGCGCTTTGCTTGATATGGTATAATCCACCCATCACACAGGAGAGGGCGGCTGCGCTGGCTGCCAGGGCTGTTCAGTGAGATAAGGAAGTCGTTTAATCTAGAAGTTTTAGAAATTAAAGTCCAAAACTTCTTTTTGTTTGGAATTTATGACTTGAAAGTACGAAAGTCTGAATTATTTTGTTTTTCAGACATGAAAGTCAAAAAGATTGACAGGGTTTGCGTTTTTCGCTATGCTGATGCCAGGAGGGAATATGAAGCAAAAGATGATCAAGCGGCCCGAAGCCTTGGCGCGTTTGCTGGCCCATCGGGATAAAGATCTGGTTAAAATCATCACAGGGGTGAGGCGCTGCGGCAAATCCTCCCTGATGCTCCTATATGCCAAGGCCCTCCGGGAAGAGGGGGTGCCTGAAAGCCATCTTCATCACATGAACATGGAATCCCTCACCCAGCACAGTTTTTTGGATTATTTGTCCTTTTACGAGCATGTGAAAGAACTACTGGCCCTGCCCGGCAGGCATTATCTGATGGTGGATGAAATACAAGCGGTCAGCCAGTGGGAACGGGCCATCGAATCCTTCCGGCTGGACTTTGATGTGGATATCACCATCACCGGCTCCAATGCCTACCTGCTCTCCTCTGAGTTATCCACCCTGCTCTCCGGACGCTATGTGGAAATTCGCCTGCTGCCCCTTTCATTCCGGGAATTTCTGGATTTTCATGAATTTCCCCAGGCCATCACGGTGGAGGAGAAATTCCAGAAATACCTGCAAATTGGCGGCATGCCCGTTTTAAGCCAGTTTGATCTGAACCTGCCGGGTATCTTTGAGGCTTTGGAGGGCATCTACGCCACGGTAATCCTGCGGGATGTCCTTGAGCACAACAACATCAGCGATCAGGCGCTGCTGAAAAAAATCGTGGCTTTTCTCAGTGGCAACATCGGCAGCATCAACTCCCCTAACAGCATTGGCAAGGTGCTGGCCCAGGAAGGGGCGCTGGAAGAAAATGGCAAAGCCCTCACCAAAGCAGGGGCAGCTGGGCGCACCATTTCAAAATACATAGAGATGCTGGAAAACGCCTATATCTTTTATGGGGTCAGCCGCTATGACATCAAAGGCAAGCAGCTGCTGAAAACCCTGGGAAAGCACTACATTGTGGATTTGGGCTTTCGCAACATGCTGCTGGGCCTGCGGGATGCGGACAGAGGGCATGTGCTGGAAAACGTGGTGTATCTGGAGCTAATCCGCCGGCAATACCGGGTTCAGATTGGCAAGGTGGGCGAAACAGAGGTGGACTTTGTGGCCCAAAGCCCTCAGCACAAAGTCTATATCCAGGTGGCGGAATCCATGGCAACGCCCGAGGTGCGTGAGCGTGAGCTCAGGCCGCTTAACCAAATCCCTGACCATCATGAGAAAATCGTGCTTTCCATGGACAGAAGCTTTATCAATTCTTATGACGGCATCAAAGTGATCAACATCCTGGATTTTTTGCTTGATATGGTATAATCCACCCATCACACAGGAGTGAATGCGATGGCTGAACTGACCCCCATGATGCGCCAGTATCTGGCGCTCAAAGAAGAAAACCCCGATGCCCTGCTTTTTTTCAGACTGGGGGATTTTTATGAACTATTCTTTGAGGACGCCAAGACCGCCAGCCGGGAGCTGGAGCTGACCCTCACGGGGCGGGACTGCGGGCTTGCAGAGCGGGCGCCCATGTGCGGCGTGCCCTGGCACGCGGCGGATGGCTACATTGCCCGCCTCATCGCCCGGGGCTATAAGGTGGCCATCGCCGAGCAGACGGAGGACCCGGCCCAGACCAAAACCCTGGTGCGCCGGGAAGTGGTGCGCATTGTGACGCCAGGGACGCTTGCGGACCCGGGGAGCCTGGCGCAAAAGGAAAACCATTTCATTGCCAGCGTTTATTTGACGGCCCGGCAGGCCGGGGCGGCGCTGTGCGATGTGACCACGGGGGAATTCTTCGTGCAGGCCTTGCCGGAAGGGGAGGCGGCTCTGGCCTCCTTTCTGGCGCTTCACGCGCCCAAGGAAGTGATTTGCAACGAGCCTGAGCGCTTGCGGGCGCTGTTCCAGGGCTATGTCAGCCAGGTGCGGCCGGAGATTTTCCGCCCCCAGCGGGCTAAAGAGGCGCTGCTTGCCCACTTTGAGGCGGCCAGCCCCCAGGCCCTGGGGCTTGAAAGCGGTGAGACCTTGGCCATAGCGCCTGCGGGCGCCCTCATCCGCTATTTGGGGGACACCCAGAAGGTGGCGCTCAAGCACATTGCCCGGCTTCAACGGCTAAGCCGCGGGGATGCCATGCCCCTGTCGGCCAATACGCTTAAAAGCCTTGAAATTTCAAGCACGCTCAGGGGCCAGCACCATGGCCATGTGCTGGGCGTTTTGGACAAGACCCGCACCGCCATGGGCGGGCGGCTGCTAAAAACCTGGGTGGAAGGCCCGCTCACTGACAAGGCCCGCATTGAAGCCCGGCTTGACTGCGTTGAGGCGCTGGTGGGCGACCTCATCCGCCTTGAGGAAACAGGCAGCCTCCTCTCCAAGGTCTATGACATGGAGCGCCTGCTATCAAAGCTCAGCTATGGAAACCTGGGGCCAAGGGACTGCCTGGCGCTGCTGCGCAGCCTGGAAGCGGCGCCTGAAGCCCGGCAGCTGGTGGCTGATTTGCCCCAGGCGGGGCTTAGAGAGGTCTATCAGCTGCTGGCCCCAATGCCTGAGGTGGCGTCACTCCTTTCCCAGGCCATTGACCCGGAGGCCCCGGTGCTGCTCTCAGACGGCGGGGTGATTAAACAAGGGTTTAATGGGGAGCTGGACGAGGCCCGCCTGGCCGCCCGGGACAGCAAGCAATGGATCAGCGACCTGGAGGCCCGGGAGCGCGCCGCCACCGGCATCAAAAACCTGAAGGTGCAGTACAACCGGGTCTTTGGCTACTATATTGAGGTCACCAAGTCCAACTATGCCCTGGTGCCGGAGCGTTATGCCAGGCGGCAAACCCTGGCCAACGCCGAGCGCTATACCACCCAGGAACTAAACGACCTGGAGAAAAAAGCGCTGGGCGCGGCGGATGAGATCACACGCCTGGAAAACGCCCTCTACCAGGGGGTGCTGGCGGAACTTGCCGATAAGCTCCCCGCGCTTCAAAGCCTGGCCCTGGGGTTTAAGACCCTGGATGCCCTGCAGGCCCTGGCCAAAACAGCGCTGGAAAACCATTATCAAAGGCCCCTCATCAACCTGGAGGGCCGCCTTCAAATCAAAAACGGCCGCCACCCGGTGGTGGAGCGGGCGCTGGCGGAGGGCAGCTTTGTGCCCAATGACACTGGGATGGATGAAAGTGAGCGGGTTATCATCATCACCGGGCCCAACATGGCAGGCAAATCCACCTATATGCGCCAGACCGCGCTCATCGCCCTGATGGCCCACATGGGAAGCTTTGTGCCGGCGGAGGCTGCTGATATCCCGCTTCTGGATAATGTGTTCACCCGCATCGGTGCCCAGGATGACCTGGCCGGGGGCCAGTCCACCTTCATGGTGGAGATGACCGAGCTGGCGGACATTTTACGGAATGCCACGCCAAAATCCCTGGTGATCCTGGACGAAATAGGCCGGGGCACCAGCACCCTGGATGGGCTATCCATCGCCTGGGCGACGGTGGAGTACTTGGCGGATCAGCAAAAATCCGGCGCTCTCACCCTCTTTGCCACCCACTACCATGAACTCAGCCGCATGGAGGGGGCGTTGCCAGGGGTGGTGAACCTGAGTGTCCTCACCAAGGAGCTGGGGGATGAGGTGGTGTTCCTCCACCAGATCAGGCGGGGCGGGGCCGACAAGTCCTTTGGCGTGTATGTGGCCCGCATGGCAGGCGTGCCCAAGGGCGTTGTGGCCCGGGCCCGGCAGATCCTGGCCCGGCTTGAGGCCAGTGAGATCACCCAGGACACCATCGGGCAGAACATCCTGGAGGGCCGGGGCAAGAAGAAAAACGAGCAGATGGCGCTGGGCGAATATGCCCGGGTGGAACTGGTGCAGGAACTGGCGGATCTGGACGTGCTCCAGATGAGCCCCATGGATGCGCTAAACGCCCTGTTCCTGCTCAAAGAAAAAGCAAGGAATTTGTGATGAGCATACATGTGTTGCCCCAGGAGGTGGTGAGCCTCATCGCCGCGGGCGAGGTGGTGGAGCGGCCGGCCGCCTGTGTGAAGGAATTGGTGGAAAACAGCCTGGACGCCGGGGCCACCTCTGTCACCGTGGCCATCACTGGCGGCGGGCTTGATTTGATCCGGGTGACTGACAATGGCTCGGGCATTGAGCCTTCTGATCTGCGCCTGGCCTTCGCGCCCCACGCCACCAGCAAGCTGGGCCGGGCGGAGGACCTCTCCAGCGTGGCCACCCTGGGCTTCCGGGGGGAGGCGCTGGCCTCCATCTCCCGGGTGAGCCGGATGGCGATCACCACCCGCAGGCGGGGGAGCGAACTGGGCATGCTGGCGGAAAACACGGGCGGCGAGATGGGGCAGATCAGGGAAGCGGCCTGCGCTGAGGGCACCCAGGTGCAGGTGAAGGACCTGTTTTTCAACGCCCCCGTGCGCAAGGACTTTATGAAGCGCCCCCAGCGGGAGACCGCCCTGGTGGCTGAGATTGTGCAGATGATGATCCTCGCCCGGCCCGATGTGGCCTTCCGGCTCACCGCTGACGGCAAGCAGGTCTATGCCAGCCCCGGAAACGGCGAGCTCTCAGGCGCTGTGCTGTCGGTGTTTGGGGTGGACGTGTTAAAGGGCCTAAAGGAAGTGGACGGCGGCGAGCAGGGTGTACTCATCAAGGGCTTTGTAGGCGTGGGGGAGCAGGCCCGGGGCAGCCGGGCGCAGCAGCACTTTTTCCTAAACGGCCGGGCGGTGCGCTCAAGGGTGCTGAGCCAGGCTGTGGAAGAGGCCTGCCGCCACCGGGTGATGATTGGCCGCTTCCCCCTGTGCGCGCTGCATTTGACCCTGCCCTTTTCCAGGGTGGATGTGAACGTGCACCCCAACAAGTGGGAAGTGCGCTTTGCAGATGAGGGGGCGGTGACCTCTGCCCTGATGGGCGCTGTGGCGCAGGCCCTTCAGGAAGCGCCGCTGTTTAATCCGCCGCCCCTGTTTGAGCGCCCTCCCGCCCCGCCGCCAGCCACCATCATGCGGGCGGAGCCGGTTAAAACAGATTTCCCCCGGGCGCTGGTGGCCCGGGACAGCGTGACGGAAGCGCCGATACCTCCCCCTGTGGTGGAGACGCCGCCCCCGCCGCCTGAGCCGGTGCCCGCGCCTGAGCAGACCGTCCATGAGGCGCTGGCCCAGACCCCCCTTCAGGTGATCGGCGTGGCCTTTAACACCTACATGGTGGCCCTGCATGGGGAAAGCCTGCTGCTGATTGACCAGCACGCCCTGCACGAGCGGTTGCTGTTTGACCGGATGATGGCGCGCCAGGGCGAGGCCCAGGATGTGCAGACCCTGCTGGCCCCCCGGGTGATGCAGCTGGATTACCCCAGCTACCAGACCTTTCTCAATTTTCAGGAAGATCTGGCCCGCGCGGGCTTTGAGGCGGAGGACTTTGGCGAGCGTTCGGTGCGCTTAACCGGTCTTCCCCTGGCGCTGGGGGAGCCGGTGGCCGAAGCCGCCTTCCTGTCGGCGCTGGATGAGCTCCAGGGCCAGGGGCAGTTAAAGGGCAGGGAGCGGCTGGAAAAGGTGATCCTCTCCGCCTGCAAGCATGCCATCAAGGGGGGTGAGCGCCTGCCCGAGGGGGCGCTTCAGGCGCTGGCGGATGAGATGGTGCAAAGCGGCATCACCCCCACCTGCCCCCATGGCAGGCCCATTGTGCTGGCCTTAAGCCGGGGGGAGCTGGAGCGCCGCTTTGGCCGGATTCAGAAATAAATGGGGAACAAAACAGACAATAGGCCGATAGTTGTCGGATTTGTGGGGCCAACGGCATCAGGGAAGTCGTCATTGGCGATGGAAGTGGCGGATGCCCTTGGCGGCGTCATCGTCTGCATGGACGCCATGCAGGTATACCGCGGCATGGACATCGGCACCGCCAAGCCCACACAGGCCGACAGGCACAGGGTGCCCCACCGGATGCTGGATGTGGTGTCCCCCGATGAAGCATACTCCGTCGCCGCCTATGTGAAGGATGCAAGGGCAGCCATTGCGGAAACACTTGGGTCCGGCAAGCTGCCCCTGTTGTGCGGGGGCACGGGGCTTTATCTGCGCGCCCTGAGGCAACCCTTGACCTTTGGCCACACCCCGGGGAACGAGGGCGTCCGGGCGCGCTACCAGGCCTTGGCAGAGGCCCAGGGGGCGGCGGCTCTCCATCAGCGTCTGTCCGAGGTTGACCCGGCCTCAGCCCGGCGCCTGCACCCCAATGACCAGCGCCGGGTGATCCGGGCGCTGGAGGTATTTGAGCTGACCGGCGCCCCCTTTTCGGCCCAGGAATTGCCGGGCGAGGAGGAGAGCCCTTACCGTTTCCTCCTGTTTGGGCTTGATTGGCAGCGGCCCATGCTGTATGCGCGCATTGACCGCCGGGTGGACCACATGGTGGAAGCGGGGCTTGCCGATGAGGTGAAGGGCCTGCTGGACGCTGGCATATCGCCGGAGGCCCAGAGCATGCAGGGCCTGGGCTATAAGGAGCTGGTGCCCTATCTGAAGGGCGCTGCCCGCTATGATGAAGCCCTTGAGACCATCAAGCGGCGCACCCGCAACTACGCCAAGCGCCAGGTGACCTGGTTTAACCGGGAGCCGGGCATCCAGTGGCTTGCGGGCGGGGGGGACATCAAGGCGCACACCACGAATGCCATCAGCATCATAAAGGAGCAGCGATGAAGGATTTGCAGCATCTGGCACACCAGGCGGAACGGGATTGCCAGGAGGTATTCAAGCGCTTTGAGGCGGTGGAAGCCGCCTGCACAAGCCGTGTGCTGGATGCCTTTGAAAACCACCGGGTGGAGGCCCGGCATTTCACCCCCACCAATGGCTACGGCTATGGCGACCTGGGCCGGGACACCCTGGAAGCGCTGACGGCTGAAGTTTTCAGGGCCGAGGCCGCCATCGTCCGCCCCCACATCACCAGCGGCACCCACACCCTGGCGCTGTGCCTGTTTGGCCTGCTGCTGCCGGGGGATGAGCTGCTGTCTGCCACCGGCAAACCCTATGACACCTTAAGCGAAGTGATTGGCCTGGGGCAGGAGCCGGGGTCGCTTCATGAGATGGGGGTCAGCTACCGCCAGGTGGAGCTTGGGGCGGACGGCGGGCTTGATGTGCCCGCCATCATGGCAGGCATCAGGGAAAACACCAGGGTGCTGTTCCTCCAGCGCAGCCGGGGCTATGCCCTGCGCAATGCCCTTGTGCCCAGCGACATGGCGGCGCTGTTTCGTGAAGTGAAGGCAACAAGGCCTGACATTTTTATCATGGTGGACAACTGCTATGGCGCCTTTGTGAATGAGGATGAGCCCACCTTCTACGGCGCTGACGCGGTGGCCGGCAGCCTCATCAAAAACCTGGGCGGCGGCCTGGCGCCCACCGGCGGCTATATCGTGGGCAGCGAGAGGGCCATTACCCGCATCGCTCACCGGCTCACCGCCCCTGGCATTGGGCGGGAGGTGGGCAGCTATGAGGCCAGCTACCGCCCCTTCTTTCAGGGCTTTTTCATGGCGCCCCACACGGTGTGCCAGGCGCTTAAGGTGGCCGCCTTTGCGGCCCGGATGGCGGAGCTTTTGGGCCTAAAAACCTCCCCCGCCTTTGACGCGCCCCGGGGGGACATCATCCAGGCGCTGATTTTGGGGGAGCGGGAAAAGGTCATCGCCTACTGCCGGGGCATCCAGAGCGGCTCACCCGTTGATTCCCACCTGAGCCCCGAGCCCTGGGACATGCCCGGCTATCAGGACCAGGTGATCATGGCGGCGGGCGCTTTTGTGCAGGGCGCTTCCATCGAATTAAGCTGTGACGCCCCCATGCGGGCGCCTTTTGCGGTTTACCAGCAGGGTGGCCTCACCTTCGCCTCCGGCCGCCGGGCGGTGCTCAGGGCTTTTTCGGAATGGCTAAAGAGCGATTGACCAATCTGGGATTGTCATGAAGAGACTAAATCCCGCCTGCCATAACAACCCTTGATTTAGGTGTGGGTTTTATGCTATAAGGTTTATATATATTAATCCGGAACCCGGTTCATCGTTGGGGAGGGGGTAGGCCGCAAAAAAATAGACAATCAGCCATAAAAGCACCTGGCAAGGCAAGGACAAATTATCATGGAGGTTTGAAATGGTTTATTTTGTTATCGGCCTGGTCATCCTGGTGGTGGGCGGCTTGCTGTACAGCAAATATGTGGAAAAGCAGTTCTCTCCCGATGATACCCGGCAGACCCCGGCCACCGCCAAGCAGGATGGGGTGGACTTTGTCCCCATGAAGACCTGGAAAAACACCCTGATCAACCTGCTGAATATCGCGGGCACCGGCCCCGTGCTTGGCCCCATCCAGGGTATTTTGTTTGGGCCCATCGCCTTCCTCACCATCCCCATCGGATGCGTGCTGGCAGGCGCTGTGCATGACTATTTCAACGGCATGATCGCCACCCGCAACGGCGGCGCCCAGATGCCCAAGATCGTCACCAAATACCTGGGCAAGGGAACCCGGGGCATCTACCTGATTTTCTCCAGCATCCTGCTGCTTTTGGTGGGCGTTGTGTTTGTCTACACCCCCGGCGACCTGATTGTGGGCGACATCCTCAAGCAGCCCACCGCCGCCACCAACTCCGTGGTGTGGATCGTGTATGCGCTGATCTTTGCCTATTATGTCATCGCCACCATGTTCCCCATCGACAAGATCATCGGGCGCATCTACCCGGTTTTTGGCGCTTTCCTGATCATCTCCGCCATTGGTGTCCTGGTTGGCATTTTTGTGGACGGCGGCCAGCATCTGGGCAACCTGAACGGCATCATCCTCACCACCAAGGACGGGGTGACCACCGCCACCCAGCACGCGGGCGGCTTTGTGGGCCATTTCAGAAATCTGCCCTTTATCCCGGTGTTCTTTATCACGGTGGCCTGCGGCATCCTCTCCGGCTTCCATGGCTCCCAGACGGCGCTGATCTCCCGCACCATGGAAAAAGAGAGCCAGGGGCGCACGGTGTTCTACGGCTCCATGATCATGGAAGGCCTCATCGCCATGGCCTGGGCAGGCGGTGCCATGGTGCTGTTCAACCGCGCTGCGCTTAACGAGGTGGGCGATGCCCTCACGGCTGGCGCTGCCCTTACCGCTGGCGCCACCGGCATGGTGGGCAACATCTCCCGCACCTTCATGGGCAACATCGGCGGGCTTCTTGCCATCATCGGCGTGATTGTGCTGCCCATCACCTCCGGCGACACCGCTTTCCGCGCCCTCAGGCTCCAGTTCGCGGAGCGCTTCGGAATCGATCAGAAACCCATCAAGAACCGCGTGACCGTCGCCATCGGGCTGTTTATCCCCGCCATCGCCATCCTGATCTTCGCCAAGACCAACGCCAACGGCTTCAACATCCTGTGGCGCTACTTCGGCTGGGCCAACCAGACCCTGGCGGTGTTCGCTCTGGGCATGGCCTCGGTCTACCTGGCGGTGCACAAGAAGAACTACTGGATCACCTTTATCCCGGGCCTGTTCTACTGCTTCATCGTGTTTGCCTTCATCCTGCACGCTGACATCGGCCTGAACCTGGACAAACTCCTGGGACTGACCAAGGACAACCCCCAGGTCTACACCGCCTCCTACATCGTGGCGGCTGTGATCACGGTGCTGTACGGCTGGTTTATCTGGAAGCGCATGCACAACACCACCGAGGATCTGACCCACTACGAAGCCTGATAAAATCGCGGCTTAACAACAAAAACCGGGCTTCGGCCCGGTTTTCAGGCCGTCAAAAAACCTTGGTTTTTTGACGGGAAAGGGATGATGGGCCATCCGCCTGTCACTT
>DHQX01000049.1:0-6371 GCA_002411105.1 Christensenella sp. UBA5327 | reverse complement strand
GTCGCTGGGGCGGATTTCCATCAGAGGGCTTCGCCCTCCGATACCTCCCTGAATATACTTCTTTGACAGTCTGAAACCGGGATTCGACCCGGTTTTTGTGCGCGGCAGTTTGCTGAAAACTGAAAATGCTGTATCATAAGCACAGCGGATAAGAAGGAGGAGCCCCATGAGAGAGCAGCTGGCCTGTGAAGGCAACATCGTGCATGAGGAGGCCGTTGCCCTGGTGCGCGGCAAGATGCTGGATGAAGGGGTGTTCAGCGATGCCGCCACCTTCTTCAAGGTGATGGGAGACGGCACGCGGTTCAAGATCCTCTGGGCGCTTGACAAGCACGAGCTGTGCGTGTGTGACCTGGCCAACCTCCTGGGCATGAGCACCTCGGCGGTCAGCCACCAGCTGGCGCGGCTGCGCGAAAACAAGCTGGTCTCAAACCGCCGGGAGGGCAAGAACATCTTTTATACCATCGCGGACGACCATGTGCATATGATGCTCAAAAGCTGTGTGGAGCACGCCCTGGAGCCCCAGGAGGAGCCCTCTCTACCCTAAACTGACAAAGCCGCCGCTGCCGCCGGCATCAAGCCAGCCCGCCAGGCTCTGGTCAAATCTGCTGCCGTTGTCATAGATGTGGAGGATGGCATCCTGATCCTTCCGGCTCAGCCCCACCACCGTCACCCAGTGCCAGGGCTCCAGATCCCCCAGCTGATGGCGCAGCAGGCTTAAAAAGGCCACTGGCGCCTCCCTGAGGCCGGACTCAATCATCAAGGCCGCTTCCCGGGTGCTATCCGCCTGGGGGGCGCTTTTTTCGATGTCAAGGGCTGTGGCGCGCAGCTTGCTGCCCGCGTCCTCCAGCAGGCGGTTGGCCCCCTGGGCGAAGCGGGCGGTGGAGTTGAGCCCCATCATGCCGGGGGTCACATAGCCCCAGGTCTCCTCCATCAGGGGCAGCATGCCCTGGGCATCGGCGATGGAAAACTGCCGCGCCACCTTCCCCGCCCGGGCGAGGTACAGCATCATGTTGGCCAGCGTGCAGGCGCCGCAGCCCGCCTTGCGCTGCCAAAAGCCCTGGAACCAGTCCTGGTCGCAGCCGTACAGCGTCGCACCGCCTGCGCCGCCCAGATGCAAATACTCCGGGTTTGCCGCAAATGTCTGTGCCAATCCATTCTTCCTCCCGCTGAAATACAGGCAATACGCGTATTATACCCGCGCTGGGACGAAAAGAGAATCGGTGATTTTCACCCTTGACAATTGAGCGGGTGTTCAATTATAATGGCTCTATCAATTGAACAACCGTTCAAGCGTCGAGGAGGCAGTCATGACCAAGGCGTATCCGATCAAAGGGCAGGTATGCGCGGCCTGCGCCGCCAGGGTGGAGAAAAAAATCGCGGCCCTGCCCGGGGTGATCTTTGCCCGGGTGAACGCGCTGACAAAGAAGGTAACCCTGGAAGCGGCGCCTGAGCGCTTCCCGGATGTGGCGCTGGAGGCTGACCGCATCCTGCGCCGGGAGGAGGACGGCGCCAGCCTGGTGGTGGACAGATGAGCGTTGTCATCCGCATTCCCCTGGCGATCCTCCTGGTGGTGGCCAGCTTCATCTTCAAGGCCCCTGGCTGGCTGCCGGACGCGCTGGCCATTCTGGGCTACGTCATCGCGGGCTATGATGTGGTCTACCGCGCCTTTCGCAACATCCTGCGGGGGCGGGTGTTTGATGAGCATTTCCTGATGTCCCTGGCCACCGTGGGGGCCATGGTGATCGGCGAATACACCGAGGCTGCCGCCGTCATGATCTTCTACCAGGTGGGGGAATTCTTCCAGGACTATGCGGTGGACCGATCCCGCCGCGCCATCGCCCAGGCCATGGACCTGCGGCCTGAGAGCGCCCGGGTATTACGAGACGGGGAGGAATTGGTGCTCTCGCCTGAGGAAGTGCGGGTGGGGGAGACCATGCTGCTGCGCCCCGGCGAGCGGGTGCCCCTGGACGGCGTGATCTTAAGCGGCCTCACCCAGATGGACACCGCCGCCCTCACCGGGGAGGCCCTGCCCCGGGAGGCCGGGCCGGGGGACGAGATATTAAGCGGCTGCGTGAACCTGACCGGCGTCCTCACCGTGCGGGTGAGCCACAGCTATGACCAGTCCACCGTCAGCCGGATCCTTGAGATGGTAGAAAATGCCACCGACAAAAAATCCCGCCAGGAGGCTTTCATCACCCGGTTTTCGGCGGTGTATACGCCGGTGGTGGTGATATTGGCGCTGCTGTTGGCCTTTGTGCCGCCGCTGATTATTCCCGGGGCTGTCCTGCAGGACTGGGTCTACCGGGCGCTCAACTTTCTGGTGGTGTCCTGCCCCTGCGCGCTGGTGGTCTCCATCCCCCTGTCCTTTTTTGCGGGGCTGGGGGGCGCCTCCCGGGCGGGGGTGCTGGTCAAGGGCGCCAACTACCTGGAAGCCCTGGCCGATGCCTCCACCTTTGTGTTTGACAAGACCGGCACCCTCACCCAGGGCTCCTTCACCGTGGAGGATGTGGTGCCCCGGTCCATCACCCAGGAGGAGCTGCTGCGCCTGGCGGCGCTGGCGGAGCGCCACTCCAACCACCCCATCGCCCAGTCCATCAGAAGCGCCTGGGGCAAGCCCCTGGACGAGGTCACTGGCGAGGTGCGGGAGCTGCCCGGCGGCGGTGTGATCGCCCATATTGAGGGGCGGCAGGTGCTGGCGGGCAACGCCCGGATGCTTGGGGAGCATGGGGTTGCGGTGCCCGGGGTCACATCCCACGGCACCGTGGTGCACCTGGCGGCTGACGGGGAGTATCTGGGCCACCTGCTCATCTCTGACCTGGTCAAGCCCTGCGCCCGCCTGGCGCTGGAAAAGCTGCGGGCAGAGGGGATTGAGGAGCTGGTGATGCTCACCGGGGATACTGAGCAGGCCGGCCGCGCCGCCGCCGCGGGCCTGGCCATCACCCAGGTGCACACCGGGCTTTTGCCCCAGGACAAGGTGGCGAAGGTGGAGGAACTGCTGGCGCGGGAGGATCGCCGCGGCAGGCTGGTGTTTGCCGGCGACGGCGTGAATGACGCCCCGGTCCTGGCCCGGGCGGATGTGGGCTTTGCCATGGGCGCTTTGGGGACTGACGCGGCCATCGAGGCTGCCGACATCGTCATCATGAACGATGACCCCTGCAAGATGGCGGGCGCCCTGCACATTGCCCGGCGCACCGTGGCCATCGCCAGGCAAAACGCGGTCTTTGCCATTGGCGTGAAATTCCTGGTGCTGGTCCTGAGCGTCCTGGGCCTCTCCACCCTGTGGATGGCGGTGCTGGCGGATGTGGGGGTGGCGGTGCTGGCCATCTTAAACGCCATGCGCGCCCTGCATGTGCGCCGGCAGGACCGGATGTGTGCGTGTGAGCTGACGCCAAGCGCACTGGCTGCGTAGTTCCGGCTGAAGCAATCAAAAGAGGCTGCCGCGGCAGCCTCTTTGAGGTTTCTGTGAAGCCTTACTTCACGATGGTGATCCGGCCCTGGGGCTGGGCATAATCCTGGCCCACCACGCCGCCAAGCACGGTGGTCACATAGTTCACCAGGGCGTCCTCCAGCGCCACGCCGGTCTTGTAGCCGCTGGTGGCGTTGGGGTAGCGGAAGGCGTAGTAGGTGTCGCCACCGGCGGCGGTGAAGTCGTTGGTGGCGATGTTGTACAGCGCCTCAAGCTCAAAGGGCTGTCCGCCCACAGACTCAATCGTCACCCGGCTGCCGGGCTTGGCCGGGGCATAGTAGGTGGAATCCGGGTACTGCTCGCCGTTCTCGTAGGGCACGGTGGTGTCAACGGAGAACTTGATGCCTGACACCTGGGGGAAGGCGCCCAGGGCCTTGGGGGCGGCGCTGGTGGCGGCCTCCAGGGCCTCCAGCAGCTCGCTGCCCTTCACCTCAAGCACCGATACCTCGTTGCCAAAGGGGAACACGGTCTTCATGTCGTTCATGGTGATGTCACCCGCCTGGATGGAGGCACGGATGCCCCCGCCATTGGTGACGGCCGCCACCACCATGTCGCCCAGGGCCTGCTGGGCAGACCACAGGATGGCATCGGCGGCGAAGTCACCCAGGTTGGTCTCCTCGGTGCGGTTGCCGGGGTCGCGCTCGCCGTTTAGGAGCACCTCGGTCTTGGCAAAGACCTTGGACAGCTCATCCTTCACAGCCTTGTCAGCGGTGTTGACCAGGGTCTCAATCTCCGGATCCAGCTTGGCCGCCAGCACAGCGCTGTAGCGCACGCCATCCACTTCCACGGCGGCGGATTTGTTCAGGTTGTTGAAGAGGCTGGCGGAGAACTTCTCTCCATCATAGGTCACAACGCCCAGGTACTGGCCATGGTAGCCGGTTGAAGCCACCAGGGTGTTGCCCATCATCTCGCCCTTGGGCAGCTCCGTATGGCTGTGGCCGTCGATGAGCACATCGATGCCGGTGACATGATCCAGCAGGTCCTGGGTGCGGTTGGGGGCGCTTTCCTCGTCCATGCCCAGGTGGCTGAGCAGCACGATCACGTCAGCGCCGGCGGCCTTCAGCTCGTCCACCTGCTTCTGGCCCGCCTCATACAGGGCTTCGCCCTGGAGGAAATCGATGCCGCGCACCTTGTCCGGGTGGGCCTTGGTCATGGTCTCAGGGGTGGTGAGGCCAAACACGCCCACCTTCAAACCGTTGGGCATGTCAAAGAGCTTGTTGGCATCAAAGGTGAGGTTGCCCTCCAGATGGTTTTGGATATTGGCAGACAGGATGGGAAACTCGGCAAGGCCCGCCAGCTGCTTGAGGTTATCCAGGCCCCAGTCAAACTCGTGGTTGCCCGGGGTCATGGCGTCATAGCCCACCGCATTCAAAAACTCGATGGCGGTTTTGCCCATGCTCAGGTTAACCAGAGGCGTGCCCTGGCTGGCGTCGCCCGCGTCAAGCAGCAGCACGCTGTCTCCCGCCGCTTCCAGGTCCTTCTTATACTGGGCGATGGCCGCATAGCCCAGCACCTTGCCTGCCGGATCCGCCACGGCGCGGCCGTGGACATCGTTGGTGTGCAAAATCACCAGCTTGCCTTTAGGCGCCTCGGCCAGGCCCAGGGACATCAGCCCCATGACCAGCGACAGCGCCAGAAGAATTGAAAGGATTCTCTTCATGGTATTTTCCTCCGTATCATTATTGTGCCAAGCACATACATAATGAATATACCACGCCGGGCGGGCTGCCAAGCAAGAAAAGGTAAAATTGAGGTAAGTCGGGTGAGCGTGTCATGTAAAACTGCGGATCATTCCCGGAGTGCTTAAATTGTTAGCCCGTTGTTCAGGGTTTTTCCAGCATTTGCGCAAAAGCCACCGCATCTGTCCCCAGACCTGAAAGCGTTTTGATAGCCTCTCCCTTCTGGCGTTTGGTGAGCGTCGAAAAGACAGCGCGTGCCTGATCTTCATCCAAACAAGGAATCAGAGAAAGGATAGATTCCCCGTCTTTTTGCTGCTTGATGCCACGCAATTTGTGGATAACGCATTTGTGAAGCACGTAAGCCGCAGGTTTTGGAATGATGAGAGCAAGGCCTGGAAGCTGTATTGGCAGAGGATGATCGCGCAGGATATCCAAATGCGAAAGGGACTGCGCGTTGACGCCGATGTTTGTTGTTAGCACGGGATGTTCGCCGCTGCCTTTTTGCGCGATGCGAAATTCCACCTCCAAAGCATCCTGTGTATAGAGTTTTGTTGCGCCGGTGAGGATATCCTGATCAATCAGGTAACCAGCATCTTTGGCAAATTGCAGAAAATTTCTCTTTGGTTGCGGGCGCCGCTGATTGGTCACCAGGAAATCCACATCCAGCGTGCGCAAGTTTGCCTGGAACCCTGGCAAAGCGCCAGACTGCTCATATAGATATTCCGCCCAGGAACCAATCACCTGCACATAGGGCAACAGATCGGCTTCACGCAGATTGTGCAACAAACGCCAGAACCCGTCAAATTGCTGGTTCGTCATGGTTTCAGCGCCCTTTGAATGCGTTTGAGATTGTTTTTTATGGCTTTATCCATCGCTTGCAGCTCTTTGCGCCGGGCAACCCTGCGCTCAACCTCTGCCAGCTCTCCACGGGGAATATGCTGGCTGAGGACGCGCTTTCCCTCCCGCCTTTGCAAGTAGTATACGGGCCTGCCCCTGATGATCTTACGGGAGATATAACCCCTGGGCAGCTGGCCCAGCTCCTGCTGCACGGCTGCGCGCATACGCAGGGAGCGCTGTTGCTCCTCTTTGAGCATGTCTTCCAGAATGCTCATGGCGCAGCCCCCTTTCATGCACAAACGTGCGTGTTCAGGGTAGCAGGCGCAACCTACATTGTCAATAATCATTTGAATGTAGGTTGCTACAATAGTGTCTCCTGAATAACCAAC
>DHQX01000047.1:61585-83695 GCA_002411105.1 Christensenella sp. UBA5327 | reverse complement strand
GTTGGTTATTCAGGAGACACTAACTAAGCGCCTGGGAATTTTAACAGGAGGCTGACGCGTGCGCGCCAGCCTCCTG
The DNA here is from genome assembly GCA_002411105.1 of Christensenella sp. UBA5327. GTDB lineage: Bacteria > Bacillota > Clostridia > Christensenellales > Aristaeellaceae > UBA6115. The sequence continues at coordinate 83,619 of DHQX01000047.1, read as the reverse complement.
TGGTGATGGGATGCTTATTCTGACGTTGGCTCTTTCTTGGCACGGGTGGTTCTGGGGGTGGTTTTTTTGGCCGGCTTTTCTGCTGCTGGCGCCGCAGCCTTGGGCTCAGCCGGTTTTTTGGCTCTTACCCTGGCGACGGGTTTGGCGGCAGGCGCAGTTTTGGCGGCCGGCGTTTTCCCAGGCACTGCCCTGGCGTCTTTGGCCTTGGGGACGGGTTTCGGGGCGGGCGCCGTTTCCGGCTGGGTGTAGGGTGCCTCGGGCGAGGACACCTTTTTGTACAGGTCTACATAGTGCTGGGCGGAGCCCTCCCAGGAGAAGTCCGCTGTCATGCCGCGGCGCTGCAGCTCAAGCCACACATCCTTCTTGTTCCAGAAGAAGTGGAGGGCGCGCTGGAGAACATGGAGCATGTCATGGGCATTGTAGTTGAGGAAGGAGAAGCCGTTGCCATCGCCTGTAAACTCGTTGTAGGAGAGCACCGTGTCCTTCAGACCGCCTGTTTCCCTGACCACGGGGACCGTGCCATAGCGCATGGCCAGCATCTGGGAGAGGCCGCAGGGCTCAAAGCCCGAGGGCATCAGGAAGATGTCAGCCCCCGCATAAATGCGGTGCGCCAGAGCCGAGTCCATGGCAAACCGGGCAGCCACCCGGCCGGGATAGTTCTGCTCGGCCCAGCTGAACAGGTTCACATACCGGGCCTCACCCAGCCCCAGACAGACAAACTGCAGGTCTTCGTGCATGATGTCGGCGATCACATAGTCCACCAGGTCCAGGCCCTTTTGGTTGCTCAGCCGGGTGATCATGGCCACAATGGGCACCTCCGGCCGCACAGCCAGGCCCAGCTCCTCCTGGAGGGCGCGCTTGCAGGCGGCCTTGCCGGAGAGGTCATCAGCGCTGTACTTGGCGGCGATCTTCTCATCGGCCGCGGGGTTGTATTCCTTGATGTCGATGCCGTTTAAGATGCCGGTCAAGTGGTTGTTCCGGGCGCGCAAAAGCCCGTCCAGGTTTTCGCCGTAGTAGGCGGTCTGGATCTCCTCAGCATAGGAGGGGCTGACGGTGGTGACCTCGTCCGCATAGACGATGCCAGCCTTTAAGTAGTTGGCGTTGCCAAAATACTCCAGCTTGTCATCGGTGAACACGCTGTCGGGCAGGCCCAGCACGTCCTGCACATCCCGGATGCCAAAGACGCCCTGATACCTGAGGTTGTGGATGGTGAACACCGTGCGGATGGGATCATACTTGGGCAGCCCCTGATACTGGAGGCGCAGGAGCGCCGGGATCATGCCGGTCTGCCAGTCATGGGCGTGGATCACATCCGGCATAAAGGGAATCAGCGGCAGCGCGTTTAACACCCCGCGGCAGAAGAAGGCGAAGCGTTCATACTCGTCCCCGCCCATGCCGTAAATATAGTTGCGGCCGAAGTAATAGCGGTTATCCAGAAAATAGTAGGTGACGCCGCCCAAGTCCAGCTGCTCAATGCCGCAGTACTGGCGGCGCCAGCCCAGGTTCACCTCAAAATCCACCGTGTGGAACATCCGGTGCTCATACTCCTCCGGGATGCTGCCATATTTGGGCAGAATGACGCGCACATCATGCCCCTGGGCAGCCAGCACCGGGGCCAGGGAGCCCACCACATCCGCCAGCCCACCCGTTTTAACAAAGGGAACGCATTCACTTGCGGTAAACAGGATTTTCATGGTTGGCCTGCCTCCTTTCGCGCGGGGTTGCCCGCGCGGGATATCTATGCCATGATCATATCATATTGTCATGTTTTTAGCGACAACGATGGGATAGGCCCGGGGGGCTATGAGCCTGACCCCTTCCCTGATGGTGGTCTGCTTGTCCAGGATGCAGTTTTCCAGCTCCACCCCACGGTAAATCACCGCGTCCTGCATAATGATGCTGTTTTTGACCACAGCGCCGGGCTTGATGTGCACCCCCCGGAAGAGGATGCTGTTTTCCACTGTTCCTTCAATCACGCAGCCGTCGGCGATGAGGGCGTTATTCACATGGGCGCCCTCCAGATAGCGGGCGGGCATCTCATCGCGCAGCTTGGTCCAGATGGGTTTTTCATCCTGGAACACCTGGTGGCGCACCTCATCATTCAGGAAGTCCATGTTGGTCTTGAAAAAGGCCGGCACCGAGTCGATCACCCAGATGCTGCCCGGGCATTCATAGGAGCCCACCCGGTGGGTTTTCTCAATCACCATTTGGGAGAGCATCCCCCGGGAGAAGTGATGCTGCCCCGCTGCCACCGAGCGGTCAAGCAGGTCGATGAGCAACTCCCGCCGGATGAGGAAGGCACCGATATAGGTGTTCTCAAAATGCGGGATGGTGGGGTCAAACTCCATCTTCTCCACGGTGCCGTTTTCGCTGATGTCCAGATACCGCCCGCTGCCGTTGCGCCTGAGGTCGGCGTTTTTGCTGTACAGCAGGGTGATGTCGCTTTGCCGGTCCAGATGCTGCGCGACGATGTCGTTGAAATCCACCTTGTACAGGACGTTGCTGTCGCTTACCACGATAAAGCGCTCAGTGGAGCGCCTGAGGAAATTGAGGTTGGAGTGCAGAGCGTCCAGCAGCCCCTCATACACACCGGTCTTGTCGCCTGTCATGTAGGGCGGCAGGATGGTGAGGCCGGAGCGCTTGCCGTGCAGGTTCCATTCACGCCCGCTGCCCAGGTGATCCATGAGGCTGTGGTAGTTCTTCTGCATGATGATGCCGATGTTTTTGATGCCTGAGTGGAGCATCACCGAGAGGATGAAGTCAATCAGCCGGTAGCGTCCAAGCATGGGCATGGCGGCAGCGGAGCGGTAGCGGGTGAGCTCCTTGAGCTCATCCACCCGCTCCCCGGTGTAGATGAGGCCGACAACGTTCTTTTTCATGGCGCTCCCCTCACTTTCCCATCTGCTTGCCGGCGGCAAGCTTGTGTCCCTTGGGCACCACGGTGCCGGAGCCAACCACGGCGATGTCGCCGGTCTCCTCGCCGATGACCGCGTCCTCGCCCACCACCGCGTTTTCCGCCACAATGGCCCGGCGCACCACAGCGCCCTTTTTGACCACGCTGTGGGGCATGATGACGGAATCCTCCACCACCGCCCCCTCCTCCACATACACATCAGCCGAGAGGACAGACCCCGTCACCCGGCCAAACACCTCACAACCCTCGGTCACCAGGCTGTTTTGCACATAGCCTTTGGGAGAGACGTAGTGGGGCGGCTCGCCCTCGTTCCTGGCGTAGATGCGCCAGGAGCGGTCATGCAGGTCAATGGGCGGCGGGTACTTCAGCAGGTCCATGTTGGCGTCCCACAGGCTTTCAATGGTGCCCACGTCCTTCCAGTAGCCCTCAAAGTTCCAGGCGGTGAGCTTCTCCCCGGCGTCAAGCATGGCGGGGATCACGTTTTTGCCAAAGTCGTTGGAGGATTTGGCGTTGGCCTCGTCCGCCTCCAGATAGTGGACGAGCTTGTCGAAGCTGAACACATAAACGCCCATGGAGGCTTTATTGCTCTTGGGGTTTTTGGGCTTCTCCTCAAACTCCAGGATGTTGCCCTCATCGTCGGTATTCATCAAACCAAAGCGGCTGGCGTCCTCCCAGGGCACCTCCCGCACCGCCACCGTCAGCGCCGCGCTCTTTTTGATGTGGTGGGACAGCATCTCGGAATAATCGCACTTATAGATGTGATCCCCCGAGAGGATCAGCACATAATCCGGGTTGTACTGGGCGATGAAGGCCAGGTTTTGATAGATGGCGTTGGCCGTGCCCTTGTACCACTCTCCTTCATCCCCGCGGGAATAAGGCGGCAGCACAAACACGCCGCCGTCGGTGGTGTCCAGATCCCAGGGCGCACCTGAGCCGATGTAGGCGTTGAGCTCAAGAGGCTTGTATTGCGTCAGCACCCCCACGGTGTCGATGTCGGAGTTGACACAGTTGGACAGCGGGAAGTCGATGATGCGGTACTTCCCGCCAAAGGGGACGGCAGGCTTGGCGACATGCCGGGTCAATATTCCCAGACGGCTGCCCTGGCCGCCTGCCAGCAGCATCGCCACACAGGTTTTCTTTTGGGGCATCGGCTTAATCCTCCTCTATTTGATCGGGGGCCTGGCTATCCATGGGAGAGTCTTCCTCAGCCCTAACGGGCCGGGGTGCCTCCTTTTCAAAGGTGAAATAAACCGTGGACAGGGGCGGCACACACACCTCCACCGAATAGGGCAGGTGGTTACAGGGCTCCTCCACGGTGTGGAGGGGCTGGGCGTTATACTGGTCGCTGCCGCCGTATTCTTTCAGGTCGGTGTTGAACACCTCGGTCAAAACCCCCGGGTCATGCAGCCCGAAGCGATACTGGGGGTAGAAGGCGGGGGTAAAGTTGGTCATGCAGATGAGGGTGTTGCCCGCCTTGTCCATCCGCATAAACACCAGGAGGCTGCGCTCCTTGTCATCGGGCACCAACCACTTGAACCCGTCCCAGGAGTCATCCACCTCATACATCGCCGGGTTGTCCCGGTAAAAGTGATTGAGCACCCGCACACAGCGGCACAGGTCCGGGTGGCGCTCATACACCATCAGGAACCAGTCCAGCTGGTCATCATCCTTCCACTCGATGAACTGGCCAAACTCGCTGCCCATAAACAGCAGTTTCTTCCCCGGGTGGGCCATGGTGTAGCCGTACAGCGCCCTGAGGCCTGCGAACTTCTGCCACAGATCCCCGGGGTTTTTGTCCAGCATGCTGAGCTTGCCATGCACCACCTCATCATGGGAGAAGGGCAGGATATAGTTCTCGCTGAAGGCGTAGAAGAAGGAGAAAGTGAGCTTGTCATGGTGCCAGCGGCGGTAGACCGGGTCTAACTTGACATAGGCCAGGATATCGTTCATCCAGCCCATGTTCCATTTGAAGCCAAAGCCCAGCCCGCCCGTGTAGACAGGCTTGGTCACCATGGGATAGGCGGAGGACTCCTCAGCGATCATCATGACGCCGGGGAAGTCGTGATAGACTGTCTCGTTGAGCCGGCGCAAAAAGCGCATGGCGTCCAGGTTCTCATGCCCGCCGTACTGGTTGGGCAGGTAGTTATCCTCCCGGGCGAAGTTCAGGTAGATCATGCTGGACACCGCGTCGCATCTCAGGCCGTCCACATGGTACATCTCCAGCCAGTAGCAGGCGTTTGAGAGCATGAAGCTGGACACCTCGCCCCGGGCGTAGTCAAACATCATGGTGCCCCACTGGTGCATCTCGGCCCGCCTGTCGTCCGCGTGCTCATAGCAGGGGGTGCCGTCAAAGCGCCTGAGCCCCACCTCGTCCCGGGGGAAGTGGGCAGGCACCCAGTCCAGGATCACGCCGATGCCGGCCTGGTGCATCCGGTCCACAAAGGCCATGAAATCCTTGGGGCTGCCGTAGCGGGCGGTGGGGGCGTAAAAACCGGTCACCTGATAGCCCCAGGACTTGTCAAAGGGGTGCTCCATGACCGGCAGCAGCTCCACATGGGTGTAGCCCATCTCCTCGATATAGGGGATGAGCTGATCGGCGATCTCGCTGTAGCTGAGCATCCTGCCGTTTTCACCCCGCCGCCAGGTGCCCAGGTGCATCTCGTAGATGTTGATGGGGCTGGAGTAAGGGTTCCACCGGGCCCGGCGCTCCATCCATTCCTGGTCGTTCCAGGCGTAGCCGTCCAGGTCATACAGGAGGCTTGCGGTGTTGGGACGCAGCTCGCTGGCAAAGGCAAAGGGGTCGCCCTTCAGGTGCCACTGCCCATCGGCCCCCTTGACGGCGTATTTGTAGCTGCGCAGCTTTTCCCGGGCGCCCTCATAGGAAAAGCGCCTGGGGTCCGCCTCGGGCGTAAAGAGCGCGTCGGGCAGGCGCAATTCCCAGGTGCCGTCAAACTGTTTTTCCATGGGGTGTTTGGTGTAGTCCCAGAAGCAGAACTCCCCGGTCAGGCTGACCGCCTGGGCGTTGGGGGCCCACACGGCAAAGTGCCAGCAGTTCTCCTCCTGCCAAACGGGGTGCGCGCCAAACATGCGGTAGGCATGGCGGGAAGACCCTTGATGGAACTCCTGCCGCTGCGCTTCCCCAAAAGACTGATAGCGCAAGTGTTGTTTCCTCCCTTCAAGAGAAGATAAGACGCTGATAAAGCGCAGTTTGTATCTCTAAATGAAGTATAGCATAAGGAATTAAGCGGCGCAACGTGAAAGCCGGGCGGACAGTTTATCCATCCGTGGGCGGGGCTGCCTGCCACGACGCTGGTTTTGGGCGCGCGATGATTGACAATTCCCCCCCCTAAAGATAGACTGATGCCATGAGTTTGAGGTTTTTATGGCCAGAAGCCGGCTGTGGGAATTTCCGGGACAGGGGGCAACAGGTTCATGAACGTTTATAACGCATTCTCACTTTTGGGCGGCTTGGCGCTCTTTCTTTTTGGCATGCAGCTGATGGGGGAATCCCTGGAGAAGCGGGCAGGCACGCGGCTAAAGCCCATTCTTGAGCAGCTGACCAAAAGCCCGATCAAGGGCGTGCTGTTGGGGGCCGGCGTCACGGCCATCATGCAGTCATCCTCTGCCACCACCGTCATGACGGTGGGCTTTGTGAACTCCGGCATCATGACGCTGCGCCAGGCCATCAGCGTCGTCATGGGGGCCAACATCGGCACCACCATCACCGCCTGGCTGCTCTCCCTCACCGGCATTCAAAGCAGCAACTTCTGGGTATCCCTGTTCAAGCCCGCCACCTTCTCGCCGCTGCTGGCCTTTGTGGGCATTGTGATGCACCTCACCTCCCGGCGCAAAAAGGATCTGGCCGGCATCCTCATCGGCTTTGCCATCCTGATGTTCGGCATGGGGCAGATGTCAGACGCGGTCAGCGGGCTTGCGAAGGATCAGGGCTTCATCAGCCTGGTCACCCTGTTTTCAAACCCTGTGCTGGGGGTTCTGGTGGGGGCTTTTGTGACCGCAGTGCTGCAAAGCTCCTCTGCCTCTGTGGGCGTTTTGCAGGCCATCGCCAACACCGGTGCTATCAGCTATGCTTCCGCCCTCCCCATCATCATGGGGCAGAACATCGGCACCTGCGTCACCGCCATCATCTCCGCCATCGGCGCCAACAGCAACGCCAAGCGCGTGGCAGCGGTGCACCTGATTTTCAACCTCATCGGCACCCTTGTTTTTCTTGCGCTGTTCTACCTGTTCAACGCCTTGTTCCGGTTTGCCTTTGTGAACCATGCCGCTTCGGCCTTTGGCATCGCCATCATCCACACCGTCTTCAATGTCTTTACGGTGACGCTGCTGTTTCCTTTCATGGATAAGCTGGAGTGGCTGGCCCGGCGCACGGTGCATGAGGACAAGCGGGGGGAACGCTTTGTGGTGCTGGATGACAGGCTGCTGGCCACCCCCAGCATCGCGGTTGAACAGTGCCGCAAGCTCTCCTGCGAGATGGCCACCATCGCCGGGGACGCTTTTCTGGACGCCATGCAGCTGCTTGACCGGTTTGACCACAAGAAGGCCGAAGCCATCGCCGACGCCGAGAGCCAGATTGACATGTATGAGGACAAGCTGGGGGAATACATGGTCAAGGTCGGCACCCGCCAGCTCTCTGACAGGGATGGGCGGGAGTTGTCAAAGCTTCTGCACATCATCGGTGACTTTGAGCGTATCAGCGACCATGCGGTGAACCTGGTGGAGGTGGCGGACGAGATAAACCGAAAAAAGATCCAGTTCTCCCCCGCCGCCCAGCATGAGACCCGGGTGATGCGGGAGGCCGTGAGCGAGTGTCTGCGGATCACGGTGGACGCCTTTGTGAAAAACGACCTGGCCATGGCCGAGCAGGTGGAGCCGCTGGAGCAGGTGGTGGACCTTTTGCGCAGCCAGATCAAGGCGGCCCACATCGACCGGCTGAAAACCGGCTGCTGCACCATTGAGCTGGGCTTTGTGCTCTCAGATTTTTTGACCAACCTGGAGCGGGTGAGCGACCACTGTTCCAACATCGCCACCAGCGTCATTGAAACTGAGCGCCACGGCAGCGTGGATGCCCATGAATATGTCAAATCCCTCAGCCATGGTGAGGCCGGGGAGCGCTTCCAGCAGATGCACCTGGCATATCTTGAGAAATACGCCTTGGGCCCTCTCTCGCTTAGCATGAACGCCTCAGAGCCGGCGCTTGAAAGCGGCGGCGATGCCCAGCCGGCGCTGCCATGAAGCCGGTCAGCTGGAAAGGCAGGGCATAATGGCCCGCCGGCAGAGCCTGTTTGCCCCCAGGCGGCGCAAGAAACGCTATGGCTGCCTGACGGTGCTTTTTTTGCTGCTCATTGCCCTGGGGGTGATGGTAGGCCTCAACAGCCTGGCCAACCGCTTTGTGAAGCTGACAGAGCAGGCCATCACCCTGCCGGAGTTGCCCCGGGCGCTTGAGGGGTTCAGCATTCTGCACCTGAGCGACCTGAACGCTGCAAGCCTGGGCGCCAACCATGAGCATCTGAAAAAAGCGCTGGAGCAGGAGAGCTACCAGGCTGTGTGCCTGACCGGCGACATGGTGGGGAAAAGCGGCAATGCGCAGCCGCTGCTCACCCTCCTTGAGGTGCTTGGCAACAAGGTGCCGGTGTTTTTTATCGCGGGCTCCAGCGACCCGCCCCCGCTGCTTGACACCGCCCACGGGGACAGCGAGGTGTTTGCCCCCTGGGTGCGCCAGGCCCAGGCCAAGGGCGCGTCCTACCTGGACCGCCCCTGGGCGCTGGAGGAGGAGGGCAGCCGCATCTGGTTCTGCCCGGCGGACATGTTTGAACTGGACCTTGCCAGTGCCCGCCGTGCCTATCAGGATCGGGTGAACCAACTGAAAGCCTCCTCAAACCCCGCTGCCCCTGACACCGGGGTCCAGCTGCGCCTGGCGGAATATCAGCTCAGGATCGTGGAGACCAAGATCGCAGCCCGGGCTGAGATCAGGCCAGGTGACACCATCGTGGCCCTGCGCCACCACCCGCCGGACCCTGAGGTTTTGGCCGAGATGCGGGACGCGGCGGAGAGCACCGGCGCGCTTTTGCCCCAGGTGTATCTCTCCGGGCAGCTAAACGGTGGCCAGGCGCGTCTGCCAGGGCTTGGGCCCATCTATCTGCCGCCCCAGGAGGGGCGGACAGGCGGCTGGCTGCCGGGGGAGGAGGGCATCAGCGGCCTCTCAGTATACAAGGGCCAGGCTGTCTATATCAGCCCGGGTCTTGGGGTGTCCAGCTATTATCCCATCCCCATCAGGCTTTTTAACCGGCCCACCGCCACCCTCATCCAGCTGACGCGAAGGCTACGATAATCAGGAGGGATCCTTGCAGTACAAAACCCTGTATTACAACCGGGAGCTGAGCTGGCTGCACTTCAACGCCCGGGTGCTGTCAGAAGGCATGAACAAAGACAACCCGCTGCTGGAGCGGGCAAAATTTTTGTCCATCGTTTCGAATAACCTGGACGAATTTTTTATGGTGCGGGTGGGGAAGCTGGAGCGCAAGATGGATGCCGGCATCACCCGCCCGGACCCGGCCGGCCTTATCCCTGCGGTGCAGCTGAAACTGATCAGGAAAGCCGTGGCTGCCCAGGTGAAGCGCCAGTACCATGCCTTAAGCCACGAGCTGCTGCCGGCGCTGCGCAAGGAAGGGCTTCTTCTGCTGTCCCCAGAGGAGCTGGACCGGGACCAGCGCAGCTGGCTTGAGCAGTATTTCTCCACCCAGGTGCTGCCAGTCCTTACCCCGCGCACCATCAACCTCCAGCAGCCTTTCCCCATCCTGACCGCAAAAGCCATCTATATCGCGGTGCTCCTGCAGTCTGACAAGGGCGGTCTGCCCCAGCTCGCCCTGGTGCCGGTGCCCCGGGCGCTCAAGCGCGTGGTGATGCTGCCCATGGGGGCCGGCACCGCCCGGGGCATCCTGCTGGAAGACCTGATCATGATGTTCCTGCCCACCCTGTTCATCCACCTGACGCCCCTGGCCCAGATGCCTTTCCGCATCACCCGCAACACTGATTTTGTGATGAACCTGGAGGACATGGACAACCTGCTCTCGGAGATGTCCAAGAGCGTCAAGCGCCGCTCCTATGGCAAGATCGTCAGGCTGGAGGTGCCGGCGAAGGCCAATAAAAAGCTGCTGGACATGCTCCAGACCTGCCTTGAGGTGCCTGACAGCGCCCGGGTGCAGGTGGAAGGCCCCCTTGACCTGCGGTTTTTTATGCGGCAGTTGTGCGCGCTGCCGGATTTTGACCACCTGCGCTTCACGCCCTACACCCCCCGCATACACCCCAGACTCATGGCCAAGGAGTCCATCTTCCGCACCATCCGGGGGGGTGACCTGTTTTTCCATCATCCCTATGACAGCTTTGACCCCATTGTGCGCCTGGTGGCCGAGTCCGCGGTTGACCCTAATGTGCTGGCCATCAAGCAGACCCTCTACCGGGTGTCCTCCCACAGCCCGCTGATTGACGCCCTGGCCCGGGCGGCGCAAAACGGCAAGCAGGTGACCGTGCTCATCGAGGTGCGTGCCCGCTTTGATGAGGAGCATAACATCGCCTGGAGCAAGGCGCTGGAGAAGGCGGGCTGCCATGTGCTGTATGGCGTGCCCCGATGGAAAACCCACTCCAAGGTGACCCTGGTGGTGAGAAGGGAGCCCGATGGCCTGCGCTATTATGTCCATGTGGGCACCGGCAACTATAATGACGTGACCGCCCGCATCTATACTGACATGGGCATCATGACCTGTGACCGGCAGATGGGGGAGGATGCGGGCGCCTTTTTCAACCTCATCACCGGCTACAACTACACCTACCCGATGCGGGAACTCATCGCCTCACCCTATTCCCTCCGGCAGGAGATGCTCATGCGCGTCAGAAGGGAGGAGTACAATGCCAAGCGGGGCCTTAAAAGCGGCATCATCCTGAAGATGAACTCCTTTTCTGACCCGGAGATGATCGCGGCCATCCTGCAGGCGGCCGATGCCGGGGTGAAGGTGCGGATGATGGTGCGGGGCATCTGCACCCTCAGGTACAAAGAGCACAAAAACCTTGAGATCTACAGCACTGTGGGCCGGTTCCTGGAGCATCCCCGGCTTTATGTGTTTGAGAACAATGGCGAGCGGGAGGTCTTCCTGTCCTCCGCTGACCTGATGCCGCGCAACCTCAACAAACGGGTGGAGCTGACAGCGCCTGTCAAGGACCGGGCGATTGTCAGCCACATCGTGGACATCCTGGAGCTGGGCTTCATGGATAACCGCAAGCGCTGGCAGCTGATTGAGGGAAATCTCTATGAGCGCGTACCCCGCCGTGAACCGGCCATCAACGCCCAGGAGGAGCTGATCCGCTCAGCCAATCCCCTGCTTGACAGAAAAATTGCTGTCCGCTATGATAATCCTGCGATGAGCGGGAAAAACGCCTGAGAATCGATGCCAAGAGAGGGTGCGCCAGGGCTGGGAGCGCGCCTGCGTCACAGCCAGGCAGTGCCCCCGGGAGCAGGCAGTCCGAAAACCGTTTAGGATTGCCCGTGCGGCCGCGTTAAGGCCTTTGAGCGGAAGGGCGGCAAGCCCTTCCACCAGAGTGGAACCACGGCAGGCAGCCGTCTCTGACAGAGACAGCTGCCCCTTGGTTTAGAAAGGATGAAGTGTATGCGCATTTACAACAGCCAGACCAGGAAAAAGGAGGACTTCATTCCCCTGAAAGAAGGGAAGGCGGGGGTCTATTGCTGCGGCCCCACGGTGTATGACTATTTTCACATCGGCAACGCCCGCCCCTTCATCATGTTTGATCTGCTGCGCAGGGTATTGAAGCGCCAGGGCTATGCGGTCACCTTTGTGCAGAACTTCACCGACATCGACGACAAGATGATCCAGCGCGCCAACCGCGAGGGCATCACGGTGCAGGCGTTGGGTGACCGCTTCATCGAAGAGTATTACAAGGACGCCGGTGCCCTGGGGGTGGAGCCTGCCGATGTGCATCCCCGGGCCACGGAGCATATCCCACAGATCATCGTGATCATTCAGGAGCTCATCGACAAGGGCATGGCCTATGAGCAAGACGGAGACGTGTATTACAGCGCCGCCAGCTTTCCGGATTATGGCAAGCTTTCCGGCCAGGACATGGAGGAGCTGGAGGAAGGCGCTCGGGTGAGCGTGGACGAGGAGAAGCGCTCCCCCATTGACTTCGCCCTGTGGAAGGCGGAAAAGCCCGGCGAACCCAGCTGGGACAGCCCCTGGGGGAAAGGCCGCCCTGGCTGGCACATCGAGTGCAGCGCCATGAGCATGGAATACCTGGGCGACACCATCGACATCCACTGCGGCGGCCAGGACCTGATCTTTCCCCACCACGAGAATGAGGTCGCCCAGAGCGAGGGCGCCACGGGGCATCCCTTTGTGCGCTACTGGATGCACAACGGCTTTTTGAACATTGACAGCCAGAAGATGTCCAAATCCCTGGGCAATTTCTTTACCGTCCGGGATATCCTGAAGGAATATGACGCTGAGGATGTGCGCATGTTCATGCTCTCCGCCCACTACAGAAGCCCGTTGAACTTCAGCCGGGAGATGATGGAGCAGGCCCGCGCCTCCCTGACCAGGCTGTATACCGCCCGGGACCACCTGGCCTTCCTGCTGGAAAAAACCCAGGACAAGCCGCTGATGCCTGAGGATGAGGCGTTCATCCAGGGGGCAAAGGACAGCCTGGCCCGCTTTGATGTCGCCCTGGCTGATGACCTGAACACCGCTGAGGCCATGGCCGCCCTGTTTGAACTGGTGTATGAGGTGAACACGCGGTTGAATGAGACCAGCGCCCGTGCCGCCGTCCAGGCGGCCTGGGACACGCTGCATGAGGCCACCCAGCTGCTGGGCATCCTCAGGAAAAAGCAGGAAGGGCTGCCGGAAGCGGTGCAGCAATTGGCTGACGCCCGCGCCCAGGCCCGGAAGGACAAGGACTGGAAGCAAAGCGACATCCTGCGCCAGCAGCTGACTGACCTGGGCTATGTGGTGGAGGACACCCCCCAGGGCCAGAAAGTGCGCAAAGCCCTGTGAAAAATGCCCGCAAAGCGGCCGGCCTGATCATGCTGGCCGCTTGCCTTTTGCTGGCGGCGTTTATCACGGTGTCCGCCATTTCAGGCCGCACGCAGGTAAATACCCTTCATCGCTTTGCCGCTGGGGGCGAAACCTTGCCCCCAGCACCGCCCCGCCCCGTGTCAGGGAACCCTGACGGGCTCAACCTGAACACCGCCACCCGGGAACAATTGATGACACTGCCCGGCATCAGCGCCGCCCTGGCCGACGCTATCATCGCCCAGCGGGTGATCCGCCCCTTCAGTTTCATAGAAGACTTGAAGGTGGTCAAAGGCATAGGGGATAAACGGGTGGAGGCGCTGCGGGAGGTGGCGTATGTGAAATAGCGAAAGAACAAAAAATTTGAAAAACTGCACAATACGGTTATGGCTCTTTTCAACTATCGATCAAGGCTTCCTAAGCCCTTTTTTATACTACGTAAGTGTAGATAAACTGTATTTACAGAGATTCCAAGCTCATTGGCAACAGTTGGTACCGCGTGCTTAAAACTAAAGATGTGTTTGTTATAAAGGGATCGAATAATCTCTCGATTCTTATTTGAGGAAGAGATGTGCGTATTATAGACTACTTCCTTTTTTTTCTTTTGACAAATTGAACGAATCATCTCTTGGGTATTCTGGCTATAATTCTCTTGAGCCTCCTCCCCATTTTTCTGAACGGACATCCCTGAAGGTGTCATCGATGACAAAAAGTCTGACAACGATTGATTTAAGTAATGGTTTATGCAAAGCAAACCAATCGTTTTTCCTTTTTCACCACGAATTAAGATAGTTGAGGACTTCAGTTTTTCGCCTTTGCTGTTTTCAGAAAAATATGTTATTCCTTGTTCAACTTGGCTTCCGCTCTGTGATTTTTGCAACATCTGAATCGCCAAATTGGTTATTGGTGCTCCTACTTCCCGACCAGTAAAATGACCGTTAATGATCTTGATGACTGAATGTTCTAAATTCTCTAGACTATGAAGCACAATTTCATGCGCATCGCCTAAAAATCCACTCAACCCCTCCATTAACATTGAAACCGAATGAAGAATTTCTTTATCTGTGGCACTTAGTCTAGTGTTTTCCATGATTTCACTTTCATTCAGCCAAATAGCTGCGTTTTTTCATAGACTCATTAAATCAAAAATGTAGCCATGTTTCGAGTATAGCAAGAGATGTCATCGTTGTCACTAAACTCAAGCTTATCCTGTGTCAAGTTATTTCAGTGCATGTGAATATGGACAAGCACAGTGTCTTGCCCATATTCACTAATTTACTGGATGCCATTAATCAGCATGAATCTTTGCAATGGCTTCCACCTCTACAAGCACACCTTTTGGAAGGGTTCGAACGACAATACAAGATCTAGCGGGGAAATTTTGAAAAAAACTTGCGTATACAGTGTTAAACTCATTGAAATCATCCATTGAAGATAAATAGCATGTTGTCTTAACGATTGTATCCATTGATGCACCGGACGTTTTTACTATTGATGATAAATTCTCCATAACTTGTTGGGTTTGAGTTGTTATATCTTCTCCAATAATTTCCCCAGTGCTTGCGCAGATTGGGATCTGACCAGATGTGAAAACCAACTCCCCGCATATGATAGCTTGGACATAAGGGCCTATTGCTTTAGGGGCATTTTCTGTATAAACTGGTCTCATAAATGATTAATCTCCTGTTGTACTATTTGCGTTTCATCAACCCTCAGCGGTTCATGATAATCGACATACCTTTCTCCAGACGATCCATAGCTTCTGTAAGGATCTTGTCACTTGTGGACAGACAGATTCGAACATGACCCTGCGCTCCAGGACCGAAGAATTTTGGCGTTCCTGGAACAAGGGCTAATTTCACTTCTTTTTCAATTAGCTCAACAAAATCTCCGCTTTCTAAGCCTGTCGCTGAAATATCGGGGAAAAGAAGAAATGTCGCATCAGGCACATGACAAGATATGCCCGGCATTTTTGCAATGCGTGTGAGAGCATAGTCTCTATTGCATTCCATCTGAGCTACAAAAGCCTCATTCCAGTAGTAGCATTTGTCCATACATATCTTCATAGCGTATTGACTAATTGATGCAATACCACCAGCAGTTGTCATCACATCGGATTTTTCTACTAGACGATCAAACATCTCTTTTGTGGAGCAGTATATGCACCCTGCACGCAATCCTGCTATGGAGAAGGATTTGCTAAGACCATAAACAGAGAGAACACGATGGCTTTTGCTTGGGTCGACAGTGAGAATACTACAGAATTGCTTGCCCGAAAAGACAATATCGCTCCATATTTCATCATTCATAATGTAAAGATCATGCTTCTCTGCTAAATCTAGCAAGCGTTGCAATGATTCTTTGTTATAGAGCTTTCCCAGTGGATTATGTGGATTGCAGAGACCAATCATTTTAGTCCTTGGTGTAATGTAGTTCTCCAGATGGGTTAAATCCAATTCGCCGTTAACTAAAAGTGACGGACACAAGACCGGAGTAGCTCCCGCGGATTCACAGGATTTTCCAAACAAATAGTCTACGGGGTCAAAAACAATCATTTCGTCTCCGGGTCTTAGAATTGTTTGTGCAATAATGTACATCCCACGTGCTGCGCTATCAACGGGAAGGAGCAAATCAGGATCTACATTCTCGTTTTTGCGTTCGTTTAATTTATTAGCTAAACTCACACGAACTTCGGGATATCCAAGTTTTGGTGTATATGAAAGATAGCCCTGCTTGAGATAGTTACATAAATCCTGCTGGATTTCCTGAGCGCACGGAAAATCTGAGTCTGCAGCAGTGAGAGGTATCACGCCTTCTGGTACCTCAGCCCATCGATAGTTAAAAGCAAGCTTTTTTAGAACGTCGAGGTTTACTTGATCATGAGAGAAAAGCTGCATATCTGCCTCCTTCCGAATTGAATCAGTCAATCTTTGATTTTTTTATAAATGTCTCTCGGAACATATTAATAAGTAAGAATGCCGCGATTAGAACTCCGCCACCCATCACAAGATAATCTAGTATTTTCAACATTAGATACTTACCTCTTTTCTATATGTTAATGGAGTTGATATAAGCATGGCAACAAAGGCACAAATCAAACCGAAGACAAAATGGCTAATGTAAGGAGCTCCAATAGCCCACCATGAAAGTGTGGACACTATTGCTACGATAATCGTAATTAGCGCACTCGTTGGATTCAGTTTCCTCCAAAAGAACACGCCACAGAACAAGGGAACCAATGCCGCTCCACTGGGAGCTCCAACGTCTTCCATAATACCTACAATGGATCCCCCAAAGATAGCCACAAATATTCCTGCAATCGTAAACCCTATCAAACTAAGCCGTTGTGTAAGCAAAACCTTTTGATCATCCATTGACGGACGTAAGCGCTTTACAACATCGCGTGAGAAGGTAACAGCACATACCATTGCAACTGAAGCAGCTGTGCCCATTACAGCCGCTAGCAACCCTGCAAGTAGAAAAGCTCCTCCCACATCACTTGTCATTTGATCTATCATTGCAGGCATTATTGAGTCTGAGGCACCAAGCTGGGGAATTAAAACCACACCAACTAAACCAATTACGCTACAGCACAACATATACGGGAGATATATCAGTAATGCTGCTGTTAAAGTTGCTCCTTTTGCTTCGCCGGCTGTCTTTGCCCCACAAATTCTCAAGAAATTTTCATTGTTAACCATACCGGAAAGTCCAAAGTACAGCATCAGCGATATCATTGATGATAATCCCATCGCTGTTGGGTTCAGTTTTTGGGGATCAATCTTGGCAACCAACCCCTCAAATCCGCCAACTCGAGTAAGTGCAACAATAGGAATGATGACCATAACAGATATGATCATGATAGCTACGTTCAGCTTGTCGGTTCTGGTGGCTGCAACCATACCACCTAATACCGCATAAACGAGCATAACGACACTCATAATAATGCAGGAGGATGCTAATGAGAGGGTTGGAATAAAGATCTGAAGAATAGTTCCCAGAGAACGGATTTGAGCTGCGAGAACTCCAAAAATTGCAAATAGAGTTAATGCGCTCATTATATCTGCAATCCTCATGCCAAGATGCTTTCGTATCAGCTCTGGTATTGTGGTTACATTAGACTCACGAATCTT
Organism: Christensenella sp. UBA5327; assembly: GCA_002411105.1. Lineage (GTDB taxonomy): Bacteria > Bacillota > Clostridia > Christensenellales > Aristaeellaceae > UBA6115. The sequence continues at coordinate 66,478 of DHQX01000047.1, read as the reverse complement.
CTTTGCAAATACTAGCCCCGACAAAACAGCGCCTAATGCGGCGCCAATTCCAAGGGAAAATCCAGATACACCGTATGCATAGCACATACTTGCAACGCCCATTGTGGCTCCAGCTCCGATTTGGGCAGAGGCCATTGAATAGACATTTGTCCAAAAGGGTATTTTTCTGTCGGCGGTCGCAAAACCATCCGCTGTTTTTACTTTTTTTGCACTCAACAATCCAATAACAACAATAACCGCTAAATACAGTACAGCTACCAATATTTTTGCCATGGTGAGACCTCCCTTGCCTTAATTAAACTGTTTCTTATCGAGATAGTGCTTCACATTTTTTTGTTGTCTTCCCCCTTCCCAATAGTCAGAATCGTTATGAAACTTGTTCTCTTTTGTGTTATCTGCAGAATAGCACTAAAATATGATTTAGTCAATAAACATTTTTTCATCATTTAAAGCTCGGCACTCATATACTCAATTGTGTGTATTGGCATATATATTTGCTGTGAAAGACTATTGAACAAAGTTAAAATGTGGCATGAATGGGCTTTGGCGAGCGATAACGCGAGGTGCTTTATTCCACAAGCATAGTGATCAACTAATTCGTCATTGGAAGAATGGCCAATTCTATTCAGTAAAAATTGTGTTTCATTATTCAGCGCACTTGGGGATTTATGAAACTGATTACTAAATACAGAAATCGCCGTTACAAGTTCACCTGTCTCCGCCAAGCAATCTGCCTATCTCACTTGCGATGTGGCCTGACTCATGTATCCCCTCAACCCTATATCTGCCTTGTTTATTACTGGCGGTTCTTTGGCCCTATGGCATGGGAGTCAGGTCCATTCTTTCCGCCGACGTTGCTTTGACTTTCTGTAACTCAAGTATAATCGGTTGAGGGCTTGGAGGAACCTTCGCTTCTTTTGCGGCAATTCGTCTTATTACTTACTATAGTAAACCAGCATAACCATATAATTCATGACCTTACCATACCGCTATTTGATGTGTCCGAAAAGCGAAGACAGTGCATTGTTTTCTATTGTTGTCCCTCAATCCTCAGCACACCCCTGGCCTGGGCCACGGCGGGGTCAAGGGCCTTAAGCGCCGCGCGCAGGTCCTTCTCCCGGGCCTGGTGGGTGAGGATCACAATGGGCACCCGCTCATTGCCCTCGGTGTGGCGCTGCACCACCGCCTCAATGCTCACCTGGTGCTCTCCCAGGCGGGTGGCGATATGGCCCAGGACGCCCGGCTGGTTGAGGGCTTCAAAGCGCAGGTAAAAAGCGCAGCGCCAGTTATCCTCCATCCTGAGGTGTGGGGGCAGCTCCTCCCGGTGCTCAAAGCTGGGGATGGGGTGATGGGACTGCTTGGCGGCATACACCAGGTCGCTCACCACTGCGCCCGCTGTGGGGGCGCTGCCTGCGCCCCGGCCGTAGAGCATCATGTCCCCAGCGGCGCTGCCATGGATGAACACGGCGTTAAAGGCACCCCTGACGCTGGCCAGGGGATGTCTATCCGGCACCAGCGCCGGGTGCACCCGCACATCGATGCTGTCGCTGTCCCGCTTGGCGATGGCCAGGAGCTTGAGGGTATAGCCCAGGTCCCGGGCATAGGCCACATCCAGGGCCGATATGCCACCGATGCCCTCCCGGTGAATCGTCCCGTAGGGCACCCGGGCATGGAAAGCCAGGGAGCTGAGCACCGACAGCTTATATGTGGCGTCAAAGCCGTCCACATCGCTGGCCGGGTCCGGCTCCGCCAGGCCAAGCGCCTGGGCCTCGGCCAGCACCTCGTCATAATCCCGGCCGCTTTCCGCCATCTGGCTTAAAATATAGTTGGTGGTGCCGTTCACGATGCCCATCAGCGCCTCCACCCGGTTGCCCTGAAGGGAGTTTTGAAGCGTCCTGATCACCGGGATGGCGCCGCAGACCGCGGCCTCAAAATAAAGCCCGCCGCCCCCCTGCTGCGCCGCTGCGAACAGCCTGTGCCAGCCCAGCGCCACCGCCATCTTATTGGCGGTGACCACCGTCTTCCCCGCTTCCAGCGCCTGGCAGAGATAGTCCAACGCCGGCTGCTCCCCGCCCATGAACTCCAGAATCACGCTGATTTCAGGGTCATTCAGCAGCTCGGCCGCGTCGGTGGTAAACAGCCCCCGGGGGATGGTAGCCTCCCGTTTTTTATCCTTGTCCCGCACCAGAATGCGCTTCACTTCGATATAAAGCCCTTCCCGGTGGGCGATGACCCCCTGCATGTCCTGCAGCAGATCCCATACCCCGCAGCCAATGCCTCCGCAGCCCAGAAACCCGGCGGTGATCCTCTTCATGGCGCCTCCTTGCAAACCGAGGGGAATGCTGGAGATTTCGCGACCCCCCAAAACCCCTTGGAACTTTGATGATTTTATCAAAAATGTATTGCGCATGCTATTCAGCATTGTATTTATCGGGTTTTTAATAATAGAAAAGGGGAACCCCAGCTTTGGGATTCCCCGCGCAAGTCATTCAGCTAAAAAAATCAATCGTCCTCGTCCTCGTCCTTCGCGGCGCTGTCGATGATCTTCTTGGCCACATCACCCGGCACTTCCTCATAGCGCTCAAAGGCCATGGTGAAGCTGCCCCGGGCCTGGGTCATGGAGCGCAGGTCGGTGGCGTATTTGCTCATTTCAGAAAGCGGCACCTCGGCCACCACCTGCTGCTGGCCGTCCACCTGGTTCATGCCCATGATGCGGCCGCGGCGCTTGTTCACATCGCCCATGATGTCGCCCATGTACTCATCCGGCACCAGCACTTCCACGTGCATCACCGGCTCAAGCAGCACCGGGCTTGCCTCCAGGCAGCCCTTTTTGTAGGCGATGCGGGCAGCGGTTTTAAACGCCATTTCTGAGGAGTCAACCGCGTGGTAGGAGCCGTCATAGAGCTTGGCCTTCAGCCCCACCATGGGGTAGCCCGCCAAAACGCCCTTCACGATGTTCTCTCTTAAACCCTTTTCCACGGAGGGGATGAAGTTCCTGGGCACCACGCCGCCCACCACGGCGTCTACAAACTCAAACTCGACGTTGGTGTCGCCGATGGGGGAGAACTCGATCCACACATCGCCAAACTGGCCCCGGCCGCCGGATTGTTTCTTGTGGCGGCCCTGGGCGGAGACCGTCTTCCGGATGGTCTCCCGGTAGGGGATGCGGGGGTCTTCCAGCACGGCCTCAGCGCCGTACTTGCTCTTGAGCTTGGCGCGCACCACATCCAGGTGCAGGTCGCCCTGGCCGGACACCACAGTCTCTGTGGTCTCGGCGTTCTTCTCCACCTTCAAAGAGGGGTCTTCCTCCTGCAGCAGCGCCAGGCCTGAGAACACCTTGTCCTCCTCGCCCTGCTTGGCGGCAAAGACCGCCTTGGAGAAGCTGGCCATGGGGTAGGAAAGCTCTGGATACTTGACCGGGGAAGCCGGGTCGCACAGCGTGTCGCCGGTGGCGGTGGCGTTCAGTTTGCTAAGGGCGCCAATATCCCCGGCGTTTAGCACCTGCACGCTTGTCTGCTTCTTGCCCCGCATCATAAACAGGCCGCCCGCCCGCTCCTGCTTCTCCTGGTTGGCGTTATACAGCGGTGTTGAGGGGGTGAGGCTGCCAGAGATCACCCTGAACAGCGACAGCTTGCCCACAAAGGGGTCAGCCATGGTCTTAAACACAAAAGCAGAGAAGGGCTCGGCATTGTCACACTTGCGCACCACCGCTTCGCCGGTCTTGGGGTTCACGCCCTCCATCTGGGTGCCCTCGGGGGAGGCCAGATAGTTCACCATCATGTCAAGCAGGGGCGCCACGCCCACGCCTGTGACGGCGGAGACGCACACCACCGGCACGATCTTGCCAGACTGCATGCCCTTGCGGAAGCCCACTAGGATTTCCTCGTGGCTGAGGGTGCCTTCTTCGAAGTATTTTTCAAGCAGGTCGTCGTCCGCCTCGGCGGCGACCTCAGTGATCTCTTCCATAAACTGGGCAGCCTGATCGGCCAGATTGCCGGGCACCGGCACTTCCTTCACGTTTTTGCCGGCGCCTTCATAGGCTTTGTTCTCCAGCAGGTTGACCACGCCCTTGAAGTTGGCGGCGTTGCCTGTGGGCACAATCAGGGGAACGACGGAATTGCCGTATTTTTCCCGCAGGGCGTCCAGCGCCTTGGTGAAGTCCGCATGCTCCCGGTCCATCTGGTTGATGATGAACATGCGGCCGGCTCCCTGCTTTACCGCCACATCCCAGGCCTTTTCAGCGCCCACGGTGAGGGCGCCGGAGGCAGACACCACGATGCCCACCGTGCGCGCCACGCGCAGCGGGCCCACGGCCTCTCCGATAAAGTCAAAATAGCCGGGCACGTCGATCACGTTGATCTTGGCCTTTTTCCATTCCACAGGCGCTACCGCTGCGGAGATGGAAATGCTGCGCTTGTTCTCCTCACCGTCAAAGTCGGTGGTGGTGGAGCCGTCCTCCACCTTGCCCTGGCGCTCAATATTTCCGGCAGCGAAAAGCAGCGCCTCGGTCAGCGTTGTTTTGCCCTCGCTGCCATGCCCCATGAGGGCGATATTGCGGATGTCCTTTGTCAGATAGTCAGCCATGCGTGTTCCCCCTAAAATATGATGATTGCATCCGGTCAGATGCCTGCGTACAACGGATGATATTCTACCATAATAGACCCGCTCTTACAAGCAAATCGGTGTTTTTGTGCAAAAACGCCGTGTTGTTACATGGCGCTGCTGGCCCAGACTTCCCTGATCACCGCGTACAGCCCCACATCGGCGTACTCGCCCTTGTAGAACAGCCTTTGGCGCAGTTTGCCTTCGTAGGCCATGCCAGCCTTATGCATCACCCGGCCAGAGGCGGGGTTGCGCAGGTCGTACTGGCCTTCCACCCGGTTGAGGCCCAGA
>DHQX01000047.1:49342-61494 GCA_002411105.1 Christensenella sp. UBA5327 | reverse complement strand
GGCCCAGATCAAAAAAGGCATAGCGCAAAAAGGCGCTGAGGGCTTCTGTCATCAACCCCTGGCCCCAATGGGCCCGGGCCATGGAAAAGCCCACCTCACAGGCGCGGTTACCCCAGTCCACCCATACAGGGCCAATGGTGCCGATGAGCTGATCGCTCTGGCGCGGGCAGATGGCAAAGGTGATGATGCCGCGGGTACGGTTGCCCTGGCGGATGGCGCGCAGTGCCAGGCGGCTGTCCCTCAGGCTCAGGTGGCTGTCCCACAGCACATAGCGGGCCACCTGCTCATCCTTGGCATAGGCAAAAAAAGCAACCGCGTCCGCCATCCGGGGCGGGCGCAGCGTGAGGCGCGGGGTGGTGATCGCACGGCCCCACGCAGGGTCAAGCAGGCGCTGCCAGCGCAGGGCCAGGGGAAGCCGGGCTGAAGCCATCAGAAAAATCCGCTGGCGCGGGGCAGGGCCGGTATTGCCGGCATGCGGAAGGTGTTTTGCTCCAGACCATACACCACCGCCAGCACACCATAGGCGATCAACACCAGGACAAAGAGCACCAGCAGCAGCTTGATGGGCCAGAGGCTGTTTGAGCACTTGTTCATCTCTCTCACCCCTTCTGTGCCCGGGGATAGACGCCGGGCTGCGGCCTCATCAGCCGGGATTCCGGGGAAGCGGCCAAAAGCGGCGTGCCCAGCGCCTGCTGTGCCAAAAGCAGCCCCAGGCAGGTCTTGGCATCGGTGATTTTGCCCTGGTTGATCCAGGCGATGGCTTCGCTCAGCGGCATTCTCACCACGTTTAAAAACTCATCAGCGTCAGGGCGTGCAGCGGTCTGGCGCAACTGGGTGGCCAGATACAGCGCGATCCGCTCGGTGCAAAAGCCGGGTGTGGTCACCACATGGGCCAGCTTCTGCCACTTGGCGGCCACCAGGCCGGTCTCCTCCTCAAGCTCCCGCTGGGCACAGGCAAAGGGATCCTCGCCCATAAAGTCCAGCTTGCCCGCGGGGATTTCCAGCAGCATTTCATCAATCGCCACCCGGTGTTGGCGCACCAGGGTGACATAGCCCTGAAGGTCCACCGGCACCACCGCCGCCGCCCCCTTGTGCAGCACGATCTCCCGGCCCGCCTCCCGCCCATCGGGCAGCCTGACGCGCCAGGTTTCCACCGTCATGATGCTGCCGTCAAACACAGTTTCGCTTGCGAGAACCGTCTCTCTGTATGCCTGATCGCTCATCCGCTGATTCCCCTTTCTGACCCCAGTATAAGGCAAGGCGTGGGCAGGCGCAAGCGGCGCGTCCTTGCCCGGCCAGGCGGCCCATGATACAATCAGGCAAAACAATCATAGGAGGCCACTATGTCGAAGAAAATACTGTTAGCTGGCGAATCCTGGCACAGCTATACCGTGCACGTGAAGGGCTTTGATGCCTTTTATACCAATGTGTATGAGGAGGGCGCTGACCGGTTGATCAAAGCCCTGTCTGACAGCGGGTATGAGGTCACCTTCATGCCAAACCATGTGGCCGCCCTGCGCTTTCCCTTTTTGGTGTCAGAGCTGGCGGAATACGACTGCGTGATCCTGTCAGACATCGGCTCAAACACGCTGCTGCTCCACCCGGATACCTTTGCCAGAAGCAAAGCCATGCCCAACCGCTGCCAGGTCATCAGGGATTATGTGCATGGCGGAGGGAGCCTCCTGATGGTGGGCGGCTATATGGCTTTTTCGGGAATTGACGCCAAGGCCAAGTATGGCCGCACGGCGCTAAGCGAGGTGCTGCCGGTCACCTGTCTGGATACCGATGACCTGATGGAGCATCCCGAGGGCATCACGCCCAAGGCCGTGGCGGCGGATCACCCCGCGCTCAGGGATGTTCCCGCAGATTGGCCCCATTTCCTGGGCTATAACCGCGTGCTTCCCCGGGAGGGCGCTGACACGGTGATGACCATCGGGCCTGATCCCTTCCTGGCCTTTGGCGCGTATGGCAAGGGGCGCAGCGCTGCCTTCACCTCTGACTGTGCACCCCACTGGGGGCCGCCGGAGTTTGTGAACTGGGCGGGATACACCCCGCTGTTTAAAGGGATTGTGGATTATCTGACCCAGGGGTAATTGCTTAATCCCTACCCTTTTCGGTTATATATCTGTTAAGCGCGAACACGCGTTGTGATGACAGGAGGAAAACGCATGAATGCATTGACAGATACTTATATCCTTTCAAATGGGGTGCACATCCCCTGCGTTGGCTTTGGCACCTGGCAGGCGGAAGAGGGCAAGGAAGCGAAGAATAGCGTACTGGCGGCGCTGGAAGCAGGCTACCGCCACATTGATACCGCCCAGGGCTATGGCAATGAGAGAAGCGTGGGCCAGGCGGTGAAGGACAGCAGCATCCCCCGGGAGCAGATCTTCATCACCTCAAAGCTGGCCAACCCCATCAGGGGCTATCAGGAGACCCTGGACGCGGTGCATGAAAGCCTGAAGAAGCTAGGCACCGATTACGCCGATCTCTTCCTGCTGCACTGGCCCCGGCCAGCGAACTACAAGGATGACTGGAAAGAGAAAAATGCCCAGTCCTGGAAAGCCTTTGAAACCCTCTACCGTGAGGGCAAGATCAAGGCCCTGGGCATCAGCAACTTCCACGCCCATCACATCGATGCTTTGCTGGAGACGGCGGAGGTTGCCCCCATGGTGAACCAGATCCGCCTGGCCCCAGGCGACACCCAGGACGCGGTGGCGGATTACAGCCGGGGAAAGGGCATGCTGCTGGAGGCTTACAGCCCCCTGGGCACTGGCGGGGTGTTTGATGTGCCGCAGATGCAGGCGCTGGCACAAAAATATGGCAAGACCATCGCCCAGATCGCCATCAGGTGGAGCCTGCAGCGGGGATACCTGCCCCTGCCCAAGTCCGTCACCCCGGCGCGTATCCGGGAAAACGCCCAGGTATTTGATTTCGAACTGGCACCGGAAGATGTGGTGTTGATCGCAAGCCTCAAAGGAAGCACGGGATTTTCTGCCGACCCGGATAATATTTCCTGGTAGGCATCCGCAACAAAATCATGGGGTTGTCATGGCAGCGTGGCAGCCCCATTTGTTTATGCGGTTTGTAGAAATGCCTGTTTCATATAGGCTGCCAATAGCCCAAAAGAATGCCATCGGCGACAGCTGCATAAACGGTCTGAAGCTTATCTGAAAGCCCCCAATACTGTGATTAAGTATGTCATGGGGCGATAGAATCAAAGCAGCACAATAGAACATTAGAGACAAAAGAAAGCGCCACTTCATTTGATTGGAAGAGGCTATCAACATCATCACTGGAATGAAAAGGAATATGCTCAAATCCTGCAAAGGAATGGCTGATATGCTATGACTTTCTTGGACACTGCTGAAATTGTGAAAGCAAATGATGGCAATGCTCATTGAAACCGACAGCAGGATCCCCCGATAAGGGGCGACCGTAAGAGGACGCTTGTTTTCTAAACGCCAGGTGAAATAACATAACAGGATTGGTAAGAAGATGCAGGAACCAAAGGGCAAAAGCACATCGAACAGAAATATCACCAATACTGACTTGTCCTCAAACTGATAGAATCCCGAAAGGAGCCTTGTTGAGGTTATTGTATATGCATAAGCTCCGGCCAAATGAAAGAGCCATATAATGGATGAAAAAAACTGCCATCCCCGAATCCGACGCATGCTCACAATGTCTGCTCCCCCCTGGCGCGGTCAATGCCTGCCCATTATAGCCCGCTAAATCAGCGCAAACACCAGCACCACCGGGATTGAAACAAGCGCCAGAGCGCCGCCATACTTGAGCATATCCCGGGAGTCCGCCCAGCCGGAGCCGGCCGCCAGGGCGATATGGGCGATGGCCGGGGGCGTGGCATAGGCCAGGCTGGCGCACAGACCCACCAGAATGGCCGACAGGGCAGGGCTAATGACAATGCCTGAAAGCGCCAGCAGCGGGATGGCGCTGGCGGCCACCTGGTACATCACCGTGGTGGTGACGATGTTGGAGAGGAAATTGGTCATCACCACGGTAGCGGCAATGATGACCGCCAGGGCCCCTGCATATCCCCAAGCCTGCATGGACGGCGCAATCAAGGCGCCAAACCAGTCGGTCACGCCATATTCAGGCAGGGTGAGGTATTTGCCAAGGGCCAGGGCGGCGGCACACAGCAGCAGGCTTGGCCAGTTGAGACCCTTTGCAAAGCCCTCTTTCAGGTTCAGCACGGGTTTCCCCGCAATGGGGATGGCCGACAAAAGCACCGCTCCAAGCAGCGCAGGCCAGGCAGTGCCCAGGGCAGCCACCGGCTTCATCGCCTCAGGCAGCAGGCCTGAGAACAGCCACACCGCCACCACCAGCAGGAAAATGAGGGCCGAAAACAACTCCTGATGGCTGGGCTTGCCAGGGCCGGTCAAATTCAGGCTGTCAAGCCGCGCGCCCTGGGCTTTTATCCGTTTGTTAAAGCCCAGATACAGTAGCCCCAATGTCAGCCCAAAGAGCAGTAGCCCCACCGGCAGGCCGATTTTAAGATAGCTGAGGTAGCTGATGCGCTCCCCGGTGGCTGCCTCATGGAAGCCCAGAGCCATTAGCGGGAAGGTGTGAGCGATGGGCGTCATGGCGCAGGAGATGGAGGTAACACAGGCGGTGCCCACCATGAGGGCTTTGGGCAGCGCGTCACCAGGCTTTTGGTTCAGGGCCTCCATGGCCTCCCGGTGGAGGGCAAAAAACAGCAAAAAGGTGACGGTGGGCGCAATAAAGCTACCCAGCGCCAACACCGACAGCAAAAACATGAAGGCAAAGGCCCAGGGCCCGCGCCTGGCAAAGCGGCTGGTGATAAACAGCAGCGCCACCCGCCTTAAAAAGCCGGTCTCCTTCAGCGCAAAGGTAAGCAGGAAGGAGAAAATCAGGAACCACACCGTGCTATTGCCAAAGGAAGCGGTGATCACGTCCCCGGTTTTCACCCCCGGCAAAAAGCCCAGGGCGAAGATCACCAGGGCGCTGGGCCAGCCGATGTCCACAAACAGCCACAGCATCACCGCCCCCAGAAACAGCCCCAGCACCCGCTGGCCGGGGGCAGAAAGCCCTGGGATAATCGGCAAAAGGCCCGTCCCGAACAACAAAAACAAGGCGATGGCCGTGGCCAGCCATGTGATAATGCCCCCGCGCTCCCTCATCCCGCATCCTCCTTTAGCTTGTGTCAGCGCTAACATTAGCATAGGATGACCATCAGATACAACGGATTTTTCGCGCAAACGAATCTGACGGCCTTGTCAGGCGTCTTATTAGTGTCATGACAAAAGGAGGGGGCCATTGAACAAATCGGAATTTGGAAAAGCGGTGCTGTCTTTGCAGAGCACCATGTACCGCCTGAGCTGTGCCTATTTAAAGGGTGAGCATGACAGGTTGGACGCCATTTCAGAAGCGGTGCTCAAGTGCTGGATAAAGCTTGATACCCTGAAAAACCAGGATAGTTTTCGTTCGTTTCTGCTGCGCATCCTGATCCGGGAGTGCGTCAATATCCAGCGCAAACAGGGCCGGATGATCCCCACAGAGATGCCTGAGACGGCCGAACCTGCCCCTGACCCCTTTGAACAGGAGGCGCTGCGCCAGGCCATGGACCGGCTGCCGGAGCACTTGCGCGTCACCCTGATGCTCCATTACATGGAGGGGATGGAAGTCAAAGAGATTGCCCGGGTGCTGGGCACCACCAAGGGGGCGGTGTGCTCCCGGCTTAAACGCGGGCGGGATCAATTACGGGAGATGCTCTCCCAGGAGGAAACATGAATAGCGACAACATGAAGAAAGCCTATCCGGTTTCCCAACACCTGGAAACCCGGATTCAAAACACCCTGATTAGCTTGCCAGATAAGCGCCCCGTCAAAATCATCCGGAAAAAGCGGCTGGTGGTTGCGCTTGCGGTCTGCCTGCTGCTGGTGGGCGCTGTGGCCATCGCGGATGACCAGTGGGGCATCCTCAACTATCTGCGCACCATGGGTGAACCCACCGGTGACACAAGCGGCCTTGAGGGGCGGGTGACCCCTGTCCGGCAGACCCAGACCGCCTACAACACCGATGTCACCATCTCTGACGCCGTGTTTGACGGAAAGCGGGTGGCCTTTTCCCTGGAATACCAGAACAAAAAGCCCGAGGAGCCAGTTTATATCGTTGTGACTGAATCAACGGTCAGCGGCACCCCCTTGTGCCTGGAAACCGAGAATGACACCCCAAGCCACATCTGGCTGCCAGGCATTTACTTCACAGAGGGTGTCACCCAAAATGGTCTCTTTGGCACACCCCAGGAAGTGCCCCAAAGGAAAACCCTGGCGGTAACGGTCACCGTCAGCGTCTTTAAGCCCCTCAAGCCTATTCAAAACCTGCCGCCCACAAAAGGCGAGGAGGGGGATGATGCGGTTCGGCAGGCGGATATCCAGCAGGCCTATGAGGAGGGCTTCATCAGCCTGAGCGACGACCATATCAACCTGCCGGATAAGGAGATGGCAAGGCTGGCCCGGGAGAATGGCGGCATCGCGCCAGAGATCCCCGAGGCGCTCACCGCCCTGGGGCTGATGGCGCGGCAGGATCTGACCTTTGACTTCACCCTGAAAGTTCCCTTTGAATAGATCCCCAGGATAGGGTATAGTCAGCGCAGACACTAAAAAAGGGGGCAGACCATGAACCCAAGAAGCCTGCTTGACGCCCTGCATACGGCAGAAAAACTGAAGGATACCTTTCGCCACTGCCACACCTCAGGTGGCAAACAGGAAAGTGTGGCGGATCACAGCTGGCGCCTGGCGCTGATGGCTTACTGGATGAGGGATGAATTTCCGGAAGTGGACATGAACAAGGTCATCACAATGTGCCTGATCCATGACCTGGGGGAGTGCTTCACCGGGGACATCCCCACCTTTCACAAAACCTCCGCGGATGAGGAAAGGGAGGAACGGTTGCTGAACGACTGGGTCAGGACGCTGCCCGCGCCACACCGGGATGAAATGGCGGCTTTGTATGCCGAAATCAGCGAGCGAAAAACCCTGGAAGCCAGGATTTTCAAGGCCCTGGACGGCCTGGAGGCGATCATCCAGCATAACGAGGCGGACATCAGCACCTGGGAGGATCATGAGTATGCCCTGAACCTGAGCTATGCGGATGACAGGGTGACCTTTTCGCCCTATCTGATGGCACTGCGTGAAGCCATCCGCGAAGAAACCAGAAAGAAGATTGGCCGGGACAACACCTGACCGGGCTTTTGAAGCTGATAAAAGGGGCTGTGGCAGTTTTCCATTCTGCCACAGCCTCTCGCACTGAACGGATTGAAGTATTAGTCTTCCCAGCGCCGGACCAGGTCGTTGATTTGCCGGGTGAGCTTCTCCTTGAGCTTGTTGGAATAGCCCTGGCCGTCCCTCACCAACTGGGTGAGGCGGTCAAGGGCTTGGGTGAGGGCGCTATCGGCCTTGACCTGCTTCTTTTGCTTCTTGGTTTTGTCCTTAGCCAACGCCCGGGAGCCAGCCTCCAGCTGTCGGTCTTCCGCCAGGGACCAGACATCGCCCGAGTAGGGGACGAAGGTGGTGTAGCCCTTGTCCTGCAGCAGCCCCTCAAACAGCAGCGCCACCTCCTCCTCACCATGGGTGACAAAGACGCGCTGGGGCTTGGGGTTAAAGGAGTCAATCCAGGTGAAAAGCCCGGCCTGGTCGGCGTGGCCGCTGATGGCCTTGAGCGTCCTGATTTCGGCCGCCACATTGATGGTCTCGCCAAAGAGCTTGACGCGCTTTTCCCCGTCATACAGCATCCGCCCCAGGGTGCCCACGGCCTGATAGCCTACAAACAGGATGGTGCTTTCCTTGCGCCAGAGGTTGTGCTTCAGGTGGTGGCGGATGCGTCCGGCTTCTGCCATGCCGGAGGCGGAGATGATCACACAGGGTCTCTTCTCAAAGTTGATCTGCTTGCTTTCCTCAGCTGTCACCTGCACGCGCAGGTCCTCAAAGGCGATGGGGTTGATGCCCCGGGCCAAAAGGTCCCGCATCTCCTGGTCAAACTCGCCCGCGTCCGCCTCCTGGAAGATGTTGGTGGCCTTGATGGCCAGGGGGCTGTCCATATACACGGGGAAGCCGTCGTGGCCCTTGACCAGGCCCTTTTCCTTGATCTCCCGCAGAAAATAGAGGATCTCCTGGGTGCGGCCCACGGCGAAGCTGGGGATGACCACGTTGCCGCCGCGGTTGAAGGTGATCTGCAGTGTATCGGCCAGGTCGGCCAGATAGTCCGGCCGGGGGCCGTGGAGGCGGTCACCATAGGTGGACTCCATCACCACGTAGTCGGCCCTGGTCAGGTAACGGGGATCCTTCAGGATGGGCTGGTGGAGGTTGCCGATGTCGCCGGAGAAAACAATGGTTTTGGTGGTGTCCCCCTCTGTTACCTGAAGGGTCACCGAGGCCGAGCCCAACAGGTGCCCCGCATCGGTAAAGGTGAGGCGGATGCCCGGGAAGATCTCCCGGGGGGTTTCCAGGGGCAGGGCTTCAAACTGGCGCAGCGCCTGGTCGGCGTCCGCCTGGGTGTACAGCGGCTCATAGCTGGGCTCGCCCGCGCGCTGGGCTTTGCGGTTCCGCCACTCCGCCTCCATCTCCTGGATGTGGGCGGAATCCCGCAGCATGATGTCGCACAGCGCGTGGGTGGCGAGGGTGGCATGGATCGGCCCGCGGAAGCCCCGGGCGGATAGCGCCGGGATCATGCCCGAGTGATCGATGTGGGCATGGGTGAGCACCACCGCGTCCACCTGGGAGGGGTTGATGGGCAGGGGTTTGTTCTCATAGGTATCCCGGCCCTGCTCCATGCCGCAGTCAACCAGGATGCGCTTGCCTCCGGCACTGAGCAGATACAGGGAGCCGGTCACCTCCCGGGATGCGCCGATAAATTCAAGGTTCATACGTTCTCCTCATCCGGCCGGGTCACAGCAGGGCAGCCTGCTGTTCCCTTGCCTTGGTTTCGCTGCTTGAGTACAAGTGATACAGGCGGTAATAAAGCCCCTTCCTTGCCATCAGCGCCTCATGGCTGCCGTGCTCCTCCAGGCCCTGATCAGTTAATACCCAGATAACATCGGCATTCCTGATGGTGGTGAGGCGATGGGCGATGGTGAGCGTGGTGCGGCCCTGGGCCAGCTGCTCAAGGGACTTTTGCACCAGCAGCTCCGACTCGTTGTCAAGCGCGCTTGTGGCCTCGTCAAGCAGCAGGATGGGCGGATCCTTGAGGAAGACCCGGGCGATGGACAGGCGCTGCTTTTGACCGCCGGAGAGCTTCACGCCCCGCTCACCCACGTGGGTGTCATAGCCCTCTGGCAGCGCCTGGATAAAGTCATGGGCGCCGGCCTTTCTGGCCGCCTCCATCACTGCTTCCCGGCTGGCGCCGGGCTTGCCATAGACGATGTTGTCAAAGACTGAGCCTGAGAACAGATAAACCTCCTGCTGCACGGTGCCGATGGCGCCCCGGAGGCTCTTTAAGGTCAGCTCCCTGATATCCTGTCCGTCAATCCTGATGCTGCCGCCGGTCACATCATAAAACCGTGGGATGAGGTTGCACAGCGTGGTCTTGCCGGAGCCGCTGGGCCCCACCAGCGCCACGCTCTGACCGGCTGGCACATGGAGATTGACCTGGTCCAGCACAAAGGCGCTGTCATCCTCATAGCGGAAGCTCACATCGTCCAGGGTGATCTCACCCTTCACGCTTTCAAGGGCCTTTGCCCCAGGCAGATCCCTGATCTCCCGGGGCGCGTCCATGATCTCATAAAAGCGCTCAATGCCGGTCACGCCGCGCTGGAACTGCTCCATAAACTCCACCAGCCGGCTGACGGTGGCCAGCAGCATGTTGATAAACAGCAGGTAGGAGGCGAACTCCCCCGCCGTCAGCTCCCCGCGGGCGAGGGCCCAGGCGCCCAGCACCACCACCAGCAGATTCATCAGGCCGTTGAGCAGCCGGGCTGTGGAGTGGAAGCCCGCCATCACATGGTACTGCTTCTTTTTTAGGTTCAAAAAGGTGCGGTTGCCCTGCTCAAACTTCTCGCCCTCCAATTCCTCATTGGCAAAGGACTGCACCACCCGCATGCCAAGGAGGCTGTCCTCCATCTGGGCGTTGATCTCGCCCACTTGGTGGCGGCAGGCGCGGAAGGTGGCGCGCATCTTTTTGTTAAAGAGAAAGATGGAGATCAGCATGACCGGCAGCATCAGGAAGATGATGAGGGTGAGCTTGAAGTTCATGGCGGAGAGCAGGATGAAGGACACCACCAGGTTGACCGCGGCGATGAGGAATTCCTCCGGGCAGTGATGGGCAAACTCGGTTACCTCAAACAGGTCACTGGTGATGCGGGCCATGATCTGGCCCACCTTGGTGTTGGAATAATAGGAGAAGGACAGTTGGCTTAAGTGGCTGAACAGGTCGCTTCTCATGTCCTTTTCCATCATGGCGCCCATGATGTGCCCGCGGGATTGCATATAATACCTGCACCCGGCGTCCACCAGCTGCAAGAGCAGGAAAAATCCCCCCAGCTGCAGGATGAAGGGCAGGGTGAGGCTGGCGATATCGGAAATGGCCCGGTCGGTGATCTCCCTGACAATCAGGGGAAAGACCAGCCCCGAGGCCGAGGTCATGATGGCGCAGGCGAGACTGGCAAACAGAATCCGCCGATAGGGGCGGTAATAGGGGATAAAACGGCGGATCAGCCCGGAAGCCCGGGAGGCGCTTGACATAGGAAAACAGCTCCTTTTCTTGGGATTTTCAGGGTTCCTGCAGCGCAAAGCCGCTGCCCGGGGCGCTTGAAGCCGCTTCGGGCAAGCTGATGACAAAGGCGGCCTTGTCGGTTTGCAGGGCGTAATAGAGGGTTTGGCTGTCAGAAGCGGTCATGATGGCATGGCCAAACAGGGCGCGCTCAGAGGCGGTAAAGCGCAAGCCTGAGGGCAGGATGCTGCTGGCGGCACTCAGCGGTCTCACCCCTTCCACCCGGGCCACCTGGCCCTGGACTGAAAGGCGCATCACGGCATAGCCATGGTGGCCGGGGCTTGTGACCTCACCCGTAAAAGCCCCTTCCGGCATCGGGAAGGCCGCGCCAAAGGCCTGGGCCAGGGCGCGCCCGTCCTGGGAATGGAAGGGGGCAATCCGGGTGATGGCGGCCTCAGGCTCCTTGACCAAAAAGGCGTCGGAGCGCTTGGTCTCCTCATTTTCCTGCATGACCGCAAACACATAAAACACCGACATCAAAAGCAGTGCCAGGAGCGCTGCGGGGATACGGCGCAGCATCTAAGCGTGACGGGGGCTCTGAAGGCCGCCCCGACGGGATCTGTTCATCGCAGCAATGCCCTGAGCTGGGGCCCCAGGTTTTTGTCCAGGTCCTTCACCTCGCCATTGGTGTAGTCATAAAAGGCACGGTAAAAAGCCTTGCCCAGCGCCTTGGCCTCCTCCTGGGTGAGGTTGTCATCTGAGAAGATGCCCGCGATGATATCCCGGGCGGGCACCGCCAGGTATTTGGCCAGGCTGCCTTTGAAGGTGAAGCCGAACACGCGGGGCACATGGCTGTTGTCCCCGCCTACAAACAGGCGCATATAATCCCGGGAGAGGGCCAGCAGGTATTGATCAAGGAAGCTCTTTGCGTCCGGCGCCAGGCTCGTGGCGCGCCTGAGGCGCTCATGGTCAAAGATTTCCCGGATCATGCGCCGGCGCTCCTCCTCAGGGTGGGCCTCCGGGTGCTCAAAGGCATGGAGCAGGTAGGATTTGATGACATGAAAGTCAAAGCGCTTGGGGTTGCGCTCATGCAGACGTCCCAGCAGCAGGAGTTTGAGCTGGATGTCCAGATCCTCCGGGGCCAGCGCCTCAGCCCGGCTGAGGGCCTCGTGGATGAGGACCGGATCCTCCTCGGTCTCCGCGATGTGCAGGTACTCCTCAAGCGGCAGGCCTTCCAGGTCCATGGCCGGGGATTTTTTAGAAAAAAAGGGCACTTGGCAACCTCCGAACGCGTTAAAATACAATCGCATTTTAACACGCCTGGATTGCCTTGACAACTTTGCAGGGTTTATATATACTTGGCCCGTGCTTTTATGAGCACAGGGGTGCTGGCTTCCAGCCGGCTGAGATCGGGCCTTATGCCCGGGACCCTGGAACCTGATCCGGATAATGCCGGCGTAGGAAAGCAA
>DHQX01000047.1:2463-49279 GCA_002411105.1 Christensenella sp. UBA5327 | reverse complement strand
ACCTGATCCGGATAATGCCGGCGTAGGAAAGCAACCATGCCTTGAACCGTTTTGCTTTCCGCAAAACGGTTTTTCCTTTCCGGTCACTAATGAAGGAGGAAACCCATGACACAAGTGACACACAACCGAAGCCTGACCATCCGCATGATGGTGGAAAGCGCCATCCTCATCGGCATCGCCACCGTGCTCAACGAGTTCATCAAAATGGACGCGCCCTGGGCCTTTGGCGGCAGCATCACCCTGGGCAGCATGCTGCCCCTGATCCTCATTGCCTGGCGCTGGGGCACTAGGCAGGGCCTGTTCTCATCCCTGGTGTTTGCGCTGATGCAGTTGCTGATGGGCGTCAAGAACGTCAGCTACGGGCAGACCGCTCTGCAGATGCTGGCCATCGCCTTTCTGGACTATATCATCGCCTACTCGGTCTATGGCCTGGGCGGCATCTTCAAGGATCGTATCAGCAACAAGATGGCGGCCTTGGCAAGCGGCATTGTGCTGGTGGGCGTGCTGCGCTTCATCTGCCACTTTGTCTCAGGCTGGATGATCTGGGACGCCTTGTGGCCCAACGACAAGGGCCTCTCCGGCGCCGTGTATTCGCTGATCTATAACGGCGGCTATATGCTGCCTGAGGTGCTCGTGGCCCTGGCGGCGGGGCTCCTGCTCTTTGTCCCCCTCAAGAAATACTGGCTGGGGGAGGACCTGCCCAGGCAGGCAGCGTAATCAAAACCCGGACAAAGGAAACGGGGCTGACACCTTGGTCAGCCCCGTTTGCCGTATATGGCCGTGCCCACCCGGACGAGGGTGGCGCCCTCCTGGATGGCGGCGATGAAGCTGTCAGTCATGCCCATGGAGAGGATATTGATGTGGGGCTCGTCAGGATAGCGGGTGTTCACTTTGGCCAGGAGCTCCCGCATCAGGGCAAAATAGCGCCGGGATTCCGGCGAGTTGTCAAAGGATGGGGGGATGGCCATCAGACCCCTGACGCGCAGGGAGGGAAGGGCCGCTGCCGCGTCCAGCATGGGCCACAGCGCCTGTGTGGAGGCGCCCATCTTGCTGTCCTCATCCCCGATGTTGATCTCAAACAGGATGTCCTGTACGATGTCTTTTTTTGCGGCCTCAGCCGCGATGGCGCAGAGCAGCCTCTGGCTGTTAACGCTCTGGATGATGTCCACCAGGCCCACCACCCGGCGAACCTTGTTGGTCTGCAGGTGGCCGATGAAATGGCAGGGCTTTCCCTGATAGGCGTCATCCGCCGCGTGCGCCACCAGCTCCTGCATGCGATTTTCACCAAACAGGTCGATGGCAAGGGCGGCGCTTGCCCGCACCTCCTGGGATGTGCGGCTTTTGCAGGCGGCGCAGAGCTTGATCTCCTCAGGCTTCCTGCCAGCCTGCGCCGCGGCCTGCGCTATCTGAGCGCGCAGATCAGCGACCCGGTCTGCCAGCAGAGCGATGTCTGGTGTGTGCATCATGCTCACATCTCCCGGTAGGCTGCCCGGGGGCCGCCGATGTACTTGGGGCGGGTGCGGGCACAAAGGATATGCGCCTGGCCGATTTTATCCAGCCTCAGCCGCACAGGCACCGCCACGGGCCTTAAGTGCATGCCGATGAGCGTGCCGCCGATGTCAAGCCCGGCATCCGCCACGATGCGCTCCACCGCCACCGGGTCTTCCATGTTCTCATAGGCGGTGAGGGCAAAGGCGCCGCCGGCGTCAGCTTTGGGGAGGACATTGACAATCTCAAAGCCCAGGGCCTCCGCCGTCTCCCGTTCCAGGATCAGGGCACGGTTGAGATGCTCGCAGCACTGGACAGCCAGGCGGACGCCATTTTCCTTTAGCGCCGGGGCGATGCCCCGCCAGGCGGCCTGGGCCGCCTCAAGGCTTGAGGCCTTGCCGATGCGCCCGCCTGTCATCTCGCTGGAAGAGCAGCCGATGACCAGCAGCGCGCCGGGCTTCAGCCTGGCCTGGGCCAGCAGCTCCGTGATGGCCTGCCGGGCCTGGGTCTGGATATTTTCAAGCATGGTCCTGCCTCCTTGCGCGTGTTTCTCTTCTCTCTATTATACTATACAAAAAAACCCCGGGCCAGCCGGGGCTTTTGCAAGCGGTCAGGTTCAGGCCTTATCCACTTCTGCCATGTGATGGATCAGGTCCACCACCTTGCTGGAATAGCCCCACTCGTTGTCATACCAGGCGACGAGCTTGACAAAGGTGTCGTTGAGCATGATGCCGGCGCCCGCGTCAAAGATGGAGGTGCGGGAATCATGGATGAAATCGCTTGAGACCACGGCGTCTTCGGTGTAGCCGATGATGCCTTTGTATTCCTTGCTCTGGGAGGCGGCCTTCATGGTGGCCTTGATGTCCTCGTAGGTGGTGGGGGTGTTGAGCGTGCAGGTGAGGTCCACCACGGACACATCGATCACAGGCACCCGCAGGGACATGCCGGTGAGCTTGCCCTTAAGCTCCGGCAGCACCACGCCCACGGCCTTGGCAGCGCCGGTGGAGGAGGGGATGATGTTGAAGCTGGCAGCGCGGCCGCCGCGCCAGTCCTTTTTGCTGGGGCCGTCAACCGTCTTCTGGGTGGCGGTGATGGCATGCACGGTGGTCATCAGGCCTTCCTTGATGCCGTACTTATCGTTGATGACCTTGGCCAGGGGGGCCAGGCAGTTGGTGGTGCAGGAGGCGTTGGACACGATGACCATGTCCTTGTTGTAGGTTTTGTGGTTGACACCCATGACAAACATGGGGATTTCCTTGTCCTTGGCGGGGGCGGTGATGATGACCTTCTTGGCGCCGCCCTTCAGGTGCAGGCTGGCCTTGGCGGTGTCGGTGAACACGCCGGTGGCTTCCGCGATATACTCTGCCCCGGCTTCCGCCCACGGGATCTCGTCCGGGTTCATCTTGGCATAGACCTTGATTTCCTTGCCGTTGACCGTCAGGGTGTTGGTGTTGGCGTCCGCAGAGACCGTTCCATCAAAGCGGCCATGGACGCTGTCATATTTGATCATGTAGGCCATGTATTCCACGTCAATGAAAGGATCGTTGATGGCGACCACCTGCATGTCCTTGCGCTCCAGGGTGGAAGCCAGAATCAGGCCGCCGATGCGGCCAAAACCGTTGATGCCGAGTTTTACCATAGTATCCTCCTTGTTTTATCCGGGCTGAGCCCGGGGATCTTCTAGCAGTTGGGTGATGCCATCCCGGCACCGTATGCAGTATACCACCGAATCCCGGCCAAGACAAGCCGTTTCCATCCATGCGGGCAGAAAATGTCCCGGAAGGCTGTCGCTGTCAAAAAGGGAAGCCCTTGCGGGCCTCCCTTATGCGGCTGGTGTATTGATGATGGCATTATGGTGCCGCAGGTTCCTCGTTTGTGGGCTCCTCGGGCTTAGGGTCTTCAGGTTTGGGTTCCTCAGGCGGGGGCGCCTCTTTGGTGCCCACTTTGACAATTTTGGTTATCGGGTCAAGGGTGATTTTCTCTGTGGTTGTGGTGCTTGTCACCACACCGTCGGTTTTGATGGTGACGGTGGTGATGGTTTTCTGCCCATCCACCCCCTCCACCAGGGTCACTTCCTTGCCCTTCTCCATGGTATCGTCATTCTGTGTGACAGTCTTGAAGGGGATGGCCTCGGTCTTGGAGGTGGTTTCCTCAGTGATCACAGGCTTGGTGCCCACGGTGACAACTTTGGGCACCATGGGTTTGGTGATCTCCTCAGTGGTGGTGCGGGCTGTCTCCTTGCCATCGGTCAGGGTGATGGTGTGGGTGAGGGTTTTGACGCCTTCAACGCCTTCCTGGGTGACCTTTTCGGTGCCCTTGTCCATGCTGTCATCCTCTTTTGTCTGGGTGGTGAAGGGGATGACGACGGTTTCTGTTTCAGTTTTTGTGGTGATCACCGGCGCGGGTGCATCCCCCTTGGTGCCGACCAGGATGATCTTGGGCACCATGGCTTTGACGATGGTCTCCTCCCCGGTCTTCTCCCTGGAGATTTCTTTGCCATCCGCCTTGGTCACAGTGTATACGACGATCTTTTCGCCCGCCGTGCCCTCCTGCTTCACCTTCTCCTGGCCCTTGTCAAGGGTCGGGTCATCTTCCTTCTGGGTCGTGATGGCAATGGTTTCCACCAACTTGAGGGTCTCCTGGGTGATCACGCCCTGGGGCCTGGCCTTCACCTCGATGGATGCGGCCCCGGCGATGGCGCCGCTGTCGTAGTAGTTTTTGCCGTCCTTGACATAGTTGCTGCTGCCGGCAGTGGCGTTGATGGTGTAGCGGCCGGGGGCGTTGGGAACAAAGGTGATAACGCCGGATTCCGCCTTGTCGGTTTTGCCGACTCTGTAGGCCACGCCGTTGAGGCTGATGCTCATGTCCACAAACTTGTTGGATCCGCTGCCCCAGCCGGACACAGACACCTTCCAGGTGACCGTGTCCCCTACTAGAATCTCGCTTTTGTCAGCGGAGGCTGAGAGGGTGAGGGTGTTCTTGATGGCGGCGGGCTGCAAATTGGCGCCGATGGCAGCACCGGAATACAGGATATTGAGCGTGGCAGCGCCGCCCAGGCCGTCGGCCTTGAGCTTGTTGTTCTTCTGGAAGGCAATCAGCGCCTTCTGGGTGGCCTTGCCGAACATGCCGTCGATTTTGCCCACTTGATAGCCCAGGGCGGCGAGGCGCTTTTGAAGCTCAGTCACCTCATTGCCCTTGGCGCCATATTTGATGGTTTTTGGCTTGTTGGGGTCCGCGGTGGCCCCGGGTGTGGTGGGTTTGGGGGTGCGGCGCACGCTGGTGTGGCGCTGGGTGGGGCGGGTGGTGGGACGCGGGGTGGCCTGTGCCACCGGCTGGGCCACGATGGGCTGGGTGGTGGGCTGCGCCTGGGCAAACAGGGTGAGGGCGGCCCGGTCGATGGCGGGGTAGGCGGTGGCCGCGGTGGCGGGCACGCCGTCAGTGGTCAGGATCTGCACATGGGTCTTGAACCCTTCCCGCAGTTCAAAGGGCAGAGAATAATTCTGCGCCCCCATCGCCTTGATGCGGCCTGCCATGTCCTCTACCACCACAGCCAGCGCGCCCGGAACGGGCAGGTTGTTGATGGCGGGCAGGTAAAGGTGGTTCTGGCCGTCATAGCTGGCATATGCCAGGGTTTCCCGCTGGCCGAAAAGGTTTTCCATATAGATAATGCCCGGCACCCCAGCCGAGGCAAAGCCCGGGGGTGGGGGAACGGCGCTTGAGGTAAGCGTCGCGGTGGCTGCCGCCTGCTGGGCGTCAATCACGGGGGAAGCCGCCGGGTCAAGGGTGACCGTCATGGGGCCTCCGGGCAGGTAGTTTGCGCCGGCAGATACTGTCACCGGGAAAAAGCCGGTTTCAGTGCTGGTCTGCCCATATACCCGGAACTGGGTTTTGCCGTCCATGCCGGTGAAGGCATAGACCGTGTGGTCATAGCCTGGGATTTCGAGGGGGGTATACAGGGCATTCCTGGGGGCGGTGGCGATGTTCACAAAGCCGGTGGTGCCGCTTGCCAGGGCCTGGGGCAGCAGGGCCGCTGTGAGCAGCAGCAGGGCCAGGAACAGGGCCGGGGTACGTCTTTTGTTCATGAGGGATCTCCTTTCTTGGCCCAGTTGCATGGGCCGCTGAGGCGCGGGGTGCGTCAAACCGCCTCTTCACAGGATGGCCCTCGTAAAGAGGGCTCTATCCTATTAGACGCATTATAAGTCGAAAATGTTTCATCCCGGGCAAAATTTAATAAAGATTAAGAAACGATTCCGTAACAAACGGGGTTGTGGCCGGTGCCAAAAAGGGGCTGCAGACATGTGCCGCAGCCCTTGGGATGGTGGTGGGTCTGGTTATTTCAGGGTGATGGTTTCATCAGGGTGTTCGTCGCTCTGGCTGTACACCGGGATGATGGTCAGCTCCTCAAAGCTTTCAGGCTTGGGAAAACCCATGGCGATTTGGAGGACATCATCGGTGATGCTGGCCTGGTAGGCGTTGTGCCGGCAGGGCTTGCCGTCTGCATAGAGCTGGTAAGACCTGAGCACATCCATGGTTTCATCCACTTTGTCCATGTCTGCGTCGTCCCAGGCGGCGCGCTGGTCTTGGCGCAAATTGCTCAGCCGGATATCCACCTTGATGTCAACCGGGGAAACTTTGGCCCTGATATCGGCGCTGTAGCCTGCAAACTGCCCGGTGCCGGTCAGGATCTGGGGCGCTTGGCTGGTGCGCAGGATGTGCATGGGCAGTTCGCTGGTAGTGCGCTCGCCCTTAGCCAGGGCTTTGTCCTTTGTGAGGTAGTAGGTGGTGGTGCCCCGGTAGATCAGCATGTACAGGTCGATGCTGTCCTGGTTCCGGGCGGCCTCCGGCAGCGGGCGTTCAAACTCCGTAAAGCCGATGTAGCCGCCCTCCTTCTGGAGCGCGTAGTCGCCTTCAGAGGGGTTGATGTAGTTGTCCTTGTCAAGCCATGCGCCATCGCCCAGGTACTGAGAGAAGACCTGAAAGTAGGCATAGCCATCCTTCTTTACCTTTGCCTCCACCTGCTCCCAGAAAGCATCGCCCAAGACTGGCTTCAAGCCCATGGCAATGTCCTCCGGATTGCCATGGTCATCAAAAGCCTTAAGCGCGGCATCCCCGGGCTTGCCGGGCAGGAGTTTGCCCACATTGTGTTTTCCGCTGACCAGGTAGCTTACATACAGGGATTCGCCGTCATAGTAGCCCTGGTCCAGGGTGAAGGTGGTTTCGGGGAACTCGCCCTCTGTTTTTAGCACCACTGATTTTTTGTAGGACTCAGACAGGGCGTCCAGTTTCTCAAGCTTATCTTTATTGTACTGGCTTACCGCCAATTGTCCGAAGACGCCGAAGCCTGCGGCCAGGGCCACGCCGATGAGGGTCAGGGCCAGGATCATGGCCATCACCATGGCCAGGGATAGTTTTTTCTTTGTCACGGTTTCTTCCTCCCGTATCAGTCGCTGGAGGAGCATGTCCCGGCGCGCTTCAAAGCCCTCCGGCAGGGGCCGCTGATGCGCCTTGACGTGCCGGATAATCTCTTCTTCACGCATGGCGCGCATCCTCCTGTTCAAACGCTTGTCTTAGTTGTTTCAGTGCCCGGCCGATGATGACCGATACGCTGCCCCGGGGCAGGCGCAGGACCCGGGCAATTTCCTTGACCGGCAGGTCCTCGCCGTATCGCAGCTGCATTACCAGGCGGCTTTTGGGTGGCAGTGTTTCCAGGTAGGCCCAGATGGGCGTTTCCTCTGGGGTGTCTTTGGCTTCAAAGGCAAAGGTGTTGTCTGTGGCGTATTCCCGCTGGCTGCGTCTGAGGATGTCATAGCTGGCGTTGACAGCGGCCTTGATCAGATAGGGGCGGATGGCCTCCCATTTTCTCAGGCGGCTGATGCCCTGGTAACAACGGGTGATGGCAGCGGACACCGCGTCCTGCGCGTCAGCGTCCTGGCGCAGGAGGCTCCGGGCGGCCCGGAACATGGCCGGGGAGTGCATTCTGACGGCCTCCACAAACCGCTCATCCCGTTCTTGCTTGGTGGTCACATGGCGCTCCTTTAACACATATCGCGATACACCTATTAGACGGCCTGGGGATGGATTTGGCAACATGGGGACAAAAAGAAAAAACCCGCAACCGGTGCGGGCTTTTAAAACCTGTGAGAATCAGTACTTGCGCTTCCGGGCGGCTTCCGCCTTCTTCTTGCGCTTGACGCTGGGCTTCTCATAATGCTCACGCTTGCGGACTTCCGCCAAAACGCCGGAGCGGGCACACTGCCGCTTGAAGCGTTTCAGCGCGCTTTCCAGCGTTTCATTCTCTTTCACACGGATCTCAGACACTCATTTCCCCCCCTTCGCTCATCTCGCCTGGCAAACGCCGCTTTCACGGCGGATGGCGACCGAAATTCATTATAACGGGAAGTGCAGTTTGCGTCAACCGGAAAATAACACGGTCGGGATCAAAACGGCCCTCCCGGCATCAACCGGAAGGGCCGCCATTCTGGGTTAAACCCCGGCGTTGTTATTTATTGGGGACGAACTCGGGCATTTCGCCGGTGGATACAAAGAAGCCGGAGATATAGCCCATGCCGCAGGCATCCGAGTCGGCGTTGGAGCCCAGGCGGTTGGTGCCGTGGACGCCGCCGGTGACCTCACCCGCCGCGTACAGGCCGGGGATCACGTTGCCGTAGATGTCCTTGACCTCGGTATACTCGTCGATGACCAGGCCGCCCATGGTATGGTGCACGGAGGGGAACTGGCTCAGCGCGTAGTAGGGGCCGTTTTCGATTTTGATCATGGTGTTGGTCATGACCTTGCCGAAATCATCATCCTTGCCCGCATCGATGTAGCCATTGTGCTTTTCGATGGTGGCTTTGAGGTTTTCAGCGGTCACCTGGGGGAATTTGCCCTGGATGGGATACTCGTTGATGGCTTTTGCCAGTTCTTCAAAGGTCTCACCCTTGAGCACGCGGCCAGTCTTCAGGCCTTCTTCCAGCTCTTCAGGCTTGGCAAAGCCCTTTACCACGTCCCAGTTGAAGACAGAGTAGGTGGAGATGAAGCCGGAGTTGGCGGCGGCATTGGCGCACACGTCGCGGCGCTCGCCTTCGTTCACATAGCGGTTGCCCTGATAGTCCACATACACGATGCCGAAGGAGGGGCCGGTAAAGGGCCACACGGCAAACTTGTCAAGCACGCCGTTGTTGGCGTCGGCAAAGGGATAGCGCTGGATGTTGGACATCTGGGTGGTGCCGGCGCCAATGGCCTGGGCCAGGTAGATGCCTTCGCCAGTGGACACGGCGGGGTTGTTGGTGGTGGGGATATCGGCGTTCAGGTAAGGCACCTGGGTCTCGCGCATAGGCACGTTGGCGCCAAAGCCGCCGGTGGCCAGGATGACGCCCTTGTCGGCCTTGATGGTCTTGTAGCCGTCATTGGTGGCCACGCGGATGCCCACCACGCGGTTGTCATCATCACGGGTGCGGTAGATTTCCACCATCTTGGTTTCCAGCTGGATGTCACAGTTGGTGCCCTTGAGGATCTTCAGCTGGAGGTTGGTGATGTCGCTGCCCACCTGGTTCTCGGTGACGTAGGTGCGGAAGCCGTAGTGTCCGCCCGGACGGGCCAGGGTGTCGCGGATGACCAGGCCGTTGTCCAGCAGCAGGTCAAAGTAGAAGGGGGCGGCATAGACCATGTTCTCAACCAGCTTGGGCACGCTCATGAAGTCGCCGCCCTTGAGGGTGTCTTCGATGTGCTTTTCAGCGGTATCAGGCACCAGGTCGAACTTCTTCTGAAGCTCTTCCGCACGCTTGGAGGTGAAGGCAGCATACTGGCCGCCGTTGATGGAGCTGTTGCCGCCGGTGGTGGAGAGTTTCTCAACCAGCACAGTCTTGGCCCCGTTCTGGGCTGCGGAGTAGCTGGCAGCCAGGCCGGCAAAGCCGCCGCCTACCACGATGATGTCATAGGTCTCATCCCACTGGGCGGGCACTTCGAAGGAGCCCATCACCGGGAAGTAGCTCTCAGCGGCTGCGGGGGCTGCTTCTACTTCCTTTTCAAACTGGGCCAGATCAACGCCAGCCTTGGTGAGGGCGTCGGTAACGGCAGCCAGAATGCCTTCTGAGGTGCGGGTGGCGCCGGCCAGGGTGTCCACCTTCAGGCTCTGGGCTGCAATGATGGCCTCGGGCACCTTGTCAAGCGCCGGCCAGCCGGGGGCGGTTTCCTGATGCTCCAGTACTTCGATTTTTTCAATGCCGGTTTCGTTTAGGGTGACGGCCACTTTCAAGCCGTCATGCATGCCTTTTGCCTCGCCTTCATAGGTGCCGGGGGTGATGGCGGCGAAGGCGGTCAGAGACAGGAACATGGATAGGGTCAGCAGAAGGGACAACAGTTTTTTGAAGCGTGGCATAATCAGGGGCCTCCTTTGATTTTTTCTGGCAAGATCATACCATCAATCGGGCGAAAAATCAACCCCAGGGACAGAGTTGACCCGATCATGGGGCGGCCGCTAATCCCCGCCTGTCTCGCTTGGAAAAACCGATAAGGGCTGCTCATCCACAGGGAGGATTCATGGGAGAGGGTTCCGCGGCCTTCGTTGACAAAGAGAAGGGAACTTACCTATAATTATGTCTCACATCGATGGCAAGGAGAGCAACATGGTGTATGATCTGGTGATCGTGGGCGCAGGGCCCGCGGGCATTTTTACGGCGCTGGAGCTGATCCGCAAGGGCAGCCAGCGCAAAATCCTGATGATTGAAAAGGGCAGCCCCATGGAAAAACGGCACTGCCCCAAGCCCCAGGTGGGGCGCTGTGTGAACTGCCGGCCTTATTGCCACATCACCACCGGTTTTGCTGGCGCGGGCGCCTTTTCTGACGGCAAGCTTTCGCTTTCCCGGGAGGTGGGCGGGCAGCTTCCTGAGCTGGTCGGGGAAGACTACTGCCAGAGGCTGATCGACTATACCGATAGCATCTATCTGGAGTTTGGCGCTGACACCCACATTGAGGGGCTTGAGCAAAGCGACAAGATCAAGGAAATCAGGAAGCGGGCCATCCAGGCGGGCCTCCAGCTGGTGGACTGCCCCATCCGCCACATGGGCACCGAAAAGGCCCAGGAAATATACGGCGCCATTCAGCGGTATCTGCTGGAGGAAGGCGTGGAGATTCGCTTTGGGGTCAACTGCGTCAACCTCCTGCTTGAAAACAGCCGCTGCGTAGGGGTGGTGGTGCAAAAACCAAACGGCACAGGCGAAGAGGAGATCAGGGCTAAGGACACCGTGGTGGCAACCGGCCGGCGCGGAGCCGACTGGCTGGAGAAGATCTGCCAGGAGCATCACATTGCCCATCAGCCGGGAACCGTTGACATCGGTGTGCGCGTGGAGGTGCGCAACGAGGTGATGGAGGAAGTGAACAGCGCGCTGTATGAGTCAAAGCTCATCGGCTACCCGCACCCCTTCAAGGACAAGGTGCGCACCTTCTGCCAGAACCCGGGCGGCTTTGTCAGCCAGGAGAACTATGACAACGACCTGGCCGTGGTCAACGGCCACAGCTATAAGGACAGAAAATCCCAGAACACCAACCTGTCCATCCTCTCCTCCCACAACTTCAACCATCCCTTCAACCAGCCCATTGCCTATGCGCAGAAAATTGGCGAGCTCACCAATATGCTGGCCAACGGCAGCATCCTGGTGCAGCGCTTTGGTGATATTCTGGACGGCAAACGCACCTGGGAGAAGGAGCTGTACCGCGCCAATGTGCGGCCCACTTTGACTGATGCAGTGGCGGGAGACATCACCAACGCCATGCCCTACCGGGCCATGACCAACATCATCAATTTCATCCAGGCCATGGAGCTGGTGGTGCCGGGCTTTGCGGCACCTGAAACGCTGCTGTATTCGCCGGAGCTGAAGTTTTACTCCAACCGGGTGAAGATGGATGACAAGCTCAACACCAACATCAAGGGCTTTTATTCTCTGGGTGACTCCAGCGGCTGGACCCGGGGCCTGATGATGGCCAGCGCCATGGGCGTGATGCTGGGGGATAAGCTGGCTCAGGAGGAAAAGGCCTGACAGAGGCCGGAATGGGCATGCCTGGCCTGGAGCCCGGGTCTTTTTGTGCAATCACTACAATTTAATAACGGATTGTGAAATTTTACGGAAACAAACTTGCAAAACTGTTTCCGATATCTTACAATTGCGTGTACTACGGTTGAGAGGTTTGCAATGAAAAGAAATCTGTTGATTTTTCTGATAATCTTCACCACCCTGTTCACCGCGGTGCAGGCGCAGGAGGCCGTGCCGCCACTGGATGATGAAGAGGTGGTGGTTGTCACCTCAGAGGGGCGGGCGCTGAAGTTCCGGGACAAGGGGGAGGATGTGGCCCAGCTGCAGACACGGCTCAAAGACCTGCGGTATTACAATGGCCCCGTGACCGGCAATTACATGGAGGTGACCCGCAAGGCCATCCGATCCGTACAGGAGGCCTACGGCCTGGAGCCCACAGGCGACGCGGACCTTGACTTGCAGGAGATCATCTATGGCGACTGCCACCGGCCGCTTACAAAGGGCGCTGAGGGCAAGGATGTGAGCCGGCTGCAGACCAGGCTGAGCGAACTGGGCTACTACTGGGGCAAAATCAGTGGCAACTACCTGGATGGCACCACGGCGGCCATCGGCCACTTCCAGGCGGACAATGGCCTGCCCAAAACCGGCAATGCCGATGTGAAGACCCTGGAGAAAATCTATTCAGACGATATCGTGATGCCCACCCCGGATCCCAATGCGCCCCAGGCCACCCCGGTGCCCCTGGCGACGCTGTCCCCTGATGTGGCCTTCAAGAAGCCTCTGTCCTACGGCAGCACCAGCAAGGAAGTAAAAGCGGTGCAGGAGCGCCTGACTGCTTTAGGTTTCTTTGACAAGAAAGCTACCAGTGGCTTTTACCGGCACACCCAGGCGTCGGTGAAGGAGTTCCAGACTTATAACGGCCTGGTGCCCGACGGCGTGGTAGGGGAGGAGACCTGGAACGTGATGTTCTCCCTGGATGTGGTGAGAGCGGACGGCACACCCAAACCCTCGCCTGCGCCCACGCCCGTGCCCTGGTTTGTGGAGGTGGATGTCAACAACCAGCTGATCAAGGTCTTCAAGGATGACGGCATGGGGGGTTACTCCATTTTGGAGAAGATCTTCACCGCATCCACCGGCACCGCCTCCTTCCCCAGCGATGTGGGCACCTGGACGCTCAACGGCAAAACCGCCCGCTGGGCCAGCTTCCCCACCTGGGGCGGCGGCACTGCCCAGTATTGGACGCGGATCAACCGGAGCATCGCCTTCCATTCCTTCCTGTACAGTTCAGATCAGCGGCGGGTGAACATGGGCTCGGTGAACAAGCTGGGACGCCCCGCCAGCCATGGCTGCATCAGGCTGACGGTGCAGGATGCCAAGTGGCTGTATGACAACCTGGGCGCAGGGGTGGAGGTGTGGATCCATGAGGACGCGCCCCTTGACCCGGAGCTGAAATACGCCAACCGGCCTGGTCCCTTCAACAACAGCACCAAGCTGCATGACCCCACCCCGGCGCCCACGCCGCAGCCCTACTATGACGGCTCCCGGCCGCCGGCCGAGCCCCGGAACATGAAGGTGGGGGTTGAAGGCGAGGACGTGTTCTGGCTGCAGATGAAATTAAAGGAGCTGGGCCTGTATCACGGCGCGGTCACCGGCCAGTACCGGGAGGGGACCAAGGCGGCGGTCAAGGCCTATCAGCAGGCCAACAAGCTGGGCTCCAGCGGCAACGCTGACAAGAGAACCCTGCAGCACCTCTATGAGCAAACCCTCATCAACACCACCCCTGCGCCCACGCCGCTGCCCACGGACGGGCCCGGCGACAGCCCGGCGGTGCCAGAGATGACCCTGGCCCCCAGCCAGACGCCCGCCCCTGTTTTTACAGTGGAAGAATCCGGCTGATGGTGTTATAGTACTGCCCGGCGGGAAAAAGGATATCAATCCGTCTGACCGGTGAAGCCGCGCAAGGCTAAAACCGAGCAATATCACACTTGCCTGCGCGGCACCGGGAGGAATATGGACTCACTGTTTAATCAACTGGTCATGTCATGCGCCAACACGCTGCCCATGCATATGCCAGGGCACAAGCGCAACACCACCCTGGCCCCCTATCTTAAAAAGCTGGCGGCTGATATCGATATCACGGAGATCCTGGGTTTTGACCATCTCCACGCCCCGGGCGGCATCCTCAGGGATGGCATGGACCGGGCGGCCCGCGTGTTCCACGCGGAGCACAGTTTTTTTCTGGTGGGCGGCAGTTCCCTGGGCATGCTCGCGTCCATCCGCGCCGCTACCCGGCCTGGGGACGCTATTTTAATGGCGCGCAACTGCCACCTCTCTGTCTACAACGCCATCGCCCTGAACCATTTAAAGCCGGTCTATATCTATCCGGAGGTGAATGAGGACTATCAGATCAACGCCTCCATTTCCGCTGAGGCGCTGGAGGAAGCCATTATCAGCAGGCGGGATGCCAAGGTGCTGGTGCTCACCAACCCCACCTATGAAGGGGTGCTGAGCGATCTCACCGCCATCATCGACATGGCTCACCAGTATGGGCTCACCGTGATTGTGGATGAGGCCCATGGCGCCCACCTGGGGCTGAGCCCGCTTTTTCCCTCAGGCGCTGTGAGGGCGGGGGCGGATATTGTGGTGCAGAGCCTGCACAAGACCATGCCCTCCCTCACCCAGACAGCGCTGGCCCATGTCAGAAGCGCCCCCCTAGCCCAGGAGATGCAGCGGCAGCTGAGCGTGTTTGAGACCACCAGCCCCTCTTTCTTGCTGCTGGCCTCTATTGACAGCTGCGTCAAACTCATCCAGGACGAGGGGGACAGGCTGTTTGCGGCATGGGCTGAGGCATTGGGCGCATTTGACCGGATGGTGGGACAGCTGCAGGTGCTCCGCGTGCTGGGCTATGGCCAGGAGCGGGGGAGCACCCTGCCCCATGTGTGGGGGCTTGAGCCCAGCAAGCTGTATATCTCAACCCTGAGCGCTGACCTGAACGGCCAGGAGCTGGCGAGCCTGCTGCGGCGCAGCTACCACATAGAGCCTGAGATGATTGCCCCCCAGGGCGTGCTGGCCATGACCGGCATGGGGGACACCGTGCACACCCTCACCCGCCTGGGCAAGGCGCTGGTGGAGATAGACCGGGAGCAAAGCCCGGTGAAGCAGCCCAAGGCCTCCTTCACCGTGCCCCGGGCAAGAAGCGTCATGCCCATGCAGACCGCAGAGCGCGCCCCCTATCAACTGGTGCCGGTGGAAGAGGCGGCGGAGCGTATTATCGCGGAGCGCTTAATTGTCTATCCGCCGGGCGTTCCCGTCCTGGTGCCGGGGGAAGAGATCAGTCCCCAAGTGGTGCGCTACGTGATGGCCTCTATGGCCGCTGACAACACCATCCTCCACTCCCGCAGCGAGCAGGCGGACCTGATCGCGGTGCTCAGGGACGCGTGAACGATCTGTAACATTTGCCCACTTCCCTTGCGGGTATAATGCCCTTGTGTGATAATGCGCATATCAGAACGCGTTTGAAAGGAAAGAAAATTCATGAAAACAACACGCTTGCTGGCCCTGGTGATGGCCCTGATGATGATGGCATCCCTGGCCCTCGCTGAGGCACCCGCAGCACCCCAGGGGTCCGTTGTCCTGGCCACGGTGAATGGCGAGGACATCACCAAGGCGGATGCGGACGCGCTGATCCCGGCGCTTGTGAGCTACCAGTTTATCGCCGATGCTTCAGACTATAAGGCCACAGTTGATTTCCTGATCCGCCAGAAAGTGCTGGGGAAGAAAATCAAGGACATGGGCTTTGACCAGTTCAGCCCGGAGGAGCTCACCTCCTTTGAGCAGGAAGCCAAGGCCCAGTGGGATGAAGGCATTGCCCAGTACGCGGACCAGATCCAGAGCGATGATTCGGAGCAGGCCAAGGCCCACGCCCTGGAGCAGGCGGAGGCCTTCTACAAAGGCCAGGGCATGAGCTACGAGAAGCTGCTGACCACCATCAAGAACATGGCTGCCCAGGACAAGATGACCGAATACCTGATGGCCGGCTACCAGCCGACCGAGGAAGAGATTCAGGATGTGTTCAACCAGGTGGGCCCCATCTACCAGCAGCAGTATGAGAACGATGTTCAGACCTACGAGTACATGACCCAGTTCTCCGGCCAGACCAGCTGGTACACCCCCGCCGGCTATCGCGGGATCATCCACATTCTCCTGGCAGGGGATAAGGACCTGGTGGGCCAGGTGCGCACCCTGGAGGCCGCTTTTGAGGAGCAGCAGCAGGCAGAAGCCCAGGAAGCGCCGGCTTCCGACACCGAGCAACCCGCACAGGACGAGGCCAAAGAGCCTGTGACCCTTGAGATGATCCAGGCCGCCCGCCAGAAGGTGCTGGACGCCAAGGCTGACGTGATCAAAGAGATCTATGAGCGCCTGGCCAAGGGTGAGAGCTTTGAGAGCCTGATCGCCGAGTTTGGCGAGGACCCTGGCATGACCAACCCCGACAACCTGGAAAAGGGCTATCCCGTGCACAAGGATTCGGTGGTCTGGGATCCGGCCTTTGTGAAGGGCGCCTTCGCTGAAAAAATGCAGCAGGCGGGCGATGTGAGCGATCCGGTGGTGGGTGCCAACGGCATCCACATCCTGAAATACCTGCGGGATGTGCCCTCCGGCCTCATCATGACCGATGCCATCCATGAGGAGATCACCCAGTATCTGATCGGCAACAAACAAAACACGCTCTACAGCCAGGCCTTTGACGGCTGGCTCAAGGAGATGGACATCGTCCATCATCAGGAAGCCATTGACCAGGCCATCCAGGAGGCGGCTGCCATGCAGCAGTCCCCGGAGGAGCTGCCGCCAGAGGCCGTGCCCTCCCAGGACGATCAGGCTCCCGCGGCGCCGGAAGCCAGCGAAAACCCTTGACAACAACTTGAGGCGGGTGGTATGATTACAAATGCGAAAAGCAGAAGCTGCCCGCTTCTCACCTGACGAACACTGATTTGTCTGGTATTTGGCAGGACCACATGGTCTATCCAATTGAATTGGCGGGTTGTGAAGCCCGCCAATTTTTATTACGGAGGTGTACTCTATCAACACGGATCTGATCATCAACGAAGCCATTCGCGACCCCGAAGTCAGGCTGATCGGCGCAGACGGCGCTCAGCTGGGGATTATGCCCACAGCACAGGCGCAGGCCTTGGCCGATGATGCCCGGCTTGACCTGGTGAAGATCGTCCCCAATGCCCGCCCGCCTGTCTGCAAGCTCATGGACTATGACAAGCATCGCTTCGAGCAGGCCAAGCAGAAAAAGGAGATGCGCAAGAACCAGAAGACCGTGACCTTAAAGGAGGTTCAGCTCTCCGCCACCATTGAGGAGAATGACATCCAGTACAAGGCTAAGAACGCCATCCGCTTTCTGAAGGCCGGTGACAAGGTCAAGGTCACCATCCGTTTCAGGGGCCGTCAGATCGCCCACAGTGAGATCGGATACAAGGTGATGAAGGAGTTCGCGGAGCGGCTGAGCGATCTGGCGGCGGTTGAGCGCCAGCCCAACCTGGAAGGCCGTCACATGATCATGATCCTGGTTCCCAAGCAGGACAAACCCGGAAAGCCTGAAAAGGGAGAGAAGAAACCCGCCCCCGTGCAGGAAACGCCACCAACAGCTTAAAGGAGGACCACCCAAAATGCCCAAGCAAAAGACCCATCGCGGCGCCGCCAAGCGCTTCAGAGTGACCAAAAATGGCAAGGTGAAGCACAAGAGCATGAACCTGGGCCATATCATGACCAAGAAAAAGACCAAGCGCACCCGCCAGTTGCGCGCGGGCGGCGTGCTTGCCAACAAAAAGGAAGCCGCCACCATCCGGCTGCTCATTCAGCAGTAACTTCAACGCTTTTATTTTAAGGAGGGAACTCACACATGGCTCGCATTAAAAGGGCGGTAAGCGCCCAGAAAAAGCGTCGGAAGATGCTGAAACTGGCAAAGGGATATTACGGCGCGCGGGGCAAGCAATACCGCGCCGCCAGCGAACAGGTGCGCCGTTCGCTGCGCTATGCCTATATCGGCCGCAAGCACCGCAAGCGGGATTTCCGCAGGCTGTGGATCGTGCGCATCAACGCCGCTGCCCGGCTCAATGGCCTCAACTACTCCGCGTTTATCAGCGGGCTTAAGCGCCAGGGCATCGAGGTCAACCGCAAGATGCTGGCTGATCTGGCCGTTAATGACGCCGGCGCTTTCTCCCAGCTGGCTGAATCCGTCAAAACTGCCTGACCGGCAGCGCACCCACAAACCGCATCCGGTGCCGGGTGCGGTTTTTCTTGCGCAGGGCCTTGGGCCTATGCTATACTTGGCGCAATAAACCATACACCAAGTCAGAAGGAGGAGGGTTTGCATGTTGCCGATGCATGTATTTCTGGTCGGCATGTCCGGCGGCGGGAAGACCAGCCTGGGCCGGAAGGCGGCTGCCAACCTGAACCTGCGCTTTGTGGACACCGATCAGCGCGTGAGTGAGATGATGGGCATGTCCGTGAACCAGATTTATGCCGCCCTGGGGGAGGATTTTTTCCATAACGCCGAAACCGGTGTGCTGATGGAGCTGATCGGGGAGGAGCCCTGCATCATCTCCACCGGCGGCGGGCTGCCCATGGTGAAGGAGAACGTGCAGCTCATGCAAAACCACGGCGTGATCATCCATATCGACCGGCCGCTGGATCAGATTCTGTCCGACATCAAAATTGACCGCCGCCCCACCCTGAAGGACGGCGACCATGAGGATGTGATCCAGGAATTCAACCAGCACATTGGCTTCTACCGCGCCTGTGCTGATTACACCCTTGACAACTCCCATGGCTTCGCCCTGGGGGTGGCCAACCTGGTGCGGATGATCGAAGGCTTGAGGTAATGCCACCAACCCAGATAGCCTCTCAAAAGCGTCCTGAGACGCTTTTTTTGATCGCTTCAAACCCTGAAACTTGACAGGGATTTTACACAATGATGGTATGATTGTGCCGAGTAAACGAGGGGGGCTTGGGCATGGACAGGAAGGCGGCAAAGAGCTTGCTGGTGAAGCTGCTGGCGCTCAAGGAGCAGGTGGAGCGGGACGGGGAGAAATTATACAAGAAGTGGGAAAAGGACATCACCAGGGCCTCCTTTCACCATAGTGCGAAGAACCTTGCACACTACATGGCGCTGCGGAAAAACGACTTGCGGGAATTGCAGTGGGAGCTGATTCCCCTGGGGCTGTCATCGCTGGGACGGCTCGAATCCCGTGTGATGCCCACCATCGATTCGGTGGTGCGTGCCTGCGCCCTCATGGCGCAGGAGGAGCCGCCCGGGGAATACCAGCCTGAGGACAGGTTCAAAATCGGTGAGGCAACCCTGGACGAAAACAGCGAGCTAACCCTGGGGCCTGAGCCTGAAAACCGATACACCCGCATCATGGTGACCATGCCCACCGAGGCCGCCTGGCAGCCAGGAATCGCCTTTGATTTGGTAGACCGGGGCATGAGCGTGGCGCGCATTAACTGCTCTCATGATGATGAGACGGTCTGGCAGGCCATGATTGACAACATCAGAAGCGCCTCGGCGCAGTTGGGAAAGCCCTGCAGGGTGTCCATGGAGATCCCCGGCCCCAAGGTGCGCATTGACCGGATGATGACCACCCAGCGCCGGGCCCGGGTAAAACAGGGGGATTTCATTTTCCTCACCGCCCATGAGCGGATGAGTCTGCCTGAAGGCATTCCCATCGCCATCAGCTGCACAGTGCCGGAGTTTTTGGAGCAGATAGAGGCCGGGGAGCCGGTGATCATTGACGATGGGCACATTGAAACCGCTGTCCTTGAACGCCGGGATGGGGGGGTGGTGCTGCGGGTCACCAAGGTCTACAAGGAGCTTGGCGTGCGCATTGCGCCTGAAAAGGGCATCAACTTTCCCGGCAGCGACTATAAAATCCCCCTGCTGTCCAAAAGGGATGAGCGGATTTTGGACTTTGTCTGCCAGCATGCCGATTTGATCGGCTGTTCCTTTGTCAGGGATGCGGATGATATTCGCCTGCTTCAATCGGAAATCAACAAGCGCCTGGCGGTGCCGGACTCAAAACCCATCCTCATCAAGATTGAGACCCTGGATTCGATGCGCATCCTGCCCACCATCCTGGTGACCGCAGCTGACCATGTGCCAACTGCCATCATGATCGCCCGGGGCGATCTGGCGGTGGAGGTGGGCTACGCCCGGCTGTCTGAGTATCAGGAGGAGATCCTTTGGATCTGTGAAGCGGCCCATGTGCCGGTGATCTGGGCCACTCAGGTGGTGGAAACCCTGGTGAAAACCGGTATCCCCACCCGGGCTGAGATATCGGATGTGACGCTGGCCGCCAAGTCCGAGTGCATCATGCTCAACAAGGGGGCCCATATCAACGAAGCCGTGGCCTTTGTGGACGATATCCTGGCCAAGTTTGAAAACCATGTCTACAAAAAAACCGCCATTTTGCGCAAGCTGAGCATCGCCAGCGAGCTGTTCAAAGAAGGGCGCTGATTGGCGGCGGCTGCTAAGAGATGATGACAAAGCCTGAATAAGCCTTGAAAACAAGACAACCGTTGATTTACTCGCGTAATCAACGGTTTTGTCTGGAGCTGATGTCGGGATTCGAACCCGAGACCTCCTCCTTACCAAGGAGGTGCTCTACCTACTGAGCTACATCAGCGCGCGAAAAGCATTATAGCCGATAACAACTGGAAATGCAAGGCTGATCTCATAAAAACTATCGGCTGGGCATAAACGCTGAGATATATAAAGAAAATGAGGGGCTTTCGGCACGCGGCTGGGCGATGTGCCGTTGCCCCGGGATTCTTTATCAGGTAGAATCAAAGGCAGACCGCCGGATGCGGCAGAAGGAGAGGAGACAGCCATGACATCATCCCTGCGCCAGGATGCCCAGGTGATCATCGATGCGGCGCTTGACGCCGCACAGCCCCATGCCGCGGTTGGGAAGGCTCTGGCGGATTTTTCTGTTGAGGAAGGGGGACGGGTGGTTCTGATGGCTGTTGGCAAGGCAGCCTATGCCATGGCCCAGGCTGCGGCCGGCATCCTGGGGGGCCGGGTTGACCGGGGCATTGTCATCACCAAATATGATCATATCGGCCCGCCTATTCCGGGCCTGCAGCTGCGGGAGGCCGGGCATCCGGTGGTTGACGAAAACAGCGTGCGCGCCACAGAAGAGGCCCTCAAGATGGTTGAGGGGCTCAAGCCCCGGGACCGGGTGCTGCTGTTGATTTCAGGCGGCGGTTCGGCGCTGTTTGAAAGCCCGCGCATTCCCCTGGCGGAACTTCAGGACATCACCCAGCAGATGCTGAGAAGCGGCGCTGATATTGTTGAGATGAACACGGTGCGCAAGCGGCTTTCGGCGGTGAAGGGGGGGCGCTTTGCCCAGGCCTGCCAGCCGGCCGGGGTGTTTGCCGTGGTGCTGTCTGACATCATCGGCGATCCGCTGGACATGATCGCCTCCGGCCCCGCCTATCCTGACAGCGCCACCTGCGGGGAGGCATTGGCGGTGGTTGATAAGTACGGGCTTAGGCTGAGCGCAGAGGCGCTTCGACTTCTTTCAGAAGAGACGCCTAAACAGCTGCATAACGTGGAGACCCGGGTGACCGGCTCTGTGAAGCAGCTGTGCGCGGCGGCAGAAGAAGCCGCCAGGGCTTTGGGCTATGAGCCGGTCATGCTCACCTCCTCCCTTGACTGTGTGGCCCGGGAAGCCGGTGCTTTTCTGGCGGCCATCGCCCGGGATCATCAGGCCGGGCCGTCCCTGGCCTATATCCTGGGGGGTGAGACAGTGGTGCAGGTAAAGGGCGGCGGCAAAGGCGGGCGCAACCAGGAGATCGCCCTCTCAGGTGCCTTGGGCATCCAGGGGCTTGAGAATACGGCCATTTTTTCCCTGGGATCAGACGGCACCGATGGTCCCACCGATGCCGCCGGAGGCTACTGTGATGGGCACAGCGTGGACACCCTGAGCAAACAGAGCATTTCCGCCGAGGCGTATCTGGCGGACAACAACGCCTATCCGGCGCTTGCGGCCTGTGATGGCCTCATCATGACCGGCCCCACCGGCACCAATGTGAATGACCTGAGCGTGCTGCTGATCAAACGCTGATCCGTAAGGCAAAAAAACGCCCGGCATCATCAGATGGTGCCGGGCGTTGGCTTTCAATGCAGGCTTATTTCCATAGGCCGTCAGGATACACCCCGTGCCGGGTCAATTCCCGCAGAGCGTCCTCCACGATGGGCCGGTCAGAGGCGTTGGTGACACCAAACCACTTGTCCTTTGAGCGCATCACCTTGACGGTGACCTTGTTTTCCCGCAGCAAATCGCCCACCAGGTTGGGCAGATAAAACTCCGCCTTCAGGGGGTTTTCCGCCAGGGCGGTCTTGTGGAAGGCGGGGAAGCGGGCCTCAATCTCCTCAATCACCTGGGGGGTGAAGGCCCACATGTTCATGGACACCGTGGTGCCCTCCGGCAGGCGATGATAGGTCTGGTTATCAAGGGTATACATGGGGCCGTCCACGGTGGAAATGATGTGGAGGCGCTCCACGATGTTCTCCAGATACCCCTTCTCATCCACCTGGCACACCCCCCGGGAGACATAGCCGTGTTCCGACAGGGTGTTGTGCAGCTCAAACCCCACCATGGCATATTCATGGGGCTTGGGGCCGCTTTTGAGGAAGGCGTACATCTGCTGCATCGCGTCCAGGCCATACAGGTCATCCCCGTTGATGGCGCAGAAGGGCGCGTCAATCACGTCCTTGCAGCACAGCACCGCGTGGGCGGTGCCCCAGGGCTTCACCCGCTCTGGCGGCACGGTGAGGCCAGGGGGCAATTTGTCCAGCTCCTGGCAGACATAGGTGACCTCCATCCGGTCTTCCACATGGCTGCCCACCAGGTCCTTGAAGTCGTCGATGATTTTGCCGTTGACGATAAAAATCACCCGCTTGAAGCCGGAGCGCAGCGCGTCAAAGAGGGAATAGTCAATCAGGCTCTCCCCATGAAGCCCAAAAGGCGTCATTTGTTTAAGCCCGCCAAACCGGCTGCCGATGCCCGCTGCCATCACCACCAAGATCGGTTCCCGCATGATTACCTCC
Source organism: Christensenella sp. UBA5327 (assembly GCA_002411105.1). GTDB lineage: Bacteria > Bacillota > Clostridia > Christensenellales > Aristaeellaceae > UBA6115. Next base: position 26,647 of record DHQX01000047.1, on the reverse strand, counting down.
TCAGGTTTATTTCTGCCCATAGTATAGTACATCCGGCCGCTAATGAAAAGGATTGAAAGATTGCGCATTTCTGCCTGATACGCTAAAATTGAGGGCAGGAGGTGATGGCTGTGGATCACCATGACTATATGGCGCTGGAGGAAGAAGAGCGTCAGGAACGGCGGGACTATCTGCGCTTTGCGGCGGGGATGAGCGATTTTATGGGCGTCATACTGGGGGCTGTGGTCATTCTGATCATGATCCTGTTGATTTTGAGCTTGGTCAACTGGCTCAGGCGGGATATCCTCTCCACCTTCACCCTGCTGGGCTCACGTTTCCAGTAGCCATGACCACATCATGGACAAAGGTAAATGCGGACATCGCAGGCTGCACGCTGTGCCAGATTTCAAACGGCATCAAAAACAAAGTGCCCGGCCAGGGGAACCCGGACGCGCGGCTGATGATCATTGGAGAGGGCCCAGGCGCCGATGAAGACCGGCAGGGCCTGGCCTTTGTGGGGGCGGCGGGGCAGCTGCTCACCCGGATGCTGGCGGCGATCGGTGTAAGCCGGGAGGAGGTTTTCATCGGCAATGTGGTGAAGTGCAGACCGCCGGGCAACCGGGTGCCCACAGACGAGGAGGCGGGAAACTGTCTGCCTTTCCTCCGGGCACAGACCGCGCTGATCCGCCCGCAGGTAATTCTGCTGCTGGGGGCCACGGCGCTTAAGCACATCCTGGGGCCGGAATTGCGCATCACCCGCGCCCGGGGCCAGTTTGTGGAGCGCAAAGGGGTGTTTATCCTGCCCACTTTCCATCCGGCGGCGCTTTTGCGGGATCCGGCCAAAAAGCGGGACGCCTGGGAGGATATGCAGCTGCTGCGCGACAAGCTGACATCACTGCCGGAAAAACCCGGAACGAATGAAGGGCGCGCATAAAACGCCTTAAAACGGTTTATCCATCAGGGTTTTGAGGTAGAATACCATTAAGGAGGGAGCGCTATGGATTTCATTCTGAATAACTTGCCGATTCTCATCTGTGTGCTGGTGGGCATCGCGCTGGTCATTGTGGAGATTTTTATGCCGGGCTTTGGCATTCCCGGCATATCCGGAATTATTCTGCTGTTTGGCGCGGCTGTTCTCACCTGGATAGAATATGGCTATATGGCGGGGCTGGGGGTGGGAATCCTCCTGCTGGCTTTCGTGGGGATCGCCATCTACATCTCCATCAAATCCACCACCAAGGGGCGCCTCTCCCGCTCAGCGCTTATCCTTCAGGGTTCTCAGAGCCGGGACGCCGGCTTTGTGGCGACTGATGAATACGACGGATACCTGAACAAGGAGGGCATCACCCTCACGGTGCTGCGCCCGGCCGGCATGGCCGAGATCGAGGGCGAGCGGGTGAACGTGGTGAGCGTGGGCACCTTCATCGACCAGGGCGTGCGCGTCCGGGTGCGGGAGGTTGAAGGCGCCCGGGTGATGGTAGAGGCGGTGCGCACATGAATTTCAATACACTATTCAACGAGATAAGAGGAGGACTGGGCATGCCTGAGATTATGCTGGGGATCGTTATTATCGCTGTTATTCTGCTGTTTGTGATTTTTTTCCGCTATGTCCCCATCGGGCTGTGGATCAGGGCCAGAGCATCAGGTGTGCCGCTGACCATCATCACCCTCATCGGCATGCGGCTGCGCCGCATCTCCCCCCACCGTCTGGTGGACGCCATGATCACCGCCACCAAGGCCGGGCTTAACCTGACCATCAACCAGCTTGAAAAGCATTACCTGGCTGGCGGCAACATCGAACGGGTGGTGAAGGCGCTTATCTCGGCGCAGCAGGCGGGCATCAAGCTCACCTTTGAACAGGCCTGCGCCATCGACCTGGCCGGGCGCGATGTGCTCCAGGCGGTGCAGATGAGCGTTATCCCCAAGGTCATCGAGTCTCCCCCGGTGGCTGCTATCGCCAAGGATGGCATCGAGATGCGGGCCAAGGCCCGGGTGACTGTGCGCACCAGCATCCAGCAGCTGGTGGGCGGTGCCGGCGAGGAAACCGTCATGGCCCGCGTGGGCGAGGGCATTGTCACCACCATCGGCTCTGCCGAGTCCCACAAGGAAGTGCTGGAGAATCCTGACAAGATTAGCCACACGGTGCTCAACAAGGGCTTGGACGCCGGCACAGCGTTTGAGATTCTCTCCATCGATATCGCCGATGTGGACGTGGGCCGCAACATCGGTGCCCAGCTGCAGATGGATCAGGCGGAGGCCGACCGGCGCATCGCCCAGGCCCGGGCTGAGGAGCGCCGTGCCATGGCCGTGGCCCGGGAGCAGGAGATGAAGGCCGAGGTGCAGGAGATGCGCGCCAAGGTGGTGGCTGCGGAGGCTGAGGTGCCCCTGGCCATGGCAGAAGCGCTGCGCGCCGGCAAACTGGGTGTGATGGACTACTATCAGATGCAAAACGTCTTGGCAGATACCCAGATGCGCGATGGCATCGCTAAAGCGGCCGATCCCAATGCCGGGCAAGATCAAAACCCCGATGTTCCGGGCAAATGATTAGTCCCCATGCCGCGATGAATCAATAGAAAAGGAGGCGAACCTTGGAAGGAATTGGCGTTATTCTGATTATCATCTTTGCGATTGCCTCCAGCCTGAACAGGCGGGCGCTGAAAAACCGTGAAGCGGCAAAAAAACAGGCGCCGGCCCAAGGGCAGCGGCGCGAAGCCTCAAGCCCTTTCCAGCAGGCTATGCGCCAGTTTCAGGAGGCCGTTGAGAAGGCGGCGGGCATTGAGCCGGCCAAGAAACCAGAGCCTGCGAAAGCAAAGCAGTGGGATGAAAAGGCTGATAAGCAGTGGGAAAGCGAGCAAGCGGCGGAGCCTGATTTCCGGGGCAGCATATCCATGGATTTTCAGCCCTTTGAGCAGCGGCCAGAACTGGTCCGTCCAGTTGTTAGGAAGCCGGCAACGCAGACAAAACCAAAGGGAACAGCGGCAGGGCCTTCGGGCGGAATCCTGCCCCGCATGGCGCCAAACAGCCTGGTGCAAGCCGTGGTAACCCACGAGATCCTCACCCGGCCCCGCACCGCCTGGCAGCCCAGGCGTGAGGCCACGCGAAAAGCGCGTTAATCCTGCCACGCAGGCGCGGCGCAGGCTTATCACCGTCGCACCCGCAAAAAATGCTTGCATTTGGCCTAAGAGTTGTGATATGATCCCTTTTGCGACATCAGGCGGTCCTCTGTATCCCAAGGGAGCACGAACGCCGCAGGCAAGGAGGAAACCGTCATGAGTGAAATCATCAGATCCATCGAGGCGCAGCAGCTGCGCACAGACCGTCCCAGCTTCAACGTGGGCGACACAGTGCGCGTGTTTGTGAAGGTCGTTGAGGGCAGCCGTGAGCGTCTGCAGGCCTTTGAGGGCACCGTCATCGCTAAGCGCAACGGTTCAACCCGGGAGACCTTTACCGTGCGCCGCGTGTCCTATGGCATCGGCGTGGAGCGTACCTTCCCGCTGCATTCCCCCAGGGTTGACAGCATCGAAGTGGTGCGCCGGGGCCGCGTGCGCCGCGCCAAGCTTTATTATCTGCGCTCCCGCCAGGGCAAGGCCGCCAAAATCAAGGAAGCCGCCTGGGTTCGGCCTCAATAAAGGCAACGATTTGACAAAAAAACCGACTGCTGCGGCAGCCGGTTTTTTTGAGCAGTGCATTACTCCCAGCGCAGCTGCGGCAGATGGGGCGCGGCCTTCACAGCCCCAGGGCTGGGGTTCACCAAGTAAGGGTTGCCGGTGAGCATCAGGATGGGCAAATCGCTTTTGCTGTCCCCATAGGCATAGGAGGCCTTCCAATCCGCCGTGATGCCATTTGCATCCAGCCATTGCCTCACCTGACGGGGCTTTTCCTCCCCCCTCACGTTGGTGATGACCCGGTAGGCATCATCGGTGGTTGTGGCAAGCACGGCCTCAAGCGGCAAGCAATGCTTGATATGGTTTAGATAACAGGCTGGGGAGGCTGACACCAGCAGCACAACATCCCCGGCCAGGTGGTGCTCCTGCAGTTTCTTGAGGGCAGGCGGGAAAATCCGGGGCACCAGGCGCGTTTCCACAAACTCCCGGCACAGGGCCTGGGCGCGGCTCTGATCGACTTTCCTGAGGGCGGCCAGCGCCTGGTTTTTGGCTTTTTCAACCGGAACCAGCCGCAGCAGCCACAAAAGGCTGATCAGCAGCATCACCGCCAGGCGGGGCAGCGAAAGCACCCGTTTCTCCCAGAGGAAGTGCACGAACTCAGTGATGCTGTCCCCGCTCGCCATGGTCTTGTCGAAATCAAAAACCGCCAGACGTTTGCTTTCCATTTCATTCTCCTATCAGTTCCATGACACTTTATCACGATGCCGGGCACGGGTCAATGAACCAGACCCGTGTGCCAGCAGGTGCGGGTTGACATTTTTCCCCATCATAGACTATAATGACCAGGCCATAGGGGCATGGTGTAATGGTAACACGTGGGTCTCCAAAACCTTTGTTGAGGGTTCGAGTCCTTCTGCCCCTGCCAAAAGCCCCCATTGAAAACGCGATGTTTTCAATGGGGGCTTTTGTTATTGAATGAGGGTTTTAGCTTAAACTATAACAGATTCATGATGGTCTCTGCGAATGACTCAGTTCCAGCTGAACAGTCGTTCCGCACATCATCTGTGCACTGACCATGGCGTGTTTTCGGGGTTGGGCATTTGCTGGAATCACAATGACTTTGGCGCGAATATCAGCGCCGCTTGCTTTATGACGTCAGTACCCCATGCTGCGCCGCTGCTGATTTTCTTTGCGCAACCGCAGCATTTTCTGTTCTTCCGGTTTCCGGTTATCCTTGTCCCGGCTGGAACCAGTCGCGTTGACCCGCTGCACCCATCTGTCGAATGAGGACAGGGTCAACTCATATTACCGAAGAGGGCCTCGCTGCGGAGATTGTTCTTGTTCAGCAGCCCTGCAAACTGTTTTGGAAGCTTCTCCGTGAAGATCTGACGGGCGCGTTGCTCTGTCATGGCTGTTTCTCCATTTCTTCCTCTTGAACCATAGCATTTCATCATTTTTTTATGCGATTCCGCATAGCCATTCCCCGGGATTTTACATAAACTTTACAATAGCGGTGTTTTATGGTAAGGTTCCATAACAAACACACATCTGAAAGGGGATTATCATGTTGCGTAAACTACTATCTGTGGTTCTGGTTGCTGTTCTTGCCATTGCCTTGCCACTGAGCATTCAGGCTCAGAAGTATGACCTGGTCATCTACACCGCGCGCAATGAGCGGCTCAATAAGATTGTTATCGAAGGATTTCGGGAGGAAACCGGTCTGAACATCGAGGTCATCACTGGCAACTCTGGTGAAGTATTGCAACGCGTAAAAGCGGAAGTAGATAGTGGCAATGTAACTGTCGATGTGCACTGGGCGGCTGATGAAACCATGCTGACTGCAAACAAAGATCTTTTCGAAGTCTATGTTTCACCCGAGAATGATGCCATGATGCCTCAGTTCCGCAACGATGGTACCAATCCCTTCAACGCGGCTTTTGCGGAACCCAACGTGATGATCGTCAACACCAAGATGCTTGAAGAGTTGGGTGTGACCGTCGAGGGGTATGTTGATCTGCTCAAGCCTGAATTGAAGGGCAAAATTATAACGGCCGACCCTGCCAACTCCTCCTCTGCCTTTCAATGCCTTATTGGCATGCTCTATGGCATGGGCAATGGAGATCCCCTGTCCAAGGAGGCTTGGGATTTTATGGATCAGTATCTCGTGAACCTGGATGGCAAAATCGCCAACGGCTCCTCACAGGTATTTAATGGAGTAGCGGCAGGCGAATATGCAATTGGGCTCAGTTATGAAGATCCTTGTGTAGAGCTGCAGGCAGCCGGCGAGTTCCCGGTTAAGGTGGTGTACGCCAAGGAAGGCACGATCTTCCCCGGCCAGTCAGTGCAGATTATCAAGGGCGCGCCCAATTTGGAGAATGCGCAGAAGTTTGTGGATTATGTGCTGTCCGAAAAGGTTCAGCGTGCTGTAGCTGCTGAACTCAACTTGCGGCCTCTTAGAGAGGGAATCCCGACCAATGAGAAGATGATTCCCAATGAAGAAATCAAACTGTTTGACAGTTACAGCGCCAAGTATATTGCGGAAAACAAGTCTGATATCGTCGCAACCTACATTCAACATGTAGAAATAAATATGGAGTAACACCACTAATTTCCGAATCGTAGCAAACAATAGCACAGGGCTCCAATTCCGGAGCCCTGTCTTCTCAAGGAGGACTAATATGGGCGTCACCATCAGAATTGACAACGTTACAAAGCGATATGGAAACAACACAGTCATCCAGGGTTTATCCACTGATATTAAGGCAGGCGAGTTTTTCACACTGCTGGGCCCGTCCGGATGTGGCAAAACCACGCTTCTTAGGATGATCATTGGCTTTAATTCAATTGAAGAAGGAGAGATACTGGTTGATGGAAAGCTAATCAATGGCATTCCTACCAACAAGCGGAACATGGGCATGGTCTTTCAGAACTACGCTGTCTTTCCTCATATGACAGTTAAGGAGAATGTTGCATACGGCCTAAAAACACGCAAGGTGCAAAAAGCTGAGATGGACCGCAAGGTTGATGAGATGCTCAAACTCATCAAGATTGAGGAATATAAGCACCGTATGCCTTCCCAACTCTCCGGCGGCCAGCAACAGCGGGTAGCCCTGGCCAGAGCCATCGTTATCCAACCGGAAGTATTGCTCATGGATGAACCGCTCAGCAACCTGGATGCCAAGTTGCGCGTGGAAATGCGTAATGTCATCAAACGCATTCAGCGGCAAATCAACATCACCACTGTATATGTCACCCACGATCAGGAGGAAGCCTTAGCAATTTCTGACCGCATAGCCGTGATGGACAAGGGGATTATCCAGCAGATTGATACCCCAAAACGCATCTACCAACGACCAAGCAACCTGTTTGTCTCGACTTTTATCGGCCTGTCCAATATTCTGGAAGGCAGTGTACATGCCGCTCCGGAGAGCTGGCAGGCACAGGCGTACGGATACCGCTTCACCCCCCCACCGCTTAAGGAGGAAGGGTTGATGGACGGGCAGCGGGTGCTGGTTTCCGTGCGGCCGGAGGAATTCTTGATTGCCAAGGAGGGTGAGCCGGGCATTCCAGCGATTGTTCGCTCCTCCGTGTTCCTGGGGGTAAACCTCCACTATTTCCTCGAATTGCCGGACGGCAAAGAAGTCGAAGTCATTGCAGAGTCCGACCTTAGCGAAATCATCCCGGACAACACCCCTGTATCCCTCCAAATGGTGCAGCACAAGATCAACCTCTTCCATCAAGACAGCAGACAGACCTTGATCAGGGAGGGCGCCTGATATGCTGAAAAACTCAAATCGGCGAGGCAGTTTCTGGATGTTTCTTACCCTTTTGATACTGGCCCTGTTTCTGGTCTTTGTGGTATACCCCCTCATCATGGTGTTGTATAAAAGCGTGATTGACCCCAAGGGCGGCGGGCTGACCTTTGAGAATTTTACGCGGTTCTTCACGCGCAAATACTACACGAACACAATGATCAACAGCTTCAAGGTAACGCTGGTCGCTACCACCATTTCTGCCGTTTTAGGGTTGTTGATGGCTTATATCACCCGAAGCGTACGCATTGCGGGCAGTAAGACACTTAACATTCTTATCGTAGTCTCCTATCTGTCCCCCCCGTTCATCGGTGCCTATGCCTGGATTCAGCTACTTGGCAGGAATGGGCTGATAACAAAAGTTGTCAACGCGCTGCTGCCGGGAACCGACTTTGGCGGTATTTACGGATTTGCCGGCATCGTGCTGGTGTTTTCTCTGCAGTCCTTCCCTCTGATCTATATGTATGTAGCAGGAGCCCTTCAAAACCTTGACAACTCTCTTAACGAGGCAGCGGAGAGTCTGGGCGCAGGGAATCCCCGCCGGGTCATGAGCATCATTGTTCCACTTGTGCTTCCCACGGTGCTGGCCAGTTCTCTGTTGGTTTTTATGCGCGTGTTCTCTGATTTTGGGACGCCCATGCTTATCGGCGAAGGTTACCGAACCTTTCCTGTGGTTTTGTACAACCAATTCATGGGGGAGGTGACGAATGACGACTTTTTTTCCGCTGCATTGTGCGTGATCATGATGCTCATTACCCTGGTGTTCTTTTTTGTGCAGCGCCGGGTTTCAAGACGCCACACGTATTCTATGACAGCGCTCAAACCCATGGAGCCCAAGCGTGTCAGCCGGAAGGTGTCCATTCTGAGCCATGGATTTGTTTATCTTGTCACGGCCTTAGCACTGCTTCCCCAGTTAATGGTGATTTCTACCTCCTTCTTAAAGGAGTCAACGCCCGGGATGTTTACAAGCACGCTGACACTGGACAATTACCTCAATACCATTGTGGCCAAGAACAACAAGGTCATTGCTAATACCTATATATATGGTATCGCGGCCATCATTCTGGTTGTGGTCATTGGTGTTCTAATATCCTATTTGGCAGAACGCAAACGGTCGCCAGTGACCTCTACGCTAGATACCTTAACGATGCTGCCGTATATCATCCCTGGTTCAGTCATTGGCATTGCCTTCCTCTATGCCCTTTCCCGTCCGCCTCTTATGCTGTCTGGCACTGCGACCATCATCATCATCGCTCTGGCCGTTCGGAGAATGCCGTATACCATCCGCTCCAGCACCGCCATTATTGGTCAGATTAGCCCCAGCATAGAGGAAGCTGCCATCAGCCTAGGCGCGAGTGAGCTTCGCTCTTTCCGTCAGGTTACCCTGCCCATGATGTTGCCGGGTATTCTGGCCGGTGCCATCATGAGTTGGATCACCGTCATTAGCGAGCTTTCCTCTTCTATCATCCTCTATAGGGCAAACACACAAACATTGACAGTTTCCATCTATGTAGAAGTAATCCGGAACAACTTTGGGAATGCTGCAGCCTACTCCACTGTGCTGACCGTGACCTCAGTCCTCTCCCTGATTTTGTTTTTCAAATTAACTGGCCGCAAGGATATCAGCGTTTGAGTGAGGTATCATAATTCTCAATGCATTCATCAAGATAACACCAATTGATGGATGAGTATAGTTTGATCCCCCTTCTGCCTTGCCAAAAGACCTTGAAGCGTTTTGCTCCAAGGTCTTTTTGATGGGTGCAACAGGGGGGTTATATCACCGATACCTTGCCTTTGCTAAAGCGCATGAAGATAAGTAGCGAGGCCACGGTGGTGAGGGTGAGGATGGAGGCCAGGGCGGCGGCGGTGCCGTCGCTCATGCGCATCACCTCCTGATAGATGGCGACCGAGATGGTGGAGGTTTTGCCGCTATAGAGCATGATGGAGGAGCTGAGCTCGTTGATGCAGGTGATCCAGCTGAGGATGGCGCCTGACAGGATGCCTGGCAGCATCAAACGGGCCACCACCTTAAAGAAGGTTTTCATGGGGGAAACGCCCAGGCTGATGGAGGCCTCCTCCACCGAGGCATCCATCTGATAAAGGAACGCGCTGCCGGAGCGCACGGTGTAGGGCAGTTTTCTCACCACATAGGAGATGATCATGATGGCAGCAGTGCCGGTTAGGATGATGGGCTGGCGGTTGAAGGCCACAATCAGGCACACGCCAAGGACCGAGCCGGGGATGACATAGGGGAACATCACCAGGAGATCCATGATGCTGGCCACCTTGCCGCGCTTCCTCACCAGGATGTAGGAGATCAGCATGCCAAAGATCACGATAAAAACAATGGCAACCGCTGAAAAATAGTAGGTATTGGTGATGTTGGTGGCCAGGCGGCTGAGGATCTTCTCGTAGTTTTCCAGGGTGAAGCCGCCGATAAAACCGGTGAAGTCCGTGCGGATGAAGGAGGAGATAACCACCGTCAGCTGGGGCAAAAGGCCCAGGAAAGCCACCAGCGCCACCGGCAGGGAGACCAGGAAGCGCTTCCACCCGTGCAGCTCCACCACCTTGGGCGGGCGAAGCGCCGTCATGGCATAATTCTTGCGCGCCACATAGAATTTTTGAATCAGCAGCACGCTTAGCGAACAGGCCACCACAATCACCGACAGGGTGCTGGCCATGTTGGCGTTGCCGCCAATCTCGCTCATGTAGGCGTCATAGACCAAAACCGGCAGCACCCGGGTTTTGCCCTCGCCCAGCAGCATGGGCGTGCCAAAGTCGGCGAGTGAGGTCATAAACACCATCACAGCCCCCGCCAGGATGGAGGGCATCACCACCGGGAGGGTAACGGTGAACAGCCGCCTAAGCTTTGAGGAGCCCAGGTTCTCGCCCGCTTCCTCAAGCGAACTGTCAATGCTGCCCAGTGCGCCTGAGACATAGAGGTACACATAGGGGAACAGGTGCAGCGTAAACACCAGGATGATGCCCCCGGGGCCATAGATGGTGGGCGTGGTGATGCCGATGCCCGCAAACAGCCTGGTGATAAACCCGGCACGGCCAAAGAGCAGGATCCAGGAATAGGCGCCGATAAAGGGCGGGGACATCAGCGCCAGGATGATGCAGACATAGATGGCCTTTTTGCCAAAGATGTTGTAGCGGGTCATCAGGTAGGCCATGGGCGTGCCCACCAATAGGCAGGTGAAGGAGGAGGCGAAGGTGATAAGCAGGGTGTTTTTCAGCGCGTCCAGGTAATACTTCTTGCTAAAGAAGGTGGCGTAGTTTTCAAGGGTGGCCCCATCCACCTTTTTGGAAAAGAAGCTCCGGGTGATGAGCGTGGAAAAGGGATAGACCAGGAAAAAGAGCATCGCCAGGATCACCGTGGCCTTCACAAAAAACCAGAAGTCAAAGCGGGGCTTTTTAAGGGTTGGCAGCTTTATCATGATGTGAGCACCTCCCCATTGTCATCATATACGATGATGGACATTGTATCGGGCATCACCCTGACCTCCAGCCCATCGGGCTTGATGGACAGCGCGTCCTTGGTGTATTCGTTGAGCTGAATGGTCTGCCCGTTTTCAAGGAGGATCTCGTACTCAATAAAGTCCCCCAGGAAGGTGGACAGCTCAATCCGGCCCCGGATGCCTTCATCCCCAAGGGTCAGATATTCCGGCCGGGCGGCGATTTTGCCGGGGCCTGAGTAAGGCTTTGAGATCGGCACGCTTTCAAGCCGGTAACCGCCCACGATCAGCGTGGCGTTTTGTGGATCCTGGCCTAAAATCTCGCAGTCCAAAAAATTGGAAACGCCGATAAAACCGGCGACAAAGGCGTTCTCCGGCTTTTTATAGATCTGGGTGGGTTCGCCCACCTGCATGATCAGGCCGTTTTTCATCACCGCGATGCGGTCGGATATGGCCAGCGCCTCCTCCTGGTCGTGGGTGACATAAATGGTGGTGATGCCCAGCTTGCGCTGAAGCTTTTTGATGGTGGTGCGCATCTGAACGCGCAGCTTGGCGTCCAGGTTGCTAAGGGGCTCATCCATCAACAGGACGCTGGGCTCAATCACAAAGGCCCGGGCCAGGGCCACCCGTTGCTGCTGGCCGCCGGAGAGCTCATTGGGCATGCGGCTTGCCAATTCCGCAATCTGCACCATCTCCAGCGCGTTTTTCACCCGGGGCGCGATCTCGCTGGCTGGCACCTTTCTGGCCTTTAAGCCGTAGGCCACATTGTCAGCGACGCTGAGGTGGGGGAAAATGGCATAATTCTGAAAAACCATGCCGATGCCGCGCTTGTGGGCCGGGACATCGTTGATGACCCTGTCACCAAAGGAGATGGTGCCCGCATCAATGGTGTTAAAGCCTGCGATCATGCGCAGCAGGGTGGTTTTCCCGCAGCCCGAGGGGCCAAGCAGGGTAAAAAACTCGCCCTTGTTGATTTCAAGCGTGATGCCGGCAACGGCCTTAAAATCCCCATAGGTTTTGACTGCGTCCTGGATAAAGACGTTGTGAGATTGCATGGATGTCTCCTTTTAGAAAAAGCGGGGGAGAGGGCTTTGCCCGCTCCCCCAAAAAGGTGTTGGTTTAATTGTTGACGATGATCTCCTGCCACTTTTCGATGATGGCTTCCTTTTGGGTGGCGGCCCAATCAAAGTCGTAGTTGGTCAGATCAAGCTCGGACAGGGGCGCCAGGCCCACCGGCTCCAGGTCACTGCGCACAGGGCGGCGCTTCCAGTTGGCGTTCTGATCCTTCTGGCACTCAAGCCCGGTCACAAAGTCAACAAACAGCTTGGCGTTTTCCAGGTTGGGGCAGTTCTTGATGATGGCTACGCCGTCTGGCACAGCGCTGTTTTTGGTGGGGTAGACAAAGGCCACATCGGCGTTATCGGCATACAGGACAGCTGATTTCTCAATCGTCACACCGATGGCATATTCGCCGGAGGCCACCAGCTTATGACAGTTGCCTGAGCTGTCTTGTACCTTGCCGTCCAGGTTTTGGTAGAATTTCTCTACAAACTCCCAGCCGCCGCCCTCCGGCCCGCCCTGGGCCAGAATCATGGTGCACAGCTGGGTGTAGGCAGAGCCGGACTTGGCGGGGGACGCATAGGCAATCTTGCCTTTCCACTTGGGGTTGAGCAGGTCTTCCCAGGTCTTGGGGGCGTCTTCCTCGCTCACCAGGGTTTTGTTGTAAAACAGCACCATGGGAAGCGGGGACTCACCAATCCACAGGTCTTCAGCATCCTTGAAGGCATCCGCGATCACACCATCGTTGGCGCTAACATAGGGCTGGAAATAGGGCTTGAAGGCGGCCAGGGAATCAGCACCGCCGCCCCAGAGCACATCGGCCAGGGGATTCTCGCTCTCAGCGGCCACGCGCTGGAGCAGTTCGCCGGTGCCAGCGGCGATGTACTCGACCTTGACATCGGGGTAGGCGGCCTGGAACAGGGCGATGCCTGCCTGGAGAGGATCGGCGTCATGGGGGGAATAGATCACCAGCGATCCTTCCGCTGCCAAGGCGGCTGAGACCGAGAACACCATCAGGGCCGTCAAGAGTAAGGCTGCGAGCTTTTTCATCCAGTTAATCCTCCTTCGTGTTATGCAATTATGGTATCATCATTGCTACCAGCAAGTGTTTAAAGTATAACTTTCATGGCCCGGATTGTCAATTCAGGCATTGCACGCATCAGAATTTGGCGCTGTGGAGAATTTCTGCAATGTGCTGCCGGTAGCGCTGGATATACTCATCCGCCTGGGCCTTGACTGGCGCTTCTGCATACAGCCGCAGCAGCGGCTCTGTGCCGGAGAAGCGGCAGACCACGAAACTGTCATCGGCGAAATACACCTTGCAGCCATCCTGGTTGGAGACGCGGCTGACTGATTGAGGGAACTGCGGAACCAGGCAGCCGTCCATCATCACCTTCTGAAGGGCTGCTTTCTCGGCCTGGGTGAAGCTGAGGTTGGCCTCGGCGGTGTAGTGCGCGCCCAGCTTTTGATACAGCTCATCCAGTATGTCAGAAGGGCTTTGCCCAAGCGCGCACAGCGCCTCCACCAAAAGCGCCGCGGCGTAGACCGAGTCCTTGCCGGGGATATGGCCCCTGACGGTGAGGCCACCGGAGGATTCGCCGCCCAGAACCGCGTTGGTCTCTTCAATTTTCTGGGAGATATGCTTGAAGCCCACCGGCACCTCATAGCATGTTTCGCCAAAGGTGGCTGCCAGCTTGTCCAGCATGTGGGTGGTGGAGAGGTTGCGCACCACAGGGCCCTTCCAGCCCCGGTGCTCATGCAGATAATAGTAAAGGATCACCAGGATTTCATCGGCGGTGATGTAGCGGCCGCTTTTGTCGATGATGCCCAGGCGGTCTCCGTCGCCGTCAAAAGCGATGCCCAGGTCATAGCCCCGGGAGACCACTTTGTGGCGCAGCTCTTCCAGGCTGATCAGGCTGGGGGCGGGGGTGTGGCCGCCAAAGTAGGCGTCTCGCTCAAAATTGATGTGGTCCACGGTGCATCTGGCGGTGTACAGCAATACCATCAGCGGATAGGCGCCGGAGCCATGCATGGGGTCAAACAGGATGCGCGGGCCCCGCTCGCGGATCAGGTCCATGCGGATGCGGGCCTGGATGCTGTCGATAAACCGGTTGAAGGGATTTTTGGGATAGGTGATGAGCCCCTGTTCTTCAGCCAGCGCAAAGGGCATGGTGCCAGGCTTTCTGCCTTCGGAAAGGATGTTTGCCACCAGCTGCTCCATGCGGCCGGTCACTTCCTCTGAGGCGTCGCGTCCGCCCTCTACGATCAGCTTGATGCCGTTATAGGTGGAGGGGTTGTGGCTGGCGGTTACCTGCACGCCAAAATGCAGGCCTTGTTCCTGCACTGTGTGCATCACCAAAGGGGTGGGGGCGGTGCGCTTCATGAACCAGACAGAAATGCCGTTGCCGCACAGGGTTTCAGCCACCCACTGTGCGGCATCAAAGGACAAAAATCGCCGGTCAAAGCCGATCATCACCGGCTTATCTTGTTTGCCGTCCTGGAGGATCATGTCACAAAGGGCCTGGGCCACCAGGCAGATGTTGTCATAGGTGAAATCCCTGCCGATGATGCCCCGCCAACCGCCTGTGCCAAATGCGATCATACCTGTACCCCTGCCGTTTTATCTATGATGAGTATAGCATACTTGCGGCGCAAGGGAATGGGACGCCGCTTTGTTCCTATCTTGTATTTGGGTGATGTTTGCATTATGATAGGATCATATACAAGCCTGAATAGGACAACACAGGAGGCGAAGATGGCAAGGAATTACCGCGCGGAACTGGTAGGCGTTTTTGGAGACCCGGTGGATGAAAACCCCACCGGCGTCATGGAGGAAGCGGCGTTTGAGGCGCTGGGGCTGCCCTATCGGTATCTGACCCTCCGGGTGAAGCGGGAAGACCTGCCTGACGCCATGAAAGCCCTTCGCGCTTTTGGCATGCGGGGCATCAACCTGACCATTCCCCACAAGATCGCGGTGATACCGCATCTGGATGAACTGACCGAAGCGGCGGAGATCATCGGCGCTGTCAACACCGTGATCAATGAGCGTGGCAGGCTGATTGGGGAAAACACCGACGGCAAGGGGATGCTCCAGTCCTTCAGCGAAAACGGCTGCGAAGTGAGAGGAAAGCACTTGGTGATCCTGGGTGCTGGTGGCGCTGCCCGGGCCATCGCGGTGGAGGCGGCCCTGGCTGGGGCCAGGAAGGTGACGGTGATCAACCGCACGCCTGAAAAAGGACAGGAGCTGGCTGGGATGATCCGCAGCCGCACCGGGGTGGAAACCGAAGCCCTGGCCTGGGTGCCCGGGATGGCTGTGCCAGGGGATGCCGACATTCTGGTGAACGGCACCTCCATCGGCCTTTATCCGGATGTGGATAGCCGGCCTGAGATCGATTACGGCAGCATCACCCCCCGGATGGTGGTGAGCGATGTGGTGTTCAATGATCCCAACACGCTGTTTTTGCAGGCGGCGGCCGCCCGCGGCGCCCAGACCATCAACGGCCTGGGGATGCTGGCCAATCAAGGCGCGGTGAATTTCAGGCTCTGGACCGGCAAGGACGCGCCCCGGGGTGTGATGGAAGGCGTGCTCAAGGCGGAGTTCGGGCTTAAATAAAATGACAATTGCGGCGGGAAGACTGCGCCGCAGGGAGGGTTTGTGCTGCATTCAGAAGGAACAAAGCGGGTGGTGCTGGACGGGAAGTCCCTGACACTGGAGGGCCTGGTGGCGGTGGCCCGCCATGGAGCCAAGGTGGAGATTGCGCCGGAGGCCATGGATTTGATGGCCCGGGCCCGGGCGCAGGTGGAGGAGATCCTTGAAAAAGGCGCGCCGGTATATGGCATCAACACCGGCTTTGGCGCTTTCAGCCAGGTGCCCATTTCCCCGGATCAAGTGGATCAATTACAGACCAATTTGATTATCAGCCATGCGGTGGGCTGCGGGGACCCGCTGCCGGAGGACAGCGTGCGGGGCATGCTGCTGCTCAGGGCCAATGCCCTGTGCCAAGGGCACTCAGGCATCAGGCCCCAGGTGGTGCAGCTGCTGGTGGCGATGATAAACGCCGGGGTGCACCCGGTGGTGCCGGAGCAGGGCTCCCTGGGGGCCTCAGGGGATTTGGCGCCGCTGGCGCATATGGCCTTGGTGCTGATGGGCCGGGGCGAGGCGGTTTATCAGGGGGAGCAGATGCCCGGAGCCCAAGCGCTGGCTGCGGCCGGGCTAAAGCCCGTCCAGCTGGAGGCGAAGGAAGGCCTGGCGCTGATCAACGGCACCCAGATGATGGGGGCCGTAGGGGGGCTGGCCCTGGCTGATGCCATCCGGGCGGCGCGGCTGGCGGATATCACGGCCGGCATGAGCCTGGAAGCAATGGAAGGTCTGTCTGCCGCCTTTGACCCGCGCATCCATGCCCTCAGGCCCCATCGGGGGCAGGGGCTGGTGGCCGGCAACCTGCGGATGCTCTGTGAAGGCAGTGGCCTGATTGACCGGGCCAATCCGCCCCGGGTGCAGGATGCCTACACCCTGCGCTGCATTCCCCAGGTGCATGGAGCGGTGCGTGACGCGCTCCAGCATGTGCAAAGCGTGCTGGAAACAGAGTTCAACGCTGTAACTGATAACCCCTTGCTGTTCCCTGTGGAAGGGGATGTGCTCTCCGGCGGCAACTTCCACGGTGAGCCCTTGGCGCTGGCGCTGGACTATCTGGGCATTGCGGCGGCTGAACTGGCCAACATTTCAGAACGCCGACTGGAACGGATGGTGAACCCGCAGCTTAGCGGCGGCCTGCCTGCTTTTCTGGTGACCGAAGGCGGCCTTAACTCCGGGATGATGATCGTTCAGTACGCCGCCGCCGCCCTGGTGAGCGAGAACAAGGTGCTGGCCCACCCGGCCAGCGTTGACTCCATTCCCTCCTCCGCCAACCAGGAGGATCATGTGTCCATGGGTGCCCACGCCGCCAGAAAGGCGCGACGGATTGCGGACAACACCCTCTCTGCCCTGGGCTATGAGCTGCTGACCGCCGCCCAGGCGCTGGAGCTCAGGGGCGGGCAGCCCTCGCCAGTGTATCAGGCGCTGCTCAAGCTCATCCGCGCCCAGGTGCCCTTCCTGAGCCAGGACCGGGAGATGCGGCAGGATATCGCGGCGATGGGCACGCTATTGCGCACAAGCACCATCCTCGACCTGGTGGCGCGGATGGTGCCTGAGTTCAGTTGACCGGTTTTATATGGCTTCCCCGCTGATAAGGGCCTCGGCCTTGCTGACCGCGTCATTGATAGCGTCATCAAGGCTGAGGCTTTTCAGGCCTGCCACGCGCAGGCTGCAGCGGTCTGAGGGAATCAGGATTTTTATGGCGGGGCTGCGGCCGATGGCCACGGCGATGGCGGGGCTGATCTCCCCCAGCATGGCGTCAGCCAGCAAAAGGCCTGTGGGGCCCAGGATGAGGCCGGCATCCCGGCACTGGCAGATGATGGCGTTTACCCCCGTGGCACCGGCATGGGCCCCGGCTTTGAGCATGGCGGAGGTAGCCAGGGCGTTGGTGCCCAGGGCATAGATGGTTTGCCCTGGGAACGCTTCACACAGGCGCTGGATCAGCGCGCGTCCCAGGCCGCCGCCTTGACCATCGATCACCAGGATTTTCATGTGGTTTACCTCGGTTAATCAGTGACGGGAATCAGCTTTCCTTTTTCAAGCGCCACAACGATGGGCGGGATGATCACCAGGTGCAGGATGATGCCGGGCCAGGCCTTTGTAAAGGCGCCGGCCAGGAACATGGGCAGGGTGAAAGCCCCTCTCTGGAGGCTGAAGATGATGTAGCTGGCAATGCCCCACACCGCCCGGCCCAAGAGCATGGACACCACCAGCGCCAGGTAGACATACGGCAATCCCTTTGGCAGCCTTTCATACAGAATGCCCGCGATGGCACCATAGGCGGCCAGCTCAAAGGCCATGGCCAGGGCTATGGGCACCATGGGGGGCATGCCAAACAGCAGCGAGCGCAGCAGCGGCGTGATGAATCCCACCGCCAGCCCCCAGGGCCAGCCGCATACAAAGCCGCACAGCAACACCGGGATATGCATGGGGCTCAACATGCTGCCAATGGTTTGGATTTGCCCCGTCAGAAAGGGCAACAGCAGCCCCAGGGCCAGGAACATGGCGGACAGGGTCAGGCGTTTGGTAGTGGATCGTGTCATGGTTTCCTCTCCAAAGCTGTCCAGTTGTCCGTCTTCAGACGGCGCGGAGGCTTCATGGCTCCAGTTTTCAAGGGGACAGATTGGTGATATCCTAAGGGAAAACCAGGGATCCGTCAAGCGTTTGGGCTATCCGTCTGCTTTCCAGGCGCTTATTTTTTGATGTCAGGCAGGCTGGCAGCCGCGATGGACTGGCCCACGCGCCGGGTGGCCTCGTCTGGCAGAGAGAGGACCATGGTCTTCGCCAGCTCCGGGAAGGCCAGGTCCAGCGTCTCCCGGGCTTTATCCAGGATGAGCTGCCCGCCCCTGCCGCTGGTGACCCGGCCCAGGATGAGCACCTGGGCGATGTCATAAAACAGGGCATACCAGGGCAGGGCATAGCCCAGGTAGACACCGATGGTCTCAAAGATCCGGATGGCGCCGGGATGGCCGGCTTCCAGCTCCATTTGCACGATCTTGAGCTTTTCGGCAGGGGAGAGGCTTGCATCCAGCGCTATGCCCGCCGCCGGCGCCAGTTTGATCACCCCGTCCTGGGAGAAATACTTCACCCCGCAGCCGATATCCCCGGACCACTCGTCCGCCATCGCCTCCGGGTTCATGTCCACCGGCACAAAGGCCAGCTCATTGAGCCAGCCCATGATGTGCATCTGTTCATCCACATAGCCGCCGGCCTCGCTGGTGCCCATGGCAAGCCCCAGAACCCGGCCCTTGCCAAGCCCCATGGCGCCTGCCAGGGCGGTCACATCCCCGTCATTTGCCACCACCAGGGGCACATCCCCGATGGCTTTCGCGGCTTTCTCATAGATGTGCTTCACTTTTTCCGGGTGCAGCGCCTCCGGCACCGCCAGGAAGAGGGAAGCGGTCATCACCTTGTTGTCGATGTAAACCCCAGCGCTGGAGACCCCGATGGCGTCCACCCGGGGCAGGTGGCTGGCGGCGGTCTGAAAGGCGGAGAGGATCTCCCGGTAGTGGTATTCCGGGTCAGCGGTCACCTTGGGAAACCAGATCACTTCCTCAGAGAACACCGGGTTGCCGTCCTTGACCGCGCTCACCTTCCGGTCGCTGCCGCCCGCGTCAAAACCAATGCGGCAGCCGTCCAGGTGCCGGCCGATATCGCTGGCTGCCTCCTGGGACTGGGCGATGGCATCGGCATCCGCGACATATTCCACAGCAAAGGGCCTTTCATAGACCGTGGACATAAACCTGGCATCAAAAGCCCGGCTGCCGCCTGGCTGATAGGCAGCTTTCAGATGCCAAAACACCGCCTTTGAACCGGACACCTGAATACGATAGCCGCCCCTCACCCACAAAAGGCTTTTGACCAGCCGGTCCATCATCCTGATGTTGCGCGCGTCCTGCGCGCCCTCCGGGAAAATCAGGGTTTCAAAGGCGGAGCTGCGTGCCTCCCCCCGCACGATGCGCACCACAAAGCGCCGGGGCTCTGCGCTTTGCGCCACCTCCTCGCAAAACGCGCGGTAGGCCAGGGAGAGCGGCGCGAAACCCGGATCAAGGGGCAATGTGGCGTGTATCATAGGGCAGTTCCTCTTTCATATTTCATTTGCCCGCGCACAAAGCAGGCATGGGTGTTCATCTGGTCATCAAACAGGGCGATGTCCGCATCCTTGCCGGCTTCCAGAGAGCCCTTCCCGTCCGCCATCCCAATGGCGCGGGCGGCGTGCAGGCTGGCATAGGGGATTGCCTCGGGCAGGCTGAGCCCCGTGTGCTGGCTGAAGTTGCGCACCGCGTGGTTGAGCTTTAATACGCTCCCGGCGATGGTGCCATCCTCCAGCCGGCTCTCAACACCCCTAACGCGGATGGGCTGGCCGCCCAGGGTATAGTCTCCATCGCCCAGGCCGCCGGCCCGGGTGCAGTCGGTGACCAGCACCAGCTTTTCGCCTTTGGCGGCAAATAACAGGGCATACAGCCCTGGGTGCACATGGAAGGTATCGGCGATAAGCTCGCACATCGCCCCGCTTGTCAGCGCCGCGCCCACCACCCCCGGGTTCCGGTGATGGAGGCCGGTCATGGCGTTGAAAGTGTGGGTGATGTGGGAGGCGCCGGCCTGGATGGCGGCCATCGCCTCTTCAAAGCTGGCATCGGTGTGGCCGATGGAGACAACGATGTCGCTTTTGGTGGTGATCTCCCTGATGAAATCCAGCCCGCCGGGCATTTCAGGCGCCATGGTGAGGATTTTCACGATGTCCTGGTGTCCAAGCATTTTTTCAGCGTCGGGGGGCAGGATATGGTCTGCCGACTGGGCGCCCTTGCGCTTGGGGTTGATGAAGGGGCCTTCGGCGTGCACGCCCAGGATCTCGCTGCCGGGAAAATCAGGGCGCCGGGTGAGCGGTCGCAGCTGGCGGGCGGTGTCAAAGGCCCGCTCTATCTCAGCCCAGGAGAGGGTCATGGTAGTGGGCAGGAAGGCGGTGACGCCGTTTTCCACAAGCCCCGCCGCCATGGCGCGCAGGCCAGCCTGGCTGGCGTCGGAGGCATCCTCGCCCAGGTAGCCGTGGATGTGCAGGTCAATAAGCCCCGGTGACACAAAAAGTCCCTTGGCATCATAGGCCTGGCTGCCCTCAGGTGCGCCCCCCGGCACAATGCCCCGCACCCTGTCGTCAAACACCAGGCTGTGCCCGGTGACCGGGCCCTTTGGTGTGAGAATGATGCCGTTTACAATCGCTTTCATGGCTGGCCGCCTTTTCGCAGTTATTATATTGGATATCATACCAGTGCGGATGGGCATTATCAAGTGATGGCGCGGATATCTCTGCCCCGGGGCGGGCGCAGCCCAAGGCGAAAAAACCGACTGCCGCGGCGCCGCGGCAGTCGGTTTCCGGGGTGATGTTACTTGCCGACCATGGAAACCGGCGTGATGGGATCCATCATCTGGAGCATGGCCTCACGGCGGGTCTTGTACTCCGGCAGGTTGCGCCAGTAACGGGTGTAGCCGTCCTTGGGTGTGGGGAATTCGTAATAGGTGATGCGGTTGCGAACAAACATGATGACGTTGGTATCCCCGCCCAGGTGGTTCAGGATGCTGATGGGCTGGCCGAAGGCATAGGGGCTGGGGTTGGGCATATCCTCAGGCTCAACGATGGTGATGTCGGTGTAGGCGTTGTAGAACATGAGGAAGTCGCTCAGCCGTTCACTGGTGTAGCCCTCCTTGCCCTCAAAGAACATCTCATAGGTGACGATCACCGTGTCCATGTTCACGTCCACATGCACTTGGCCCACTTCAAAGATGTTGCTGGCAACCAGGGGGAAACTCTGCCGGCCCTGGATGGACAGATCGATGGGGGTGAACATGTACCAGAGCTTGGTGAGGTTGGGCGTCACATCCCGGAAGTGGGGGCCAAAGGAGGAGACGGTGTTGCGGGGGTAGAAGGAGTTGTCCATCTGGTCATAGACATGGATGGGGTTGCCCGAGCCATCGGTGGTGATGGTGAGCTTCTGCCCATAATACAGGTGCTTGGTGTAGCCGCCTGCGGTCTTGATGGTGTAGCGATAGGTGTTGATCTCCCCGTTGTGGGTGAGGGGCTTGTAGACATAGGCCTGGATGGCGGTGGGCGCATCGCCCTGCAGCAGGGTGACCTGCATGCTCTGCACATTCTGGCGTAGCGCCTGGTCATAGACATCGATGGTGACGTTCACATCATAGGGGTTGGTGTTCTGGATGGTGAACACATCCGCCACGGCGCTTTCGCTTGGGAAGCGGAATTCCTTCACCGGGACCACGTCCAGCGTGTCTTTGGCAGAGGCGGCCATGGGGATTAGCCCTGCCAGGAGGAGCGCGCATAAAGCCAGCGCAAGCAGTTTTTTCATATTCAATCAACCTCACTTCTCAGTCATTCGGCAGGGCGTCTGCTTTTTCCCCGCTTGTCTATATAACGTGTCAGGCGGCTTGAATCATGCCGGAAGCCGGGGGTGTTTTACCTTGTCATCAGGAAAGCCAGCAGCACCACCAGCACCAGCGCGAACAGAATCAGGCTGAAGGACAGGGTGCGCAACAGGCGGCGCGCCACATCGTGAATGCCGTTCCAAAGAGAGGAAAACACATAAATGAACCTGGGAGATTGGGCGGTGTTCCCGCGGAACAGACGCCTGACCTTGTAGGAAATACCATCAAAAACGCGCCCCAGGCTGTAGGTGAAGCGGTTGCCCACGGGGGGCACCAGCGGCGGCGTTTCCCTGGCGCGCCTGAACACGGTGTTCATCATCAGCAGCACCGAGCCTTCCACCAGCCAATCCGCTACGCGGGCAAAGAAGGTGCCCAGAGTGAAAAACAGCGGATAAAGCGCCTTGTCCATCAGCAGGTCAAGCCCCTGGCAGCACAATACCCCTAGGCGCGAGATGAGGTCAACAAAAGGGCGGTGGATCCTGCTTTTCGGGTCTGTGTTGAGCACCCGGGCAAGCAAGCTGCCCAAACGCACCAGCAGGCTGACCAGCGGGCGGTACAGCGCGTTTTCCAGGTCCAGCTTCTCCGGCCAGCGGTTGACATAAAGGCTATGGCCATGCGCGTCCCGCTGGATCAGCCACCGGCGCACAACCGTGATATACAGCACAGCGCCGATCACCAGGGACTTCAAGGCGCCGATCACATTGACGGGGGCGAGGAAGTGCACAGCGTGGGCAGGCTCGTGGGCCTGAAGGAAGGGCAGCATGCGGTTGGCCAGCGGCGCCAGCACCCCCTCCGGCCACAGGCCAATCAGGAAGATGACAAGGGCAGAGCCCCCGAGTGCCACGGCAGAAAGCGACGTCATGGAGGGGCCCATGCGGCCAAACTCCTCCTGCCGCTGGTTGTTCTTTTCCACAAACAAGGCGATGAACAGTTTCAGCATGTAGCAGAAAGTGATGCCGCCGGAGATGATAAACACCCACTCCGCCGCCTGATACCAGAAGGCGCTTTGCCCCAAGTGGTGCAGGTGATCGATGTACTCCACAATGCTCTCATGCAGCAGGGTTTTTGATGCGTAGCCGCTGAATAGCGGAATCCCGCTGATGGAGGCAGCCCCTGCCAGGAAGCAGGCCATCAGGCCGTAGCGCCCGCGGCCAAAGCCGCGGATTTTGTTCAGATCCAGCTGGTGCAGGTGCACATACACCACCCCCGCTGCCATAAACAGGCACAGCTTGATCAGGCTGTGGTTGAGCATGTGCAGCACCGTGCCCTGGGCTGCCAGCGCGTTGTGCTCGCCCAGCAGCCCCTGCATGCCGATGCCCACCAGAATAAAGCCGATCTGGCTCATGGAGGAGCAGGCCAGGGTGCGCTTCAAATCCACTGAGAACAGCGCCAACACTGCCCCCAGAAACATGTTGATCAGCCCCAACCCCAGCAGCACATTGCCCCAGGGGATGCTGCCAAAAAACAGCCGGGTGGAAATCACCAGGATGCCAAAGATGCCCACCTTGGTGAGGATGCCGGAGAGCAGGGCGGAGGCGGGAGCGGGGGCGACTGGGTGCGCTTTGGGCAGCCATACATGCAGCGGAAACATGCCCGCCTTGGCGCCAAAGCCTGCCAGGATCAGGGCGCCGGGCAGATAGAGAGCGGACTTGTCCGCGGTTTCGCCCAGGCTTGCCAGTTGGTCAAAAGCCAGGGAGCCCAGCTGCCCGCGCAGCATCATCAGCCCCATCAGCATGGCCATGCCGCCCAGAATGGCGATGGCCAAATAGGTCTGCCCGGCCCGCATGGCACCCGGGGTTTGCTCATGGGCCACCCAGCAGTAGCTGGTGAAGCTCATGATCTCAAAAAACAGGAAGGTGGTGATCAGATCATCAGACAGGAACACCCCCACGGTGGCGCCCAGGGTGAAAAGGGTGTACATGAGATAGCGGGGCCGCCGGTGACCATGCCCCATGTACTGGGGGGTGAAAAGCGAGGTCATCAGCCACATAAAGCCGGCCACCAGCGCGTAGACCGCGCGGAAGCCGTCCGCCTTCAGCGACAGGCCCAGGCCTAGCAGGCGCGGGAAGCGCAGGCTTTGGACCGTGCCGCTGACCGCCAGCAGCACGCCAAGCCCCGTCACCAGGGCGGCGATGCCCGCTGTCAGCAGATAGCCCAGGCTCAGCCGGCGCCTGGCCAGCACATAGCAGGGCCCTGCTATGT
>DHQX01000047.1:1542-2352 GCA_002411105.1 Christensenella sp. UBA5327 | reverse complement strand
GCCAGCACATAGCAGGGCCCTGCCGCCAGCAGCGGCAGCACAATCATGAGAACCGGAATGCTCTTCACTGTGCTCCCCCCTTATGCCAGGCCGGACGCGGCGCGCGTCAGAAAATCAATCAAGGGACCGTTCCAGAAGCTGAATACCAACAGGCTGAGCCCCAGCACAATCAGCGTCAGCTGAAAAGGCAGGCCCATGGGCGTGATCTCAGGCGCTCCTGGCGGCCGTTTGCCGGTATATAGCATGAAAGAAGGCACCATCATATAAGTACCGGTCAGGATGGCGCTGATAATCAGCGCTGCCAGCCCCAGGTAGGGCAAAAGGCCCCCCTGGGCCACGGCGGAGGACGCCAGCGCCCACTTGCTCACAAAGCCCAGCAGCGGGGGAATGCCTGTCAGCGCCAGGCCGCCAATCACAAACACCAGGCTGGTCAGCGGCATGTTTTTGCCCAGGCCCCTGAGGTCCTGGATGCTCTCCAAGTGGCATTTCTCCATGTAGGCGCCCGCGGCCAGGAACAGCGTGATCTTGATCAGCGCGTGAAACACCATGTGCAGCAGCCCCGCTGCAAGCCCCGCTGGGGTCATCAGCAAGACGCCAAAGAGGATATAGCTGAGGTTGGCGATGGTTGAATAGGCCAGCCTGCGCTTCAGGTGCTTCTCCTTTAGCGCCATGGTGGAGCCGTAGACGATGGTGAATGCCGCCAGCGCCAGGGGGATATACTGGGCATAGCTTCCCGCCAGGATGGACACGCCGAAGCTGAAATAGGTGGCCCGCATCACCGAGAAAACGCCTGCCTTGACCACGGCCACC
>DHQX01000047.1:422-1472 GCA_002411105.1 Christensenella sp. UBA5327 | reverse complement strand
CGCCTGCCTTGACCACGGCCACCGCGTGCAGCAGGGCTGTCACCGGGGTGGGGGCCACCGAAGCGGGCACCAGCCAGCCATGCACCGGGAACACCGCTGCCTTCACCCCAAAGCCCAGGAAACAGAACAGGTAGCCCAGCTGCAGCTGCGCTGTGTGAGGTCTGGCGATATGCTGGAACAGCCCGCCCCACTGGAAATCCGTGGTGCCGCCAAAGTACAGCACATACACCATACCCATAAAGGCGAAAGCCGCGCCGCCCAGGGAATAATACAGGTACTTGAGCCCCGCTGAGATGGCGCGGGGGCTGCCGCCGTGGAGCACCAGGGGCAGGGTGGACAGCGTCATCATCTCGTAGAAGATGTACAGGGTGAGCAGGTTGGCGCTCATGGCCACCCCCAGGGTGATGCCATAGCTCATGGTATAAAAGGCAAAGAAAGATTCCTGATTGCGGTGAAGCTGCATATACTCAGAGGCGTACAGGGTGGCCAGGGGCCACAGGAAGGCCGCCAGCGCCGCGAACACCTTGCCCATGCCGTCAAGGTGCAGGGACACCACCAGAAACTCGTTGAAGCGGATCAGGTCAAGCCTTTCCACCTCCGGGCTGAACAGCAAAACGCCTACCAGGGCGGATGTCACCAGCGTCACGCCCAGCATATACGCAAGGCGCGCCCCCTGCTTGAGCCTCAAGGCTGGCAGCAGGGCGCCCGCAATCAGGGGCAGCGCGATGGCGGCGACCAGTATCATAGACTTCCTTTCATTGCGACGATTAGAACAGCGTGTTGGCCAATTGGCTGAAGGCGTCGATCATAAAGCCCGGGAACACGCCCAGGATGGCGATGGCCAGGGTGAGGATGAGGATGGGCACCACCATCAGCCAGTCTGGTTTCAGGCGCACCACAGCCACCTGCCGGTCTTCCTCCTGGCGCAGGTCAAAAAACGCGGTGATACTGGGCGGCAGGAGATAGCCGGCGGTCAACAGGGCGCTGATCAGCAGCACTGTGGGCACCAGCCAGCTGAACACCTGCACCGGCAGGGTGGCGGCCACCGCC
>DHQX01000047.1:0-200 GCA_002411105.1 Christensenella sp. UBA5327 | reverse complement strand
CCCGGGTGATGCCGGTGGCATAGATGATGGCGCCCACGCACAGGAACAGGGCATCCTTGGTGAGGGCATGGAATACGATTTGCAAAAGCGCCCCGTCAAAGGACATGGTGTTGAGCAGGAAAAGGCCGCAGAGCACATAGCTGACTTGGGAAACGCTGGAGTAGGCCAGGCGCTTTTTCAGCAATTTTTCGCGCAGGGCC
>DHQX01000016.1:3771-55322 GCA_002411105.1 Christensenella sp. UBA5327 | reverse complement strand
TTTAACGCCACCACGCAAAAAGAAAACGGCACGCGATTGGCCGGCTCTATCATCCGATCGGGCGGGCTGGCGTTAAAATACTGGGTCTGCATGGATACTGCGGTTCCTTTCGGCAACCCGCCCCCAGACGGGAGAAATTTCCATATAATATAGGGTGATGGTGCTGCCGTTCTTTCTTACTTTTTAGCCCTGTTCGCCGGAAAGCTGGGCCGCCCGCTCGGCGATGATCAGCGCGTCGATTACCTCGTCCATATCCCCGTCGAGGAAGGATTCCAGGCGGTAGAGGGTGAGGTTGATGCGGTGGTCCGTCACCCGGCTCTGGGGGAAGTTGTAGGTGCGGATACGCTCGCTGCGGTCGCCGCTGCCCACCATGGAGCGCCGCGCGCCCGCCTCCTTGGCGTTCTTTTCGCTTTGATAAAGCTCCAGCAGGCGGCTTTTGAGCACGCGCATGGCCTTATCCTTGTTTTTTAGCTGGCTGCGCTCATCCTGGCACTGCACCACCAGGCCGGTGGGCAGGTGGGTGATGCGCACGGCAGAGTCAGTGCGGTTCACGTGCTGGCCGCCCTGGCCGCTGGCGCGAAAGGTGTCTATCCGCAGGTCACCCGGGTTGATCTCAATGTCCACCTCATCCGCCTCAGGCAGGACCGCCACCGTGGCGGTGGAGGTGTGGATGCGGCCCTGGGACTCGGTGGCCGGCACCCGCTGGATGCGGTGCACGCCGCTTTCATACTTCATCCGGCTGAAAGCGCCCCGGCCTGAGAGGGTGAACACCGCCTCCTTAACCCCGCCCAGCTCGGTTTCAGACAGGCTCACATAGGCCACCTGATAGCCCTGGCGCTCGGCATAGCGGGTGTACATGCGCAAAAGCGCCGCGCCAAACAGCCCCGCCTCGTCGCCGCCCGCCCCGGCGCGGATCTCCATCACCACGTTGCGGTCATCATCCTGATCCTGGGGGAGCAGCAACAGACGCAGCTGGGTTTCAGCCGCCTGGTGCTTTTCCTCCAGCGCTTCCAGCTCCTCCCTGGCCATCTCGGCCAGCTCCGGGCTTTCAAGCAGCTCCCGGGTGGCGGCGATCTCCGCTTCCAGCGCCTGAAAATCCCCCCAGGCGGTGACGCTGGGGGTCAGCTCCGCCATCTCCTTCACCAGCGCCTGGTAATGGGGCTGATCGGCGATGACATCCGGCTGGCTGGCTGTGAGGGAAAGCTCCTCAAAGCGGGCACACAGGGCTTCAAACTTCTCTTGCATCATGCTTCTTTCAGGTCTGTTTCTGCTGCGCGGGGGAGGCCCTGCAGATCATGCTGGATCCGCCAAGGGTGAAACCGGGGGCTTGGCAGGGACATCAGTGCCTCCGCCTGCCCGTCACCCACCTCCACCATCAGAAAGCCGCCAGGGCTGAGGAAATAGGGGGCCTCGCTGATGATCCGCCGGTAGAAGGACAGGCCGTCAGCGCCCCCGTCCAGAGCCTGGGCCGGCTCAAAGCCCACCTCCGCCTGGAGATGGGGCAGTTCATCCGCCGGGATATAGGGGGGGTTGGAGACGATCAGGTCAAAGCGCCGCCCGCGCAGGGGGTAGAACAGATCCCCCAGGGCCACGGTGATTTCAGCGCCCAGGCGCCCGGCATTCTCCCGGGTGAGGCTGACGGCGGCCTCTGACAGGTCGCTGGCCCAGACCTGGGCCTGGGGGCAGGCCAGTTTGATGGCAATGGCCAGGCAGCCGCTGCCGCAGCACAGGTCCAGCACCTTATCCCCCGGCTTTACCCGGCTGATGGCCATCTGCGCCAGGGTTTCCGTGTCATTGCGCGGGATGAGAACGCCGGGCCGGGTGAGCAGCCGCTGGCCCATGAAGTCTGCCGTGCCCAGGATATACTGCAGAGGCTCCCGCCCGGCGCGCCGGGTGATGAGGGCCTGGAAGGCAGCGTGCTGCGCCTCATCCAGGGGCATATCCCGCATCATGCTCAGCGCCAGGCGCTGAACCGACAAGACCTCCGCCAGCAGCCACTGGGCGTCAAGCGTGTGATCGGGCACCTGGGCGGCACCAAGCACCTCATAGGCAGCCGCCAAGGCCTGGGCGACGGTCAAACCGCCATCGCCTCCTCAGGCGCCGCCTTGTGCAGCAGGGCATAGCCCTCTGCGGTGCGCTCCCCCTCTGGCAGGCCATGGAGCGCCGCGTTCATGGCGGCGATGGCCACTTCCAGCATCTCATCTGTGGGCGGCTTGGTGGTGAGGCGCTGCAGCTGCATCCCCGGCCAGCGAAGCGCCCGGGTCAGGGGGTTGTTGGCGTGGGCCAGCGCCTTGAGCGCCTCATAGCCCAGGCCTGCCATCAGCGGCAGCAGCGCCAGGCGGGACAGCACCCGCACCAGGTAGTTGCTGGCCATGTCGTAGCCGAAGATCGCCAGCACCAATTCATCAAACACCGAGTAGAAGAGGATGGACAGGATGAAGGTGATCAGCAAAAAGCTGGTGCCGCAGCGGGGGTGCAGGGTGGTGAACTTCTGCGCGTTGGCAGGCGTGAGGGGCAGCTTTGCCTCATGGGCATAGACCGTCTTGTGCTCAGCCCCGTGGTACTGGAAGGTTTTGCGCATGTCGGGCACCAGGCCCGTGAGGTAGAGATAGCCGATGAGAATCGCCGTGCGGATCAGGCCGCTGAGCAGGTTCACCGAGAAGAGCGACCAGCCGGCGCCCCGGAGCGCCTTGGTGGGGATGTTGGGCAGGAACACAAACAGCCCCATGGAGAGCGCCAGGGCCAGCACCAGGGCAAAGCCCATCAGCACCTTGTCCGCCCCTTTCCCCAGTTTTTTGGATAGCCAGGCCTCGAACTTCGAGGGCTTCTCATCTGCCAGAACGCCTGACATGTCGGCGCTGTCCTGCAGCACCCCCACGCCCAATTTCAGCATCAGCCCCATGTTGACCGCGCCCCTGATGATGGGCTTGCCCATCCAGGGGTGCCGCTTGCTGGGGGAGACATAGGGCTCGCGCTTCACCACGATGTCGCCGTTTTCCTTGCGCACGGCGATGGCGATGGCGTCGGGGGATTTCATCATCACCCCGTCCAGCACCGCCTGGCCGCCGATATCCGGCGGCTTGTTGGCTTTGTTGTCTTCAATGGATCTTAACACAATATCCTCCTTGGCGCCCGCAGGCGATGCCGCGGCGCCGACAAAACCATTATACCCTATGTGGCGCCTGGGGCAAGGGGAAATATGAGGTTTCAGGCCCAAAGAGGGTATAATGACACAAACTGTTCACAACCTGAAGGGAGGAAAGGCATGCACACCCACATAGCGCTGCTCAGGGGCGTGACCCCCACGGGCAAAAACCGGGTGCCCATGGCGCAGCTGCGGGAGGCGCTGGAGCGGCACGGCTTCCCCGGCGCGCGCACCTGGATACAAAGTGGCAACGTGATTCTGACCACTGCCCTTGCGCCGGACCAGACCGCCCAGGAGCTGCGCCGCATCATCAGGGATGAGATCGGGGCTGACCTGGCTGTCATCGTGAAAACCCCTGAGGAGCTGCGCCGCGTGCTGGCGGAGAACCCGTTTACAGACCTGCTCTCCCAGCGGGTGTTCTACGCCCAGTGGCAAGGAGAGGTGGCGCCGGAGAAGACCGCGGCGCTGGGAGACATGGACTTTGGCGAGGAGCGCCTTATCATCACCCCGCGGGCGGCCTATATGTACATCCCCGGCAGCGCTGCCAGGAGCAGGTTGAACAATAACTTCCTGGAGCGGAAGCTGGGCACCCCCCTCACCACCCGCAACCGCAACACCCTGGCCAAGCTGGTGGAAATGGCCGGGTCAAAATGAAAAACCGCCCACGCCGGGGCGGTCTGACATGCTGCGGGGATCAGTCCTGCTGCTGGGCCTGATAGCGCTTCTTGAAGCGCTCCACCCGGCCGCCGGTGTCCACCAGCTTCTGCTTGCCGGTGTAGAAGGGATGGCACTTGGAGCAGATGTCAACGCGCATCTCTTTTTTGACGGAGCCGGTTTCAAAGGTTTCGCCGCATACGCAGCGCACCGTGGCTTTCTCGTACTTGGGATGGATGTCCTGTTTCATAGTTCTTTCACCTCTTTTGCGCCTTACTGCTGGATTCATGGCGCGCAACCATGAGCCACAAAATACATACTATCATCGGAGAAGGCAAAACGCAAGAATTATTTTCCAGATTTTGCTTATCTGACAAAAGCTACATTGACAAAAGCCCGTAGATCTGTATAATTAGCAAGGCAATAGGTGTCAGATATTTACGCGATATTAAAAATGTTCTGTTTTACATCTGTTTGTTATTGATGAGATAGATAGGGAACACGTCATATGGAGAATTATGTGATTGGCCTGGATCTGGGGACATCAAGCGTTCGCGCTTTCTTGACTTGCCTTGACAAGGCGGGTGGGTATGTTGCCGGATCCGATTATGATGTGATTATTCCTGAGCCTGGGCATGCGGAGCAGGATCCTGCAGCCTGGTATCACAAGGCCGCCGAAGTGGTACGCATGGTGGTGCAGCAGAGCAATATTTCGCCTGAAAAGATCATCGCCATCAGCTTTTCGGGTCAGATGCATGGATTGGTGGCGCTGGATGAGCGTAAACAACCTGTGATGAATGCGGTGCTATGGCTGGACCAGCGTAGCGAAGACGCCATCGCAGATATCTATGGTAAACTTGGCACAGAAGCGATCAAGCAGAACACTCAAAACCGCGTTTCTCCCGGTTTTCTGCTTGCTTCCCTTTATTGGCTAAAACTTAACAAAAATGATCTTTACCAGCGTATCGCTCATGTGATGCTGCCAAAGGACTACATTAAATTCCGCCTGTCAGATCGTATTACCACAGACTTTTCTGATGCGGCGGGAAGCCTTGCCTTTGACAATGTCACGCTAAAATGGGCAGAACCCATCATCAAAGGGCTGGGACTTAGAGAAGAGATTTTCCCTGTTTGTCTGCCCTCTACCGAGGTAATTGGGCATATCAGCCCCGATGCAGCAGCGGATTTTGGTCTTTCTGAAAGAACCCTGGTGGTTAACGGTGGAGCAGATCAGTGCATGCAGGCCATTGGCAACGCGGTGATCAAAGAAGGCGCTTGTGCCTCTAACATCGGAACTTCAGCTCTTATTTGTGCTGCCGCATCAAAACCTCTATATGACCCCGCGTTGCGTGGCAACACCTTTGCCCATGTGCTTCCCGACCGTTGGAGTGTGATGGCAGCATGTTTGAATGGGGGCAGCGTGCTCAAGTGGCTTTCCCGCAGTATTCTGCGGGTTGAGGATTACGGAGCTATCGATCAGTTGATCTTAAATCAAAAGAGCCGTCTCAATGACCTGTTTTTTATGCCCTACCTGGCGGGAGAACGCACGCCATACATGAATCCCCGGGCGCGTGGTGCCTATGTTGGCTTGACCCTCCATCATGACCGGGCGGATCTGGCACGGGCAGCCATGGAGGGCGTGGTCTTTGCCATGAAGGATAGCCTGGAGGTGTTAAAAGAAATGAATGTTCCCTGCGACTATGCAGTGGCAGCGGGTGGTGGGGCGCGCAGCGACGTATGGCTTCAGATGCAGGCTGATATTTTCGAGATGGATGTGTATAGAAGCGCTACAAAAGAGCAGGCTTGCCTTGGTGCTGCTATCACTGCGGCGGTAGGAGTGGGGCTGTTTAACAATTTTGAAGAGGCTTGTGATGTCTGTGTGGCGCCGGCCCTCGAAGTATTTTCTCCGCTTGAGGGAAACATGGCGATTTATCGACAGATGTACCCGATCTTTAAGGACCTTTACACTGCCAACTCCCCTATTTTTGATCGAATCAGCGCGATGAGGCATTGAGGCCGCAGTCATCGATTGACAAGAGCATGCGATAGTGCGCTCTTTGTAAAAATAAAAGGAGGAAGACCATATGAAAAAGTTTCTGGTACTTATGCTTGCACTGGCGATGATGCTGTCCTTGTTTACTGCCGCTTCCGCGCAGGATGACAAATGGTATCTAGGTATCATGGTGCATGGACTGGAAAATGAGTTCTGGGCGCAGGAAGCAAATGGAGCCATCTTGTTTGCCGAATCGAAGGAAAATGTAGAATATCAAGTGATGGTCACTGACGGGGATGACAACAAAGAAAATCAGGCTATTCGCGATTTCATCGCCAAGCATGGCCAGCGTGCGTTTTTCATCACAGACGTCGCCTCCACTGCAAACAGCGTGAACTTCGCCGAAATCTGTGAAGAAGCGGGCGTATATTTCACCATGCTGTGGCAACATGCAGAGGGATTGGAACCCAAAGACTTCAAACACTTTGTGGCCCATATGTCACCCGATGACTTTGTTTCCGGCTACAACACCGCCAAATATCTCTTCGACCTCATTGGCGGAAAGGGCAAAGTCTGCGCCCTATATGGTGTGCAGGGTGAAGACTCTGCCGCCAACCGCTATGCTGGTTTCCAGGCAGCTTTGAAAGACTATCCGGAAATAGAAATGGTGGACATGCAGGTTGCCTCATGGAGCCAGGATCAAGCCATGAATTTTACCCAAACTTGGCTTGCTGCCCACGATGATATCGCTGCTATTTGGGCCGCCAATGACACCATGGGGCTGGGTGCCATCGAAGCGCTGAAACTAGAGGGGAAAAACGGCAAAGTGTTTGTTAACGGCGTTGACGGCATCGCCGCCGCTTTTGACTCTGTTGCTGCTGGAGACATGGCCTGCACCGTTGCCAACAATGGTTATCTGTTGATGGGCTATGGCGCTGCTTATGCTTATGAAGCTGCCGTCAACGGCAAAACTTTTGACAGGCCTGTTATTAAGACCAATGCGCCCCTGATTACCGCCGAAAATGTTGCCGAGTATAAGGCAATGTTCATCGATGGTCAGCCGGAATATAATTTCAACGATCTGGCCTTCCCGGTGCTGTCTGACTATGAGAGCTTTGAGGAATTGAAAAACAAGTAAGCGCTCTTGGTTCCCAAGACAGCAAGATATGCAGTTCATCTCCGGTATCGGAGATGAACTGCATATTGAAAACACGTTGCCCCATCAACTGCGCAGGAGCATTCTTACAAAACAGGAGGACATCTGGATGGAGCTCTTTAGGAAACGTAATAGGAGTTCGCAAACCATTGCGGAAGAATTTGTCCAAAAAGTAGAAAATGAGGCGCGCAGCAATTTGATACGCGTCTATGCTCCAATTACTCTGCTGGTGGGGATGACCATCTTTTTCTCGATTTATGACAGTCATTTCTTTTCATTAAAAAACATCCTCAACATTCTGCAGCAAATGGCCGTGCCTCTCATTTTGGCAACCGGGCTTTCTTTTGTGCTGCTTATTGGCCGCATCGATCTTTCTGTTGAGGGCGTTATGGGCTTTGTGGGCTCCTTTATGGCGTTGTTGATTCTCAACGATCGCAACGCAAATGACTTTGGCTTTTGGGGGGTGCTGATACCCATCGCCATCGGTATTTTCTATGGCCTTATCACTGGGATTCTACATGTCAAACTGCGCATCGCCTCGTTCATCATCACCTTTGCCACAGGCACCATCATTAAGGGTATCGCCATCCTGTTGTATGACAGCCGGGCTGCCCGAGTGCAAGAACAGTGGATGACTGATTGGTCCATGATGAGTTTCCTCGGCATTCCGCTCATCACCTGGATTGCGGTGGCGTTTTTCCTGGTGTGCAGCATTATTCTCAACTATACAGCCTTCGGGCGTGCAGTATATGCCATTGGAGATAATGAGGCGGCGGCGCGGGCTTCAGGCATCAACGTGGAGAGGGTTACCGTCAAGGCTTTTGTCATCAGCAGCACGGCCGCAGCTTTAGCGGGTTTTGTCGCTCTGATTCGCTTGAAATTTGGTCAGGCTTCGTTAGGGGATGACCAGATGTTCCCCTGTATCACAGCTCTAGTTATTGGTGGTGCCTCCTTAAGTGGTGGGAGAGGAGGTACATTGCAGACGATTGTGGGCATCCTGATTTACATGGAGCTTCTCAACTTCCTGACCATCATCGGTGTAGACGCGAACTACAAGAAGGCATTGCAAGGCATCATCATCATAGTTGCTGTGGCACTCACCTTAAGTCGCGGTCGCAAGACGATTGCCAAGTAAGCGAAGGGATAAATGCATGAGCAGTGAAGCATTGTTTACCACACATGATATCGGGAAGGTCTATGGCACCAACACGGTGCTTCAAGACATCAATATAAGGGTTTGGCCCGGAGAGATCGTTGGTCTTATTGGGGAAAATGGTGCGGGAAAATCTACCTTGCTGAAAATAATCGCGGGTGTGGAGGAGCCCTCCATGGGAACCATGCAGATGAACGGTCAGAATTTTCGGGCCGGTTCCATGTTGAACGCAAACGAAAGCGGTATCGGCATGGTTTTTCAAGAGCAATCTCTGATCAACAACCTGACGGTAGCGCAGAATATCTTTCTTGGGCGTGAAAAGCAGTTTTCCAAAGGCAATTTCATTATCTGGTCAAAAATGAATGCAGCTGCGAGAAACGTGCTGAACGCTATGGGTCTTGAGGATATTTCTGAGAAAGCCAAGGTGCGTGACCTCAGCTTTGCCATGCGACAGATGGTGGAGATAGCCAAGGTGTTTGATATCGTATCTGCCGCCTCAAACAACCACGCGCTGATTTTGCTAGACGAACCCACCACTGTGCTCTCTGACGAAGAAATGGTCGTGTTATTTGATAAAATACGTCAAATGAAACAACGGGGAAACGCCATTATTTTCATTTCCCATCGTTTGCAGGAAGTGCTGGAAATCACTGACCGAATCTATGTTTTTAAAGATGGAAAACTAACGGCTGAAGTGGAAACTCAGCATGCAGACGAAGCGATTCTTTATGAAAAAATGGTTGGACGGGAAACGAATAGCGAGTATTTTGTGTCCGACCGCCAAACCGTTCCTGCCCAGGAAGCTGTGCTTGAAGTAAAGGACTTGAGTATGTTTGGTTCCTTCAAGAACGTTTCTTTTAATCTCTATAAAGGGGAGGTTTTGGGCCTTTGCGGTGTTGAAGGCTCAGGAAAAGAGGACGTTTGTGCGGTTCTGTGCGGGGATCAGGCGAAAACCCATGGTGCCATCAAGGTGCACCAAAGGAAAGTGGACTTCAAATCCCCCAGCGATGCGCGTGATGTCGGTATCATTTCGGTGCCCAAGAACCGACGGGAAGATGGCATCATTGATATCCTGTCTCTGGCGGAGAACATTTCTGTGGCCAACTATCAGAAGAACGCCGTTTATCGGCTGATTTCAAACAAAAATCAGAGAGAGAACGCAAAACACTGGGTGCGTAGCCTGGGTATTCGCTGTTCAAGCGTTAATCAGAGGATCATCAACCTGTCCGGCGGCAACGCGCAAAAGGTGATTTTTGCCCGGGTGCTGGATAGCGAATGCCCCATTTTAGTGTTGGACCACCCCACTCGCGGGGTGGATGTGGGGGCCAAGGGTGATATTTATGCGCTCATACGATCCATCACGGAAAAGGGCGGGTCTGTCTTGCTTATGGGGGATACGCTGGATGAAAGCTTGGGTCTGTCCAGTCGCATTCTTGTGATGAAAGATGGAATGATATGTGGCGAATTCGACTGCCCGGCTGATAACAAGCCTGAGCAGGTGGATATAGTGAGGCTGATGCTATGAGGGGATTTAGTATGTGGAAAAGGGATGGCGATTTTTCGCTAAACGAGCTGTTTAAGCGTAATAGCTTTATTCTGAGCGCGGTTCTAATTATAGGGGTATTTTCCGTCATCAATCCCAAGTTTTTATCTCTTTACTCCCTGCAGAATATGTCGTTGGAAATTGCCCCTCTGCTTCCTATGGCCTGCGGCATCGGATTTGTGCTTTATTCTGGCAGCATTGACCTGTCCATCGGGGCCGTGGCCTCCGTAGCCTGCGTGATTGCAGGCACTTATGTTACAGAAACGGGACATTGGATTATCCTCTACATGGTTTTGTTCGGTGTCGTCGCCGGGCTTATCAACGGCAGCTTAATAGCGGTTTTAAAGCTGCCCTCGTTCATTGTCACGCTTTGTGCACAAAGTGTGTGGCGTGCAATGGCTATCATTATCTCGAAAGGCTCCTCCAACACCATCCCCATCAAACAGCGCTGGATTGTAAACTGGGCGACGGACAAGTTCCTTGATTTCCCCGTGATTCTATGGATTTCCCTGGCGCTTGTTATTCTATGCTTGGTGATTGAACGCAAGACAGAGCTTGGCAAATCCATTTTTGCAATAGGCGCCAATGAAAAGGCTGCCAGGCTGGCGGGCGTCCATACCATAAAAATCAAAATCTTGACCTTTGTTTTGTGCAGCACGGGCGCCGCGATTGGCGGCATCATGTATGCATATAAACTCAAGAGCAGCGTTCCCACTATCGGCGACAACTTGTATATGATGGCTATCTCTTCTGTTGCTTTGGGAGGCACGCTATTTTCCGGTGGCTCGGGCAGCGTATTGCGCACACTCATCGGGGTCATCAGTGTCATGGCCATTTCATCCGGGATGAATATGGCGGGGGTGAATCCGCTGTGGAAAGATGTTGTGTTTGGTTGTGTGCTGATTGCTGCTGTTGCCATCAACAGCGAAAAGGGCGGTCGTAGTTTGATTATAAAATAGAAATCAGAATCGATGAAATCAGTTAGCCAGGTGCCCTGTTTCAGGCACCTGGTTTTTCATGGGCCGCCTCCCAGTCCGCCTGGGCCTCCTCAGGGTCCAGCAGCTCCAGCACCACCTGGTTGGGCAGGCAGATGATCATGCTTTGCAGTACCCGCTTGTCCCGGTTCTCCAGAGAGACCATGCCCTGGTGGACGCAGTCCTGGTTGTCGCAGTTGGAGGAGTGCATGATGATGGATTCGGGGGTGATCCGCACCACGTTTTGCTTCCCGTCCGGCTGGGTGAGTTCCAGGTCCCGCTCCTCTGTCAGCGCCAGGGGCTCAAACACCAGGTAGCCGATCTGCACCTTGAGGTAAGCCTTGGCCGGCACCAGGGTGGGCACGGGGGAGGGCTTGGCCAGAACGGCGGGGCTTGCGGTGGTCTCAGGGGATGCCTGGGGAGCCGGGGTGTCCGTGGCTTCAGGCGCAGGGGTTGACGTCACCTCGGCCAATGCCGTGGCGGTGGGTGCGGGGGTTCCGGTCTGCGCGATGCTGGTGGCAAGCGCCCCGGCGTTTGCCTGCTTGTTTTCCCGGGGCATTACCTGGGAAGCGACAAACAGCGCTGCTGCCAGCACAATAACGGGGATGATCACCTTCAGGTCCTTTTTTTTCACAGGCCGGACACCTCCAAATCAATGCGCACCATTGTAACAGAATGATTGGCGCACAGCAAGGCACCCGCCCTGAAGGGCAGCCGGTATAGGGCTGTTGATGGCAGATCAGTGCCCCCGCAGGGCTTCCTTCACGATCCGGGAGAGCCGGGTCTTGTTGCCATAGTTGAGGCTGCCCCAGCGGTAGATTTTGATGCTGAGGAAGGCGAAGAAGGCCACAAACAGCAGCATCAGGGCGCCGGAGAGGATCAGCTCGCTCCAGGGCACGGTCATGACGGCGCTTCTGAGCGGCATCACCATGATGGAGGTGAAGGGGATGATGCTGGCCACCACCGACAGGGTGCTGGCAGGCATGTTGGCGGCGAAGGTGGCCAGGATGTAGCCAATGATGAACAGGAACTGCACAATGCCCGTGGCGCTGGCCAGGTCTTCCATCTTGGAGACGGTGGAGCCCAGGGCCGCGAACAGGAAGAGGTAGAGGATGAAGCCAAAGAAGGAGAAGAACAGATAGCTCCACACATAGCTTGAGGTGAGGGTGCCAGAGAGCATGGTGGTGACCATCTCGGGATACAAGGACTTATTCAGCTGATAGCCCACAATGCCCGCCACCACCACCATGCCAAACTGTAACAGCGCCGAGACCCCAGCGGCTGCCACTTTGCCCAGGATGAGGCTGGAGGGGCGGGTGGAGGTGATGAGAATTTCCATGGTGCGGCTGTCCTTCTCCCGGGCGATGATGGAGGAGACGCCGTTGCCATATAGCAGCACCACCATGTAGATGACCACCATCAGCGCAAAGGAGAGGGCATAGTTGTTGGTGCTGTTGCGGCCAAGCACGGTGGTTGTTCCCTGGGACTGGGCCTCTTCAATGGCGACAAAATCCTGGGGGGTGAGGCCCTTCTGGGTGATCAGCTGCTGCTTTTTAAGCTGCGTTAGGATGTTGCCCAGCTGGCTGTCCCGCTTGTCCTCCAGGGCGCGGTCCAGGTAGAGGGCTTCATAGCTCAAATCCGGTTGGATGATAAAGCCAACCTCGATGGCCTTGTCGCGCAGGGCCTGCTCCAGCGCGGCCTTATCGGCGTAGCGGAGGCTTTCGTCCTCGCCCAGAATGGGCGTGAGCAAAGCGGCTTCAGGCCCTGAGGGCAGCACATAGCCAGCCCCCTTGATGGCCTGGCTGGGCATTTCCCCCTCCATGCTCTTCTCAGGGTTTCCGGAATCAAACAGGGCGATGATGCGGGGCAGGAAGGTAACCGCCAGCACCACGATCATCATGATGATCGTGGTGAAAATGGCAGCCTTTTTGAATAGCTGGGTTTTAAGCTCATAGTTGAAAACGGTGATAAAATCACGCATGTCAGTCACCTGCCTTCCGAATGAAAATATCGTTGAGGCTGGGCTCATACAGGCCAAAGCGCCGGAGGGTGAGGCGCTGGCCGGAGACCCAGCCCATGATGTCCTCCTGGCTCACCTGGCCCCGGGTGTCCAGAATCAGCCCATCATCCCCGGGCAGGATGGCAAGCGCTGGGAAGGCCGCGGCCAGCTCCCTCTCCCAGGCCTTGTCGTCTGAGAGGACGGAGATGAAGAGCTTGTCCTGCCCCTCCTCCCGCTTGATCTCGTCCAGGTTGCCCGACAGCAGGATGTTGCCGTGGTGGATGAGGGTGACATCATCACAGACCTCCTCCACGTAGCCCATCTGGTGGGAGGAGAAGATGACCAGTCGCCCTTCCTTCACAAACTCGCTGATGGCATCCTTGAAGATCTGGGCGTTGACCGGGTCAAGGCCTGAGAAGGGCTCATCCAGGATCAGGATGTCCGGCTCATTGAGGAAGGACTGGGCGATCTGGATTTTCTGCTGGTTGCCCTTGGAGAGGGTTTCCAGTTTTTTCTTTTTAAATTCGGACAGCTCAAAGTAGTCAATCCAGCGGTTGGCGCTGGCCACGGCGTCAGCCTTGGTGGCGCCACGCAGCCGGGCGAAGTAGGCCAGCTGCGCCAGCACATCGTTTTTTTGGTACATGCCGCGCTCCTCAGGCAGATAGCCGATCTTCAGGCTCCGGGGCTTGAAGGGCTTGCCATCCAGCAGGAAATTGCCGCTGTCCGGGCGGAACACGTCCATCAGGCAGCGGATGGTGGTGGATTTGCCGGCGCCATTGCGGCCCAGAAAGCCCATGGCGCGGCCGGAGACCACGGAAAAGGAAACGCCGTGGAGCACTTCCTTGTCCCCAAAGCTCTTGGAGATGTTGTTGATGTCCAGTTGCATGACTTCACCTCTTTCTTGCAAACAGCAGGATTATATCACAAAAGTGGTGTCGTGTGCGGGAAAACGCTACCAATTTTACCCATGCTTTACACGGCCGGGCGCTGCTCCTGCCCGCGCTGGGCCAGCAGGATGGCAGAAAACATCAGGGCGCTCCCCGCCCATTCCCGGGGTGTGGGCACCTGGCCCAGCACCAGGATGGCGGTGATGACCGCAAACACCGCCTCCAGGCTCATGAGCAGCGACGCGATGGCAGGCGGTGTGGTGCGCTGGCCGAAGATCTGCAGGGTATAGGCCACGCCGCTGGAGAGCACCCCGGCGTACAATAGCGGCCCCCAGGCGGCCAGGATGCTGGTGGCGTCTGGCTTTTCAAGCAGGATCATCAAAACCCCCGAGAGCAGCCCCGACACCAGAAACTGCAGGCTGCACAGCTTCATCCCGCTCACCTTGAGGCCGTAGTGATCCACCAGCAGAATCTGCACCGCAAAGGCGACGGCACACAGAATCAGCAGCGCATCGCCGGTGGAAATGTGGAAGCCCGACTTGACGCTGAGCAGATAAAGCCCCACAGCGGCAATGCCAACGGACACCCACAGCGCAGGCCTGGCCCTGTGCCCCAGGAAAAGCCCCAGGATGGGCACGATGAGGATGTACAGCGCTGTGATAAATCCGGCCTTGCCAGCGCCCGACTCCTCCAGGCCAAACTGCTGCAGGTTGGTGGCCACAAACAGCGCCAGCCCGCAGGCCAGGCCGCCCTTTAGCAGCAGGCGTTTGTCCGCCTGGGCCGGGGGCCGGGTGTGGCCATGTTTTTTCTTCTTCACGCGGTCCGCGATCAGGATGGCGGGCAACAGGGCCGCAGCGCCCAGCATGGAGCGGGCAAACTGGAAGGTGAAGGGGCGCAGATGCTGCGCCGCCAGGCTCTGGGCCACAAAGGTGCTGCCCCAGATGACCGAGGCCACCAGCAGCATCAGGCTGCCCCGCCGGGAGGGTTCCACCAAGCGCCACCGCCTTTCACAACGCAGGATGGGCCCTATTTTAGGTGGGGATTGCAACGCCGTCAAGGCGGGTACAATCCATATGCCGGTTTGGACCTGGCAAAAGGAGGATATGGAATTGATCAGGCTGGAACATGTCAGCTGGACGCTGCCGGATGGCGGCGATATCATCAAGGATTTAAGCCTCACCATCCCTAAGGGCAAGCTCACCGTGGTCACCGGGCCCAATGGCGGCGGCAAAACCACCCTGGCCAAGCTCATCGCGGGGCTGGTGAAGCCAAGCGCCGGGCGCATTTATCTGGATGGGCAGGACATCACGGACCTGGACGTCACCCAGCGGGCGCGGCTGGGCATCAGCTTTGGTTTCCAGACGCCGGTGCGCTTTAAGGGCTTCACCGTGCAGGATTTGCTGGAGACGGCGGCGGGCAGCCCCCTTGACTTTGATACCCTGTGCGACCTCACCGGCAAGGTGGGGCTGTGCACGATGGACTATGTGGACAGGGCGGTGGACGCCAGCCTGTCAGGCGGCGAGATCAAGCGGGTGGAGATCGCCTCGGTTCTGGCGCGGGGCACCAAGGTGTCCATCTTTGATGAGCCGGAAGCCGGGATTGACATGTGGTCGTTCAAGGGGTTGGTGGATGTGTTTAATGAACTCAAGCGTGAGAAGCGCACCCTTGTCATCATCTCCCACCAGCAGCGGCTGATTGACGTGGCGGATGAGATCATTGTGCTCTCCTCAGGCCAGGTGCGGGATCAGGGGCCCAAGGACGAGGTGCTGCCTGGCCTTCTGGCCGGCGAAATCGCGGGCTACTGCCCGGTGGGAAGGAGGGAGCGGCTGTGATGAACATCCAGGAAGTGAACCCGGTGGCCCAGTCCCTGCTGCATACCGTGGCGGGCTATGAGGGGGCGTTTGAAGGCGCCTACAATATCCGCCAGGACTCTGGCTGCGCAGGCAGGCGCAGCACGGAGAACATCCGCATCCAGTCAAAGCCGGATGGCAAGCCGGGCCTTGAGATTCACGTGGCCCCCGGCACCCGGGGCGAGAAGGTGTTCATCCCCGCGGTGGTCACCCATGGGGATGTGAGCGATGTGGCATACAACGATTTTTATATCGGCGCGGGCGCCAAGGTCACCATCGTGGCTGGCTGTGGCGTGCACACCGCCGACAATGGCG
Source organism: Christensenella sp. UBA5327 (assembly GCA_002411105.1). Taxonomy (GTDB): domain Bacteria; phylum Bacillota; class Clostridia; order Christensenellales; family Aristaeellaceae; genus UBA6115. The sequence continues at coordinate 39,653 of DHQX01000016.1, read as the reverse complement.
AGAGCCGCCATGACGGCATCCACCGCTTTTACCTGGCCTCCGGCAGCGAGGTGATCTACGAGGAAAAGCACATCGGCACAGGGGAGGGGGCGGGCTTGCGCCGCATCAACCCGGTGACCGAGTGCTTCCTGGAGGAGGATGCCTCCCTCACCATGGAGACCTCCCAGCTGGGCGGCGTCTCCTATACCGACCGAAAAACCACCGCTAACCTGAAGGCCAGGGCCAAGCTGATCGTCCGGGAGCGCCTGCTCACCCAGGGGGATGAGGAGGCCAAGACCTATTTTGATGTGGTGCTGGAAGGGGAGGATGCCGGCTGCGACCTGGTGAGCCGGTCGGTGGCCAAGGGAAAATCCCGGCAGAGCTTTGTCAGCCGCATCGTGGGCGAGGCCAGATGCCACGGCCACAGCGCCTGTGATGCCATTCTGGCGGATGACGCCGTGGTGACTGCGGCCCCCCAGCTGGATGCCTTAAACCCCGACGCCGCCCTCATCCATGAGGCCGCCATCGGCAAAATCGCGGGCGAGCAGATTTTAAAGCTGCGCACCCTGGGCCTGACAGAGGAAGAGGCTGAGGCCAGGATTGTGGCGGGGTTCCTGAAGTAAACGGATACGAAGTTCAAACCTTAACGCTTTGATTGAGGCGGTCTTTTCCGGTCTCCAGATCGCCTCGCTCGGTCAAAGTAGCTATGGCTACTCCTTTCTCACTCAGCCTCCTGGAGCCTCGAAAAATCCTCACCCAATCTGTGCGTTAATGTTTTCACTTAGTAGGTGGGGAGAAACATCCTGTTGCCTGCCGCTGTGGGGGAAAACCCACTACAGCGGCAGGTCTTTTTTGTCAAACACCACCACGCCCGCCGCGTAAAGCGCTGTAGCAATCAGGGCCAGCGCCAGCATGGGAAGCCATACAGGGCTTCCGGCCACAAAGTCGCCTGGCGCAAAGAGTGAGAAGAAGCTCAGCCACCTGAGGGCCTTCAGGTCTGGGTTGTAGTTCACCAACATCTGCATCACCAGGAACATCACCGGAAGCCCGGCGCCAAAGGCCAGCGCGCGGCGTGTTTCGCCAAACAGGCAGGAGAAGAAGAAGCACAGGGCGCTGATGGCTAGGTGCGCCATAAAAAGCCCGCCGTTGAGCTTCAGGAAACCTGCCTGGTGCAGCATGCCCGGGAACTGTGCGGCGCTTATCACTAGCCCGGCCCCTGTGATGAAGAGCATCTGCACCATCAGATAGCTGATCAGGAAGGCAGCCTGCGTGATGGCCACCTGGCGCCGGGTGACGGCGCTTGAGAGGATGGAGGCCATGGAGCCCCTGTCCACCATCGCCGCCATCAGCCGGTTTGCCACGATAATCGTGGAAACCAGCGGCAGGGCCAGCAGCAAAAAGCCGTAGAGATAGCTGGCCAGAAAGCCCAGCAGGCTGGGGTCTGCGCTGGTGAAGCCAAAGGCGGCCAGGAATTCCTCTGGCATCTTCAGCGCCGCCAGTTGTTCCAGGACATCCCCGCCGGAAGGGTCGAACATGAAGATGATGACCGTCAGGTACATGGCGCTGATCACAAGGATGGCCAGGAGCAGTTTCCAATGGGCTTTCCAGTCTTTTTTATACAGCGCTGTGATCATGGTTGTTTCCTCCGTAATAGCTGATGAACACGTCTTCCAGCCGCTGGGTGACCACATCAAGGCCGCTGGCGCGGCTGCCCGCCAGCGCGCTGAAGAAGGGCTGCAGATCGCCGGTGAGGGCCACATGAACCTGGCCCGGGCCCTGCCAGATCACGTCTAGACCCTGGCGCGCGAAGGCCGCCTGATCCTGTTCGCTGTCAAAATGCAGCGCGTAAACCCGCCGTCGGCTGGTTTTCAGGGCGGTTACCTCCACCAGCGCCTGCATGCGCCCCTCCTTCAGGATGCCCACCCTGTCGCAGGTTTTCTCGATTTCCTCAAAGCTGTGGCTGCTCATCAGGATGGTTTTGCCCCGCAGCTTTTCCTCCCGCATCAACGCCACAAAGGTGGCCTGCATCAGAGGGTCAAGGCCGGAGGTGGGTTCATCCAGGATCAGGGTAGCCGGATCATGCATCAGGGCCGCCACCAGGCCCAGCTTTTGCTTCATGCCTTTGGACATACGTTTGATGCGGCCGGAAGGGTCAAGGTCAAAACGGCTGAGCATCTCGTCTGCCCGTTCCGCCCATTTCTTCCCGCGCATGGCCGACATGAAGCGCAGGTATTCCACGCCCTTCATCTCGTCAAAAAAGGCGATTTCTCCGGGCAAATAGCCCACATCCTGCTGAATTTTGGCAGAATCCTTTCTGCAATCAAGCCCGGCGATGGTGCAGCGGCCCCTGTCAGGGTTCAAAAAGCCCATCAGATGGCGGATGGTGGTGGTTTTTCCGGAGCCATTGGGCCCCAGATAGCCGAAGACCTCCCCTTCCTTGATGCTGAAGTTCAGGTCAAACACGCCTTTTTTCTCGCCATAGCGCTTGGTGAGACCGTTTATCTCAATCACGTTCATAGATACTCCTCCCGGTAGCACAGTTTTTTCATCAGGGCCAGCATCCGGTCAAATTCCGCCATCATTTCCGCCACAGTGGGAGGAGAGCCGCGGCGCTGGCACTCATTGTGGTAGCCGTCCCCCATCCATTGCAGCAGGCGCATCAGGTAGACGGGGTCTACCTCCGGCTTAAACGCGCGCAAATTCAGGGACTGGAACGCGGCCTGATAACTGGCCTGGGTATCCGCCAGAATTTTTTTCTGAAGCGCACCGGAAACATCCTCCCGCTGGGAATAATACGCCCGCAAGATAAACTCCGTCAGGTAAGGGAAGTCAACTGAAAGCTGCGCCTTTTTCCTGGCGGAATATGCCATCATCTCAAAAAAATCTGTGATGCTGTGAAAATAGCTGTCCAGCACCTGGGCCCTTGAGATTTCAAGGGCCTTGTCATACAAGTAGAGATAAAGCGCCTGCTTGTTGCGAAAGTAATAGAACAAGTACCCCTTGCTGATGCCGGCTTCCCGGGCGATATCCTCGGTGGAGGCTTTTTTGTATTCATTGAGTCCGAACACCTTGAAGCCAGCCGCCACCAGGCGGCGCTGCTTCTCCTCCGGCAACGCCAGAAAACGCTCGCTGACCATGCGTCACTCCTTTCGTCCAAACCGGTCAAACCCATTTGGTCAATAACAGCCTAAAACATTGACTGGATTTTTCAAGGGGGTCATGACATTGTTTTTTGCCTCATACCGGAAGTGTGTGGGATTATGAAGATGATGAAAGAGGGCCAATTCCTTCCCGGAACTGAACAGATGTGGGATAATAAGTCGGTTACTTACAGCCTGTGAGATGTTGACAGAACAGGTTCGGACTGCCAAAAGCAATCAGGCAACTTCACTGTCCCAGAGAAGGAAACCAAACGCATTATTTGTTACTGACTCTTTTAATGATCCAAGTATCTCTTGGCTTGGATGAAGGGGATTATGCCTGACGATCCTTTCGCAATTCACAGAGATAGCGAACCGAAACGCCATCGGGGAACTCTTTGAGGACCCGTTCCTCAGTAAAGCCACATTTGCGATAAAAGCCTATTGCATCATCGTCTGTCTGTGCCTGAATTCTATCCAATTGTTGGGATTTCATCACCTGAAAGATCATTTTTCTTCCGATTCCGTGATGGCGACGCTTATTGGATACAGCTATTGCAATAATCTCCGGGACAGCTCCAGATTGCTCCAGAATGAACATTCCTTCTTTTATGCTTTTTGATTCACAAACAAATATCTTGACAGATGGATTGGAAATAAAGCGCTCCATTTGTTCTTTGTACTTTTCGTATGTAGGCTGATATATGCAGGCCGAATAGATCGAGAATGCCTCGTCCGAGAACAGCCAGTTTTTATCGTTGCAAATCAAAATTTTCATAATCTACCCACAGATACATATCTCACACCATCTATTATACCGACAATGTAGCAACATTTCTACCGATAAAAGCGGCCGGAACCGATTTCCACCATTTATCCCGCAAGCGGCAAAACCGGCGGAGAGATAATCAAACGGTATCAATCTCGGTGTTGTTGTATCCGAGATCGTGATGCATTATTGGCATGAAGCGTTTTATTCTTTTGGCATGCGCGGTTGATTTAACCCCGCCCTGGTCAACCGCAAGTCGCTTGACGGTTGACTGGGTCAACTGATATCGTGACAGCAGGAGGGGAGCAGCATGCAGGATATCCACATGGCCAAGGTCATCGCCCGGGAGCGCAGAAAGCAGGGCTGGACGCAAAGCGACGTTGCCCGGCACCTGGGTGTGAGCAAAGCCGCCGTTTCCAAGTGGGAGACCGGGCAGAGCTATCCGGACGCGGTGCTCTTGCCCCGGCTGGCGGCGCTTTTTGCCATCAGCCTGGATGAATTGATGGGCTATGCGCCCCACCTGTCAAGAGAGGACATCCGGGCGCTGTATCATCAGCTGGCGGCGGATTTTTCGAAGCGTCCCTTTGACGAGGTGATGGAGGAATGCCGGCTGAAGTGCAAGGAGTATTACGCCTGCTTTGAGCTGCTTTGTTTCATGGGCTTGTTGATGCTCAACCACCACATGCTGGCCGAGGGGCCAAAGGCCCCCTCCGGCATCATCCGGGAGGCGATGGCGCTGTTTATCCGCGTCAAAACCCACAGCGGGGATGAGGCGCTGGCCAAGCAGGCGCTGAACATGGAGGCGCTGTGCCTGCTGGCCCTGGGCCAGCCCCAGGAGGTGGTGGCCCTTTTGGGGCAGGCGGAGCCGGTGCTTTCCTCGCCCGAAACCCTGCTGGCCCTGGCGTGCCGCCTGACTGGGGACACGGCCCGGGCCAACCGGGTGATGCAAGCCAGCCTCTATCAGCATGCGTTTGCGCTGGTGGGAAGCCTGACCGCCTATCTGGAGATATCCGTCCAAAACCCGGCGCGCTTTGATGAAACCCTCACGAGGGCTTTAACGCTGATTGAAAGCTTTGAGTTAAAGCGCCTGCACCCTGGCCAGCTGTTTGGTTTTTACCTGGCGGCGGCCCAGGGGCAGATGGGACTGGGGCGCCGGGAGGAGGCGCTTTTTATGCTGGAGGAGTATGCGGCGCTGGCGACAGGGGATATCTACCCCTTGAAGATGCGGGGGGATGCCTATTTTGATGAGGTGTCCCCGTGGCTGGAGGAGGCCCTGCCCCTGGGCAACCTGGCCCCCCGGGGGGAGGCGGGCATCCGCCGGGATCTGACCCGGGCGGTGGCGGAGCAGCCCGCCTTTGCGCCGCTGCTGAAGGAGCCCCGATGTCAGAGTATTTTGCGGAAACTGAGAGAAAACGAGGACGGCTAAGATGCAGGCCATTATCACAGAGAAACTCAGCAAAACTTACCCCGGCGGCAAGGAAGCCGTGCGGGACTTGGATTTGAGCCTGGGGGAAGGGGAGGTGTTTGGCTTTCTCGGTCCCAATGGGGCGGGCAAGACCACGGCGGTGAAGCTGCTCACGGGGCTGCTGGCGCCAAGCGGGGGCCAAAGCCGGGTGATGGGCCTGGACCCGGTCACCCAGGTGGAGGCGCTGCATGCCCTCTCTGGCGTGGTCACTGAGCATGCCCAGATGTATGACCACCTGACGGGCACAGAAAACCTGCGCTTTTTTGGCGAGGTCTTTGGTTTAAGCCAGGAGGAGGCCAGGGAAAGGGCTTTGGATCTGATGGGCCAGATGCACCTGGAGGACGCCCAGGACAGGCCGCTTGGCACCTATTCCACCGGCATGCGCCAGCGCCTTTCCCTGGCCCGGGCGCTGATGCACCGGCCCCGGATGCTGTTTCTGGATGAGCCCACCTCAGGGCTGGACCCGGAGAGCACGCTGCATGTGAACCGCATCATCCGTACCCTGGCCCGGGAGGAGGGCACCACGGTGTTTTTGTGCACCCACCAGCTGCGCTATGCCCAGGAGGTTTGCAGCCAATATGGGCTGATCAGCAATGGGGAGCTGATGGCACAGGGGAGCCTGGAAGCCCTGCGGGAGCGGGTGCTGCCGGGGCTTCGGCTGATGATCAGAGCCAGCGGGATGCCGGAGGGCAGCGCCCACACCCGGGTGGCGGAGGGGCTTTATGAGCTGGCGCTGCAGTCTGAGGCGGAGATCCCAGCCCTCATCCGCCAGGTGGTGCGCTCGGGCGGGGATGTGTACCAGGTGACCCCCATCAAACCCTCGCTGGAGGATATTTATTTTGCCCTCACCGGGGGCCAGGAGGCGCAACCATGAAAAACGCGCTAAAAGCCATCGTCATCAAGGACCTGAGGGGCATTACCGCCAACCGGCAGCTGTTTGCCATGATTTTGATTGTTCCCATCGTTCTGGCGGTGGTGCTGCCCAGCGCCTTTGTGCTGGTCTCGCATTTTTTGCCCGAGGAGATGGGGGAGCTGGGGCGGCTGCTGGATAAAATCCCTGGCCTTGCGGGGCTTGGGCAAAGGGAGCTGAGCCTGGTGATCAACTACCTAATCCCCGTGTTTTTCCTGCTGATCCCGGTGATGGCCTCCTCGGTGATGGCGGCCAGCGCCTTTGTGGGGGAAAAGGAAAAGCAGACCCTGGAAACCCTGCTGTATAGCCCCCTTAGCCTGAAGGAAATCTTCCGCGCCAAGGTGCTGGCCGCTTTTGCCCTGGGCATGCTGGTGTCGGCCCTGTCCTTCGGGTTGATGCTGGTGGTGATGGAGCTATTGATCTGGCTGCTCAAGGGCGTTTTTGTGTGGCCCAACCTGAACTGGCTGGTGGTTTTGCTGCTGATGGCCCCGGCCCTTTCGCTGATTGCCATCACGCTGATTGTGCGCCTGTCCGCCAAGGCTAAAAGCGTGATGGAGGCCCAGCAGGCGGGGGGCTTTATGGTGTTGCCCCTGGTGATGCTGGCGGCGGGGCAGTTCACCGGTGTACTGGTGTTGAGCGTTTGGCTGCTGCTGGCCCTGGGCCTTGCGGCGATGGCCCTGGCCCTATTCCTGCTCAGCCGGGCCATGCGCCGATTCAGCTATGAGAAACTGCTGCAATAGATGGGTTTGAGATATAGGCCCCGGCGTGATACATTATCCCCAGCACAATGGGGGAGGATGAACGGGATGTCAAAGCGCAACGCCCTGGTGGCTCAGTCCGGCGGGCCCTCGCCGGTGATTAACGCCTCGCTGTTGGGGGTGGCGGAGGCCTGCCTTGAAAGCGGGCAGGTGGGCAAGGTGCTGGCCGCCCATCACGGCATTGAAGGGGTCTTGATGGAGCATCTGTTTGACCTGGGCAACCAGGACAAGGCGGAGCTGGGCCTCCTGATGCAGACCCCGGCTGCGGCCGCGGGCTCCTGCCGGTATAAGCTAAAGGACAGCTACGAGGCGGATTATCGCCGCATTGTTGAGGTGATGCGCGCCCATGATGTGGGCTATTTCTTCTATATCGGCGGCAACGACTCCATGGACACCGCGGACAAGGTGGAGCGCCTGGCCCGGGAGATGGATTATGACCTGAAGGTGGTGGGTGTGCCCAAGACCATTGACAACGACCTGGGGGATGCCCAGCGCACCCTCATTGACCATACGCCCGGCTACGGCTCCTGCGCCCGGTACTGGGCCAACCTCATCCGCAACGTGGGGGAGGAGAACCGGGCCATGGCGCCCTCTGAGTGCGTGAGCGTGCTGCAGGCCATGGGGCGGGATTCCGGCTTTATCACCGCAGCGGCAAGGTTGGGCGACCCCAACCGGGAGTTGCCGCTCATGATGTTTTTGCCAGAGGCCGGGCATACGGCGGAGGCGGTGTGCGATTTGATCAACGACGGCCTCAAGCGCTGGGGCCGGGTGATCGCCGTGGTGTCTGAAAGCCTGATGACCGACGCCGACAGCCACAAGGTGGACGGCTTTGGCCATGTGGAGTATGGCGCCAGCCGCACCACGGCCATGCAGACGGTGGTGAACCTCTTAAACAGCCGGAAGCTTGCCGCCCGGGGCCAGGCCACAGGCCAGGTGCCGGGGGTGCTGCAGCGCTGCTGCTCGCTGGATGCCTCCCAGGTGGACCGGGAGGAGGCCAGGCGCCTGGGGCAGGAGGCAGTCAAGCTGGCGCTGGCGGGCAGCAGCGGCGTGATGGCCACCATCCTCAGGGTGTCGGATAGCCCCTACCAGGTGCGCTATGACCAGGTGCCCCTTGCCAAAATGGCCAACGCCGCCCGCAAATTGCCAGAGGACTGGGTGGCAAAGGGCGGCACCGATGTGACTGATGCTTTCATCCGCTATGGGACACCGCTCATTGGCGGCTGCGTGGCCCCCTATGAATGCGAAAATGGCCTTTTGCGCTTTGCCAGGCTGGACTATACGGAGGTGGCGCGGGTGCTGCCAGCCTATGTGCCCCAGGGCTTTTAACTGCGGGTGCGGCTGAAATGTCCCAAACCGGCATATCAAAAAAGGCTGTCGACTTTGCGGCAGCCTTTTTCCTTGATCTGGCAGGAGATCAGCCCAGTTCGGCGATCAGCTCAATCTCCACCAGCGCGTTTTTGGGCAGGGTTCTGACCGCCACGGTGGAGCGGGCGGGCTTTGAGACAAAATACTTGCCATAGATGGCGTTGAAGGCGGCGAAGTCGCCCATGTCCTGCAGGAAGCAGGTGGTTTTGATGACCTTTTCAAAGGAGGAACCGGCGGCTTCCAGCACCGCTTCCAGGTTTTGGATGACGCGCAGGGTTTGCTCCTCAATGCCGCCCGCAACCACTTCACCAGTCGCAGGATCAATGGGGGTTTGTCCCGAGCAGAACAGCAGGTTTTGGGTGGCCATGGCGGCTGAATAGGGCCCAAGGGCGGCCGGGGCTTTGGGGGCGTGGATTTGCTTCATGTCTTTCCTCCGTATGATTGCGCATAGTGCGATTTTACCCTTGATACCTTAGCACAGCCAGCGGGCTTGCGCAATGGGTATATATGGACTATGGGCGAATATCCGCCCGGAAACCACAGGCATTTGAAAGGAGCACGTGATGAAAAAAGCGTTGATGTTTATCGGTCCCATTTTTGACGAGTTTGAGTTTATCTACCCCTACTACCGCCTGCAGGAGGCGGGCTACAAAGTGGACGTGGCCGGTGAGAAAACCGGTGAATACAAGGGCAAGACCGGCCTTGCGGCCAGAGCCAACATCACCTTCAAGGAAGCGAAGGAAGCGGACTACGACACCCTGGTGATCCCCGGCGGCTACGCGCCTGACAAGGTGCGCCGGGAAAAAGAGGCGCTTGATCTGGTGCGTGCCTTCCACAAATCCGGCAAGCCCATCGCCATGATCTGCCATGCGGGGTGGGTGGGCGCCTCGGCGGGGGTCATGAAGGGCGTGCGCGTCACCTCATCCCCCGGCATCAAGGATGACCTGACCAACGCTGGCGCCCAGTGGGAGGACAGCGAGGTGGTGGTGGACCAGGGCTTTGTCACCTCCAGGGCCCCCGATGACCTCCCGGCCTTCATGAAAGCCCTGCTAAACGAGCTGGGCAAATAAAAAAACGCCCTTTTTAGGGCGAAACGCATGACCGGGGAGGGGTGTTACAAAGCCTCTCCCCGCTGCCTGCTGAGCCTGGACTTCACCACCCCGTACACCGTCACGCTCAGGATGACCAGGGCAGCGCCAACAATGGAAAAGGGGCCCGGGTTTTCCCCCAGGAAAAGAAAGGCCCAAAAGGGGTTGAGCACCGGCTCCACGTTGGCCACGATGGAGGCGGTGACCGGGTGCACCTGGGTGCGCATGCCGGCTGTGAAAAACACATAGCCCGCCGCCAGGCATACCCCCATGGCAAGCGCGCTTGCCACCGCCTGGGGGCTGATGACAAAATCCGGGTCAAAGGGGATATACAGCAAAAACAGCGAGCAGATCAGGTTGCCCAGGAAGGTGTAGTTCATGGGGTCGGTGTCTGGCAGCCGGGCGGCAAAAAACACCAGGGCAAAGGTGAAGGCGGTGAAAAGCGCCAGGCTGTCGCCCAATAAGCTCCCCCGGCTAAATCCCCCCACAAAGCACAGCACCACGCCCCCCAGGGTGAGGAGGCTGGCCGCGATGTCCACCTTGCCCGGCCGCTGCCCCCAGAAAACCCAGGCGCCCAGGATCACCACAATGGGCATGGCATATTGGAGGACGATGGCGTTGGCGGCGGTGGTGAGCTTGTTGGCGATGATGAAAAGCGTGGAAGTGACCGACACCCCAATCGCCCCCAGCCAGGTGCCTTTATTGAACACCGGGCGGAAGCTTTTGCGGTAGATGCCCAGCACAATCGTGGTGATCAGCGCCCGGACGCCCACCAGGGAAAAGGCCCCCCAGGGCGCCCACTTGGACAGCACCCCGGCAAAGCTCCAGGCCACGCTGGCCAGGATGATGAAAAGAGCGCCCTTGCCCTGGCTGAAATCTCTGCCCATGCCTGCCTCCTTCCGCCTGCGGGCGGTCAGGGGCATGATAGCATTCTCCCGTGGTGTCATCAATGGGAGAACTGGCTTTTTCCTGCATTCCATTGATGTCCGGAGGATAGACGCCCATAAGCTCACGCCCCTTGGGAGAAACGGAATGCCGACCTGGGAAAAGCCTTGACGCGTTTGCCCGTCCCCTGTACATTGATTGCAAACAGGAGGGCTTTTGCGTGGAATTGCTGATCCTTCTTCTCATTTTTGCCGTCATCGCCCTGGGGATATGGCTTAAAAAACCGCTTTACCTGTCCATGGCCCTGGCGGCGGCGGCAGGGTTTTTGCTGTTTGGCATCCCTTTTGAAAGCCTGGGGGGCATTTTGTACCGGGGCCTTTTGGGGCCCAGCACCATCAACATGGTGCTGGCGTTTTACACCATCACGTTTTTGCAGCGGATGCTGGAAAAACGCAGACGTTTGGTGCAGGCGGAGGAGGCCATCACCCAGGTGTTTGGCAGTCGGCGCATCAACGCCATGCTCACCCCCTTTGTGGTGGGCATGATGCCCTCGGTGGGTGCTGTGCTCATCGCCGCCCCCATTGTGGACCGGGCGGCGGGGGAGGCGCTCTCACGGGATGAGCGCATGTTTGTATCCAGCTTTTACCGCCACATCTCTGAGGCCTTTTTGCCCACCTATGCCAATATCCTGCTGGCGCTGCAGCTATCTGGCATTGGGGCCCTCCCCTTCCTGCTGGGCATGACGCCCATGGTGCTGGCGCTGTTTGCGCTGGGCTATGTATTTTATGTGCGCAAAATTCCCAAAACCCATGAGGGAGAGGCCATGACCCCTGACCGTGGGCAGGCGATTAGGGCCCTGCTTCGCAGCCTGTGGAGCATTCTGATTGCGGTGGTGCTGATTCTGTTGCTGCCGCTGCCTATCTTTCTGGTGGTGCTGGCGGTGTTGGTCCTCAACTGCATGGTCGACCGCTTCACCTGGGCGGAGATTCGGCCCATGTTTCGCTCGGCCCTTGAGATGAAGCTGATCATCAACACCCTGATCATCATGGTGTTCAAAGAGGTGCTGCTGGCTTCCGGGGTGCTGGGGCGGCTGCCCGGCATGTTTGCGGGGCTGCCCATCCCCGGGGAATTTGTCTATGCCCTCATTATGTTTGTGGGCGCTGTCATCGCGGGCGCCCAGGCCACGGTGGCCATCCTCATCCCCCTGGCCTTTGCTGCGGGGCCCAGCCTGCCGCTGTTGGTGCTGCTGATGTCCACCGGCTATATGGCAGCCCAGATCTCCCCTGCCCACATCTGCCTGTCGGTGGTGGCGGAGTACTACCGCTCAAGCCTGGCGGCGCTGGTAAAAAAGACCCTGCCGGTGTTGGCGGTCTTCAGTGTTTTGGCGTTTGTCTATTATTATCTGCTCACGATGTTTTAAGGGATATCAACCCAGTACCGCCGGGTGGTGATGGCCTTGCCGCCCACGGTGTTTTTGATTTTGTCCTGGAGGATGCCGCCGTTTTTCTCAATCACCCGGGCTGAGGCGAGGTTGTCATCATCGCAGGTGATGAGCACCCGGTTAAACCCCAGGTGGTCTTTGGCATAGCCAAGAGACATGGCCAGCATCGCAGTGCCCAGGCCCCTGCCCCACTCATTGTGGCGGATGCCGTAGCCGATGTGCCCACCATAGCGCAACAGGGAGGGGGTCAGTCTGTGGCGGATGGAGGTCTCACCCAGAAAGCGGCCCTCATCCACCAGCCACAGATAGGTGGCCTTCACATACCCGGGCGGCAGCCCCTTGCCAGTTTTAAAACGCGCCACGCGCTCAGCAACATCGCATTGTGCCGGGTTCAAAAAACTGTAGCCGGTCACCTGGTGATCGGCATATTCCTGGATGGCTTCAAGGCAGGAGGCGTAATATGCATGACCAGGCGTGATGAGTTTCATCGCTTGTTTTTCAGCTTTGCAGCCACCATCTCAGCCGCGCCGTCATACTCCTCCCGAGGCAAATATAGCACCATGAACACAAAAGCATAGGGGCGGTAGAGGGTGATGCGCCCGGCCCGGGGGGAGAGCTTGTAGCGGGCAGCGTCCTGCCACACCAGGTATTCCTCATGGGCCAGGAGAAAAGGCAGGCCCTCGCTGTTCCTTTGGAAAGCGCCCTTGTCGTAGCGGATCAGCCGACTCCAGCAAGAAAGCCTGGTGGGCTTGATCCAGGTGCGCTTCAAAACCCCCTTGGGGTCCAGCATGTACTGCACACTCTCCCGCCCCTGGAGCATCAAAACAAGAACCCCAGCCAGGAAAAAACCCAGCCCCAGGGCCAGGGCGGCAGCGGGAATGCCGGTGGAGAGGAAGAAATAGCTAAACGCGTCAAGCCCGCGCATGATGTATTCAATGATGAGCATCACCAAAACCACCGCCATCGCCACCACAGCGGAGAGCCTGAGGATAAAGCCGATCCGGTGGCTGTCCCCCAGGGCCAGGCGGCTGTCCTCCCACACATAGCGCACAGAAGGGTTGCCCAGGGAGCGCCCGCAGGAGACGCACTGGGGCTGTTGATTTTGGCGTTGGCATTTGGGGCAGTAATAGACCAGCATGTTCCGTCCTTCAAAGTGTTTTTACACCGCATAGTATATCAGAACGTCAGGCGGGGGTGCAAACCGCTGGCGAACATGTGTATAGGTTGAGGGCTATTGTTTTGTGGCGAGAGGGTGGTGTTAAAAATAACCTATGGAGCGAAACTTTAGCGCAAGTTGAATTTTGGTGCGGGCGTTTTCATGATGCAGCTGTATCAGCTCAATAACCGATTTCTGGTCGCCTGCGCATATCGCCTCATAGATCTTTTTGTGTTCCTGAATACCCTCAACGGTTTTGTCCTTTGGTTGCTTGCCGTATAAGGAGGCGGCATAGGCATGGGTATTCAAACTCTTGTATATGCGCAGCGCCGATTTGTTTCCGCTGGCAAAGATAAACAGCTCATGGAACTGCTTGTCAATTTCGTAGGTTTTGAAGTATTCATCTGCGGTGGAGAAGGTTTGAGCAAACGCGGCATTGTTCTCGATGTTCTTTTCAAACAGTTGCTGGATGGCCAGGTTTTGCTGCACGGCTTGAATAACGGCCGGGGTAAAATAGGTTTCCATCATCAGGCGCAGATCAAAAACCTCGTTTATTTCATCCATACTCATTTTTCTCACCGTCATGCCACGGCGAGGAACGCTCTCAATCAAGCCTTCCGCCATGAGGCGGTTGACCGCTTGTTTGATCGGAGTGGGGCTTACGCCATAACGCTCACTTAGCTGTGTAAAATTGATTTTCCCGCCAGCAGGCAGCACTTCTTCAATGATATCCTTGCGAATGCTGCGGTACGCAATATCTACCAGGGTTTCTTCTTTTTGTTCCAAAGGACGCATGCCTCACCTTACCCCCACAAATGCTTTTCTTGAGCATAACGATAAAGTCATTACGATGACTGAATACAAAAACCACAAAAGCCTGCCTGCATTATAGCATAATTGGGTGGAAATGCATGGAGCTTTTGTGGCGTTTTGAGGGGGTTAGAGCTCAAGCGCATATCGACAACTATTTTTCTCCAATACGTCAAGCAGATTCTGTGCCGCCATCATGCCCATGTTTAAGCCCGCTTCCAACGTGGCAGCACCGGCATGGGGTGTCAGGATGCAGTTTTCAAGCGAGGCAAGCGGGCTGTTAGACGCGGGTTCATTCATGAGGGCGTCAAGGGCGGCAGCGCCGATGAGGCCGTTCTTTAGCGCATTGAACAGGGCATCCTCATCAATGAGCCCCCCTCTGGCGGTATTAACCAAAATTGCGTCTTTTTTCATCAGGGCAATACGTTTTTGATTCACCATGCTTTTGGTGTCTTCATTCAGTGGCGCATGCAGTGAAATGAAGTCTGACTCGCTGAAAAGGGTATCCAAATCCACATATTTCCCGTTGTGGGAAGACATGAAGCCCTCATCGGGATAAGCGTCGTATGCCAACACATTCATTTTAAAGCCGCCGACCCGCGCAATAACGCCTTTGCCAATGCGGCCAGTGCCGACGATGCCCAGCGTTTTTTTCCACATTTCAACCCCGGACAGCGGTTTTTTCTCCTGGCCAGCGTGAATGCGCTGATTCATTTGGCATACATGCCGGGCGGCGCACAGCATGAGGGCGACGGCCAGATCCGCGACAGAATCACTGTTGGCCCCTGGCGTGTTGGTGACAACAATGTTGCGGGCCTTGGTAAAGCTTATATCAACATTATCAACCCCCACCCCATAGCGGGAAATAACTTTTAGTTTCTTGGCTCGCTCCAGCAGCGAGGCGTCATAGCTTTCCAAACCCGCGATGATGCCATCCGCCTGGGGGAGATATTCCCATAGTTGCTCACGCAAGTCACCATCATGGATGGGAAGGCGGATGACCTGGCAACCCCGGCTTTCCAAAAGTGTCAGCGGCTGGGGATCCTGTTTAGCAAAAGATCGGGGAGTGGCAAGCACGGTATATTTAGACACAGGCAATACCCTCCTTATCTTTCTATGAGTTCAATGGCAAACCCTGCGATGCTGTCCTTTAGCCATCGGCTGCGTTTTCCGGTCGTGTGCGCTGCTTGCTGGGAGCATGTAAACTCAAAGCCGCGCTGTGCAAGCTGAAAAACGGCGCGCTCCAGATTGTTGCAAGCAATAATAAACTCGCCATGTTGCCCTATGCCGCTGTCTTTGAGGATTTCCAGGCGCTCTTCAACCAGATGACTGCGGGCGGTTTCCACAGCAGGCAAACCAAGGAGGCTGGAAAAAGCGTTGGCAATTTTGCTTGAATCTTCTGGGTTTAGCGCGTTGATACAAAAACGGTGCAATTGGAAGCCCAATACCAGATTGATGGCGCTGCGGCATAGATGGGTGATTTGCTCATATTCTGCGACGTTAATCAAGCGCTGATCTACCATCCAGCTGCCGCCGCACGCCAAGACCCGGTCATAGGCTAAGTATTGGGCGAGGTTTTCTGGGTTGATGCCGCCGGTGGGCATAAAGGATATTCCCGTATAGGGGGCTGCGACCGCTTTGATAAGGGGCAAGCCGCCCATGGCTTCCGCCGGAAAAAATTTGACAACTTTCAGCCCTCTTTCCAGCGCCCTTTCGATATCACTGGTGCTTGGCGTTCCTGGGATAACGGGCATCCCTTGCTTGATGCAGTGATCTACTACCGCGGGGTTAAACCCTGGGGTCACAACGAATTGAGCACCGGCTTTTTGCGCCAGATCAACCTGCTCCAAGGTGGTGACCGTGCCGGCCCCGGTCAGCATGTCAGGCATTTCAGAGGTGATGCGCTTTATCGCTTCGGCCGCATGTTCTGTGCGAAATGTTATCTCTGCAACTGGAATGCCGCCTCTGGCCAATGCTTTTGCCAGGGGAACGGCAGTTTCAGGATTTGTGATTTTGATGACAGGCACAATACCTACTTGGTGGATTCTTTTGAATATTGCGTCCATAAGCACATTTGCCTCCTCAAAACGATGGTTTAGCTGCTGCTTTAGCGGGGTTTGCCTGCTAAAGCAGCAGCCATGTGACGGATGTTTTTATTTGACGGGATTCGCGTCAATGGCTTCCTGGCAAGCTTTTTCCCACTCGGGGGCAAAAGTGAAACCTTTTTGGGCAGCGGCATCTTGATAAAGCTTTTGCAGCGCGCTGATATCGATTTCGTGGAAGGCCACGCCCTTGGTTTTCAACTCTTCGATGGCGGCGTTGTTTGACTCAACCAAGAAGTTCCTCTGGGCGTCGCAACCTTTTTTGACTGCCTGCATGAAGGGCTCGCGCAGTTCTTCGGGGATGCTGTTCCAGGCACTGTCTGACATGCACATCAGAATATAGGTGAAGGCATGGTGGGTGAAGGTGACGTTCTTTGTCACTTCGTAATAACCGTTTGTAAGGCAGCCGGATACAGCGTTTTCCGCGGCGTTGATGGTTCCCTGCTGCAGCGCAGTAAACACCTCGTTGAAGCTCATGGGGGTGGGCATTGCGCCAAAGCTGGCAAACGCCGCCATGTGGTATTCGTTTTGCATGGTGCGGATTTTTACGCCTTTAAAGTCTTCCGGCTTTTGAATGGGTTTGGTGGAGAAGGTGTCGCGGAAACCGGACTCCATATAGCCAATAACATGAAGCCCCAGTTTTTTGGCGGCGGCTTGGATCAAATCGCCCACCTTGCCGTCTACTGCGGCGTGTGCCTGGTTGGCATCCGCCCACAGATAGGCCTGGTCAAGAATGGCCATCTCAGGGATGTAGTTGGTCATGACAGAGTTGGCAGCAGTAGCGATATCAAGGGCATTATCAAGGGCCAGATCGATCGTATCACGCTCTCCGCCCAGCGTGCCACCTGCGTTAATTTCAATCTTTATGCGACCGTTGGTAGCCAGGGCGACTTCTTCGGCAATTTTTGCGGCGCCTTTGTAATAGGGGGTGGTTTCGTTGTCGACCATTGCCAGTTTGAGCACAATGGTGTCTTGCGCCAACGCGGCGGGAAGGCTGCCAAGCACTAACATCAGGGCCAGAATCAGGGTCAGGGTCTTTTTCATGGGGTTCTCCTTCCGTTTTTTCTTTCGTATATTGAGCATGTTTGACATGCGTCAATTTGCAGACATCAGTATTCTTTGTATTCTGGGTCCAATACTGCCAAATCATAGCTGCGCTGCGCAGGCGAAAAGGAGGCAAGACACCACAGATAGGTGTTGCGCAGGGCCGGGCTGGCTACGGTTGGATGATAGCCGCAAGGCGCCTGCACCATGGTGCCGGTTGTCACCACGTGGGGGACCATTTCCTCAACGCCGCCGCTTTTTAAATAGCTCAAATGCAAGCCGAATTTGGGCTTGTCCATGTCAAAGTAGCAGTAGGCTTCCTCCAAATCCTGCTCATGCTGGTGGGGAGGCCAGCTGGTCCAGGAGCCTTGACCGCCCCAGGTGAGCCCGCAGATCAGCCTGCTGGCGGGGGTGTTGGGGTCAAGGGTGAACATCACTTCGCGCCGTCCTAAACCCGCGCCATGTATCTGATGGATATCACCGATGGGAAGCGACGTGTCATATTCCCTAAACGAGGCTTTGCCTACTCCCTCGCAGGGGGCGGCTGCGATATAAAACACAGCATCTGTTACAGCGGTGATAAGGATCTGGCTTTTACCCGGCAGATAGAAGGAGTCAAACTGCGCCATGCTCCTGGTCAGAATGGGATGATTTGACAAGGCGGCTTGACCTGAAATCAAAACAGGGTGCATCTCCAAATCTCCGGTATTCAGCAGGTAGGACTGGCCTTTGGAGAGGTTGAGACGATACATTTGAATGACGCGGCACTCGCATGTGTCTGGCGTGATGACAGGGTGGAAGCCTGACACATCAGGGGACTGAACTTTCCATGATTCCAGGCGGCTTTTTACATCTGTTTTCATCATGAACTCCTTATATTTCGTTGAGGATTACAGCAAAAATTTGCTCAGCGCCGGGATGAACACCACAAGCAGGAAAACCAGCAAATAGCCAATAAAGAAGGGGGTCTGCCCTTTTGCGATCTCCCCAATAGAGAGTTTGGAGACGCTACGAGCAGAGAAGATATTGACGGCAACTGGTGGGGTCATGGTGCCAATCACGTTAGAAATGCATACAATCATGCCGAAGTGGATAATGTCTATTCCCATTGATGAGGCCACGGGCCAAAGCACTGGTACCAGCAACACCGCAATGGCAATGCCTTCAAGGAAGGTGCCAAATACCAACAGAACCAGTGCGATGACCAGTGAGAACAGCATGGGGTTTAGGTTCATGGCAACAACGGCGTTGACCATTGACTTGGAAATTCCGGAGTAAGTGAACAGCCAGGAAAAGGCGGTGGAGGTGCCAATGATGAAAAGTACCATGGATGCACCTTTTGCGCTTTCTAACAGGATCTTGGGGAGATCCTTAGGCTTTACTTCTTTATAAATCAGCATCCCGGCAACCAACGCCCAAACCACCGCGATGGCAGCTGATTCCGTGGGGGTCAGAATGCCAGAATAGATACCGCCCAGGATGATGACCGGCAGAATAAGGGCGGGAATGGCCTTTACAAAGGATATACCAAACTCCTTTAATGCTATTTTTTGCTTGGACTTGGGCCATTTTTCCTTGTTGGCATAAATGATGGTGACAATCATCAGAACAACCATGAGCAATATTCCAATGGCCATTCCCGATTTAAACATGTTGCCAATGGAAGCGCCTGTCAGCGTGCCATACACCACCATGATGATAGACGGCGGAATGATGGGTCCAAGCCCACCAGAAACCACCAGTAAGCCCGCGGTTCGTGCCTTGGGGTAGCCCAGACGCACCATATCGTCATACAGCATAGCACCAATGGCTAAAACCGTTGCCGGGGCGGACCCTGAGAGGGCTGCAAAAAATGCGCAGGATAAGACCAGGGCCAGGGACATGCCGCCTCTGACGCCCCCTACAATGGAATTGGCAAAATCGCATAGCCTGCGTGAGATGCCGCCTTTTGTCATCAGGTTTCCGGCCAGAACAAAGAAAGCGATAGCCATGATGGAGGTGGACTCCATTCCGCCAAAGATGCGCTGGGCTATGGTGGTGGCGGGGACAGTGATGTCGGGGCTTAAGTAAATGGTTAAAAGGGATGATATGCCCAGGCTCATGGCAATGGGAACGCCAATGGCCAGCAATACCGCTAAAGAAAGAAACAGAATGATGCCTGAACTCATGATGCTTCGCCTCCGTTTGGATCACTTTTCGGGGTGTTTGATGAGGCCAGGTTTTTGAGCCATACAATCAACGTGATGCCCTGTACCGCAGTCATGATGGCGAAGGCGAAGAATAAGGCTGCATACGGAACCGCCATGGGGATTTTGAGAGCGGCGGTTGTTTGGCCAATGCGAATCTGCTTGGCAACCATGCTCCAGGATGCGACTGTCATGATGGCGGTAAACGCCACCACAAACGCCTTGGCAAGGATTTGAACAAGCAATTTTCCTTTACCGTGAAAACGGTCAACAATGGCTGTGACCGCGGCCTGTGTGCCATCGCGCAAGCCCATTTCTGTGCCCAACAGTGCCATCCAAATCATGCAGTACACGGCCAATTCCTCAAACCATCCAATGCTTAATTGGAAGATGTTGCGATTGACCACCTGGGCAAATGAGGCCAGCACCATAACTGAAAAGGTGACAATGATCATCAGGTTTTCGGCTTTTTGAAGACCATCCAACGTCTTTTTCATAAGTGAGCCCTTTCTCTTGGCAGATGGCTGATCAGCGGTTCAAGTACCCGCCATCAACCGGGATGATTGCGCCGTCAATGTAGTCAGAGGCTGAAGAGGCCAGAAACAACATGGGGCCCTTCATATCCTCCGGCGTTCCCCAACGATGTGCCGGGATGCGGGCTGTGATTTCGCTGTTCCGATGATCATCATTGATCAGAGCCGTGTTCATATCCGTTGCCATATATCCCGGTGCGAGGGCATTGATGTTGATGCCCTTGGATGCCCATTCATTGGCGCAGGCCTTTGTCAATTGAGCCACAGCGCCCTTGCTGGCCGCATAGGCAGGTACTGTAAAGCCGCCAAAATAGGAGAGCATGGAAGCGATGTTGATTATTTTTCCCTTGCCCTGTTTGATCATCACCCTTGCTGCCAGCTGGCATAGCGCAAACACCGCTGTTTGGTTGATGTTGATGACGGCGTCCCAATCCTCCAGAGGAAAATCCTCGCAGGCGTGGCGGCGCTGAATGCCTGCTGCATTGATTAGGATGTCAATTCTTCCACCCAGCATGTGCAGGGCCTTGTCAAAGGCCGCTTCCCGCTGACTGCGCTCACCCACATTCACCGTAACGGCATGGCATGTGTAGCCGCTGTGGTTGTATGCTTCAGCCAGAGCGTCAATAGCAGGGTTGATATCAAAGAGCACCACCTCTGCCCCCGCTTGCATCAGGCCTTCGGCCATTCCTTTCCCCAGCCCCTGGGATGCACCTGTTACAATTGCTTTCTTTCCTTTGACATCAAACAGATTCTGAACCATTGGGGCCCCTCACTTTCTAAAATATGTTCTTTTCATATCTTGCCTTGTATGCTGTGAACCGCTGAGCATACAGCTGGTGCATGGTGGGATTTGGCAAGAGAATTTCTGAGGCCTGATGCTGATAGTCCTCAAGCTTTTCGATGCATCCCAAAGCCTTCATGCCCAAAACTGCTGCCCCTACCATGGAAACATTGGATATGTGCGCGCAGTGCATTTCGCGGCCGAATATGTCTGCGCACATCTGCATCCATTTGCGGGAATTCATGATGCCGCCGGACAGATGGATTTCATCGGGAGCGCCATTTGCCTGGCACAGGATTTGATAGCATTGGTATAAGTTAAACAACACCCCCTCCTGCACGCTATGGTATAGATCCTTTTGGGTGTGGTTGGGTCTGAGGCTTAAGAAGCCCCCTTTCCAGGCATCCTGCCAGCCTGGGCAACGCTCGCCAAACAGAAATGGGAAAAACAAGGGTGCGTCAGAAACATTCAGATCCTGCTCTTCCAGATCGGCGTATGTTACGCCGTTCCCAAACAGATTTTTAAACCAATCAATGCAATTGCAGGCTCCTGAGGTTGCAGCACCGATGATCCAACTGTCTGGTGACATGTAGCACCAGGTGCTGGGCTTTTGAGGCAGCGCTGGTTTAGTGGTGGAGATACGAAGGGCCCCGCTGGTTCCTACTGAGAAGGTCATCTTCCCTGGCCGCAGGGCACCTGCGCCTACCTGATTAAGCGCGCCGTCAGGATAGCTGGGGATCACGGGCGTGCCCTCTGGCAACCCCAGCTGCTTGGCCCCATGAGCGCTTAGCTTGAGCGGATTGTGATAGCTGGTTAGCTCAAACAACTGCTCCGCTTGAACATCCAGCAGATTGAGCGTTTCAGTATCCCAGTTACGGGTGTGGACATCGACAAGGCCTGAGCCTGAGGCGGAGCAATCAGACATGACGGCCTGGCCTGTAAGCTGGTAGGTGTTGTAGCTGCTCTGGCAGCATAGACGCCTGTTTGCCAGAGAAAACCCTTGTTCTTTGAGCATCATGAGCTTGAATGCCGGATAAATGGCATGGACCATACACCCTGTGCGTTGGTAGAACGCATTGCAAAAAGCGTCATCGCTACGAAGCCGGTTCGCCACCCCTGCTGCGCCGTTATAGGACCAGGTGAAGGCTGGGGTAAGGGGGCTAAAATCAGCGTCTGTCACCAGAATGTTATGCCAAGTGCCTGAGGTCACCACCAAGTTGATTTTCTGGCCTTGACATAATTCACGGCCGACTGAGGCGGTTTGTGAAAACACTTCATGAGCATTTTGTGCGCCCACTTCCTTTTGATGGGATACCGCTGGTGAATAGGAGCGACTCAGCGTATCCACAACACCATGCGCTGTGTCATAGAGCATGGCCTTAGCGGATGTGGTGCTGGATTCAAGGACAAGTATGAGCACGTGAATGCCTCCAAAGTCGATTTAAAAATCCGGCCAGAGAAGAATTAGATTTAATGAATAGAATTATAGATCCGATAATCTCTCCTGTCAAGCCTGTTTGGATGGTGATGGGGATGCGGGGAGGTGATGCGTGGAAACTTGAAGGGTTCAGACAAAGCTCATATAAATCTGATGTACATCATGCGCGATTGACGGCCTGCACCCGGCGTGATAGCCTGATATTGACGAAGTTTCATCAATATGCAAAGGGGTGAGGGGGGCGTGCCGTGGTGGGGAATGGCTCTATTGGTGCTCCTGGTGCTGGCGGCTGGGGCTTTGGCGCTTACCCTGGCCTTTTACCGCCTGGCCTTAAACCCCAAAGGGCAGAAGCGCCGGGTGTTTGGGGCCAGCCACAATGCCATTCCCCGCAAGGAAGAGCATAAGAAACGCGCGGAGGAGGCCAGGGCCTGGTGGGAAAGCATCCCCAATGAGGATATTTTTATCTCTGCCTATGACGGGCTGCGCCTGCATGCCCACTGCGCCAAAAATCCCCTGGATGCTGCCCCCTGGGCCTTGATCTGCCACGGCTACACCAGCAAGGGGGCCGACATGTTTGGCGTGGCCCGGCGCTATAATGAGGCGGGCTACAGCGTGCTGCTGCCAGACCTCAGGGGCCACGGGGAAAGCGAAGGGCACTACATCGGCATGGGCTGGCATGACCGGCTGGATGTGCTGGGCTGGATTGATTTCATCCTGGCCAGGGAACCTGGGGCGCGGGTGGTGCTGCACGGCATATCCATGGGCGCTGCCACAGTGATGATGGCGGCCGGGGAGGCATTGCCGGAGAATGTCGTGGCCGGGATTTCTGACTGCGGCTTTACCAGCGTGTGGGCTGAGTTCAGCTATCAGTTAAAGGCCATCTTTGGCCTGCCGCCCTTTCCGGTGATGTACCTGGCAGACCTGATGACCCGGCTGCGGGCTGGCTATTCCTTTCGGGAAGCCAGCGCTGTGAGGCAGCTGAAAAAGGCCCGGGTGCCCCTCCTGTTTATCCACGGAACCCAGGACCGCTTCGTGCCCTTTTTTATGCTGGATGAAGTCTACGCCGCCTGCGCCAGCCCCAAGGACAAGCTGGCGGTGCAAGGCGCCGGGCACGGGGGCGCCGCCCGGGAGGCGGGGGAGGCCTATTGGGAGAAGGTGTTTGGGTTTATCAAGGCGCACAGCAGCCTGGCGGGCTGAGTTTGCCCAGTTGCGCCAATCCCCTTGATATGCTATGCTGTTTTGGCATATTGCAAGGGGGTAAACAGCGGATTTGAGGGATATGCGCGTGGTGGTAACCGAGGTCCTGAGGGAGGCAATCCTGAGGGCCTTTTCAGAATTTCCCCAGGAGGCGCTGCCGGGGCCAGAGGCTTTGGAGGTGCCACCGGACAGTGCCCTGGGGGACTTTGCTTTCCCCTGCTTCAGGCTGGCCAAGCCCTTGCGGCTGGCACCGCCGGTGATTGCCCAGAGGCTGGCGGAGGCGGTGGATGCGCCCCAGGTGGCCACGGCCCAGAGCGTGGGGGGCTACCTCAATTTCTATTTTAACCGCAGGAACTTTGCCCGCACGGTGCTGGACAATATCCAGGAAACCGGGGACAGATATGGCGGCGCGGACAGCGGCAAGACCGTGGTGCTGGATTATTCCTCCATCAACATCGCCAAGCGCTTCCACATCGGCCACCTGTCAACCACGGTGATCGGGCACAGCCTGAAGCGCATTTATGACCACCTGGGCTGGCAGACGGTGGGCATCAACCACTTGGGCGACTGGGGCACCCAGTTTGGCAAGATGATCGCCGCTTTCAAGCGCTGGGGCGACTGGCAGATGGTGGAAGAGGGCGGCGTGGATGCGCTGACCGCGCTGTATGTGCGCTTCCACAAGGAGGCGGAGGACAACCCCGCCCTGGAGGATGAGGGGCGCGCGTGGTTTAGAAGGATTGAGGAAGGCGACAGCGAGGCCCTGGCCATCTTTGACCGCTTCAAGGACCTCACCTTGAAGGATGCCAGGCGGGTGTACGACATTCTGGGCGTCACCTTTGACTCCTATAACGGCGAGGCCTTCTTCAACGACAAAATGGGCCGGGTGATTGACGAGCTGCGGGCAAAAAACCTGCTGACAGAGAGTCAGGGCGCCTTGGTGGTGGACCTGGAGGACTACAAGATGCCCCCCTGCCTGATTGTGAAATCAGACGGGGCCACCCTCTATGCCACCCGTGACCTGGCGGCCGCGCTGTGGCGCAAGGACAACTACCGCTTTGACAAATGCCTGTACGTGGTGGCCTATCAGCAGAACCTGCATTTCCAGCAGGTGTTCAAGGTGCTGGAGCTGATGGGCTATGACTGGGCCCGGGACCAGATGGAGCATGTGGCCTTTGGCATGGTGAGCTATGAGGGGCAGGCCATGTCCACCCGCCAGGGCAACATCGTGTTTCTGGATGAATTGCTGCTGCGCGCCCAGGAAAAGGCGCTTGACATCATCCGGGAGAAGAGCCCGGAGCTGAAAAGCCCCGAAGCAGTGGCCCGGGATGTGGGGGTGGGGGCCGTGGTGTTTACCACATTGCTCAACAACCGCATCAAGGACATTGACTTCTGGTGGGGCCGGGCGCTGAACTTTGACGGCGACACCGGGCCTTATGTGCAGTACACCCATGCCAGGTGCTGCTCGGTGCTGCGCCGGGCGGAGGGCGCGGAGCCTGCGGGTGCTGATGATGAAGCCCTCACCAACGATGAAGCCCAGGCGGTGCTCCGGACGCTTGACCGCTTCCCTGAGGCCCTCCGGGCCGCACAGCGGGGCAATGAACCCTCGGAGGTGACCCGGGCGACGCTGGAGGTTGCCAAGGCCTTCAATAAATATTACTATGAGCAGCGCATCCTGGATGATGACCCGGCAGCCACCGCCGCGCGCCTTGAACTGGTGCGCGGGGTGAAGCAGGTGATCGCCCTGGGGCTATACCTCATTGGCGTCAAAGCGCCTGAGGCGATGTAAAGGAGACAGCATGCGATTTACGAAAATGCATGGCATCGGCAATGACTACATCTTCATCAACTGCTTTGAGGAGGTGGTGCAGGATCCCTCCCGGCAGGCGCTGATCATGTCCAGGGATCATTTTGGCGTGGGTGCGGATGGCCTGGTGCTCATTGAGCCCTCTGAAACCGCGGACTTTGGCATGCGCATCTTTAACGCCGATGGCTCCGAGGCTGAGATGTGCGGCAACGCCACCCGCTGCATTGGCAAATATGTCTATGAGCGGGGCATGACCAACAAGACCGAGCTGACCCTTGAGACCAAGGCCGGCATCCGGCAGCTGAAGCTCTCCCTTACCGGGGACAAGGTGAGCCGTGTGCAGGTGGACATGGGTTCGCCTGAGCTCAACCCCCGCAACCTCCCTGTGGACCTGCCGGGTGAAATCGTGCTGCGCCACAGGCTGAGCCTTTTGGGGCAGGACTGGTATGTCACCTGTGTCAACATGGGCAACCCCCACTGCGTGATCTTTGTCAATGACCCGGAGGCCATCGACGTGAACACCCTGGGCCCCATGTTTGAAAACCATCCCCTCTTCCCCCGGCGCACCAATGTGGAGTTTGTGCGGGTGATCAGGCGGGATGTGTTGCAGATGCGGGTGTGGGAGCGGGGCGCCGGGGAGACCCTGGCCTGCGGCACCGGTGCTGCGGCGGCGCTGGTGGCGGCGGTGTTAAGCGGGCTAAGCGACCGCACGGTGCAGGTGAAGCTCACCGGGGGCAACCTGGAGCTAAGCTGGAACGCCGAGAACAACCATGTCTACCAGCAGGGCCCGGCGGAATATGTTTTTGACGGGGAGTGGCTGGCCTGATGAACGTGAACGCCCATATCGCGGGGTTGCCCGCGGGCTATCTGTTTTCGGAAATCGCCAGGCGGGTCAAAGCGTATGAAGCGGCCCACCCGGGGGAGAAGATCATCCGCATGGGCATTGGCGACGTGACCCGGCCCCTGGCCCCCTTTGTGGCCAAGGCCTTTGCGGATGCTGCCCTTGGCATGGCCAGCTGGGAGGGCTTCCACGGCTATGGGCCGGAGGGCGGCTACCCTTTTTTAGTTGAGGCGATTATCCAAAACGACTATGCCCCCCGGGGCATATCCCTGGAGGCGGGGGAGGTTTTTGTGTCAGACGGCGCCAAGACCGACACCAGCGCCATCCAGGAGTTGCTCTCCCAGGACGCTGTCATCGCCGTCACCGACCCGGTCTACCCGGTGTATGTGGATGCCAACGCCATGGCTGGCCGCCTGGGGGCCTACCGGGATGGGCGCTGGGAAAAGCTGATCACCCTGCCCTGCACCCACGAAAACGGCTTTGTGCCCGAGCTGCCCAAACAGCGGGTGGATGTGCTCTATTTGTGCTATCCCAACAACCCCACCGGCGCTGTCCTAAGCCATGATCAGCTGGCGAAGATCGTCGGCTGGGCCCGGGAAAACGAAACCCTGATTATTTATGATGCCGCCTACAAGGCCTTTATCGCTGACCCGGCCCTGCCCCAGAGCATTTATGAGATCCCCGGCGCAAAGGAGGTGGCGATTGAGTGCTGTTCCTTCTCCAAAACCGCGGGCTTTACCGGTGTGCGCTGCGGCTATATGGTGGTGCCAAACGCGGTCAAAGGGCGGCTGCCTGATGGCAACCTGGCGAGCCTCAATGCGCTGTGGCGCAGGCGGCTTGCCAGCAAGTCAAACGGCGTGTCCTTCCCCGTGCAAAAGGCGGCTGCGGCCACTTTCCTGCCCCAGGGCAAGGCCGAGATCGGCGAGGGCATCGCCTACTACCGGGAGAACGCCAAGGTGCTGATGGAAGCGCTTGGGGGGCTGGGGCTTTCGGTGCAGGGCGGCGCCCACGCGCCCTATCTGTGGCTGAAGGTGCCCGGCGGCATGGGCGGCTGGGAGCTGTTTGATTATCTGCTGCATAAGGCCCAGCTGGTGGGCACCCCTGGTGAGGGCTTTGGCGCTGCGGGGGCGGGCTGCTTCCGGCTGACCGCCTTTGGCAGCCATGAGGACACGAAAATAGGCGCCCAGCGCCTTAAGGACGCGCTTTTGGCGCTGTAAAGGAGCATATCGATGATTCGCGCGATTGTGGGGGCCAACTGGGGCGATGAGGGCAAGGGCAAGCTGACCGACCTGCTGGCCGAGGAAAGCGACTTGGTGGTGCGCTTCCAGGGCGGGGCCAATGCCGGGCACACCATCATCAACGAGCATGGCAAGTTCGCCCTGCATCTTTTGCCCAGCGGCATTTTTCACCCCCAGGTGCAAAACCTGATCGGCCCTGGCGTGGCCCTTGACCCGGAGGCATTTTTCCGGGAGTTGGATGAGGTGCTGGCCCGGGGCATCCCGGAGCCCCAGCTCATCATCTCTGACCGGGCCCAGGTGCTGATGGATGTTCACATCCTCTTTGACGTGCTGGAGGAGGAGCGCCTGGCGGGCCGCAAGTTTGGCTCCACCAAGTCGGGCATCGCGCCTTTTTACAGCGATAAATATGCCAAAATCGGCATCCAGACCTGCCAATTGCTGGATAAGGACCTGCTCTTTGAGCGCATCCAGGCCAACCTGGTCAAGAAAAATGTGCTGATGGCGCATCTGTATCACCAGCCGCTGCTGGACGCGGAGGAACTGACCGAGAAGTATTATGCCATCGGCCAGCGCATGAAGCCCTACCTGGGAGACACCACCGCCATCCTGCACGAGGCGGTGAAGGCCGGCAAGCACATCCTGCTGGAAGGCCAGCTGGGGGCGCTGCGCGACCCGGATCACGGGATCTACCCGTTTACCACCTCCTCCTCCCCCCTGGCGGGCTATGCCAGCGTGGGCGCGGGCCTGCCGCCCCATGCCATTGGCGAGGTGCTGGCGGTGACCAAGGCTTATTCATCCAGCGTGGGTGCTGGCTACTTCCCCAGCCAGCTGCACGGGCAGGAGGCGGAGGAGCTGCGCCGCCGCGGGGGCGACGCCGGCGAATACGGCGCCAAGACCGGCAGGCCCCGGGATGTGGGTTGGTTTGACGCGGTGGCCACCCGCTATGGCTGTCTCACCCAGGGTGCCACCGCCTGTGCGATGACCAACCTGGATGTTTTAAGCTACCTGGACGAAATCCCGGTCTGTGTGGCCTACACGCTGGACGGGAAGACCATCACCCACTTCCCCGCCACCCCGGATCTGGCCCGGGTGAAGCCGGTGTATGAGGTGCTCCCCGGCTGGAAAAGCGATGTCAGGGGCGCGACGGAGGAATCAAAGCTGCCCGCAAAGTGCCTGGATTATGTGAAGTTTATTGAGGAGAAGATCGAAACGCCCATCACCCTGCTGTCAACCGGGCCAAGGCGGGAAGAGATCATCTGGCGGGGGCAATAGTCTCATAACGTTGTAAAATGAATGCGGGGAATCGAAGATTCCCCGCATTGCTCATTGGTTTAAGCTGTTACTTGAAGCTCACGACGCTGGTATCATTGGTGATGATGATGAAGGTCTTGCCCCGCTGGAGGCTGATCTCCTGGCCCTTGTCGTCCACAAACACGGTGCGGTCGTCCAGGCTTTTACGGAACCAGCCGCCGGGGATGTAGCTTCCGCCGGTGAAGATTTCAGCAGCGCCGGTGCCGGTCAAGTGGTTGAGCTGCACATAGGACTTGTCATAGCTGAACTTGGTGCGCAGCACAATCACGTTGGCAAAGGGGATGGAGACGCCAGGGGCATCCCGGTCCACATAGGGGCCGGAGAGGTTTTCCCGGTGGTAGGCGTTTTCCTCGGGCACATAGGTGTAGGTGGCGTAGCTGGCGGAGTTGCCGATGGTTTTATAGGCTTCTTCGCCGTAGTGCCTCACTTCGATGAAGGTGGCGGGCTGATAGCCAGCGGGCTTCTCATCAGCAAACAGGAAGGGGTGGGGGGTGAAGGTGGCGCCGTTTTTCAGCGCCAGTTCCTTGATGCTGGCGATGTTGACAGAGAGGTTGTGGGGGCTTTGGTAGCTTGAAATGCGGCCGGAATAGTTGTTGTTGCTGACCAGGTTGAAGGAGAGCTGCTCCCGGGTCATCTTGCCCTCGCGCAGCTTCAGCGGCACGCTGACCTTGTCTCCCTGGGCGGGATCCGGATAGCCCACATAGGCGAAGGCCGCGCCCCAGCCCCTGGCCACATCCACAAAGGGGGTGCGGGCTGAGCGGCTGCCGCCGGCGGCCTGGGGCGCGGTGTCGGAAAACAGGGCCAACAGCTTGGTGGCGCCCTTGCCGGCGTTTGGCACCTGGTACATCACGTCGGCGTCCTTAACGCCCCAGTGCGGGTGAGCGGCGTGGGCGTTGTCAATCACTTCCAGAACCGGGGCGTAGGTGCCCTCCCAGGGCAGGCCTGTGGTGGGGCTTTGGCCAGGGATGAGGGGGTTTTCGGGGTAATCTGCCTGGAACGGGATGGCGTCACGCTTGAGCGTGCCCGCGATGGCAGCAACATCCGCAGCAGGGTTGGGCGCGGCTTTGGGAGAAGCATCCTCATCCTCTGCCAGCGCCGGCAAGGCCAGCAGGAGGCTTATCGCAAGGAGAAGCGCCAGGAAGCTTTTCTTGGTCAACATGCGAATAAAACACCTTCTTTCTTAAATAGGTTACAAATATTATACCCACTTGTTACGAATTTGTAAACGGCAAGGCGTTTAACCCAGCGCCTGGCTTAGATAGACCATATCCACCAACTGTTTTCCAGCTTCAAAAATCGGGTGGTCATAGTGGTCGGTGAAGAAGTTTTTGACCCGGTGGCTCTCAATAAACCCACAGCGCCGATAAAAGGGCAGCGTGAGGGGGCTGTCCCCGGTGCCTACAATCATCAGACGGCCTTTGCCCCTGTAATGCGCAAGGACGAAATCAATGAGCGCCTTGCCATAGCCCCGGCCCTGAAAGGCGGGGCTGGTGACGATATTTTTGATTTCAAATATGCCCTCTCCCTCGTCGGTCACCACGCAGACCGCCCGCACTTCCGGGTCATAAAGGGCGTACATCTCCCCCCGTTCCAGGTATCGATCCACCATGGACTCCTGTTCATCAGCCAGCAAGAGGAGGTCCAGGTATTGCTTTTTCTTGCGGCATATTTGCTCAATGGTCATGCGGTTGCCCTCCCTGGGGGATTATAGCGCATTTTTCCTGTGTTGAGGATGTGGTATTGCTAATTAGACTTGAAGCCCAGATGGAAAATCATATTCCGATGGAAAGACCGAGTTATTATCAAAAATGTGTCAAAAATGTGTTGAGATGCAAGAATCTGTTCTCATTGACATGAAATTTTGACAATGATATACTGACAAAAACAATAGGATGGAGGATAGTTGTGTGAAAAGGTTGTTTTCTATTGTGCTTTGTGTAAGCATCATGCTGGGATTAGGAAGCGCAATAGCAAGTGCTTCCCCATTGGAATTGACGATGTACTTTCCTGTCAATGTTGGTGGCACTGCAGCGGCTACTATTGAGAGATTCACAGGTGATTTCAACGCCCAAAATACAGATGTCCGTGTGACTCCTGTGTATACAGGAAACTATGATGATACTATCACAAAAATCCAAACAGCAATTCAAGGCGGCAACCCTCCAGACCTGTTCGTAAGCCTTGCCACGCAACGCTTTACCATGGCTTCTACTAAAATGGCGATGCCACTTGATGACCTGATTGCTCTTGATCCAGAAGGAGCGGAGTTCATTGATGATTTCATCGATGGTTTTATGCTAGACTCTTATGTAGAAGGGGCAGTTTATTCAATTCCCTTCCAACGCTCTACCATGGTGATGTATTACAATAAAGACGCTTTCAAAGAAGTAGGCTTAGATCCCGAAGCACCTCCCCAAAACTGGGTAGAGCTTGTCGATTATGCGGAGAAGCTTACCAATGAAAATCGCTGGGGTGTTGGCCTAGCGCTGAATTCTGGTTCAGCTCAGTGGGCTTTTACCGGCTTTTCTCTGCAAAATTGCACTAACGAAGTAGGCTTGATGTCAGCTGATGGGAAGAAGGTGTATTTTGATACACCAGAAAATATCGAAGCACTGCAGCTTTGGCTGGATCTTCAGAACAAATATAAAGTCATGGCCCCTGGTATAGTTCAGTGGACGGATCTCCCAACACAATTTCTGGCCGGCCAGGTTGCTATGATTTATCATACAACAGGAAATTTGACTAATATTCGCAACAACGCCAATTTTGAGTTTGGTGTCAGTTTTCTGCCGGCAGGACGTCAATATGGCGCGCCGACAGGCGGTGGCAATTTCTATATTACCAGCGGAATCAGTGAAGAGCGCCAGCGTGCTGCATGGGAATACATCAAGTTCATGTGCTCCACTGAGTTAGCTGCACAATGGAGCATTGAGACCGGGTATGTAGCTACGCGTGAATCAGCATATGAAACGGATCTTCTCAAACAGTATTACACTGACTTTCCGCCGGCTTTGGTAGCTTACCAGCAACTACCTTATGCTCAGCCGGAATTAACCACTTATTCTGCTGCTGAAATGTGGCGTATCCTTAATGACAATATTCAAGCTGCAGTTACGGGTGAAATGACTGCTGCTGAAGCTTTAAAAAACGCACAAGAACAGGGCGACGAGCTTTTGTTCGATTTTCAGTAAATAATCGGATAACACCCCAGGCTAATGCTTGGGGTGTTATTTTTTAGGAGGACTCATGAATACGCTGCAAACAACGTCCGGACAGAGGCACCGGCACTGGGTTCCCTGGCTGTTGTTGTTTCCATCTCTAGTGATCATGCTGGTATTCACTGTGTATCCTGTGGTGCGCAGCTTGTTTTTCAGCCTGACGAAATATCGTCTTGGGATGGAGGCTCCAGAGATGATATGGTTTGAAAACTACCAGCGTCTCATGAGCTCGGCTATTTTCCATAAGGTGATTGCCAATACCATAGTTTTTGCTATGCTCACGGTGCTACCCAGCATGGCAATTGGGCTCGCTTTAGCATTGATGGTTAATCGCAAAGGACGGCAAGTTGGGTTTATCCGCACTTCGTATTTTTACCCATCTGTCATGCCAATGATAGCTATTGCCAGTGTCTGGCTGTTTATTTATATGGCTCAGAACGGATTGTTTGACCAAATAATGATAGCACTTGGGCTGGGAAGTCAAAACGTACTTAGTAATCGAAATACAGTTCTACCTGCAATGTCAGTTATGTACACATGGAGAGAAGCAGGCTATTTGATGGTATTCTTCTTGGCGGGGCTGCAATCAATCAATGAGGAGGTACTGGAAGCGGCGATGATCGATGGCGCAACTGGGATAAAAAGCTTCCGGCACATCATTTTACCGCTGCTGGCACCCACTACTTTATTTGTGTCTACCATTGCATTTACCAACAGTTTCAAGCTGGCAGACCATGTGATCATTATGACAGAGGGCGCTCCCAACAACGCTTCGACCTTGTTGCTGTATTATATTTATCAACAAGGCTTTACCAATCTCAATTATGGCCTGTCCAATACTTTGACAGTTATTATGTTGGTGTTGCTATTAGTGTTCAGCCTCCCTCGTTTTTTCAATCAAGACCGCAAAATTCACTATTCATAGGGATATCGATATGGAGATCATTAAGAAGCACGCCATTACTAGTTTCTCAATTTTTATTGCTTTGCTTTGGTTAACTCCTTTGGTGTGGCTAATCACCACAGCACTCACCAAAGCTACTTTCAACATGTCTTTTTTACCTACCACTGCTTTCACCTTAGAAAACATAGAATATGTTTGGAGTACCATCCCTTTTGGTCAATATTACTTGAATACAATCACATTGGTTATTATTACATTTGCTATCCAGTTTGTCACTTCAACTTTGGCGGGGTTCGCATTGGCTATGTATAAATTCAAGGGGCAAGCATTGGTGATAGTGATTATTTTTATGCAGATCATCATTCCCAATGATGTGTTGATCATTCCGAATTTCATGACTTTATCTGAATTGGGATTAATCGATACAAAACTAGGCATAATGCTGCCTTTCTTAGGTAGTGCTATGGCTGTTTTCTTGCTTCGTCAAAGCTTTAAGACAGTTCCCCGCGCTTTGGCTGAGGTCGCAAATATTGACGGTGCCAATCTTTGGCAAACAATCTGGCGAGTTTATGTGCCTTGTGCAAAAGCCGCCTATATGTCGTTCGCAGTAATTTCTGTCAGCTATCACTGGAATAATTATCTTTGGCCTCTGATTGTCACTAATTCTATTACAAACCGTACTTTAACTGTAGGCCTGGCCTATTTTGCTAAATCCAAGGAAGCTGACATGCAATGGGCAAATGTTTGTGCGGCTACCTTAATCATAATCTCTCCGCTGCTGCTTGCTTTTTTCGTGCTACAAAAACAATTCATGAATAGTTTTGTCAGTGCTGGCATTAAGGAGTGATATGTTTAATTTGCATTTTGTTGGGAGAGGTGCTGCTTTTAATCCTGTGCAAGGAAATACTAACGCCTGGTTCATCAGAAAAACACATCTTGTGCTTTTGGACTGCGGGGAGAATGCCTTTGCAATGGTTCATGATTTTCCAGGCTTGTTGGGGTGGGATAGTATCACGGTATTGATCACACATCTTCATGCAGACCATGCAGGTTCTCTGGCTACCCTTTGTTCTTATTGTTATTTCGTGTTAAGACAGAAAGTGTTGGTCGTACATCCACTTAGCTCTGTAACACAGTTGCTATCAATGCAAGGTGTTGACAAAGGTGTGTACAATTATGTCGCCTCCTTGCCTTCAGGGTTTGGTTTTGAAGCCAAGGCTGTTCCTGTAAATCATGTGATAGATATGAAATGCTTTGCTTATGAATTACGCGATTCTGATGAAACCATCTATTACAGCGGGGATAGCGCTGATTTTCCTGTAAGTGTGGCAGAAAAAATCATTGATGGCACATATTCAAAGGTATTCCATGATATTGCAAGCTATGACTCGCCAACGCATTGCCCAGTGTCAGAGGCAGAAAAGATGGTTCCTCCTGAATATCGCAACCGGGTTTATGCCATGCATCTGGATAGTGATTTCGAAGGCGCGTTGCATGCCAAAGGGTTTTCCGTTGCGCAAATCTCGGGGACAAGGCATTCTGATTGTGGATGAATCCACTACGCTTCCTACACTGCAGGAGTTAGGACAAGGAAGACTAAGACCTAGAGTAAAATATGTTATGCGGGGTCGGAAGGGACGTTGTTTGGACGCTTTCTGGACATGTTTTTCCGTTTTTCTCATATCCGCAAAAATGCTCTTAGAATACAGGATAAAGGGGGGCAACCATGTTCGACCTGGCGAAAGCCCATTTGGAAGCCCATGGCCTGGCAGACCGGATCCGGGAGTTTGAGGCATCCAGCGAAACCGTGCCCTTAGCGGCGCTGGCGGTGGGCTGCCCGCCCGCGCAGATCGCCAAGACCCTGTCCTTTCTGGTGGCGGGGGCACCGGTGCTGGTGGTGGCGGCGGGGGACGCGCGGATTGACAACCGGAGGTTCAAGCGGCAGTTCGGCCAGAAGGCGGCGATGCTCTCCCCCGATCAGGTGGTGGCCCTGGTGGGCCATGAGGTGGGGGGCGTGTGCCCCTTTGGGGTGAAGCCGGGGGTGAGGGTGTATCTGGACGCCTCCCTCAGGCGCTTTGACAGGGTGTACCCGGCCTGCGGCAGCGGGAATAGCGCTGTGCGGCTGAGCCCGGATGAGCTGGAGCGGGCAAGCGGGGCTGTGGGCTGGGTGGAGGTGTGCCGCATTCCTGAGGAAAACACTGGAGGAACCCCCTGAAAACAGCCATATTTCTTGACAATATGGCCCCCCGGGTCGTATGATGGGGGGACTACACGAGGAGGTTTCCCCATGGCCCTGACGATGGACAAACTGGTGGCGCTGTGCAAGGTGCGCGGGTTTATTTTTGCAGGCAGCGAGATTTATGGCGGCCTGGCCAATACCTGGGATTATGGCCCTTTGGGCGTGCTGTTCAAGAACAACGTGAAGCAGGCCTGGTGGCAGAAATTCGTCCAGGAATCGGACACCAACGTGGGGCTTGACAGCGCCATTCTCATGAACCGCAGCGTCTGGGTGGCCTCAGGCCATGTGGGCAGCTTCAACGACCCGCTCATGGACTGCCGCGCCTGCAAGGCCCGCTTCCGGGCGGATCAATTGATCGAGGACGACGCCAACAAAAAGGGCGAGCTGGTGCAGGCGGACGGCTGGAGCAACGAGAAGATGGAGGAATACATCAAGGAGCAGGCCATCGCCTGCCCCAGCTGCGGGAAGCAGGATTTCACCGCCATCCGCAAGTTCAACATGATGTTCAAAACCCATCAGGGGGTGACTGAGGACGGCGCGGCCGAGATCTACCTGCGCCCGGAAACCGCCCAGGGCATTTTTGTGAACTTCAAGAACATCGTGCGCGCCACCCGGCGCAAGCTGCCCCTGGGTGTCGCGCAGATTGGCAAATCCTTCAGGAATGAGATCACCCCCGGCAACTTCGTCTTCCGTACGCGGGAGTTTGAGCAGATGGAGCTGGAGTTCTTCTGCAAGCCGGGGGAGGATATGCAGTGGTTTGAATACTGGCGCGGCTTCTGCCGGGATTGGCTGATTTCCCTTGGCATCAAGGCGGAAAACCTGCGGCTCAGGGACCATAAGGCAGAGGAGCTCTCCCATTATTCCGTGGCCACCACCGACTTTGAGTTCCGCTTCCCCTTTGGCTGGGGGGAGCTGTGGGGCATTGCCGACCGCACCGATTATGACCTGAAGCAGCACCAGGAGCACAGCGGGGAGAATATGGAGTACATCGACCCGGTGACCAACGAGCGCTTCATCCCCTATGTGGTGGAGCCCTCCCTGGGCGCTGACCGCATGGCCCTGGCCTTTTTGTGCAATGCTTATGAGGAGGAAGAGCTGGAGGGCGGCGATAGCCGCGTGGTGCTCCGGCTCCACCCGGCGCTGGCCCCTTACAAGGTGGCGGTGTTGCCGCTGCAAAAGAACAAGCTGGGCGACAAGGCCCGGGAAGTGTTTAAGATGTTAAGCCCCAGGATGATGGCCGACTATGACGAGTCCGGCTCCATCGGCAAGCGCTACCGCCG
>DHQX01000016.1:2319-3656 GCA_002411105.1 Christensenella sp. UBA5327 | reverse complement strand
AAGCGCTACCGCCGCCAGGACGAAGTGGGGACGCCCTTTTGCGTGACCGTTGACTTTGACACGCTGGAGGACGATTCCGTCACCGTGAGAGAGCGGGACAGCATGGCCCAGGAACGCGTGAAGCTCAGCGAACTGGTATCATACCTGCAAGACCGCATCGCTTTCTGAGGCGGGCTAAATGCCGCCCCGGAATCCGAAAGGAGGACACCGTGTCCAACCCCTATGAGAACGCATCCCAGCCCCGCCGCCGCCGTGCTGACCGGCACAACCCGGAGGGCACCGCGCAAGCGCCTCGGCGCGCCGGCTTCCCGCCGGAGGACGAGGCCCCCATGCCCCTGGGCGGCTATGACGCCGCAGCCCCCCAGCCCGCGGCCCAGCCGCCCCAGGCACCCGGCATGCGCCCGGCTCCCCGGGTCTATCAGGAGGAGGACTACTCCCCCCCGCGCCGGGACCCGGAGCCCTACCGGCAGGACCGGTATGAGGATGAATACTACGACGATGACCCACCCCGCCGCCGCTGGCCAGCCGCGCTGGCCGGGCTGGTGGTGCTGGTGGTCCTCCTTTTTGCCGCCGCCTATTTCTTCATCCCCCGGGACGCCACCGGCATCCTGGGCCAGGCCAAAAAGGCCGCCTCTACGGTGGTGGACGGCGGGCTGAGGCTGGTGGGCGTGGGCAAAAAGGCGCCGCCCAAGCTCATCAAGTTTGAAACCCCGGAGGAGCAGGTCTACACCGGCGTCAAAACCGTGTTCACCTTCACCGCCGATGGCCCCATCCAGGGGGTGCGGGTGCTCAACGCTGCCGGCGTCCCCATCACCGGGGCGGCGCTGCCGGTGGACCAGCCGGACAACAAGGTCTGGACCTTAAGCGCTATGCTGGACGAGCCCATGTCGGGCACCCTGTCCGCTGGCATCCAGTTTGACGACACCTGGTACCAGACCGATAAGGCGCTGTCCCTCACCGTGGTGCGGCCCAGCCCGGAGCCCACCTTCACCCCGGCGCCCGAGCCCACCCTAGCGCCCACGCCTGAGCCTGTGGTAGAAACCCCGGCCCCCCAGGCGGCGGAGCCCACCCCCCTGGTGGTGGGTGTGGCCCAGGTCACCGCTACCCCGGTGCCCGTGTCCCAGCTGCTGCCGGTGTTCACCCCGGCCCCCCAGGCGGTGTCCACCCCGGTGCCTGAGTTTCCGGAGGAGGACATCCCCGATGACATGGTGGTCTATGAGGAGGCCGCCGCCATGTACCCGGAGGAAACGGCGGAGGCGCCCGTCCAGGAGCCCCAGGCCGCGGCCTGGGAGGACCCCGTCCAGCCGGCGGAAGCCCTGCCACAGGCGGAAACCCTG
>DHQX01000016.1:1945-2206 GCA_002411105.1 Christensenella sp. UBA5327 | reverse complement strand
CGGAAACCCTGCCACAGGCGGAAGCCCTGCCGGAGGAGGAGCCCCTGCCCGTGGCTGAGCCCATGGCACAGGAGCCGCCGCCCACCGCCACCCCGACTCCCCTTCTCACCGCCCAGGCGGCAGAGGGTGCGGCCCCCGGCAAGCTGGGCATCGCCGAGGATGCCTGGCAGGGCGCCAAGAAGCAGAGCAACTTCGCCCGCGAGACACCCATCAACATGCAAGGCGGCAGCGCCTACACCAGCTATGAGGGCGGCGTGTTCA
>DHQX01000016.1:448-1874 GCA_002411105.1 Christensenella sp. UBA5327 | reverse complement strand
GAGGGCGGCGTGTTCACCTTCCGGGGCGATGCCTTCCGGCAAAACGCGGCCTTTGGCACGGCGCCCCTTAACCTCAAGCAACTCACCGTCCAGTGGCAAACCGAGCTGGGCAGCCTGCGCACCGGCGACTCCGGCACCCTGTACGGCATGGGGTGGACGGGGCAGCCCGCCATTGTCAAGTGGTCGGTCGAGGTGCGGGACATGATGAACCTCACCGAGGAGAAGAAGGGCGTGAAGGCCCTGAAGGAAGTGATCGCCGCCGGCCAGGACGGCAAGGTCTACTTTGTGGACCTCAACGACGGCGGCAAGACCCGGGAGCCCATTGATGTGGGCTATCCGCTCAAGGGCAGCGTGGCGGTGGACACCCAGGGCCGCCCCATCATCGCCTTTGGCCAGGGCATCTCCAAATTGCCCAGCAAAACCGGCCCCATCGGCTTCCATATCTATAATCTGATTGACCAGAAAGAGCTGATGTTCCTAAACGGCCGCCGCACCGACAAGCAGAAGCAGTACTCCACCAACGGCGCCTTTGACGGCACGGCCCTGTTTGACCTGAACACCGACACCATGGTGGTGGCGGGGGAGAATGGCCTGCTGTATACCTTGAAGCTCAACACCGTCTTTGACTATCTGGACAAAAAGACCATCACCGTTGACCCCCAGGTGATCTACCTCAGGAGCAAGGCCGGCAAACAGAATGACCCGACGGTGAGCATGGAAAGCTCCGTGGCGATGTACGGCCCCTATGCCTATGTGGCCGACCGCCAGGGCATCCTCAGATGTGTGGACACCACCAGCATGCAGACGGTCTGGGCCTTTGACACCCGGGACAACACCGATGCCACCGTGGCCCTTGACTTTGACGCAAACGGCAGCCTGGGGCTGTACACCGGCACCACGGTGTTCACCCGGCTGCGCCGGGACAAGAACGCCGTGATCAGGCGCCTGGACGCCCTGACCGGGGAACAGGTGTGGGAGCACAAGGTGGAGGCCGCCTACAACAAGGAGGAGCGCTCGGGGGTGAAGGCCAGCCCGGTCATCGGGCAAAAATCAATCGGTCACCTGGTGTTCTTCACCGTCAACGAGACACCTGAGGGCGCCACCCTCCTGGCCATGGACAAAGGGTCAGGCGCTGTCGCCTGGCAGATGCCCATCGCCGGCGGCGCCATCTCAAGCCCCGTGGCCGTGTATGACCAGGGCGGGCAGGCGGTGATCATCCAGGCCGGGCTTGACGGCAAGGTCTACATGTTCGACGGCCTCACCGGCCAGATCCACAACACCCTGGACCTGGGGGGCAGGATTGAAAGCTCACCCGCTGTTTACAATGACATGCTGGTGATCGCCACCTCCAGCCGGGACAACCACAACCTCTACGGCATCCGCATCGAATAAACGGGGCGCGGGCCCAGCCCCGCCCCGCCCTTCC
>DHQX01000016.1:0-313 GCA_002411105.1 Christensenella sp. UBA5327 | reverse complement strand
GGGCGCGGCCCCAGCCCCGCCCCGCCCTTCCAGGGCAAGACACACAAGGAGGCAGCGCTTGGCAAAACACCTCGTGGCGCTGGACCAGGGGACCACCTCTTCCCGGGCCATCGTGTTTACACCTGAAGGCCGCCCGAAAGCAACGGCGGCCTTTGAATTCACCCAGCATTATCCAAAGCCGGGCTGGGTGGAGCATGACCCCCAGGACCTGGTGGACAGCCAGGTGAAGGCCCTGAAGCGGGTGGTGGCGCAGGCAGGCATTGAGGTGAGGGACATCGCCGCCATTGGCATCACCAACCAGCGGGAGACCACC
>DHQX01000013.1 GCA_002411105.1 Christensenella sp. UBA5327 | reverse complement strand
CAGCGCCGATGGTACTTGGCTGGAAACGGCCCGGAAGAGTAGGTCGCCGCCGGTTCCCAACAAAGACGCCCTCCGCGGGCGTCTTTAAATTTAGTTGTACTTGCCTGCCGGAGTATGCTATGATATCTTGAGCAATTTGTTAGGGGACTTTATGATCAGAACCGGGAAAGTGATTGAGAAAGACCAGGATCTGCTGAAGATCTGTTTTGAGCCGGCTGAAGCCTGCGGCAGTTGCGGCCTGTGTGGGCGGCAGGGGACCACTGTGTCCATCCCGGGAGCCGCCGGGGTGGGGGATACAGTGGATGTGGAACTGCCCGATGCCCAGGTGCTGAAAGCCTCTCTGGTGACCTATGCCATCCCCCTGGTGGGGCTTATTGCTGGATTGTGGCTGGGGACAGAGCTGTTCCCCGGGCGGGAGGGCTTGTCGATTTTGACAGGGCTGGCCGGGATGCTGCTGTTTTTTGCCGGCGTGAAGGTGTTTGACGGCAAGCTCCGGCAAACCGCCGCCTGGCAGCCCAGGATCATCGCTATCAGGCCGGCGGAAGCCGCTGTGTCTGTGGTGGCTGAGGACTGAAAAGCCCGGGCTGCCGCGGGGACGCGGCAAGGCTGGGTATTGATTTAGAAAGAAACATCTGTTCATTTCCTCTGCGGCTTTATATGCATGAGGATGACTGACGATATAGGAGGTATTTGTGGCAGAACAATCCAAACTGAAGATCATCCCTTTAGGGGGCATTGATGAAATCGGAAAAAACATCACCGTCTTTGAGTATGAGGAAGACATCATCGTCATGGACTGCGGGTCCATCTTCCCCAAGGAAGACATGCTGGGCATCGACCTGGTGATCCCCGACATCAGCTATCTGATTGCGAACAAGGACAGGATCCGGGGCTATGTGTTCACCCACGGGCATGAGGACCATATCGGCGCCACGCCCTATGTGCTGGACAAGGTGCCGGCCCCCATGTATGGGTCAAAGCTGACCCTGGCCCTGATTGAGAACAAGCTGCGGGAGCACCGCATCACCCGCTATGAAGCCCACCCGGTGGAGCCGCGGGACACCATCACGCTGGGCAAGTTTTCCGTGCAGTTTCTGAAAGTCAACCACTCCATCGCCGGCGCCTGCGCGCTGGCCATCACCTGTCCAGCGGGCACGGTGGTCGCCACGGGTGACTTTAAGATTGACTTCACCCCGGTTGACGGACAGGTGACGGACCTGGCCTCCCTTGCCGCCATTGGCGAGAAGGGGGCGCTGTGCTTGCTGGCTGACAGCACCAACGTGGAGCGCGAAGGCTATACCATGAGCGAGCGCAAGGTGGCGGAGACCTTTAACCAGCAGATCTCAAGCGCCCGGGGCCGGGTGATCATCGCCATGTTCGCCAGCAACATCCACCGGGTGCAGCAGGTGGTGGACTGCGCGATTGGCTACGGCCGCAAGGTGTGCTTCATCGGCCGGAGCATGATCAATGTCTCCACCCTGGCGATGGAGCTGGGCTATCTGGTGATTCCCCGGGAAAACCTGCTGGAGATTGACGACCTGGACCGCTACCGGGATGACCAGATTCTGGTGATCACCACCGGTTCCCAGGGAGAGCCCATGAGCGGGCTGACCCGCATGGCTTTTGCGGAGCACCGGCGGATGCAGATCAAGCAGTCCGACAAGGTGATCATCTCCGCCACCCCCATCCCCGGCAACGAGGTGTTCGTCTCCCGGGTGATCAACCAGCTGTACCGCTGCGGGGCCGAGGTGATCTATGAGGCGCTGGCAGAGGTGCACGTGTCCGGCCATGCCCGCCAGGAAGAGCTGAAGCTGATGCACGCGCTGGTCAGGCCCAAGTATTTTATCCCTGTGCACGGGGAATACCGCATGCTGTGGCAGCATGCTGAGCTGGCGGAATCCATGGGCACGTTGCGGGAGAACATCATCCTGCCTGAGACCGGCCAGGTGATTGAGATGAACCTGAACAGCCTGTCTATTGCAGGCGTGGTGCCCACAGGCACTGTGCTCATTGACGGTCTTGGCATTGGGGACGTGGGCAACGTCGTCTTGCGTGACCGCAAACACCTCAGCCAGGAAGGCCTGATCATCGTGGCCATGGCCTTTGACCGCACGGGCGGCCAATTGATCTCAGGGCCTGATATCATCTCCCGCGGCTTTGTCTATGTGAGGGAGAATGAGGACATCATCGAGGGCGCCCGGGAGGTGGTGCGCAAGATCATCGACTCCTACGAGCAGATCGACGGCAGCGACTGGCCCACCATCAAAAACCGCATCAAGGATGACCTACGCCGCTACTTCAACGACAAGATCAAGCGCAACCCCATGATCCTCCCCGTGATCGTGGATTTGGGATAAGCCCATGAATTACGATGCCGTGCGGGCGCTGGAGCAGGCGCTACGGGATTCTGAAGAGGTGCGGGAATATAAGCATCTCAAAGAGCTGGTGGAGGAGAACGAGACCACCCGGGCCCTGATCAAGGAGTTCAAGCGCCTGCAGATCATGGTGCAGATGTCCACCCTCTCCCGTCAGGCGGTGCCGGATGAGGAGATGCAGCGTTTTCAGCAGATCTCCTCCCTCCTCTATGCGGGCACCGACACCTCCCGCTACCTGGTG
The DNA here is from genome assembly GCA_002411105.1 of Christensenella sp. UBA5327. GTDB lineage: Bacteria > Bacillota > Clostridia > Christensenellales > Aristaeellaceae > UBA6115. The sequence continues at coordinate 26,059 of DHQX01000013.1, read as the reverse complement.
GCGGAGATGCGCCTGCAGCAGGTGATGGCGGATATTTACAACGCCATCAACCAGGCATCGGGCCTGTCGCTGGAGCTTCCAGGGCTGGGCTAAGGGAGCAAGGCAGATGAACCGCCATCAGGAATACACCCCCGAAAAACTGCTGGAAGAGCGCGAATACGGCCTCTTCTGGTATAGCTGGCTGTGGACCATTCTGCGGCCTGTTTTGGTATTCGTCTGCGCGATGCTGCTGCTGGTGGGGGTGGTTTCCTTCGCCTGGGGCAAGTTCAGCGCGGTGATGATCGACCCGGTCAACACCCAGGATGTGACCCCCATCACCTTTGAAATCAAAAGCGGCGACAGCCTCACCCGGGTGGCAAACAACCTCCAGGGCATGAACCTGATCAGGAACCGCACGTTTTTCAAGTATTATGCTGATTTCATGGGCTTTGGGCAGAAGATACAGGCCGGGAACTACACCCTCAACCGGGGGATGACCGTGGCCCAGATCGCGGATCAGCTGACCCGGGGGGACGGCAAGCCCATCGTGCGCAACATCACCATCATTCCGGGCTGGACGGTGGAGGGCATCGCTGAGTACCTGATGAAAGAGGGCATCGTCAAAGACCAGGCCGCTTTCCTGGAGCTGTGCCGGAGCGGTCAGCAGTTTGCTGATTATTACTACATCAATGATGTCCTGGCCACCGGCACCGTGGCCCAGCGCAAGTACGCCCTGGAAGGCTATCTGGCGCCTGACACCTATGAGATCTACACCGATGCCAAGGCTGAAGAGATCATCAAAAAGCTGCTGTCCCAGACTGGTGCGGTTTTTAAGGAAGGGCATCAGGCCCGCGCCCAAGAGCTGAACATGACCATGGATCAGGTGCTGACCCTGGCCTCCATGATTGAAAAAGAGGCCAAAACGGCGGACTTCGCCAGGGTCAGTGGCATTTTCCACAACCGGCTCAAGCAGAACATGCGCCTGGGGAGTGACGTGACCATCAAATATGTCACCGGCACCACCCGCATAGCCTTGGGCGGCAGCGACCTGGCGGTGGATTCGCCCTACAACACCTACCAGCGCCCGGGGCTGCCTGTCGGCCCCATCTGCGGGCCTTCCCCCGCCGCCGTCCAGGCCGCGCTCTATCCCGACGAGGCCTTCATGGCGGAGGGTTACCTGTATTTCTGCTCCAAGGACCCGGATACCGGGGAACTCTACTTCTCCAAGACCCTGGAGGAGCATGAGCAGGCGGTGCGGGTGTATGCTCCCCTGTGGGAGGCCTATGACAAGCGCACGGATGCCCAATGAGCATAGCGACGAATGAGATGATCTTTGGCCCCGGGGGCAACTCGGACGCCTTCTATGCCCAGGGGCACAAGCGCACGGTGGAGACCTTTGCCTGGCAGCAGCAGTTTGGGCTGAAGGCATTCGAATATTCCATGGGGCGGGGCATCAGCCTGAAGGAAGAATCCGCGGCCCAGATCGGCGAAGCGGCGAAAGAAGCGGGCGTTGCGCTCAGCGTGCATGCGCCCTATTATATCAACCTGGCCAGCGACAGCCCGGACACCCGGGAGAAGAGCATCGCCTATATCACCAGGAGCGCCCGGATGCTCAAGCTGATGGGTGGCAGTCGCCTGGTGGTGCACCCCGGCTCCCCCCAGAAGCAGCGCCGGGAGGAAGCGCGGCGGCGGTGCCGGGAAGCGCTGGCAGAGGCGCGGGAAGCCCTGGAGGCAGAAGGCCTTGGGGAGATCATCCTGTGCCTGGAGACCATGGGGCGGCCCAGTCAGATGGGGACGCTGGAAGAAATCCTGGATTTTGTGCTGTTGGATGCCTCCTTTCTGCCTTGTATTGATTTTGCTCACCTGCATGCAGCTTCCGGCGGTGGGCTGCAGACCGCGGCTGACTTTGAGGCGGTGCTGGACCTGACGGAGGCCAGGCTGGGCATGGACCGGGCCAGGCGCATGCACATCCATTTTTCAAGGATCGAGTATGGCTCCAAGGGAGAGCTGCGCCACCGCATTTTCGCGGAGGAGGATTATGGCCCGGATCATGAACCCCTGATGGTGCTTCTGGCCCATAGGCACTATGCCGCCACCCTCATCTGCGAAAGCCGGGGCACCATGGCAGAGGATGCCGCGGTGATGCGACAGGCTTATGAGCGGGAGAAATCAATCATGATGAATGAGAAGGGGGCCAGGGTGTGAATGCAAGCAAGTATACACCTTTATTCCATTTTCTCTCTTCGTCTCGCCAAGATCTGATCAAACTGAATTTTTCTGAAATTGAGCGGATATTAGGGGTTAGTCTGCCCAAAAGTGCTTACAACTATCGTGCGTGGTGGTCGAATAGCGGTCATCGCCATTCCTTGGCATGGCGGGATGCTGGCTATCAAGTACAGCAGGTTAATCACAAAGACGAGACTGTATTTTTCCGGAAAAGCAATGACAATATAAGTGAAAAAATACCAATAGCGATTTCAGCGGCTCAAGCCCAACCTGGGCCGATCGGTTCAACGGGAAAAAGTGTAGATCTATTGGGCTATAGATTCTACTTTTTGCAAGAGATAATTCCTAAAAGCAACGGCAAAGGTGGCATTACGAAGGACTATCCCCATGAAAGATATATCAATCAAAACAATCTTCCGCTTTTTGACAATGGGAGAGACCCGTTTTGCAGATTTTCCATTGATGCGGGCGCCTGGGCTGGAGTGTACCTTTGGATGATAGATGCCGATATTATCTATATCGGAGAAACCGCGAACCTAATAAAACGTTTCAATATGGGATATGGCCTGATTTCGCCTCGCAATTGCTTTAAGGGAGGCCAACAAACCAACTGCAAGATGAACCGCTCGGCTTTAGAGCTGTTTGAACAGGGGAAAACAATCGAATTGTATTTCTATCAAACCTGTGACCATAAAAGGGTAGAACGTGAACTTCTTAGTAAAATAGAAACACCCTATAACGCCAGAAGGTGAATCTGATCAATGATGGGGGAAGAGATGGACAAAGTGGCGCTTGAACTGGTCGGCATGTGCGGCTTTTATTGTGGCAGTTGCCCGGCATATCGCACAGGGGAGTGCGAAGGCTGCCGCAAGGCCCATTCTCAGGGTGGATGCTTCACGGCTCAATGCGTTAAGGGAAAGGGCCTGATCTTCTGTAGCGAATGCATTGATTTTCCCTGCGATCAATTGCTCGTCCGGGAAAAGGCAACGGTGTTGGATAAAAAGTGGCTGGCCTGGATGAGAGGCCGCATAAACCAGCGGACATAAAGACATTGCTGGGTGCCATGCCATCTGATAATGACTGCCATGGTGCTGGCGAAGGTGGTTGGAACAGACAAATAGTGATGCCATTCACCCACACACCGCGGGACCTACCGGCGTGGCAGCCCCGTTTTTCATTATTTGTGATGGCAAAAACGCGCCTGCTGTGGTAAAATATATGGCGTTAGAATGCGAAGTGTTGGAGGGAACCAATGGAAAGAGTCAAACGGTTGCTTGAAGTCTCGGGCTTGGGCCCCAAGCAGGGCATTGTCATTCACCGCCCATCCAACATTTTTTACCTTAGCGGGTACACCGGGGAAGGGCTTATGGTTGTTTCCCGGAGCCTGGCTGCCATTGTGACGGATTTTCGCTATGTGGAGCAGGCGGGGCAGCAGGCCCCGGGCTTCAGTGTCCATCAGATCTCAACCGGCGTGAGCCACGCCCAAGTGGCGGCATCCCTGATCCTGGGGGCCGGCATCAGCGAAGTGCTGTATGAGGATGATTTTGTCACAGTCAAGGAAAGCCGGAAATTGCAGGATGCCCTGGGCGACACAGCGCTTTTGCCCCTCAACAACCAGCCGGAGAAACTCCGGGAGGTCAAAGACGCGGAGGAAGTGGCCCTGATTGAGAAGGCCTGTGCCATCTCCTGTGAGGCCTTTGACTATATTCTAACCCAGGTGAGGCCCGGGATCACCGAAAAGCAGGTCAAGCGCCTGCTGGACTTCCGGATGTTGGAATTGGGGGCGGACGCCACCGCCTTTGATACCATCGTGGCCTCAGGCCCCAATGGCTCCCTGCCCCATGCCATCCCGGGGGAGCGGCAGATTGAAAAAGGGGACATGATCACCCTGGACTTTGGCGCCAAATATGGCGGCTATTGCGCGGACATGACCCGCACCATCGCGGTGGGCAAGCCCGGCAAGCAAATGCAGGAGATCTACGACATCGTGCTCCACGCTCAGATGACCTGCCAGGAGGCCTTGGCCCCCGGCAAAATTTGCCGGGAGGTGGACGGTATCGCCCGGCAGATCATCGGCGACGCGGGCTATGGCGAGCGCTTTGGCCACGGCCTGGGGCACGCGGTGGGCATTGACATCCACGAAAACCCGCGGCTGAGCCCGGTGTGCGAGGACCGGCTTTTGCCGGGGCATGTGATGACGGTGGAGCCGGGCATCTATGTGCCGGGCCTTGGCGGGGTGCGGATTGAGAACTCCTGCCTGGTGACGGAGACCGGCGCCAGGTCGCTGGTGTCATCACCCCGGGAGCTGATTATCCTGTAACTGAAACTTCTATATTATTGATTCGGAGGAGAGAGCATGGTCACAGCGGGCGATTTTAGAAAAGGGATTACCATTGAGTGGGATGGCGGCGTGTGGAACATCGTGGATTTCCAGCACGTGAAGCCGGGCAAGGGCGCGGCCTTTGTGCGCACCAAGATCAAAAACGTGATGACGGGCACCGTGGTGGAGCGCACCTTCAACCCCACCGACAAGATGCCCCGGGCCATCATCGAATCCAAGGACATGCAGTACCTGTACAACGATGGGACGCTGTACTATTTCATGGATCCGGACACCTATGAGCAGATGCCCTTAAATCACGATCAGGTGGAGGACGCGATCCAGTTTGTGAAGGAAAATACCAACGTGACCATCAAGTTCTTCAAGGGAACCGCCTTTTCTGTGGAGGCGCCCAACTTTGTGGACCTGGAGGTCACCGAGACTGAGCCGGGCTTTGCCGGCAACACCGCCTCCAACACCTATAAGCCTGCCACCATCGAGACAGGCTACACCCTGATGGTGCCCCTGTTTATCAACATCGGCGACGTCATCAAGGTGGATACCCGCACCGGAGAATACCTGTCCAGGGCCTGATTGCCCGGATGCCAACAGAGAGGAGAGCACCATGAGCGAGCTGTACAAGAAGGTTGAGTTTCTAAAGGGCCTGGCGGAGGGCATGAACCTCAAGGAGGACAAGCCTGAGCACAAGCTGCTGCTGAAGATCCTGGAGACGCTGGATGCCTTTGCCGAGGAAATGGGCGAGATGCAGCTGCGCCAGGATGAGCTGGACGAGTTTGTGGACAACCTGGATGAGGATCTGGCGGAACTGGAAGACGCGGTGTTCGAGGATGAAGACGGCTATTTCGATGATGATGATGATGACGATGACGACAGCTGCATGGGCTGCGGCCATCGCCTGGATCAGGACGGGGAAGCGGTGGTGGAGTATGAGTGCCCCAACTGCGGCTACCAGACCCGGTTTGACATCACGGATTTTGACTTTGAGGAAGACTATCTCTGCCCCCAGTGCCATCAGCCCTTCTTCCCGGAGCATGCGGAGGATGAGGACGGGCATGAGGATGGCGGCGCAGAGGGCTGACAGCCGCTTTTCCCAGCAATAAGAGGGCTGTAAATGGCGGCTGAGGCTGCCAGACAGCCCTTTTCTTCATGGAGGAGAAAAGCCAATGACCTTACCCCAGGGCGGCCGCGGCCAGCGCCGGCCCATCAACCCGGCCATGATACTGGCTGTGGGCTTTCTGATCATCATCCTCACGGGGACGGGGCTTTTGATGCTGCCCTTTGCGGCGGAGCCGGGAGTCACCATCACGCCGCTTCAGGCGCTGTTCACCGCCACCAGCGCCACCTGTGTGACAGGGTTAATGGTGGTTGACACCGCTGCGGCCTACTCCCTGTTTGGGGAGATGGTGATCCTGTTCCTCATCCAGCTGGGCGGACTGGGCTTTATGCTGTTTGCCACATCGCTTCTGGTGCTGACCGGCCGGCGCATCTCGCTGAGAAATCGCATTCTGATCCACGAAACCATGAGCATGCCAGGGCTTTCCGGTACCGTGCGCAACACGCTGCGCTTTGTGCTGATCGCCTTTGGGGTGGAATTGGCCGGTGCCCTCCTCCTGGCAGTTCACTTCGTGCCCCGGCTGGGGCCGGCCAAGGGTGCCTACTTCGCGGTGTTCCACGCCATCAGCGCCTTTTGCAACGCGGGGATCGACCTGTTCTCCACCGCGAACAGCCTCACCACCTATGTGGACGACCCCCTGGTGCTGCTCACCATCGCGGGGCTTCTCATTCTGGGCGGGCTTGGCTTTGCGGTGCTGGCGGATGTGCTGGACAAGGGACGGCACACCAGGCGCTATGCGCTGCACACTAAGATCGCGCTGGTGACAACCGGCGTTCTCATCCTGTCTGGCACCCTTTATTTCGCCCTGGCGGAGTGGAACAACCCCGCCACCCTGGGGGCTGAGGGCGCGCGGACAGCGGACAAGCTGCTGGGCGCCTTTTTCCAGGCGGTGACCCCCAGGACAGCCGGCTTTTACGCGGTCCAGCAGGGTGGGCTCCATGACGCCAGCAAGGCGGTCACCACCCTGCTGATGTTCATTGGTGCATCCCCGGCCTCCACCGGCGGCGGGGTCAAGACCACCACCGTGTTTGTGCTGGTGGCCATCATCAGAAGCGTGCTGACCGGGCGGGATGATGTGAACGCTTTCAACAAGCGTCTGCCGCTGGTGCTGATCCGGACAGCGCTGAGCATTTTCCTGCTGTATCTGACGCTGCTTTTTGTGGGCGGCGTGCTGATGGGCCTTGTGGAGCAGCCCCGGGGCTTTGCCATGATCGATCTGGTGTTTGAGGAGGCGTCTGCCCTGGGCACGGTGGGGCTGTCAGCAGCCAACACCCCGCTGCTCACCCATGCAAGCCAACTGTGGCTGATCCTGCTGATGTACTTTGGCCGGGTGGGGCCGCTGACGATGATGCTGAGCATCACCAGCCGCCATGCCCAGCGGAAGAACACCCTGCGTTACCCGGAGGAGGGCATTATCGTGGGCTGAGACAGCCCTTGGTGTGAAGGAGAAAAGAGATGGCAGATAAGAAACAATACCTGGTCTTTGGCGTGGGCCGCTTTGGCACGGCCCTGGCGCGCACACTGGGTGAGCTGGGACATGAGGTGCTGGCGGTGGATTCTGACGAGAGCCGGGTGGCCGCCATCGCCCCCTATGTGACCAACGCCATGCAGCTGCAACCCATGGACGAGGAGGGCATGCGCGCTCTTGGCATCCGCAATTTTGACGGGGTGATCGTGGCCATTGGGGACAACCTGCAGCACTCCATCATGACCTGCATCATGTGCAAGGAGATGGGGGCCCAGTACATTGTGGGCAAGGCTTCTGACGCCATGCATGCCAAGGTGCTGCTGACCCTGGGGGTGGACCGGGTGGTGTTCCCTGAGCGGGACATGGGGGTGCGCCTGGCGCACACGCTGACCAGCCCCCACCTGCTTGACCTGATCAACCTCAACGAGGACTATGTGCTGGTCAACCTCACCTGCCCCCAGAGCTGGGTGGGCAAATCCCTGCGGGAGGCCAACATCAGGCATAAACACAACGTGTCGGTGCTGGCCATCTACCACGGTCCGCAGATGTCCATGGATATCAAGGCGGATACCAAGCTCAGCGCCGATGACCGGCTGCTGATCCTGGGGCACCGGAGGGATGTGGAGAGTGTGGAGGCACTTGAGTAGCACGGCGGCAAGGCGCGCTTTCAGATTGGTCAGTTTCATTTTTTTGCGCTTCACGGCAGGTTTTTCAGGCTGGAAACAGCCCGTGTTTTGCCTGTGGCCCTGCAAACTATGAATGATATATTGCGAATCCCTTGCTTTTTGTGCTCTGTTTATTGTAAAATATGAACAAATAATTATTTATTCTGGTATTCAGGAAAGGATGACTCACCATGGCCAAGCGGATCCTTCTGGTGGACGACGAACCCATTCTCATTAAGGGGCTGAAATACACCCTGGAGAAGGACGGCTATGAGACCCTGGTGGCCTATGACGGAGAGGAGGCGCTGGCCCAGTTTCGTGAAAACGAGGTGGACCTGATCCTCCTGGACGTGATGCTGCCCAAGATCGACGGCATCACGGTGTGCCAGCGCATCCGCGAGGTGAGCAACGTGCCCATCATCATGCTCACCGCCAAGGGGGATGACATGGACAAAATCCTGGGCCTGGAATACGGCGCGGATGACTATATGACCAAGCCCTTCAACATCCTGGAGGTCAAGGCCAGGATCAAGACCATCCTGCGCCGGGCTACGCAAAACGCGGTGCCCGAGGACAGCAAGGTGATCAAGGTCAGGGATCTGGTGGTGAACACCGTGAACCGCTCGGTGCAGCTAAACGGCAAGGACATCAGGCTCACGGCCAAGGAGTTTGACCTGCTCAACCTCTTCATCACCAACCGGGGCCGGGTGTTCAGCCGGGAGGAGATGCTGGATGCCGTCTGGAAGAGCGACTATGCGGGGGATGAGCGCACGGTTGACGTGCACATCCGCCGCCTCCGGGAAAAGGTAGAGCGCAACCCCACCCAGCCGGAGTTCATCTTTACCAAGTGGGGTGTGGGCTACTATTTCACTGACCGGGATGAGTAACCCCTTTGCCAGCGTCCGGTGGAAGGTGATGCTGGCCTTTTTTTTGATTATTGGCCTTTCCTTCCTGATGATGGCGGGGACGCTGATGAATATGCTGGGGGAATACCTGTTTTCCCAGCGCATTCAGGCAGACCGCGCCGGCCTTGAAAAATGGGCCGTGCAGGCGGCGGGCTACCTGACCTTCTCAGACGCTGCGGGCCTGGATGACACGGTGCGCCGCGCCGGCAGTGAGCTGGGCGGGCGCATTTTGCTGCTGGACGCCCAGGGCAAGGTGCAGGCGGACAGCTTTCAGACCGCCCAGGGCAGGCGCCTGGACTACCCAGAGGTGGCCAGCATCCTGGTATCCGGCGAAACCGCTGACTATGGCGTCCATTCCCTCAAGACCGGGGAGGCCGCCACCGGAGACCGCATGCTGCGGTTTGCGGGGGCGGACGAATGGGTGAGCTATTCCACCGCCGGCATCGTCAGCTCCTCCCATGTGGTGGGGGTGTTGATGCTGGTGTCCTCGGTCCGGGGGCTCATGCAGGGGCTTACCACCGTGCAGACCCAGATGACCATCCTCTTTGTGGCGGTGGCGGTGGCGGCGGTGGGCCTGGGGATGATCTTCTCCAGCGTCCTGACCCGCCCCATCACCGAGATGACCAAGGTGATCCTGCGCATGTCCAAGGGTGACCTGGGGGCCCGGGTGGAGGAGAAGGGCAGCGGGGAGATCAAGCAACTAGCCATCGCCTTCAACTCCATGAGCAACCAGCTGGAGGCCCTCAACCAGACCCGCAACCAGTTTGTCTCAAACGCCAGCCATGAGCTGAAGACCCCCCTGGCCACCATGAAGATCATGATTGAAAGCCTGATCTACCAGCCGGACATGGACGCTGAATTGCGTACGGAATTCCTGTCTGACGTGAACATGGAGATCAACCGCCTGTCCTCCATCGTCTCCGACCTGCTGACGCTGGTGAAGGTGGACTCCAGATCCAGCGACCTGCACAAGGAGAAACTTTCCCTGGCCGAGGTGGTGAAGGACGCCCAGCACCGCCTCCAGCCCATCACCAGCCAGCGGGAACAGGAGATCGTGCTGCAGCTGCAGGACAGCTGCGATATGCTGGCGGATAAGTCCATGATGCAGCAGATTGTCTATAACCTGATGGAAAACGCCGTAAAATATACGCCGCACAAGGGGCGCATCACCGTGAGCCTGCAGCGGGTGGGCAAGGACGCTGTGCTGTCGGTGTCAGACGATGGCCCGGGCATTCCCAAGGAGAGCCAACCCCATGTGTTTGAGCGCTTTTACCGCGTGGACAAGGCCCGCGGCCGGGAATCCGGCGGCACGGGCCTGGGGTTGTCCATTGTGCAGCAGTATGTGAACCTGCATGACGGCAGGGTGCGGGTGCAAAGCGAGGAAGGGCAGGGCACCACCTTCATTGTGGAGCTGCCGCTGAATAAACTCTAAGGGGCGACCAGCCCCGCGTTTGGCAGGAAGCTGCCGGCGATATCGATATGGCGGGCGAAGGTGCCCGCCTGCTTTCCGTCCACAAAAAACTGCACCTTGCTCACCCCGCCCAGGCGGGAGAGGGTGTTCACAAGCCCATACACCATAAGCCGCTCCTGGCCCTCGTCCAGGGGCTTTATCAGTTCGCCCGCCGCACCGGAGAGGTTGACCAGCAGCGTGTCATTCTGCCGGGCGATGCCCAGCCAGTCCGCGTCCCGGAGGCCGGCTGGCAGGATAGGGGAGAGGCCCGGGGCGGTGTCGGTATACTCGGGGCCGGTCAGGAGTTGGTTTAGGATATAGCGGGGGTTGCGCGCCTGATAGTAGGGGATGGCGCGGCGGGAAGCGGACAGGGCGGCGCCACTTGCGAAGTACAGCGTGCAGTAATCCAGCAGGAAATGCCTGAAATCGCTGCGCTGCATCACCTGGTCGGCAAACACGATCTCCTGTCCCGCGCCTTCCAGCACCCCGGCTGGCACCACGGCGGAGATCATCTCCGTGCCGATGCGCACCTTGATGCCTGCCACGCCCGGCAAAAAGGTGGTGAGGGTGAGGCAGAGGGAGGCCATCATGATGGAGCGGGGGATGCCGGCGGCGATCAGCTGCTCGTTGGCGCTTTCCTGGAAGGATAATTGGATAATGCGGCCCTGGGCGCTGGGCAGCTCCTCCACCAGGGGATTGCCGCTGAGCAGGGCGTTGAGATCAGGCACCCGGGGGACGCCGGGCAGGGTGGTGGCGCCGGCAGAGAGCGCGCCTAGCAACGACACGGTCATGGCGGAGAGGTCAGCACCGGGGAAGCTCACCCTGCGGCCCTCAGCCAAAATGCCCCGGCCGGCAGCCGCGGGAAAATAGAGGGTGGCTGCCAGGGAAAAGCCACCCTGCACATTGCCCGCGCGCTGGCTGCCCCGGGCCTCCCAAAGGCTGGCCACGGCGCCGGGGGCGGTGTCCGCCTCCAGGCTGCCGATGGGCACGGTGGCAGCGGCATCGATGCCCGGGTGCTGGTCATTGACCAGGATATTCACATAACGGATGTCCCCCCACTGGGAGAGGGTGTTGGTGATGGCCATGCCCGCCTGGAACAGGTTCCGGCTGGTCAGGGCCAGGGCGCCGGCTGAGAGGTTGACCACCGCCGTGCCCCCTGATATCTCCACCCCGCGCCCCGGCATCACGAAGAGCGCCCCGGCTTCGCTCAGCGCCCGGGCCTGCGCCCCCGTCTGGTAGCTGAAAAGCCTGTCCAGCACGGTCTGCGCCGGGTGGCGGGCCGGGGGCAGGGGCAGGCGCTCCGAGATCATGGTGAGCTGCCCCGCCACCGCATCCGGCAGCCAGAGGGATATCCGCTGGGTGATGTCCTCCCCGCCGTCGCCGATAGGGGATGCGTAGGCGGACACCGCCGGGGGCAGGGTGACAGAGGCCAACTCCCGGATGGGCACGCTCTGGGCGCAGCCGGTGAGCAGCATCAGGCTCATGACAAGGGCCACAGCACGACGTTTTTTCATCGGCAGGCCTCAAGCAGGGCGCTGAAAGCCGCCCAGGGCACTTCCCAATAGCCCTCGGCGCGGTTGAGCCGCAGGGGCCAGTTTTCAATGCTCTTTTCAGCGCCGCCTTTTGCCTGGTATTGCAGCGACACGCTCACCACCGCATAGCTGCCATCAGGCGCGGGGCTGCCGGGGGTGAAGGTGTATTGCAGGATTTCGGGGGATGCCTCAAGCGCCAGGCCAAAGGCATGCTGGGCGGCGGCGTCGCCGGGGGCCTGTGCCAGCCGCCCCGTGAGAGCCGGCCATGCCCGGGTTTTCCACAGCGTCATCAGCTGATCGGCCACGTAGCCTGGCTGGATGATGCGGGCTTCCTGGCGGGTGAGGGGATCCGGCAGGGTGTCGGCATCCTCCAGATAATAGCGGCTGCTAAGGCGCAGGGAGCCGGTGAGGGTGGTCTCCGCTCTCACCAGCACCTGCACCTGGGCATATTCTCCGCTTTCAGTCAGGGTGTTCACCAGAGACGCCATGGCCAGCTGCCGGCGAAGGCGTCCTTCCCCTGCCCGGTAGTCTGGGATGTTGAGGGTGGCGCCCTCATCCGGGTAGCCGGCCATGAGCCGCTCATTGAAGGTGACGAACAGCTGCTGGCCTTCAGCCATCACCGAAAGCACCTGGGTGCCCGGGGGGAAAAGGGGGGTGAGCCTGGCGCTTTCCGGGCCGGAAAGCAAAGCCTGCACCAGCGCCTTTTCATAGCTCTGGCTGCTGTGGGTGGGAACCGGGCGCTGCTCCCGCTCAAGCCAGCGGGTGGTGCCGCAGCGGAAATAGAGCGTCGCCATGCGCTCCTGGGCGGTCTGGGGGCTTTGATCGGTGAGGAGTAGCTCCGCCGAAACCAAAATCGGGCATAAAAAACCCGCCAGCAGCATGGCGGCCGCCAGCTTCATCACAAGCCGTCCGGTGATTTTACTTCCCATCATCCTCCATAGGCTCAGGGCCCAGGCACCAGCCCCTGAGCTTGTTCGCGGTGCGCTCCAGGGCGTCTTTGCTCTGGCCCCAGGGGGCATCCTGGTTGCGGTAGTCAAACTTCTGGGTGTACCAGTCCAGCTCCTGTTCAAGCCGCTTCAAACTTCCGGCCAGCCCCTGGCGCAGGGCGCTGAGGAAAGGCTGGCGGGCGGCCGCGGGCAATTTGCCGGCCAGGTCAATCATCCGGGCGGTGTCCGGCAGGCACAGGCCTTTTGAGGCGGTGAAGGCCGCCGCAAACTCCGGGTCATGCTGCCAGAGGTAGACCAGCGTCTCCGCCTGGCGGGCGGACTGGGCCTCCAGCTCCTGACACAGAACACAGCTGGCGGTGAGGCTGTGCAGCGCACCGGTGGGGGCATCCGCCGCTTCCTCCCGCCTGAACAGGCCTTTCCCTTTTCGCGGGTTTCCGTACCCCGCCTCATCAATGGCCCTGTCCACCTGGGGCAGCAGGGTCTGCAGGCGGGAGAGGGTGAGCAGCGCGTGCCCCAGGCGATTTTTCTGCTGATAGAGCTGCTGGTGATGGGCGGGGCAAAAACCAGCCCTGTTCACCCGTTGCCTGTCATCCGGGCTCATCACGGCCCCGCCCAGGCTGCGGGCGATGAGGGTGCGCTCGGTCTTGCGCCTCAGGGCGCACAGCGGGCATTCGCTGCCCTCTTTCAAGGCCTCCCAAACCGCGTAGGTGTCAAGCCTGTCCTTCATCCTCACCGGGCGGGCGCCTTGCACTCAGGGCAGGGGATGAGGTTTTTAAGCTTGGTGGAGGACACGTCCCGGTAATAGAACATGGCGGTGAGGGGGCGGTACTGGGCGCCGATGGAAGAGCAGTTGGCGTCTAAGTGATAGTATCTGCCGCCGTCAGCGTTGTAATAAAGGATGGTGTCGGGGCTGACCGACTGGGTGGTCTGGGCCTGCTCCACCACCTGCTGCTGTTGCTGCGCCTGCTGGAGGGCAGCCTGTTGCGCGTCCTGGGCGGGATTTGAGACCACCTGGGAGGAGGAGATGGAGTTGGGGTCCACATACCAGACGTTGTTGACCCGCATCATGAGGATCTGGAAATTGTACTGAAGGGGTGCTTCGCCGTTGTTTTTGCTGACCGAGGCCTGCATGGTGATGGTGCGGGTCTGGTCCCCGTCGTTGCCGGAGACGTCCAGGATCTGATAGTCGATCACCGAGCGGTTGGCCCTGAGGTGGAACATGCTTTTTTCCGCGTCCTGCTGATCCAGATGCTTGTTCACCCAGCTGGGCACGGAATAGCTGACCATGCCGGCATAGTCGGTGTTCATCCAGGCGGACATGAACTGTTCCAGCTTCTGCTGGGCCAGGGAGGCGGAGCCGGGGTTCTCGGTGGCCTCGGGCTGGGAGAGGGCCTGGCTCTGGGCCATGTCCACCATGCTGGCGCTGGAGTTGTCTGAGAAGATGGACTGCAGGCTCTGGGTCTGCTGCACGGTGTCTGTGCGGGGCGGCGGGCTTGAGACCAAAAGCGCGAACAGCACCACGGCGATCATCGCCGCGTGCACCACGCCCAGCACCTTGCGGGCGTTGGGCACAAAGGCCTTCAGCAGCGCCATCGCCAAGATGCTAAGCAAGCTGAGCCCCACAAACACCCAGTAAAGCCTGGTGTCCTTCATCAACAGGCTCACCACAAACAGGACGGGCAAAATCAGAATCAGCATCACCTGCAGCACCGGGAAGCTGCGGGGCGCGGTGCCTGTCTGGCTGATGGGCTGGGCTGGGGGCCGCGGCGCATGCTGCTGCCGGGGCGGGCGCCGGTTCATATCCCGCAGGGGGACTGAGGAGTATCGTCCTCTGTTCTCACTCATGGCTTGGTCCTTTCCGCCGCGGCGGCTGCGCGGGCAAGTGGCAGATATCAGGAGCGCAACATGGCGCCTGTTAGCTTAGTTTGGGTCTGATTTGACGACGATTTTCTCCCGGCCAAAGACCTGAGAGAGCAGGGTGATATTCTCCTTGGCCAGGGCCTCCTGATCCACCGCCTGGTCAGCCTCCTGCCTGGCGGCGCGGAAGGTGACGGGGCTGCCCATCTCCTCCTGGAGCAGCTGGGAAACCTCCTGGGCACGGGCGGGATCATTGAGCATATCGGCAAAGATGCTCTCCTCCGGCGGCAGCAGCAGCGTGAAGGTGCCGTCCTGATAGCCGCCAAAGCGCCCCCGGTGCACCAGGGAGAAAAGGCCGGGCTGCTCCTGGCCCAAGCGCTTGAGCATCCGGTTCCAGGCCTCCTTGGGCAAGACAGCAGGGGCCTGCCCCGCCTGGACAGGGGGCTTGGCGATAGGCAGCGCGGGCGCCTCCGGCGCTGGCATCTCCAGCGCTGGCGTCTCTTTGACGGGCGCGGCTTGGGGTTTTGGAGCCGGTGTTTCCCTGGGAACCGCATGAACGCCCTGGGCCAGGGCGGATTCCAGCTGGGACAGCCGGGCCAGGATGCCGGAGAGGTCCTGCTCCTGGTCCACCTGGCAGATGCGCAGCGCAAAGACCTCCAGCACCGCCCGGGGGGTGGCCGCCCAGCGGGCGTCGGTCTCTGCCTGCATACATTTTTCTAGCATGCGCACCAGATTGATCTCACTCAGCCCGTTGGCCTGCTGGCGCAGGCGCTGGAGCATCGTGTCCCCCACCGGGTGGATGGGCTCACCGGTCAGCTTCACCGCCAGCACCTGGCGCAGGTGGGCGCTGAAATCCCGCAGGAAGACCTGCACATCCCGTCCCTGGCGCATGAGGGTGTTGACCTGGCTGAGGGTATCCGCACTGTCGCGCCGGGCCAGGGCATCCAGAAAATCAAACAGCACCTCCTGGCTGACTGAGCCCAGGGCCTCCCGCACAGTCTCCTCTGAAAGGGCCAGGCCTGAGGCCATGCACATATCAAGCAGGCTCCAGGCATCCCGCATGCTGCCTTCAGCGGCGGAGGCGATCAGCTGCAGCGCTTCCTCCGCGGCCTGGTCTGCCTCTGGCAGCGCCTGCCTGAGGCGCCCCACGATCTGGGCATCGGCAATGCGGCCAAAGTCAAAGCGTTGGCAGCGGGAGAGGATGGTGGCGGGCAGTTTCTGGGGCTCTGTGGTGGCCAGGATAAAGACCATGTAGGGCGGCGGCTCCTCCAGGGTTTTGAGCAGGGCGTTGAAGGCGGCGCCGGAGAGCATGTGCACCTCGTCGATGATGTACACCTTGTATTTGACAAACTGGGGGGGATAATCGGTTTTGGACAGCATCAGGCGCACATTGTCCACGGAGGAGTTGCTGGCGGCGTCCATCTCCATCAGGTCCAGGCTGGTTTCGTTGGAGAGGTTTTTGCAGCTTTCACACACCAGGCAGGGATCGCCCTCCTGGGGATTCTCACAGTTGATGGCCAGGGCCATGATCCGCGCGGCGCTGGTCTTGCCGGTGCCGTGGCTGCCGCAAAACAGGTAAGCGTGGGCCACATGCCCCGTCCTGGCCTGGTTTTTCAGCATCCGGCGCGTGGCCTCCTGGCCCACCATGTCGCTGAAGCGGTGGGGGCGCCAGGTGCGATAGAGGGATTGGTAGCTTGTCATTGATCCTCCCCGGATAATTTGCGGAACCCTTCACCCAGGGTTTCGTGGGTGTCGGTGATGTAGACAAAGGCAAAGGGGTCTTCCTCATCCACGATGCGCTTCACCTGCATGGTCTCCAGCCGTCCCACCACGCATACCAGCATCTTGCCGTTTTTGCCGGAATACATGCCGGTGGCAGGCAGCAGGGTGACGCCGCGCTCCAGCTCCTTGATCAGCCGTGACGCGATCCTCTCCCAGTGGGCGGAGATGATGTGGCAGGCCTTGTCGGTTCCCAGGCCCGCCAGCACCTTGTCCAGCACCCGGGCGGCGATGTACACGCAGATGATGGCATACATGGCGTGCTGGGCGCTGAGGAAAACCCAGGCCAAAAGCACCACCGCCAGGTCAAAGGCAAACAGGAAAGCGCCGGTTGAAACGGCGGGAAACTTGCGGTGGACAATGCGGGCCAACAGGTCCGTGCCCCCGGTGGTGGCGCCTCCGCGCATGATCAGCGCCATGCCCGCCCCCAGCAGCACCCCGCCAAACACGGCGGCCAGCATGGGATCAAGGCTCAAGGGCTTGAGGGACAACAGGTCGATGAGGAGGGAAAACAGAATGGTGGCGAAAATTGTGCGGACTACAAACTTGGGACCGCTCACCTTCCAGCCCGCAAACAGCAGCGGGATGTTCATCACCAGGCTGGTAAGCCCGATGGGCAAGCCAAAATGAAAGTGCAGGATGGTGGTAAGCCCTGTGAGCCCGCCGGGCGCGATGTGATTGGGCTCCAGAAACAGGGGGTAACTCACAGCGCCCATGACGCAGCCGGTTACGATCAGGACTATTTGCTTGATCACTTCGCGCCTTTGCGCGGCTTCAGGTTTCATCCGCCCCTCCTGTAACCTTTTCGTCATATTCAGTATAGCATAATCAGCCCTTCTGGCACAAGCAAGCGCAGGGCTTGTCACATAAAGCGGGAGGGCCGTTTGCTGCGGCCCTCCCGGGTGTGGTTTGGGGATGGGGTTACTTTTTTTCCTTGCGGAAGCACAGGAACCAGTCCAGGCAGTACTGGCCTTCGGACTTGTCCTCCATCCGCTCGCGGGCTCCTCCGCAGGAGCCGGGGGCGGGGATGATCACGTCATCGCCGGGCTCCCAGTCCGCCGGAGTCGCGATGGTTTCGGCATCAGCCTTCTGCAGCGCCAGCACCATGCGCTTGATCTCGTGGAAGTTGCGCCCGGTGGAGAGGGGATAGTAGAGGATGGCGCGCACCTTGGCCTCCGGGTCGATGATGAACACGGCCCGCACGGCGGAGGTGCTGCTTTGCTCAGGATGCACCATGCCGTACTTCTTTGCCACGTCCATGCTCAGATCGGCGATGACCGGGAACTTCACCTCCATGTGCTTCATGTCCTTCCACTCCATCTCCTGAATGCGGCGCAGCCAGGCGATGTGGGAGTGGATGGAGTCGATGGAAAGGCCGATGAGCTTGGTGTTGAGGGCTTCAAACTCGCCCTGCATCTTGGCAAAGGTCATAAACTCCGTGGTGCACACCGGGGTGAAGTCCGCCGGATGGGAGAACAGGACGACCCAGTTGCCCCGGTAATCCTTGGGGAAATTCATCGGTCCCTGGGTGGTGACGGCGGTGAAGGCAGGGGCCTTATCGCCGATGAGGGGCATGCGGTTTTCCTGGACGGTGGTGGCGTTGCTATCCATGTTTTATAAGCTCCTTTTGATTAGTGATAAATTGACATCATTGTCTTACTAAATTTATACCCGGTCTTTTCCCGGGCTAAACCGCGGGGCGGGGACGAATTAGCACTCAAGGACATCGAGTGCTAAAAAATGGTTGCAATTGGCGCGGGGGGGTGATAAGATAGGTTTATCAATCAAAGCAACTTCGGAGGAATCAACATGGCCAAGGAAAAAAACACAGTGCAAAAGGGCAGCATATCCATTGACGCCCAGAACATTATGCCGGTGATCAAACGCTGGCTGTATTCAGATAAGGATATTTTCATCCGGGAGATCGTCTCAAACGGCGTGGATGCCATCACCAAGCTCAGGATGCTGGGCCTGGGCGCCGGGGAGGACCTGAAGGTCACCGTCACCATCGACAAGAAGAAAGGTGAGATTCGGGTAAGCGACAACGGCATCGGCATGACAGCCCAGGAAGTGGACCAGTTCATCAACCAGGTGGCTTTTTCCAGCGCTGAGGAATTTTTGAAGAACTACACCGGGGAAGACCCCGCAGGCATCATCGGCCACTTTGGCCTGGGCTTCTACTCAGCCTTCATGGCCTCTGACCGGGTGACCATCGATTCCCTGTCCTACCAGGAAGGGGCTCAGGCGGTGCGCTGGGTGAGCGAGGACGGCATCAACTTTGAGATGATGCCAGGCGAGCGCACCCAGCGGGGCACCACCATCACCATGCACCTGCTGGAGGAGGAGAAGGAGTTTCTGGAGACCCACCGCGCCCGGGAGGTGCTGGAGAAATACTGCGGCTATATGTCCGTGCCGGTGATCCTGGAGGATCTGGAGGACATCAAGCAGCGCCGCGCTGATGCCGAAAAGCGCCGCAAGGAGCGGGAGAAGGAAGAGAAGAAAAAGAAGAAGGAGCAGGAAAAGGCCGCCAAGGAAGCCGGAGAGGAGGCTGACACCTCTGAGGAGGCCACAGCGCCCCATGAGGAGCCGGAGCCCGGCCCCATCCAGATCAACGACACCCAGCCCCTGTGGCTGAAGGCTCCCAAGGACTGCACGGAGGAAGAGTACAAGGAAACCTACCGGAAGCTGTTCCGCACCTGGGAGGAGCCCCTGTTCTGGATCCACCTGAATGTGGATTACCCCTTCAACCTCAAAGGCATTCTCTACTTCCCCCGCATCAAGAAGGATTTTTCCGGTCAGGATGGAGAGATCAAGCTGTTTAACCGCCAGGTCTTTGTGGCGGACAACATCAAAGAGGTGATCCCGGAGTTTCTGATGGTCTTAAAGGGCGTCATTGACTGCCCGGACCTGCCGCTGAACGTGTCCCGCTCATTCCTGCAAAATGACGGCTATGTGCGGAAGATCTCCACCCACATCGTCAAAAAGGTGGCGGACCGGCTCAACGGCCTGTTTAACACCGAGCGGGAGACCTACCAGCGCTACTGGGACGACATCCACCCCTTCATCAAGTACGGCTGCGTGAGCGACCGGAAGTTTTATGACGCGGTGAAGGATTCCCTGGTGCTGAAGACCACCAGGGGCGACTACCTGACCCTGGCCGAATACAAGGCCCGTAACAGCGGGAAAACCGAGAAAAAAGTGTACTACACCACCGACGCCGCCCGCCAGGCTGCCAGCGTCGCCCCCTTTGAGGCCAAGGACATTGACGTGGCGGTGCTGGACACGCTCATCGACGTGAATTTCATGTCCTTCCTGGAGTATTCAGGCGGGCAGGATGTGCAGTTTGTGCGGGTGGACGCCGACATCAAGGGCCTGCAGGAGGACAGCGAGGAAGGCAAGGAGCTGGATCAGGAAAAGATGCAGGCCCTGGTGCGGGAGGCGCTTGCACAGCCGGAGATGGAAGTGAAGCTGGAGTCCCTCAGCGACAAGGACCTGCCCGGCATCCTGACGGAGGACGAGCAGCTCAGGCGCTATAAGGACATGAGCCGCATCTATGGCCAGAGCCAAGCCTTTCCGGAACGCTATACGCTGGTGTTAAACCGGGGGAACAAGTCAGTCCAGGCCATCGCCGGCATGGAAGCGGGGGAGAAGCAGAGCCTTTTGATCCAGCAGATTTTTGACCTGGCCAGGCTTTCCTCAAGGCCGCTTGAGGGAGAGGAACTCAAGGCATTTATGGACAGGAGCAACAAGCTCATCGGGCTTTTGGCGGAATAAGGCATCTGCCTCAAAGGCGCAGAGGGCAGGGAGCGGACGCTGGATGAAAAGCCTCTCTTAGCCCGGAATGCAGCGTCCTGGGCCTGAAACCAGCCCGCAACAGCACAAAAACGGGAGTTTTCAAACGCTGAAAGCTCCCGATCTTTTTTGGCGTTTTTGCTTATGCCATCCCGATGACCCGCATGAACAACCCGTCATTGGTGAACCACCCGGCCAGGGCGCTGGTCTCCATGAGGTTTGCGAACTGGCCTCCGGGGATGATCACCTGGACGAGGGGGATCAGCAGCACCAGCAGGTAGCACAGGGCCGCCCCGCGCACCAGGCCAAAGGCGCCGCCGGCCAGCCAGTCCAGCTGCCTGAGGATGGGGAACTCAAACACATGCCGGATGAGGGAGAGCAGGAGGGTGAGAATCAGGTAGGCTGCGGCAAAACATGCCAGAAAGCTCAGGATGCTGATGGCGGTGTGCACCAGGGTGTTGGAGACATAGTCATTGACGGTGGTGAGGCCGTTTTGCCTGAACGCCTGGGTGATGATGTTGTTGCGCAGGGCTTGTTCGATGCCCTCGGGCAGGGCGACGCTGTTTAATACCGTGTCCAGCACGCTGCCTGACACCTGGGACACCTGGGAGGAAGCCAGATCATAGTCGCCCACCCGGGCCACGGCGTCGGTCATGTTGACCATGAGGGAGCTGACGGTGGGGTCTCCGGAGAAAAACCTGGCCAGGGTGGGGCCAAACAGAAAGCCGGAGAGGATGGAAAGCCCCAGCGCCACCAGGCTGGCCACCGACTGGATAAAGCCGTGGTAGAGGCCATAGACCACGCTGATGGCCAGGATAAACAGCAGGATGCCGTCGATGATGTTCACATTTCCTCCTTGGTCAGGGCAGGGTGACCGCGTAGACCTCCTGGCCGGCGTTCACCAGCACCACACCGTTTGATAGCCTGCCGATGTAGCCGGTCACTGGGTTGGGGATGGGGAGCTTGGCGGCGGAGAAGCGCTGGGCGTTGAGCTCAGCCCTGAACAGGCTGTCAGCCGAAAAGGCAAAGAGGCTGTTGCCCTTCAGCCCCGCCCCCACGCAGGAATCAGGCAGGGTGTAGCGGCTGTCCCGGCGGCCTGCGGTGATCACGCGCAGCTCCGTAATCTGCCGGGTGTCCGCCGTTTGCAGCTCCGGCGCGAACAGCATGAGAGCGTCCCCTGCCCCGGTGACGCTGTCAATCAGCCGCCAGCCATACACCAGCTGCTTTGACAGCGGGTCAAGGGTGCCCCGGTAGTCATACAGGTTGAGCTCCCGGGTGTTGATGACGTTGAGCTTGGTGTTGGAATACAGCACCGAATAGGGGATTTCCTCTCCCAGGTCCACCTCGCCCGTGTTCATGGCGCCCACCTGGTAGATGTTCATCACCGTGAGGGGAGCTACGCCGTAGACATCCAGCGCTGTGGTCCACAGGAAGTTGCCGTTCTCAAAAAAGCCCATGTCCAGGAACATCTTGTCTGCATAAGCCACGGTCTCAGAATCAACCGCCAGGCCCGCCATATCCTTGACCAGGAGGGTGGGGCTGAAGCTGTCGCCGATGACGGCGGCCACATATTGCCGCCCTGGCTTGGCGTATTGAATGGGGTCTGAGAGCCGGTCGTTGTAGGTGGCATGCCCCCTTTGATCCAGGATGTGCAGGTGGGCGCCGATCCAGGCGGCCACCGCCGTGTCGCTGGCGGTGAAACGGGCGCCGGCGCCCAGGGCGTATTTCCACTGCTCGGTGCCGTTGGCGTTGAGGCAAAAGAGGGTGGCGCCGTCATAGTAGAGCACCTTATCGCCAAAAGGGGTCACCTGCTGGGACACCACGCAGCGCAGCTTCTTGGCGGACAACTGCCGGGGACCGCCCCCAAAGACGCCCAGGACATATAAAATCAGCAGCAGCACCACGGCCATGGCCGCAATGGCCAGATACACCCGCAGCCTGCCTCCGCGCTCGCCCGTGTGATCCATCCGGTTCCTCCCTTTGCCTCAGTCAGCCGGATTATAAGCCCTTATGGGCGCCCAGGTCAATTGGAGGAGCTGCGCCTATGCTGCTGACGGGCACGGCTGATCTCAAACAGACGCTCATACAGCAAGGCCACATCCGCCTGATAGGGCTCATCCAGGCTTTCCCTCAGGCGCTGGATGACCTGAGCCTCCCGCGCCGGGTCGTGGATGGGCAGGCCCTTTGCGGCTTTATAATCCGACACCCCGTCCACCACGGCAAAGCGTCTGGCCAACAGCGCGGCGATCTCCCGGTCCAGGCTGTCAATGGCTTCCCGGGCCTGTGTCAAATCCATCATCATGTCCATGCTCCTTTATTTGGGAAGGGTAGAATTCTCCAGGCAGCGGTTAGCCGGGAATTGAAAGAGTTGATTCATGGCTTTCCTTTCCGTGTGCTGTCTGGGCCATTATTCCACAGCCGCTGCCGGATAACAAGCGGATGCCGTGGAAAAGAGCGGGGGGCGGGGTAAAATGTTTGAAAAATCATTGACAAACTAGGGGTAGACGGTGTAATATGATAAAGTTGCCTCTCATATGGGGTGCCGTGGGCACTCTGGAGCAGGCGACACGAACAGGGACTATATATCCCCGGGGGTTGCGGGGATGTTATAGGAGGGAGCCTTTTAAAGCTTCCGAGCAAAATTCAGGAGGTGCTTCCATGCCCACGATCAATCAATTGATCCGAAAGGGAAGGAAAAAAGTAGTCAACAAGTCCGATGCGCCTATCCTGCAGGGATGTCCGCAAAAGCGCGGCGTGTGCCTGTCTGTGAAGACCACCACGCCCAAGAAGCCCAATTCGGCTCTGCGCAAAATTGCCAGGATCCGTCTGACCAACCAGTATGAGGGCACATGCTACATACCGGGGATTGGTCATAACCTGCAGGAGCATAGTGTGGTTTTGATCCGCGGCGGCCGCGTGCGCGACCTGCCCGGCGTCCGTTACCACATCGTGCGCGGCGCACTGGATGCGGCCGGCGTTGCCAAGCGCAACCAGGGCCGTTCACTGTACGGCGCAAAACGCCCCAAGAAGTAACCCTATTTGCCGGGAACGCCCGGGAAGCCCTTGTGGCCTTCAGGCCTTCCGCTTGGAACTGCGGAATGGATCCGTTGGCCCCACAGCGCGCGGACCGGATGCCTCCAGGCAGGGCGCCATGCTGGGCCGCCCCTGTGACCGGCACAAGACATAAACAATAGGAGGGAAGTTATGCCCCGTCGTGGATTTATCCCCAAGCGCGAAGTGCTGCCCGATCCCATCTACGGGACGGTGATTGTCACTAAGCTCATCAATCAGATCATGCTGGACGGCAAGCGCGGTGTCGCGCAAAACGTCTGCTATTCCGCTTTTGACATGGTGAAGGAAAAGACCGGCAAGGAGCCGGGCGATGTCTTCCAGGAAGCGCTCAACAACATCCTGCCCCAGCTGGAAGTGAAGGCACGCCGCGTGGGCGGCGCCACCTACCAGGTGCCCATCGAGATCAGGCCCGAGCGCCGGCAGACCCTGGCCCTCAGGTGGCTGGTGGACTTCAGCCGCAAGCGCGGCGAGAAGACCATGGCTGAACGCCTGGCGGGCGAGGTGATGGACGCTGCCAACAACACCGGCAACGCCGTCAAGCGCAAGGAAGAGATGCACCGCATGGCCGAAGCCAACAAGGCTTTTGCCCACTACCGCTGGTAATCAGATTATTTGACGAGGGGAAGCCCCCTCAATGCTGTTAACAAGGAGAAACACAAGCACATGCCCAGAAATCATCCGCTGGAGATGGTGCGCAACATCGGCATCATGGCTCACATCGATGCCGGGAAAACCACCACCACCGAACGGATCCTGTACTACACCGGCCGGCTGCACCGCATGGGGGAAACCCATGAGGGCGGTGCCACCATGGACTGGATGGAGCAGGAGAAGGAACGTGGCATCACCATCACTTCCGCGGCAACCACAGCCATGTGGAAGGGTTACAACATCAACATCATCGATACGCCCGGCCATGTGGACTTCACTGTGGAAGTTGAGCGCTCCCTCCGGGTGCTGGACGGTGCGGTCGCTGTATTCTGCGCCAAGGGGGGCGTTGAGCCCCAGAGCGAAACGGTCTGGAAACAGGCCAACAAGTACCAGGTGCCGCGCATGGCATACATCAACAAGATGGACATCACCGGCGCTGACTTTTTCCACGTGGTGGATATGATCAACGACCGGCTGTCCGCCAACGCCGTGCCCATCCAGCTGCCCATCGGCAAAGAGGGTGACTTCAAAGGCATCATCGACCTGATCCGCATGAAGGCGGAGGTATACTACGATGATGAAGGCAAGGACATCCGGGAAGAGGAGATCCCAGCGCAGCTGCGCGAGATTTCTGACGAGTATCGCGTCAAGCTGCTTGACGCGGTGGTGGGCTCTGACGAAGGGCTGATGGAAAAATACTTCGCGGGCGAGGAGATCACCGAGGAGGACCTGCATGCCGCCATCCGCAAGGCGACGGTGGCAGGCGACATGACACCGGTTCTGTGTGGCACCTCCTACCGCAACAAGGGGGTTCAGCCGCTGTTGGACGCGATCTGCGCCTACATGCCTTCCCCGCTTGATATCCCGTCCATCACTGGCACCGATCCCAAGACTGGCGAGATGGTGGAGCGCCATCCGGATGACGACGAGCCTTTCTCAGCGCTCGCGTTTAAGATCGCGGTGGACCCCTTTGTGGGCAAACTGGCCTTCTTCCGGGTGTACTCAGGCTCTGTCTCCGCCAACTCCTACACCTATAACTCAACCAAGGGCAAGCGGGAGCGCTTCAGCCGCATCCTGCGCATGCATTCCAACCACCGGGAGGATGTGGACACCGTCTACACCGGGGACATCGCGGCGGCAGTGGGCCTGAAGGACACGGTCACCGGCGATACCCTGTGCGATGACAAGGCGCCCATCGTCCTGGAAAAGCTTGAGTTCCCAGACCCGGTTATCCGGGTGGCCATCGAGCCCAAGACCAAGGCCGGGCAGGAAAAACTGACCTATGCCCTGGCAAGGCTGGCCGAAGAGGACCCCACCTTCAAAACCTATACCGACCAGGAGACCGGGCAGACCATCATCGCGGGGATGGGTGAACTCCACCTGGAGATCATCGTGGACCGGATGATGCGGGAATTCCGCGTGGAAGCCTCTGTGGGCAAGCCCCAGGTGGCCTACCGGGAGACCATCAGAAAACCGGCCCGGGGCGAAGGACGCCATGTCAAGCAGACCGGCGGCCATGGCCAGTACGGCCACGCGGTGATTGAGCTGAGCCCCGCCGAGCCCGGCGAAGGCTACAGCTTTGAGAACCGCATTGTGGGCGGCGTGATTCCCAGAGAGTTTATCGCCCCCATTGACGCCGGCATCCAGGAGGCATCCCAGGCAGGCGTCCTGGCGGGCTACGAGGTGGTGGATTTCAAGGTCGCCCTGGTCGACGGTTCCTACCACGATGTGGACTCCTCCGAAATGGCTTTCAAGGTCGCCGGCTCCCTGGCGTTTAAGGACGCCATGAAGAAGGCGCAGAGCGTGCTGCTTGAACCCATGATGAAGGTGGAGGTTATCGTGCCTGACCAGTACATGGGCGATGTCATCGGCGACCTGTCAAGCCGCCGCGGCCGGATCGAGACCTATGAAGCCCGCATGGGCGATCAGGTGATCCACTCCTATGTGCCCCTGAGCGAGATGTTCGGCTACGCCACCAACCTGCGCAGCCGCACCCAGGGCCGGGGCATGTTCACGATGGAATTTGACCACTACGAAGAAGTGCCCAAGAACATCGCCGAGAAGATCATCGGCCACTGATTAAAAGAAATATCGCAGAAGCGATCCAAGGAGGGAACCCCATGGCAAAGCAAAAATTTGAGCGCAACAAGCCGCACGTAAACATCGGCACGATCGGTCACGTCGACCACGGCAAGACGACGCTGACGGCGGCGATCACGATGGTGCTGGCGAAAGCCGGCCACGCCCAGGCGATGGCTTATGACCAGATCGACAAGGCGCC
>DHQX01000031.1:22141-61056 GCA_002411105.1 Christensenella sp. UBA5327 | reverse complement strand
CAAAGACTGGGGGCAGACCAGTTTCTCTACGCAGCTTTTAACATTTTCAGCCTGTTCTACTTCTTCTCGTATCTCTATGATTTGAGAATATAGATTGACTTTTTCTTTCTTCAAAGTGCCTACTTCTGATTTCCATTTGGGTATATTTTAGCTCTTGCTTTCTCCTAAATGTTCTTTGAAATATTTCTTTGCGCTTTCAAATAAAATAATCTCTGCGGTATGTTCATTGTAGAAATTATCTTGTTTATTTTTCTTTAGCTTCTGCGGAATATCTCCATTGCATTTCCTACTTGAAGATAATCTCGTCCCCAGCGTGTCATCTCTTCCATAATGACAATGCCGATTTTTTCCACTTTCAACATCGCTTATCATTTGTGTATAAGCGGAGCGGTCAAAGAACCTGCCGCTTTCATCATCGTCGATATAGTGTCGAATATCCATCAGCTTGTGCTGTCTTGCGTATCTTTCTAAAAATCCCTTTTGATTGACAATGCTGTTGCTCTCGCCACCATCCCTGTCCTCATCACCAACTGACAGGCGGGAGTATAGCGCTGTGATTTTATTCGTATATTCTATCATGGCGTTGTCTTCCTTTTTTGTGTATATATATCACTCCTATTCAATTAATATTATGCAACCCAGGAAGCGCCAGAGGATAAAGGCAGATTAATATACCGTCTAGCTGCGGCCAAAGCCGTCCAAAGCACCAAGGGTCAACACCGGCAGCAATAGCAATGGAATGGCCACGTGGGAGGCGTAAAAGCCCAGCGCTGTGTGCAAGAGATAACCAATCGGGGCGATCAATGCCATCATCAACAGGCCCATGAAGGCCAGCAGCACATGCAGCCGGCGCCTGAACAGTGAAACCACAACTATATAGATCAAGCCGCTCAGGCCCACAGCTGCGCCAAGATAGATGCCGCCGGGGAACACCAGAGGCAGGGCAAGGCAAAGCACAGCGGGCAAGAGCAGCGCACCCAGCGCGCTTTCAAAGGGAATGAGGTGTTTTCTGCTTGTCCTCGCCACAAAGAACCCGCCCAAGCAGATGCCCAGCGCCATCACCAGGAAGACCGGTGTGCTCCATTGGGAATCCCACATGCTGCCGCCTTGTGCAAAGAATATGGCATGAATTGCTTCTTGAAGCCCGAAAACCACCGCGGCAGCAAGGCCAAGACAAACCAGGAAACCAATACAGGAAATCAGCACCCGTGGGACCCGCACCCGCTTTTTTGCGGCGCTCACCACCAGGAGAATCAAGATAGCAAGCGCAATCAGAAAGCTCGCCGCCTTTGCAGCGCCCTCTGGAATCACCACCAGTTTTGCAAAAGGCAGCGGGAAAAACACGCCATCTTCGCCGCTTTCCAAGTCCAGGTCTTTGGTGGTGGCAAAGTAGGTGGCCAGGGCTGTGAGGTCGTCCAGGTATTGCCGGGCGGTGTCGCGGGAGAAGGTCTCATAATTGTCCTGTGCGGTATGGTAAACCATGGGGTTGTCAATGCAGGCAAAGTTCATCCCCGCGCGCCCTGTCTTAAAAAAGGCGGTCAGGTCCGTGTCGTTTTGCATGGTGCGGTACACCGCGGTGGCGATGGAGGTGCTCACCGGCCGTTTCAGCGCCCGGTTCAGATGCCGCACCATGGCCAGGTTGTTCCGGCTTGTTTCAAACATGATCAAAGCGCCATGGTTGCCCCGTGCTTCCAGGTTCAGCACCAGCCGCGTGTTTTCCACCAGGTCCGGATGCTCTTCCACAAACAGGAAAGCACCCAACAGCCCCTGCTCCTCCCCATCGGTGAACAGGAAGACAACATCCCGCTGCAAAGCCTGGCCTTTGAGCAGCCGCAATCCTTCCAGCATGGCAGCCACAGACACCGTATCGTCAAAGGCACCCGGTCCCTCCTTCACGGAGTCGGTATGCGCTACCAGGAAGATGGTTTCCTCGGTGTCCGGCGCGTCCAGGTGCACATAGAGGTTCACAAGGTCCATGGCCGGCGCGTTGCCAATGCCACTGCCCTCGCGGATGGATTCAGGCGTCGCATCCAAACCCCGCCCCCAGACCTGGCGCAAGTCCAGCACATCCTCCATGCTCAGGGCATAATGGTCTTCCTGCATGGCATAACCCAGTTCCTCCACCCTGTTTCTGATGAAGTCCTGCAGCAAGCGGATGCCCGGGCTGCCCACATTGTGAACCTGCGCGCTCATCTGTTTGAGGTCTGACAGCATCAAGGCAAAATCAGGGCCTTCCGTGGCCTGCTGCAGGGTCTTATGCTCTTCATTGATGTGCCCCGCCCTGCCTGGCATGAAGCGCATATACCCTAACCAGGCACCCAGCAGGATGCTGACACAAAGCACCAAAGTTCCCAGGCGATGCCGGAAGGTAACCATGTGTTCCTCCTCAATTTGTACGGATAACCAATAAAGTATAGCCCATCAATGAAAAGCGCATGTAAAATCCATATGGGTTCTTCGTAATATATTGAGGCTGGCCCTAGGACGCACTGGATGTTCCATGCCATGGCCATAGAACCTGAATGTTGGCTTGCATATTTCAAACTCCTTCAAAAGAGCCTTTTGGGCTCTGTGCGGATAGGTAGCTATCC
This sequence comes from Christensenella sp. UBA5327, assembly GCA_002411105.1. GTDB lineage: Bacteria > Bacillota > Clostridia > Christensenellales > Aristaeellaceae > UBA6115. Next base: position 58,465 of record DHQX01000031.1, on the reverse strand, counting down.
GCATGCTATTGGAATTGTATTTCCCGCCAAATCTATGCAATAAGGAATTCTAATACCAAGCAAATCATCAAAACGATTTGCATCCTCATGACACCATTCATCATATCAGTCAAGCCAATTGCCGTTTACATCACCAGGAGTCTGCCCCTACGCAATCCATGTGCATGACAGCAGAAGCATCATTGAACCTTGATCTGGTAAAGCGGATAGCGCAGGCTGCCGCCGTCTGCCATGTTCAGGGGCAGCGCGCCCCCAGCTGTTCACCCTATGGGATGACTGGTACCCAGACGGCTACTACCCCCTGAAAGACCCCCGGGAGCCGCTGGCGGAGTGACACAATGCCTCACTGACTTGCGCCCCTCACACCTTCATCCGGGAATCAGGGCGGGGTTTCTGCAACGTTCGGATTTGTTCTGCCCAGGGCTTGCTACACTCCCCACTACCGGTGGCCAGGACGGCCTCTTTTGTAACCTTGACCTGGGGCGGCGCACATCGCGTCCCTCCCAATTCGCGTCGCAACCGGTGCTTGTGATCCGCCGCACCATCCTTGATGTCAGGACGATTCTGACACGCACACACCAAAAGGGAAAGCGCACAGTGAATCATCAAGTTCTTACCGCATCTTCACGAGCCCTTTACCAGCCTCACATCATCCTTGGCTATAATGGATGTTGGAATTGTGTACTATTCCAGCAAAACAAGGAGAAAAGCATGGACATCCTGCTTATCACCGGCACGCAGCACCATGGCGTCACACATAAAATCAAAGAATTCATTATTTCTGAGTTGGCAAGCGGCAATAAAATCACCGAATTTGTCCTGCCAAAGGACGGGCCGACCTTCTGCACCGGCTGCAAGACCTGTTTCTACAAGGATGAGACCCTCTGTCCTCACGCGGACAAGGTGATGCCCATCTGGAAAGCGATGCTCGAAGCCGACCTGATTCTATTTGTCTACCCAACCTATGTGATGCGTGCTCCTGCCCAGGTGAAAGCCTTGCTGGACCATCTGGCCTGCCACTGGATGCCCCACCGCCCGGAGCCCAGGCTGTTTGATAAACAGGTTGCCATCATCGCCCAAAGCCTTGGCGCGCCTACCTTCGGCGCCCTGCGGGATGTCAAGGTGTCCATGAACTGGATGGGTATTTCATCCGTTAAAAGCCTCCGTCTCAAGCTCATGAACCACGCGGAATGGGATCTGTTGAGCGCCAAGCGCAGAGCAAGCATCGAAGCCAGGACCCGGGCGTTTGCCCAAAGGTTCAAGCGCCTTCAGCCAGCAAAAAAGAGCCTGAAGCACCATGCCATCTTCATGATGTGCCGCACCCTGCAGCAAAACCTTCTGAAGAAAATGGGGCCCAGCACCGCAGACTTGCGCCATTGGCTGGACAAGGGCTGGATCCGCAACCAAGGATGAGATAAAGCCTCTCGCATAAAGCGGAATGCTGCAGCGAAAGGAGAAAACCAAGGAAACACAAGCAATCATCACCAGAGTGACCTGGGGTGTCAGCGCCATGTTCTGCCCGTATTGCTTGTGTCTGCACACAACTGCGAAGTGTTCCCCGAATTGTCGCTCATCATGATGCAGATGTCCTCATGATTGTGCTGGATTATATCGAAGCGCAAGGCCGGGGGTTTTTACCTTTCGGAGAATAGCAAACCTTGCTGAGGTTTGGATAGATCTGAAAAATAGCAAGTGCCCTCTTTGGGCAAATGCACAGTGTAGCCCTCCCCGGGTCTTGGCTGCCATTGATAAAAATGGCGCGGCTCCTTAGGAAAAAGGTGCTGCATCAGGCAGGTAATGACACCGCCGTGGCAAACCACCAAAGCAGGCATTCCTTTGTCCACCACTTCCTGGAAGCCCGTTATCACCCGCCGGGCAAAAATCGCCTGACTCTCGCCGCCAGGGCAGGCGACGCTCCCGGTCTGATCTTCAATCCAGGCAATGTATGCCGGGTTTTCTTTGAGCTGTTCATAGCTTTTCATTTCAAACGCCCCAAAGTCCATTTCCCGGAAAGCTGACAACTCCAAACAAGGCACTTTCCCGTAGATGGCTTCCAGGGTTTGACGTACGCGCAGCAGCCCGGAAGTATACACAGCAAGCCCTTCCAAGGGCGGATAGATGCCCAGGGATGCCAGAAGCTTGATTCCATTTTTTCCTGACTCAGTCAAGGGCAAATCAGTCTTGCCGCAGTACAGGCGCTGCTGGTTGGCCAAGGTCTGTCCATGCCGGATGAGGTGCAGAATCATTTAAGCACCTGAGAAAGCCCGCACACCACCCGGATGACCTGCTGGGCCTGCGCGGCGATCCGCTGGCAGCATCGCCCAACGGCTTCCCGCCAAAGCCGCTCTCGCTTGTCCATGGGCACAATGCCCAGGCCTATTTCGTCACACAGAATGACGGCATCGGGGTTGCGGCGCAGGAGTTCCTCGGTGAACTGCACAGGGTCGTTGCCTGCGTCCATGACCTGGCGCAATAGCTGGTGAAACTGGTCGATACAAGGCGCCGTGAACGCTGCCTCGGGGCTAACGGTCTTTGCTTGCAAACCAAATCGGTCCAGTGCTGTTTTTCGTTTGCCAGAAGCCCTGCCACCTATGATCAGGATCATACAAACCTCCCTGCAATCAGCACAACCAGGGCAAAAACAAGTTCACTTACCTGTACAAAAAAACCCGCCAAATCACCCGTGATACCACCAAACTGGTGCATAGACACCCGCCTGAACCAGAGGGAAGTCAGGGCAAAAGCCACCATGCCCAATAAGAAAAGGACGGGTAATAGTTTGATGCCCACAGCAAACGCCAGCAGCGAAAAAACGCCTGCTGCCATCAACACCGCTTTCTTTCCCTGGGTCTGTTGGAAGCGCTGCATCATGCCAGATCCCCTGGCATTGGGGAGGATGTTGAACATCAAAATCACCAAAGAGCGGGATGTTATAAACCCCAAAGAGATTAACATCGCTTGGCGTGAACTGCCGATTTCGCTGTATATGCCCAACATCGCCAAGAGGTACATTCCGCATCGAATCACTGCAAAAGCCCCCATATGCGGGTCTTTCATGATGTCCAGTTTTTTCTCTTTGGGCTGCCATGAAGCCAGGGCATCACATACATCCAGAAAACCGTCCATGTGTATGCCCCCCGTCACAAGCAAGGGAATCAATGCAAATGCCGCTGAGCGAAACAATACGCCAACCTGCAACCAGTTTGAAAAGTGCCACCAGCCCCAAAAGACCAAGCCCACCAAGACACCCGCCAAGGGAAAGAAGCACATGGAATACTTCATGTCCTCCTCATTGAATTCCACTTTAGGCAGTGGCAGCCGGGTATAGGTGGATAATGCAATGAGCAAAGGCCGTATCAACAGCATGGCAGCTCTCCTTTTAAAACATATGGTACGCCACTGACTACTTCAGCCACGGCATCTGACATGTGGGCCAGCTCTTGATTAAAACACCCCAACGCATCCACATAGGCCATGGTTTCTGCAGCATACATCATCCCATCACTGCCAACCTCATTGGTCACCACCACCAGATGACTGCAAGCCGACTTAAGCTTCCGAATGCCTTCTAAAGCAGCGGCAGGACCCTCTCCACCAAAGATTTCGTTGGCCAACAGGTTTGGTGCATCCTCCAATAGCACTGCGCCGCCTTGAGGAAAATCAATGCAGTGCAGTCCCCGGCATCGCTCGATCACCCGGAACCCTTTTCCCTGGCGCATCGCTTGGTGACGCGCGACGATGGTGAGGTCATCCTGATCCACCGCTTGCATGGTAGCAAGATAGGTCACAGCCATTTTCCCATCTGCCAACCTCTCAATCAGTCGTTCTGCCAGGGTGCTTTTACCACACTTGCTCCCGCCTGTCAGCAGAATCATCATTGGTTTTGCAACTCTGGAGGCAGATAATCCAATTGTTCGTAAGTATTATTTTGCTGGTATACAGCAAGTGCCGCATCCAAAAGCGGCAATACTGCAACTGCGCCGGTCCCCTCGCCCAATGCCATATCAGCATGAATCATGGGCTCCAAACCCAGTTCCTGTAGTACCAGGGCAGCTGAAGGCTCCCGGCTGAGATGAGAGGGAATCAAGTAATCAACGCACTCTGGCTGGATGCGCACTGCAGCCAAAGCTGACACGGAAGAGATCACGCCATCTACCACAATGGGCATTTGGTACTTCCATCCACCCAGGAAAATGCCTGTGAGCGCTGCAATGTCAAATCCTCCCAGACAACGAATGACTTCCTTGGGATTGTTTGGGTTTACCTGATGAAATTCAATCGCTCGCTTAATAGCATTCCGTTTGCGGACCAATCCCTCATCAGAGAGCCCTGCACCGCGGCCAGTCATCCGCATGGGGTCTATCCCCAGCAGCACGCTGGCCACAGCGCTGGTGGTGGTGGTGTTGCCGATGCCCATTTCACCGGTGCAGATGATTTGATATCCCTTTTCTTTCATCTCCCGGACCAAATCCATGCCAGTATTTAAGGTTTGTTCAAGTTGCTCCTCTGTCATGGCAGGTTCTTTGGTGATGTTACCGGTTCCGTTCCCGGCTTTGCGCCCTAACAGCTCAGGTACATCCGCATTGCTGTTGATGCCAACATCCACAGTCACCACATCACAGTGAGCAGACCTGGCCATGGCGTTAACGCTGGCTTTACCCCTGGCAATATTGACACTCTGAGCTACCGTTACAATAGCCGGCGTCTGAGCTACACCTTCAGCCAGCACGCCATTGTCCGCACACATCACCAGGCACACCCGCCGGTCAATATTCACTTCGGTGGTGCCTTGAATGGCTGCCAGGCGGCACACCATACTTTCCAGCCGTCCCAGGCTTCCAATTGGCTTGGCAATTCCATCCCAGCGTTGTTTGCATAGGGCTGCACAGTTCTTATTAATCATTTTGTCAATCCTCCCGGCTGGCATTATCCACCATCAAGCCGATGTTTTCAAGGGCACGTGGGAATTGTATGCCAAATCACCGCACCCTTGACAAGCCCATGTATCCATCATACTATGACCATGATACTTGTTCAGGATTTTCAGTGCTTGGCATATGCCAAGGTAAAAGGGAATCGGGTGCAAATCCCGAGCGATCCGGTCACTGTCATCGATGAGCTCACCGCACAAGCCATTGCCACCAAGTGAGAAGGCGCGGTAAAGCGATGAATCGAGAGCCAGGAAACCTGCTGAAACATCCGGTGCAGAGCTTCCGAGAAAAGCGCACTGCCCGATAAACTGTGTTTTATGCCGGTTTGATGGTGTGTCCGCCTTTCTCAAAGGCGGACTTTTTTGTGTCAATGCACACCCATTCGCTGCCGGCCGGGGCGAAGGGGGATGTGCTGATGATAGTGACGGTTACCTCCAAAAAGAAAGGATGCGCAAGATGAAAAAGATGTTCTCTCTTCTATTGGCAGCAACACTGCTGTTCTCCACGGCTTCTGTGTCCATGGCAGAAGGAACCCCCAAGAAAACGATATTGGTTGTTAGCTTTGGCACCAGTTATAACGACAACAGGGCGCTCACCCTGGACGCTATAGAAGAAGCGATCGCCAAGCATTACCCGGAGTGGGAGGTGCGCAGAGCGTACACTGCCCAAACCATCATTGATAAGCTGGAACAACGGGATGGATTAAAAATCGACAATGTCATAGAGGCCATGGACAAGTTGGTGGCTGATGGCGTCAAAGAACTCGTCATCCAACCAACCCATGTGATGCCTGGCTATGAGTATGAGGATGTAGCAAAAGAGGTTGCCCCGTATGCGGACAAATTCGATCAATTTGCCCTGGGCAAGCCTTTGATTTACCACAACGAAGATTATGACGCCGTCGTTGAAGCCCTGGCGGCAAATATTCCGGAATTAGGGCAGGAAGATACCGCTGTGGTGCTCATGGGTCACGGCTCTCACCATTTTGCCAATGCAATCTATGCCGCCATGGACTATGTGCTGCATGCCAAAGGCTATGAGAATGTGTTTGTAGGCGCTGTGGAAGGATTTCCCACCATTGAACAGGTGATTGCCCATGTAAAAGCTTTTGGAGCAAAAAAAGTAGTGCAGTATCCCTTCATGATTGTGGCAGGTGATCACGCCAACAATGACATGGCGGGCGATGAAGAGGACTCCTGGACGACACTGTTTACCCAGGCCGGATTCGAGGTTGAAAACCGCCTGGTTGGTTTGGCGCAGAATGAGAAGATCGTCAGCATTATTTTCGAGCACCTGGATGCCACCATCAAGGAAGCCGGGCTGTAAGCTGCCCTCTGAGAAGTAAACGACATGGGGCGGTTGCACCGCTGTGCTGCCGCCCCTGTTCAGGAAGGAACCTATGAAACGAATCATCAGTTTATTCGCGGTGTTGGCGCTTGTGTCAGCTTTGCCAGCGTTGGGTTTCGCAGCCGTCCAGATGCCGGAGGATTGCTTGTACAGCATTGGGGTGACCTCCTCCAGCAAAATGTTCCGTGTAACAGCTTGCCAGCTGGAAGTGAAGCAGGGAGCCATGACCGCCATTCTCACCCTGTCCAGTGATAGTTATGGCTTTTTGTATCAGGGAACGGTGGAGGAAGCCGACGCCGCCCCCCGGGAGAACTGGATTGCACCCATTGATGCCACACGTGAGCATTACTCCTTCCGGGTTCCCATTCCTGCCTTGGATGAGCCGGTAGAGGTGGCAGCCTGGTCAAAAAAATACGAGAAATGGTATGACAGGCAGCTGACCTTCCTCTCCGGCAGCCTGCGGGCAGAACAGCCTGCATCTAAAAAAAGCGCAACACCAGTGCCTGCAAACGGGCGTTATACCCTGGAAGTGCATGCGGACTCGCCATTGCTCCAGGTGGAACACTGCATCTTGACGGTGGATAACGGCGTTATGCAAGCCGAGATGACCATGAAGGACAGCAAGTATGGTTTTCTCTTCCCAGGTTTGGCCAAGGGTGCGCTCTTAGCGGATGTCAGCCAGCACATCCCCCTCATCCCTGATAGCGATGGAAAAGCAACCGCAACCCTTCCGGTTTTTGCCCTGGATGAAGAACAGCCAGTGGCCACCTGGTCCGAAAAAAAGAATCTATGGTATGACCGGACGCTGCAATTTGATTCAGCCACCCTCAAGCCCCTTGATAAACAGGCTCAGCCCTCCTTTTCCTTCACTGGCGGCACCGGTCGCACCACCATCAGCCTAAAATCCCTGGATGAAGCCAGCGGCCTGGCGACCATCACATTCAGCTCCAGCAGTTACACCCAGGTAAAAGTAGGTGGTGAAGTCTATCGAAATGAGAATCCCGCGGGGGATGCGACCTTTACCCTGCCACTTTCAATGAATGGTGAAACCAAAATCAGTGCTGAGACTGTGGCCATGAGCAAGCCCCGGTGGGTGGAGTATTCCCTGTTTCTTTACACAGACGGGTCAGACGCAGCGCAGTTTGCAGGCAGTGAAGCCAAACAAGGAGACCCCTCCCCCGTTCCCCAGTCCCTGCAGCGGCCAGAGATTCAAGGCTTGAACTACACTGGCGAAGTGGCGTTTGAGTATGCCGCGCATGTCAGGATTTATGCATACGAAGGCGGCGCACGCTTGATTCAAACGGTCAAGGGAAGAAACTATCTGCTGGTTCCTGCTGGTGCAGAGATCCCTGATGGCTTGGATGACGCCATCATCATTTTGAGGCAGCCATTGGACAATGTGTATCTGGTTGCCAGCGCTGCCATGTCCTTGATTGATGCCATCAAGGCCCTTCCCAACCTGCACTTTACCGGAACAAAGGCTGAGGGTTGGTACATTCAGGCAGCCAAAGAAGCCATGGATGCCGGCAACTTGCGGTATGCGGGCAAATACAGTGCGCCGGATTATGAACTCCTCCTCTCTGGGAGATGCGACTTGTCCATACAGTCCACCATGGTCTTGCAAGCGCCTGATGTGCAGCAAAAATTCAAAGAGTTGGGGATTCCTCTGTTGATTGACTTGTCGGGTCTTGAAAGCCATCCCCTGGGCCGCACAGAATGGGTGAAGGTCTATGGCGTTTTGTTTGGCAGAGAGGAAGACGCCAATCAAGTTTTTGAATTACAAAAGGAGAAGATCGAAAACTTGCCAGACCAGCCTGAACAAAACCCCAGCGTTGCTTACTTCTATGTCAACTCCAACGGCGCGGTGGTTTCAAAACCAGCGGCAGATTACATTCCGTCTTTGATTGGTTTAGCGGGAGGCAACTACCTGGGGCCAGAAAGCAGGAGCTCTGAAACCGCATCAGTGACCATGGATATGGAAGCATTTTATGCCTTGGCCAAGTCCGCGGACTTTTTAATCTACAACGCCGCCATTGACACAGCTCCTGAAAACATGGCCGATTTGTTGTTGAAGAACCAGCTGTTTGCGGACTTCAAAGCCGTACAGAATCACCAGGTATATGTCGCATCACCGGCTTTGTATCAGTCTTCCCATCGCTTTGGAGATGCAGCGAAGGAGCTGCATGCCATATTAACCTATCAACCTCTTGATTTGAGTGATGGTTTTTTTCAAAAAATACAATAATTGTGGAAGGTAATTACCATGCAAACAATCCGTAGAACGCTCCTCTTCCTTCTGGTATTCTTGCTGGCGTTTTCTTTTTCTTCCATTGCTGAACAGAACACAACCTCCCTTGAGGGGCTGGTTGTTCAATCTGAAGAAAAGCTGGTATACGCAACCGGTTTTTCCATAACCCACTATCAGAGTGGTTTTGCCAGTTTCACGTTGGATGCGCACCCGAACCAGGTGTTTCTGCTGGTGCCAGAGGGACAACTCCCCCCTGAAGGGCTGAGTGAAAACGTCGTTGTCCTCAGGCAGCCCATGGGCCACATCACGTTTAACAGCACAGGCATGGTATCCCTCGTGGACGCTATCGGTGGGCTTGATCATATCGCAAGCGTTGGAACCGATCTAAAGGGTTGGTATCTGGACAATGTCATCACCAAAATGAAAGCCGGAGAGATCAGCTTCTCTGGCAATTACAAAGCGCCGGATTTTGAAACGCTGACTAAAGCAGGCGTCCAACTGGTAATTGATACCGTTCGCCTGGCTGAAAATCCTGAAGTCATCGCCAAATATGATGAGTTGGGCATTCCCTGGATGATTGAATCCTCTTCCAAGGAAGGGCATCCCCTGGGGCGTGTGGAATGGGTGAAGTTGTTTGGCACCCTCATTGGCATGAAAGAGGAGTCGGACCGCTATTTCTCACAACAGGCAGAAAAGGTGGCACAGGTTAAAAGCGCTGATGCTACCGGGAAAACCGTTGCCATGGTCTACATGAGCTCTGATGGCTCCAAAGTGTTTTGCAGAAATGGCGGCGACTATATGGCTTCCATGATCAACTTAGCCGGTGGAGAGTACATCATGAAGGATCTTGAGCCGGGCAAAACCGGGACAACTTCGGTGACGATGGAAGCCTTTTACGCCGCCTGCAAGGATGCGGATTATCTGTTTTATGTAAACCATGTGCAGAAGTTCAAGACCCTGGAAGACATGGTGGCATTCAATCCTTTGTTCGCGGATTTGAAGGCTGTAAAAGAAGGGCAAGTCTATATTACTTCACCGGATTTTTCCCAGTCCACCGCGGCCATCGCCGGCATTATCGCTGACATGCATGCTGTTCTTTCGAACGCCAGCATAGAAAGCACCCACGCACTGAACAAATTGCAATAATGAATTTGAAACCAAAGGAACATGTATGAACAAGGCCAGGGTTACTTCAGCCATTCGCTTCCAGGTGGTCATCCTGGGGCTCCTGGCCTTGTTCGCCTTGGGCATTGTGCTCAACGCCAACACGGGCACCGTCAACATTCCGGCGCTGAAAGTGTTTGACATCATTTTCAACGGCGCTGACGCCGGCAGCATGGAAAGCAATATCATCTGGAAAATTCGTCTTCCCCGGCTGTTGACCGCTGCTGTTTTGGGCGGTGCCTTATCTGTCAGCGGGTTTTTGCTGCAAACCTTCTTTCGCAATCCCATTGCAGGCCCTTTTGTTCTGGGCATCTCTTCCGGTGCCAAGATGATCGTGGGCTTTGTGATCATCTTTGTGGTGGGGGCTTATGGAACCATTCCGCCCTATCTGATGGTCCTGGCCGCTTTTATAGGCTCCATGCTCATCATGGGCCTTGTATTGTTTTTTTCCAGACACACCAAAAGCATGCCGATGCTTTTGGTGATCGGCATCATGGTGGGCTATATCTGCTCCGCCATCACCAATTTTTTTATCACCTTTGCCAAAGACCAGGACATCGCGAATCTGACCTCCTGGTCCATGGGCAGCTTTTCCGGCGCTGCCTGGGGAAACCTTGGCATCATCTGCGCCATTGTTGGTTTATCCCTCCTTCTTTCCCTTTTCCTCTCAAAACCCATGGATGCCTACCGGCTGGGGGAAGGCTACGCAAAAAGCATGGGGATTAACATCCGCCTCTTCCGGGCCGCATTGATTGTGGTTTCCAGCGTTCTATCCGCTTGTGTCACTGCCTTTGCAGGCCCGATATCCTTTGTTGGCATCGCGGTGCCGCAGATTGCGAAGTTGCTGATCAAGTCCGGAAAACCCCTTGTGGTGATTCCCGCTTGCTTTTTGTGCGGTGCCGTTTTCTGTATGTTTTGTGACCTGATTGCCCGCACTGCCTTTGCGCCCACAGAACTTGCCATCGGCACTGTGACCTCGCTTTTCGGAGCGCCTGTTGTCATTGCCATGATGATTTCCCGCAAGCGCCAAAGGACATGAGCATGCAGATAGAAACCAAAAAGCTAACCGTGGGGTATGGCGGAAAGCCCCTGATCAGCGGGATCAACCTGGGCGTGGAAAAGGGAAAAATCGTGACCTTGATTGGCCCCAACGGCTCAGGCAAGTCCACCATTCTCAAGACCATTACGCGGCATCTTGAAAGAATCGCTGGCGTGGTCATGGTGGACAATCGCAGCATCCATCAATGGAACAACAAAGAGTTAGCCCAGCGTATGTCTGTCATGCTAACAGAGCGCGTGGCGCCAGATTTGATGACCTGCTTTGAAGTGGTCTCCCTGGGCCGCTATCCCTATACCAACGCTTTTGGAAGGCTGACGCCACAGGATGAAGACATCGTGATGGATAGCCTGCGCATGGTGCGCGCTGAGGAACTGGCAGACCATCTCTTTACCCAAATCAGTGACGGGCAGCGCCAGCGCATCCTGCTGGCCAGAGCGCTTTGTCAGCAACCTGAGGTTCTGGTGCTGGACGAGCCAACATCCTACCTGGATATCCGACACAAAATAGAACTGCTGGACATTCTCAGGTCCTTGGCCTCCCGCAAACAGGTGGCCGTGCTGTTATCTTTGCACGAGATTGATCTGGCCGCAAAAATATCAGACTGGCTCATCTGCGTGCAGGGGGACAGCATTCAGCTGTCAGGTTTGCCCGACCAGGTGTTCACGGATGCACAAATGAAAGCATTGTACAACCTGCAAACAGGCAGTTACAACACGCTCTTTGGCAGTGTGGAGTTGTCACCGCCGCCTGGGGAGCCTTCCGCATTTATCCTCGCCGGAAACGGCATGGGCATTCCGCTGTTTCGTCTGATGCAAAAGCACGGGCTATCCTTCACCACAGGTATTCTGTTTGAGAATGATGTTGATTTTCAGGTGGCAAACGCACTGGCCCATCAGGTGGTATCAGCCCCGGCTTTTTCGTTGGTGGATGATGTGCACATCCTGCAAGCCAAGCAGATGATTGACCGTTCCCCGCTGTTTGTTCATGCCGGCACCCCGATTGGCCAACAGAACATCAGGTGCCTTGAGTTGACAGAATACGCCCAATCCATCGGAAAGAGGATGCTTTCAAAGGATGCGTTTCTCATTGGAATGGATGAAGCATACAAAGGAGGCAAACGATGAATATGCCGCGAATCATGTTTGCCGGGGTCCAGAGCGGCAGCGGAAAAACCACGGTATCCTGCGCAGTGATGCAAGCCTTGGTAAACCAAGGGCTTACACTGCACGCGTTCAAGTGCGGCCCGGACTACATTGACCCCCTGTTTCACCAAGAGGCCATTGGCACCAAAGGGTCTAACCTGGATTTGTTCTTCTATGGTGAGGATACCCTTTTGTCTTTGCTTGCCCGCCACGGGCAGCAGGCGGATTTGTCGATTCTGGAAGGGGTCATGGGGTATTATGATGGCCTGTCGTTTAACAGCGATGCATTCAGCAGCCATCAGATAGCCCGGCTCACACAAACGCCAGCCATCCTTGTGGTAAACGCAAAAGGAATGGCCTATTCCCTCATCGCATTGCTGAAGGGGTTTGTTGATGCCATCCCTGACAGTGGCATTCAGGGCATCATTCTCAACCAGATTACTTCCGGAACATACGCACATTTGAAAAACGCGATCCATGAGCACTTTGGCGAAGGCTTACAGGTGCTTGGCTATCTTCCTGCTATGCCCAATGCTGTGTTTAGCAGCCGGCATTTAGGCCTGGTTACACCGGATGCCATGGATGACATCCAGCAAAAACTTCAGGCATTGGCCCTACAAGCAGAAGCCACCATTGATTTGCGCGGCATCATCCAGTTGGCACATACAGCGCCGAAGATCTCCGACGAAAATGAGATTGCCCTGCCAAGCATGCCCCCTGTCCGGATTGCCATCGCACAGGACGCGGCGTTTTGTTTTTATTATCAGGACAATCTGGATCTCCTCCAAGCACTTGGCGCACAGCTCATCCCTTTCAGCCCCCTGGCAGATGGTCAACTGCCGGACTGCGACGCCCTGTACATAGGCGGCGGGTATCCCGAGCTTTATTTGGAAGCCTTGTCCACAAACCATACCATGCTGCACTCCATCCGCATCACGTTGCAAAAAGGCATGCCTTGCATCGCTGAATGTGGTGGATTTATGTATCTGACGCAGACGATTGATGATGTCCCGGTGGTAGGTTTTTTACCCGGCGCATGCAGCAACACGGGAAAACTGGCGCGCTTTGGCTATGCTACCCTCACCGCTAACAAAGACAACCTTTTGTGCAGACAAGGCCAGGAAATCCCTGCTCATGAATTCCATTATTATGACTGCACAGATAGCGGCGACGGTTTTATGGCTGAAAAACAATCAGGCAAATCCTGGTCCTGCGCACACAGCACCAACCGGCTCTATGCGGGGTTTCCCCACCTTCCGCTGTATGCAAGGCCGGAATATGCAATCAATTTCTATCAGCAAGCATTGCAACATCAACAAGAGAAGGAGCAATAAAGCATGGTTTATTTTGTAGGCGCAGGCAGTGGTGCCAAGGATTTGATGACGGTGCGGGGCGCAAAGTTGCTTTCACAGGCCGATGTCATCATCTACGCTGGGTCGCTGGTCAACCCGGCTTTGCTGGAGTATGCAAAGCCTGATGCGCAGATTCACAACAGCGCCAAGATGACGCTGGAACTGGTTATTCAAGGCATGAAGCAGGCTGAAGAGAAAGGCCTGATGACCGTTCGCCTGCACACAGGCGACAGCAGCATCTATGGTGCTGTACGGGAGCAGTTTGACGCCTTGGATCAAGCGGGCATTCCCTATGAAGTCTGCCCCGGGGTCAGCTCTTTTTGCGCGGCGGCTGCGGCCCTCAATGCAGAATACACCTTGCCCGGCCTGTCCCAGACAGTCATCATCTCCCGGATGGCTGGGCGTACCCCTGTGCCTGACAAGGAAAACCTAGCCTCCCTGGCAAGCCATCAGGCAAGCATGGTCTTGTTTTTGTCAGCAGGCCTGCTGGAAGAAACACAGCGGGAGCTGCTCAAGGGGGGCTACTTGCCTGATACGCCCGCAGCCATCGTGTACAAGGCCAGCTGGCCGGATGAACAACTGCACCACTGCACGGTGGCTACCCTGGCCCAAACAGCCCGGGAACAGGGCATCAGCAACCTGGCATTGATTTTGGTGGGCAGCTTTTTAGGGGATGGATACAGCAGGTCCAAGCTGTATGACCCTGCATTCTCCACCGGCTTTCGCATGGCCAGCGAGCCATGAAAGCCTGCTTGTTTACCTATACCAGCCAAGGCGTGCAAACCAGCCTGCGCATTCAGGAGTGCCTGAAAGCTGATTGGGATTGCCAGATTTTTGCACCACAGAGGTTCTCAAACCATCAGGTACAGGCTTTAAGCGGCAGCCTGGAAGAGGCAACGGGGAGCCAGTGGAATGAGGTGGATGCCTTCATTTTTGTTTCTGCCACAGGGGTCGCGGTGCGGGCGATTGCGCCTTTTATCAAGGACAAAACCATAGACCCCGCCGTCATCTGTGTTGATGTGGCGGGAACTTACGCCATCAGCCTCCTTTCCGGCCATATCGGCGGAGGCAATCAATTGGCCAGGCGCATCGCCATGGGCATTGATGCCCTGCAGGTGATCACCACGGCCACGGATATCAACCGCCGCTTTGCTGTGGATGAGTGGGCGAAGCAGAAGGGCTTTGAAATCAGCAGCATGCAAGCTGCGAAAGCCGTTTCTGCCGCCATTCTGGAAGGGGATGTGTCCTTCAAAGCGGATGCAGACATTTGGGGTTTACTGCCCCCAGGGCTTTCCCTGTCTGCGCAACTGCCTGTGGGCGTAATGGTTTCCGTTTCAACGCGGGAACCTTTCCCCTGCACGCTTCGTTTGATTCCCAAGGTGCTCACCCTGGGCATCGGGTGCCGTAAGGGAGCCTCTGAACAGCAGATTGATCAGGCAGTGCAGACGGTTTTTGACCGTCATCAACTGGACATGAGGGCTGTAAAGCAAGCTGCAAGCATTGACATCAAGCAGGAAGAGGAAGGCTTGTTATCCTTCTGCAATGGCCGTGGAATATCGATTGCCTTTTATCCTTCACAACAGCTCAATGGCCTTTCCGGAGCGTTTACTGCGTCTGGATTTGTAAAAAGCATCACAGGGGTGGACAATGTCTGTGAACGTGCCGCCCTGATGAGGGGTGGGGCACTGATCGTGCCAAAGACAGCAGTGGATGGCGTGACCGTTGCGGTATCTGAAGCATCATGGGAGGTTCGCTTTGAGTAAACTGTATGTGGTGGGGATCGGCCCGGGTTCTTATGAGGAAATGACCATCAGGGCTGCCAAGGTGCTGTCATCCTGCCAACTCATCGTCGGCTACACGGTATACAACGACTTGGTTCGTCCACATTTTCCGGATAAGGAATACTATGAAACCCCCATGACCGAGGAAGTGGAACGGTGCCGCTACGCCCTGAACAGGGCGAAGGAAGGAATGCTAACTGCCCTGATTTGCAGCGGGGATGCCGGCATCTATGGGCTGGCTGGGCTTGCCTATGAGCTGCGGGGAGCGCAATCTGCACCTGAGATTGAAGTCGTGCCTGGGCTCACCGCCGCCATCTCCGGCGCTGCCTTGCTGGGTGCGCCTTTGACCAATGATTTTGCTGTCATCAGCTTGAGCGATTTGTTAACACCTTGGGATACCATTGAAAAAAGGCTTGAAGCGGCATCAAAAGGGGATTTTTGTGTGGCGCTGTACA
Source organism: Christensenella sp. UBA5327 (assembly GCA_002411105.1). Taxonomy (GTDB): domain Bacteria; phylum Bacillota; class Clostridia; order Christensenellales; family Aristaeellaceae; genus UBA6115. The sequence goes on along the minus strand of DHQX01000031.1, from coordinate 42,985 downwards.
ACCCCGGCTCCAAAAAGCGGAAAGATCATCTGAAGCGCGCCTGTCACATCATGCTGCAAAACAAGCCCCCTGAAACTGTTTGCGGGGTCGTTCGGAACATTGGCCGGGAGGGGCAGCAGCTTGACATCATGACCCTGGGTGACCTTTATGATTTTCAGGCGGATATGTTGACCACGGTATTTATCGGAAACGCACACACTGTGAACCTGAATCATCACATGGTGACCCAGCGGGGATACAGGGATGTATGATATTTGTTTGTTCTCCGGCACCACTGAAGGCAGGGAATTGTCGGAGTATCTTGTCGCTACGCACCTTCAAGCGCTCGTATGTGTCGCGACGGAATACGGTGAAATTCTATCTCCAAAGGCTGAAAACATCAGCACATTAACCGGGCGGATGGATGAAGCGGCCATGTTTGCCTTGTTTCAAAAGGAGCGTTTTTCCCTTGTGATTGACGCCACACATCCTCATGCCCAGGTGGTGACAGACAACATCCAGAACGCTGCCAAGCGTGCTCGCCTGCCTTATCTCCGCCTCCTTCGCGACCCCGCGCTTCCACAGGGTGACATCACCTATGTCAGCACCCTTGAACAAGCTGCGCAGCATTTGCAAAACAGCCAGGGAAACATCCTGGTCACGACCGGCAGCAAGGAATTATCGCCCTATGCCTGCATTCCGGAGCACCAGGACCGTCTCTTTGTACGGGTGCTGCCCACCCAGGAAGCCCTCAGTGCCTGTGCTGCGCAAGGGATCAAAGCGCCCAATATCATCGCGATGCAGGGGCCATTCAGCGAGGACATGAACCGGGCGATGATTCGCGACCACCAGATACGCTATATGGTGACCAAAGAATCCGGCCCTGCTGGCGGTTTGTCTGAAAAGCTTGCAGCAGCCAAAGCAGAAGGAATCCAGGTGGTTTTGATTGGCAGGCCAAGCCAAGTGCCCGGAAAAAGCTTGGAAAAAGTCATCCGGTACATTCAAAAACACTTCAACATTCAACAAAAACCCATCCTTCATCTCATCAGCATGGGCTTGGGCAACCCTGCCAGTTTGACCTTGGAAGCCCGGGATGCCCTTGAAAAGGCAGACTGCATCATTGGTGCGCGCCGCTTGATAGAAGCAGCACAAATGCAAAAACCAAGCTTTGCAAGCATTTTGCCACATGAGATTTGTGCGTATTTGGCAGAGCACCCTGGCTACCACAGCCCGGCTGTGTTGTTTTCCGGTGATGTGGGCTTTTATTCCGGGGCGAAAAAACTGCTGCCAATGTTGAAAGACTATGAAGTAAAGCTGTACCCCGGAATCAGTTCCCTGCAGGCCTTGTGCGCCAAGACACAGATTTCCTGGGATGATGCCTTCATCACTTCCATGCACGGCCGGAGCATGGACATTGCCCAAGCTGTTCGGCAACACCCCAAGGTGTTTACCCTGGTGGGTGGAACCAACCGTGCGCAAAGTCTGTGCAAACAGTTATCCGGGGCAGGGCTTGGCGCAGTGGAACTTCACATTGGTGAGCGGCTCAGCTATCCGGATGAACGCATCACCACAGGCCTTGCAGAGGATCTTCAGCATCTTTCCTTTGACGCGCTGAGTGCGGTGTTGATTTTAAACCACCATGTGAAGCGTCAAGGCAGTCCCCACCTGCCGGATGAGGCTTTTCTCCGTCAGACGGGCGAAAAGCTCATTCCCATGACCAAAACGGAAGTGCGGGCTGTTTCCATTGCCAAGCTGATGTTGCCCCCGGATGCTATTGTATATGATATTGGGTCTGGTACGGGCTCGGTATCTGTGGAACTGGCCAGGTCCTGCCCGGAAGGCGTGGTGTATGCCATTGAAGGGAATAGAGAAGCGTGTGAGCTGACACAGGAGAATGCCAGGCTTCACTTTTGTCATCATATTCAGGTTGTGGAAGGCTGGGCCCCGGAAGCATGTGTGGACTTGCCCTCCCCAAGCCATGCGTTCATCGGCGGCAGCAGCGGCAACATGGAGGCCATTCTGCGCATGCTGATAGATAAAAACCCCTCTGTTCGCATTGTGATCAACCTCATCGCCTTGGAATCCATTGCTGAAACCCTCAGGTGCCTGAAAGCAATCGGCTTTGAGGAAATGGAAGTGGTTCAGCTGCAGGTATCCAAAGCACGGTCTGCTGGAACGTATCACCTGATGACAGCGAACAACCCCGTCATGATTTTCACCTGCCAACGCACCCACCAGGAGAAGGAGCAAACGAGCCATGAATCTGAACATTGAACAGATTGCCCCGCAAGAGATTGAAAAGCGAAGCTTTGCCATCATCACGCAGGAACTGAACCGGTCGCTTGATCCACAGCTGGCGCCGATCATCAAACGCGTCATCCATACCACCGCAGATTTTGACTATGCGGACAGCCTGTACTTCTCCCCTGATGTGATTGATCATGCGCTGAATGCTTTGCGCCAGGGAATCACCTTGATCACAGACACCACCATGGCCATGTCCGGCATCAACAAACGGGAGTTGGCAAAACTGGGCGGTCAGGTGCATTGCTATATTTCGGATGAAGATGTGGTTTCAAACGCCAAAAACAATGGTTCCACCCGTTCAAGGGAATCCATGCTGAAGGCCGCTAAACTGCCGGGCCCTCTGGGGTTTGTCATCGGCAATGCCCCCACGGCCCTTCTGGCCATCCATGAGCTGATTGAGTCCAATGCCCTGCATCCAGCCTTTATCATCGGCGTGCCTGTGGGCTTTGTGAATGTCATCCAGTCAAAAGAACTCATTAAGAGCTTAAACACTCCCTGCATCCTCTCCATGGGACGCAAAGGAGGCAGCAATGTTGCAGCTGCCATCGTGAATGCATTGATGTACCTGATCAGCAGGGGTACATGAAAGCGATGGAAGGAATCAATACAATAGCGCAAAAAAGGCTGCGTTCCGGCTTCACCACCGGCTCATGTGCAGCAGCGGCCGCACAAGCGGCTGTTCAGCTGTTGCTGAGTGGCAACAGGCCCGATTGGGTTCATTTGCTAACCCCCAAAGGAACCAAGCTCACCCTGAAGGTAGCAAGCGGTGTGCTTGAAAATGACCAGGCTGTTTGCGCCATCCGAAAAGACAGCGGTGATGACCCGGACATCACCAATGGCGTGTTGGTCTATGCTCATGTTAGCAAAGCCATTGCCGGCATCCACATTGATGGGGGTGAAGGCGTTGGCAGGGTAACCAAGCCAGGCCTCAACCAGCCAGTGGGCGAAGCGGCGATCAATTCGGTGCCCCGGCAGATGATTCAGGATGCCTGCCAAAAAGCAGCGGATGAACACGGCTATCAAGGCGGGTTCTGTGTTATCATCTCCATACCCGGCGGGGAGGCACTGGCCCTGAAAACCTTCAACCCGCGTTTGGGTATTGAAGGCGGGCTCTCTGTGATCGGAACCACCGGCATTGTGGAGCCCATGAGCAACGCTGCTTTGGTGGAGACCATTCGGCTTGAACTCAATGTTTTAGCGTCATCCGGGGAAAAAGCGGTTTTGCTTTCCCCCGGGAACTATGGGGAAGCATTTTCCAGAGATGTTCTGGGCTTGGATATCACCAAGCAGGTGTTGTGCAGCAACTTGATTGGCATCGCCTTGGAAGATGCAGTTGAGAAAGGTTTCCAACAGATTTTATTGGTGGGTCATATCGGAAAGCTTGTTAAACTGGGCATTGGCATGGCCAATACACACTCATGCTTTGGTGATGGCCGATTGGAAACCCTTGCCGCCTGTGCCATCCAGGCAGGGGCAGCTCTGCCTGTTTTACAGGCCTTGCTTGAATGCGCCACCACAGACGCCGCCTTGCATGTGCTTTACAAAGCCAACTGCCTGAAGGAAACAATGGATGTGCTCAAGCCTCGCATTGATGATTTTTTGATGAGAATGGTGCCAGAAGGGGTGGACGTTGGCTTTGTCTGCTTTACGACGGACCCCACCTTCAAAGGGGTCTTGATGGCAAGCGACAACGCAATACAGCTCATGACACATTGGGGCACAAAGGAGGCAGGCTTCCTTGGCTGAGATGTTACTCCATTCAACCCTGGCTTTCATCGCGGGATTTCTGCTGGACAGAGCCCTTGGCGACCCTCAGGGATGGCCTCATCTGATCAGATTGTTTGGGCAAGTCATCGCAGGCCTTGAAAAAATCCTGTACCCCATGAAAAACAAACGCTTATCTGGAGCTGTTTTTGTGTTGTTTGTCTTGCTGGTCTGTGGTGGCATCCCCACCTTGGCGCTGTTTGGGGCTTGGGCCATCTCCCCCTGGCTTTTCCTTGCGCTGGAAAGCCTGCTGTGCTGGCAACTGCTGGCTGCCAGGAGCCTGCGGGATGAAAGCCTGCCTGTGTATGAGGCGTTGCATCATGATGATCTACCTAAAGCAAAAACCGCTTTGTCCATGATCGTGGGACGGGACACAAAAGCCCTGGACGCGGCTGGCATCACCAGAGCCACTGTTGAGACCATCGCCGAAAACACAGCGGATGGGGTAGCGGCCCCTTTGTTTTATATGGCGTTAGGAGGGGCTGTGTTAGGATGTGTTTACAAAGCCGTAAACACCATGGACTCCATGGTGGGCTACCGAAATGAACGCTATGAGGAGTTTGGCTTTTGTGCTGCCAAACTGGACGATGCATTCAACTACATCCCATCCCGTTTGTGTGCCGTGATGATGATTGTGGCAAGCGCATTTTGTGGCTTGGATACTCAGGGCGCTTTTCGCATCTGGCAAAGAGACCGGCGCAAACACGCCAGCCCAAACTCCGCCCAAACCGAAGCGGTGATGGCAGGTGCCTTGGGCGTCCAGCTGGCAGGTGACGCGTGGTACTTCGGCAGACGCCACCATAAGCCCACCATTGGGGATGCCACCAGGCCCATCAAAACAGAAGATATCCGTCTGGCACATCGGGTCTTATTGATGACCAGCATCCTGCTTTTTATCTTATCCCTTCTAACAAGAGGTATTTTGTATGCAGCGTTATGACCATGGCGGCAACATCTACATCCATCCCCAGCCTGTGCTGGATTTTTCTTCCAACATCAACCCCCTGGGCTATCCTGCGGGGGTGAAAGAGGCGATCATTGCGGGCTTGGATGGTTTTCAGCGATATCCAGATGCATCATGCAGGGAACTAACGAATGCCATCGCCTTCCATCATGACATGGATCCAAAGTACATCCAATGCGGCAATGGTGCGGCGGACTTGATTTATCGAATCTGTGCATGCTTTGCCCCGGGGAAGGCCCTGATCACTGCCCCCGCCTTCTCCGAATATGAGCGCGCTGTGCTGGCCTACGGCGGACAAATCGTACAGCATCCATTGAGGGAAGAGAGTTACTTTGATGTTGACGATGGCTTCCTGGATGCCATCACAAATGAAGTACAATTGGTTTTCCTTTGCAGCCCCAACAACCCTACAGGACGCTTGATCCCCTTTGCCTTCTTATTAGATGTCGCAGAGCGCTGCCAGAAAGTTGGTGCTTATTTGGTGCTGGACGAGTGCTTTATTGATTTCACTTCCGGGCAATCCATGGTGGATGTGATGAAGGACTATCCAAGGCTGTTGATCTTGCGGGCCTTTACCAAAATGTATTCCATGGCAGGTTTTCGCTTGGGATACCTGCTTTGCTCAAATGTGGCGATGCTTGATAAGATCAGTACTTTCGGCGCAACCTGGAGCGTATCCGGCCCTGCGCAGGCTGCTGGCCTGGCCGCCTTGAAAGATGCGGATTGGCCCAAGCGAACACGGGTTTTCATTCAGGAAGAGCGAGAATTCCTGCAAAAGAGTTTGCAAGATTTGGGCTTGGCGGTTTTCCCTGGTGAGGCAAACTACCTGTTGTTAAAACATCATATGCCGCTTTACAGCAAACTCCTTGCACAGGGCATTCTGGTGAGGGACTGCGGCAACTATACTGGCTTATCCAGCTTGTTTATACGCATTGGCGTACAGACCAGAGAAAACAACCTCAAACTGATCACTGCCTTAAAGGAGGTGCTTCATGGCTAAAACCATCATGATCCAAGGAACCATGTCCTCGGCCGGGAAAAGTCTGTTATGTGCCGGGCTGTGCCGGGTGTTCAAACAGGATGGTTGGCGGGTTGCCCCGTTCAAAAGCCAGAACATGTCCTCTTTTGCGTATACAAGCCAGGAAGGTTTGCTCATGAGCCAGGCACAAGCGCTGCAAGCCGAAGCAGCCGCCATTCCACCGGATGTGCGCATGAACCCCATTTTGCTCAAACCAGAAAGCAACATGGGTTCCCAAGTCATTGTGAACGGCGTCTCCCGCGGACATATGAAGGCGGCTGATTATTTCCGCTACAAAACCAGCTTAATTCCGGACATTCTACAAGCTTTCCATTCTTTATCAGATGCCAATGACATCATTGTCATTGAAGGCGCGGGAAGCCCGGCGGAAATCAACCTGAAGGACAATGACATTGTTAACATGGGCTTGGCCAAACTCTGCCAGTCTCCTGTTTTGTTGGTTGGCGATATTGACCGCGGCGGCGTGTTTGCCCAGCTGTTTGGCACCATGGCGCTGCTTACAAAAGAAGAACAGGACATCATCAAAGGTGTGATCATCAACAAGTTCAGGGGGGATCTTGATTTGTTAAAGCCAGGCATCCAAATGATTGAAGGCCTGACACACAAGCCTGTCATTGGCGTATTGCCCATGCTGGACATCAACCTGCCCGAGGAAGATAGTCAATCCATGCAGCTGTGCCAGGCTGCCTCCGCCCCCGATCAGGGCATGAAGGCAGAGGCAAAAGCGGAGCGGGAGTCGCAATATGATGGCCTTGCGCAAGCCATTCGGGATGCAATGGACATGAAAAATATCTATCAAATCATGAACGCGGGTTTGTGAGTTTGGGCGAAATTTTGTGCATCATTGATGGCATGACAGATGATCATTTTCGGGTTGAGGATTATCCGAATTTGCACTCATTGCCTCAACGAAAACGCATCCGTACCGTGCCCGAAGGCCGCCAGCCCGAAAGCCTGACTTGCATCCTGACCCTGCTTGGTTATCAGAACGTCCCTTATCACCTGCGGGGCTATGCGGATGCCTTAGGTGCGGGCATTGAAGTACAAGAAAATGATCTCATCCTGCGCACAAGTTGGGTGAAGCTAAGCCGCGATCAGCGAATTTCGGGGCATACCCAAGCCCCATCACATTTTTCTCCAGGAGCAGGTGCAGACTACTATCACCTCGGTACCTACAAAGGCCTGTTGGTGTTGCCGGGTCAAGCGGATTGCCTGCCTGGTTTAAGCACCTATCCACCCTATCAGTTTATTGGCGCATCCTTGGATGAGGTGATGCCGGTGGGATCAGATCTATTAAGCAAGATCGTTCGTCATTCCTTTCATATTGGGTCTTGCCTGCTTCCCTGGGGTCAATCCCGCCCTGCCGCTTTGTCGCCCTTTGACAAGCGTGCCGCAGTCATCACGGCAACTGATGTCGTCAAGGGCATTGCGCGCATGACGGGCATGGACATCATGCCAGTGTCTGGAACCATAGGTGAAACGGACACCAACCTGGTAGCAAAAGCAAAAGCCGCAATCCAGGCTGCTGATGATTATCCCTTTGTGTTGCTGCATATCAACGGTGCGGATGAAGCGTCCCATCGTTTGAGCCTTGCCGAAAAGCAATCGTTTTTAAGAAAGATTGACCGCGTGCTGATCCCGCGCCTCACTGATAGCCCACACAAGTTCACAATTGTTTCTGACCATTCAACCGATCCTTTTACAGGTTTGCATGATGGAGTCTTTCAAGAAGCTTTTACCGGAAACATATAGATACCACGATGATCTTATCGTAGCATGATGTATCAAGGCCTGTTGATCCGTCGCGTCTAGCGCAATAGTTGGAAACAAAAAAGCCTTGCAAATCAACAAAAAACCGGGAAGCCATGTAATTACTGGCTTCCCGGTTTGGTGGAGGTGAGGGGAATCGAACCCCTGTCCGAAGATTCAGAAACATGGATTTCTCCGAGCGCAGACGGTGGTTTGAATTTCCCGCCTCCGGCCGCCCGCCGTCAGGCTGCCGGGCTTGGTAGCTTCATTTTACCGGGTTCACCGCAAAGCTTAGGTGGCCCTGTTCCTCACATCATTTGCGCCGGTGACGCAAGCCGTGAGCGCTTGCGGCCGACGTTCGCGGGCTTAGGCCGCGAAGGCTAATTTCTGATTGTTGTCCGTTATTGTTTTTCCCCGTTGTTACGCGGTTCAGGGGCCGCGGCTCGCTTGCCATGCACCCGACGATCCCCGTCGAAACCGGTGCACCCCCAGGCGGTGGAAACCGACAATCAGAGCGGTTCTCCACCCTATCTATTATACCACAGGATAAAAGCATGAACAACGGCGGCCCCGGGCCTATTCCCTTCCTGCGCGCACGCTCTGGCGCATCACCCGCTCCATGTCCCGTTTGGCATCGCGCTCGGCCATGTCATCCCGCTTGTCATGCAGGTGCTTGCCCCGGCACACGCCCAGCTCCAGCTTCATCCGTCCGTCTTTCAGGTAGACCTTCAGCGGAATCAGCGTCATCCCCTGGCGCATCACCTGGGCCTGAAGTTTTCTGATCTCACTTTTGTGCAGCAGCAGGCGCTTGGGCCTCAAGGGGTCGGTGTTGAAGATGCTTCCCTGCTCATAGGGGCTGATGTGCATGCCCTCCACAAACACCTCGCCATCCTTGACCCGGGCGAAGGACTCCTTCAGGTTGACCCGGCCCTGGCGCATGGATTTGACCTCGGTGCCCTTGAGCTCAATGCCGCACTCGTAGCTCTCCTCCACGAAATAGTCATGACGGGCGCGGCGGTTGTCGGCAACCGGCTTGATGCCCTTGGTTCTCATGTCTCCGCACCCTCCTTTCTGTGCCTGTTATTTTATCCTATTGGGGCTCGGGTGGCAAGGAAGCCCCCGTGTGCAGCCGGATGGGCCTTTTCTCCACCACCCGCACCGCCTCCCGGTGGTGGAGCAGGTACAGCCAGGCCTCCTTGACCGGGATACCGGTGATGTCTCTAAGCGCGCGCATATACCAGCGCATCTGGGCCTCGTACTTGGCCCGCAGCTCCTCCCGGTCGCCCCGGTCAGTCTTGAAGTCCACCAGCACCCAGGCGCCATCCTCCATAAAGCAAGCGTCCAGCACCCCCTGGAGCAGCATGCCCCCCTCCACCTTCAGCGTAAAGGGCCACTCCCGCTGGCGCTCTTGGCTTTCTGCCATGCGCCGGGCAAGATCGCTTGCAAAAAAAGCGGCAAGGGCACCCTCATCAAGCGCTGCCCGCTCCTGCCGGGTGATCAGGCCCCGGGCGGCAAGATCGTCCAGGTTCCCCCCGAGCTTTGCCGCCATCTCCTCCCCCATCAGCGCGGTGTGGGCCGCCGGGTCAAGCGCCCCTAAGGCGCGGTGGGTGGCGATGCCCCGCTGGGCAGCGGAGAGGAGCTTGTCATCCCGCAGCTGGGGCAGCGGGGCCAGGGGCAGGGGCCGAATCAGCTCCCGGCGCTTGGTGTCCGGCGTCTCCTCCTCATCCTCGGTGCCCAGCCCCAGGCGGCCGGTGACAAGGGCCGTGACCGAGCTTTTAAGCGGCAGCGCAGGGGGCTGGGGCGGCTGGGCAAAGCGCTGGCTGATCTCCTGCGTGGGCGCTGCTTCCCCCAGTAAAGGCGCTGACACCTCCTCCACCTGGCCCATCCGAGGCAGGCTGTCAATCCCCCGGTGATACACCAGCCAGCGGCTGCCCGCCAGCTCAAAGGGCGCATCATGCCCCAGGGCGATGGCTTCGTGCAGGCAGGCACCCACCCAGTCCAGCATGCTGCCAGCGGCCCCCACGGCATAGTCATTCTGTTCCCTGGCCCAGCGGGCCAGGGCGGTCTCCCGGTTTGCGGGGGAGGCCACCAGGATCAGCCGCTCCCGGGCACGGGTCATGCCCACATAGAGAAGGCGCGCCTCCTCGCTCTTCTCCTCCCGGTTCTTCTTCACGGCCATAGCCCGGGTGGCAAAGGTGCCTTTTTTCAGCTTTTCCTCCGGCTTCACCAGGGTGAGCGCCATGCCGGTGGCCGCGTCCAGCATCAGGGGGGAGCGGTCCTTCTTCCGGCTGAACTGGCTGGCCAGGTCCGGCAGGAACACCACCGGGAACTCCAGCCCCTTGGACTTGTGCAGCGTCATCACCCGCACCACGTCTTCCTGCTCCCCCAGGCTGGCGCTGCGCTGCCGGCTTTCCTTGCCGGCGCTGTCCACACGCTGGATGAACGCGTGCAGGGACTGAGGGTCAGGCGCAGGGGCCGCCAGGGTGGCCAGCAGGCGCAGGTTGGCCCGGCGCAGCTCCCCCTCCGGCCGTGCGCCCGCCAGGGTGTATAGCCCGGATTCCCGGAGCAGCCTCCTGACAAAGCGCTCCAGGGGCATGTTTTCAGAAAGGAAGCGCCAGTGGGCCAGGCGCTGCGCCACAGCGCCCATGCGGGGCTCACGCTCCGCCATCTCAAAGAAATTGCGGTGCAGCGGCACCCGGCTGTCCAGGTTGTGCTGGCGCAGGGAAGCCAGCGCCTGGGGGCTGAGGCCAAACACCGGGCTTGCCAACACCGACAGCAGCCGCTCGTCATCCCGGGGGTTGTCCAGCACCCGCAGCAGATTCACCGCGTCGCGCACTTCGGGCAGGCTGAAAAACCCGGCGTCCATGTCCGAATAGGCGGGGATGCCCGCCTCCCCCAGCACCCGAGCCAGGGCCGCCCCCCGGCGCACCCCGCTTCTGAGCAGCACCGCCATGTCCTGATAGCGGATGGGGCGCAGGCTCCCGTCCTGATCCGGCATCATCTCCCCACGCAGTTGCAGGATGCGCTGGGCAATCAGCCGCGCCTCATAGTCAAAGGCGCTGTCCACCAGGTCCGGAAACTCCTCCCCGGCCTCCTCATCCTCCCAGACGCTGTCATCGGCGTCCTGCTCCTGCGCCTGGGCGTCCCGGTCGATCAGCCACAGCTCCACCGGCTCGCCGCCGCCAGCGCTTTCCCGCCCGGCAGAGAGCCTGGCCTCCTGGTCATAGGCGATCTCAGTCACAGTCTCCCGCATGGTGTTTTCAAACACCAGGTTCACGCTCTCCAGGATGTTGGGCTGGGAGCGGAAGTTCTCCCTGAGCGTGATCACCCGCTCCTCCCCCTCCGGATCCCGGCCAAAGCGCTGCTGGTGCGCCAGGAAAAGGCTGGGATCCGCCAGGCGGAAGCGGTAGATGCTCTGCTTCACATCCCCCACCATAAACAGGCTGTTCTGGCTTGCGTGCAGCTGCCTGATGATCGCCTCCTGGATGTGGGAGATGTCCTGATACTCATCCACAAACAGCGCGTCATAGCTGCCCGCTGCCTCCTGGGCCACCTCCGGATGGTTCAGGGCTTTGAGGGCGAAGTGCTCCAGGTCATTGTAGTCCCACAGGGTGCGCTCGGCCTTCAGCGCCTGGTAGCGCGCGTTCACCTCCCGGGTGAGGCGGGCCAGGGCTCTGAGCGCGGGCAGGGTCAGGGAGATTTCCCCGGCCCAGGTTTCCGCCTGCTCCTGGTTTTCAGGCATCAGGGCAAGCGCCTCTTTCACCGCCTCCTTGGCCGCGTCCCGCAGGTCCTTGGCCCGGGCAGCAAGCGCCGGGGCTTCCTCCCCCTTGGCGCGGGTGGGCAGCCGGGTGAAGGCCGGGGACGGCCCCGCATAGCCATCCTCCTGGGCCAGGGCGCGCAGATAGCCATTGATCAGCGCCTTGTCATCCTGCAGCGCGTCCAGATAGCGCACGGGGCCGCCCGGCAAGAGGCACAGCGCCTCCGCCTCCGCCACCATCCCCAGGGCGCCCTCAAGGGACAGCAGCGCCTCCCGGCGCATCACCCGGCCCCAGGGGTGGGCCGGAAGCGCTTGCGCGTCAGGATAGTCCAGGCTGGCCTCAAGCCAGCCCCAGGGGTCGCCCTGGGCCATCAGAAAATTGTGCAGCTCACCGGTCATCTGGACGATCTCCGCTTCCTTGAAGCGGTCGATGAGGTTCTGGTCGTCCTCCCCCGGGTTTTCATACAGCGCGTCCAGCGCCTCCTCCAGCGCTCCGTCAAACAGCGCCTGGGCGGTCTGCTCGTCGGCAACGCGGGCGTTGGGGTCGGTGCCCGCGGCGTGGAAATAGCGCTGCACCAGCTTTTTGCAAAAGGAATGCAGCGTGCTGATATCCGCCCGGTCCACCAGGTAAAGCTGGCTTAAAAGCGCCGGGTTCCCTGCCGCCTCCTCCCCCAGCTTCTGCGCCAGCCGGCTTTTCATCTCGCCCGCCGCAGCATTGGTGAAGGTGAGGATCAAAAGCCGCTCCAGGCTCATCCCTTCTCTGAGCATGGACAGCACCCGCTCCACCAATACGCTGGTCTTGCCGCTGCCCGCGGCGGCGGATACCAGCACTCGGGGGTTCCGGGCGTCAATGGCCTGCTGCTGCCTGGCGGTCCATCGGGGCATGGGTTTCCTCCTTGTATAAAAACGCTGCCTCTATGATAAGGCAGCGGATGGCTTTGGGCAAGCGGCAGGCTAAAGGCCGGCGATGAGGCCCTTCCAGTAGCTGCGCCAGAGGGCGGCCTCCTCCTGGGTTCCGATGCGGTCATGGTTGACGGCGAGGGAGGCTTTGCCGCCGGGCTTGGCCTGGATATTGACCGATACATTGCTCCTGTCCTCAAGCCCCATGCGCCAGTAGATCCATTTTTCCGTGCGGCTCACCTGGGGCCCCCGGATGATGGCCATGTCCCGGGGATGGGTGACCCCCGCCATCAGCGCCTGCCAGCGGGCCAGCAGCTCCTCGGGTGAAAGGGCCAGGGTTTTGCTGGCGTTCATGGCAAAGTACCCGTCGCACTGCTGGCCGGGCAGCCGGCGGCCGATGTATTGCTCAAACCAGGCAGCCGCGCCCTGGGCCCACCAGGCGGGGTTGCTGCTCTTGCCTTGTTTCAGGATGATCTGATGGGCAGCCTCAGCTATCCGGGTGTGGTTTTCCTCCCGGTAGGGTTCAAGCAGCGTCAGCCACTCCTCCCAGGCGATGCCTGTTCCCCCTTCCAGGGTGTCCCTTCTGTCATCGCTCATTTCCTGCCTCCCGCGCGTCAAAATAGTCGCCGCTGGCACTATAGGCCTGGCGGATCAGATGCCTTAACGCGCCCTCATCCACATCGCGCAATTGCTTGATGTACAGGCAGCCCTTGCCCCGGCTGTGCTTGCCAAGGGCCGCCAGCTCATTTTCATAGGCGCCCAGGTCATAGCTCAGATACAGCGTCAGGGCCTGCTTCCGGGGGCTGAAGCCGATTTTGGCGGTTTCCCCGCTGTGGCCGGAGGCATAGCGGTAGCGGAAATGGCCAAATCCGATGATGCTGCCGCCCCACATAACCGATTTTTCCCCGGTCTCTTCCGCCATGATCTCAAGCAGTTTCAGCGCGTCCGCCTGCCTGTTCTCAGGCAGCTGATGAATAAAATCCACCGGTTCCTGCCCGGTGGGCCTGGTTTTAGCTTCCGCCACAAAAAAATCCTCCTGCGCAATGGGTAGGAGGATTATACCCGCTTGAATTTGATTTACTTGGTGCCAAACAGCCGGTCGCCCGCATCCCCCAGGCCGGGGACGATATAGGCGTTGGGGTTGAGCACCTCGTCAAAGGCGGCGCAATAGATTTTGACATCCGGATGCTCCCGGCAGATACGCTCCACCCCCGCCCGGGCGGCCACGATGCACACCAGGCGGATGTCCTGACATCCCTTGTCCTTGAGGATTTTAAGCGCGGCTGAGATGCTGCCGCCGGTGGCGAACATGGGGTCCAGCATGATGACGGTGCTGTCGGCGATGTCGGAGGGCAATTTGCAGTAATACTCCACCGGCAGGCAGGTGTCATGGTCGCGGTACAGGCCAATGTGCCCCACCCGGGCGTTGGGCAGCAGCTGCTGGATGCCGTGCACCATGCCGATGCCCGCCCGGAGAATGGGCACCAGGGCCACCTTTTTGTCAGACAGCACCTTTGTTTTGGCCTTGGCCATGGGGGTTTCGATCTCCACCTCCACCAGGGGGAAGTCCTTGGTGATCTCATAGACCATGAGCATGGACAGCTCGTCGAGCAAATCCCTGAAGTCCTTCATGGAGGTGTTCTTGTCCCGCAGCAGGGAGACTTTGTGCTGTATCAGCGGGTGTTCAAAGATGAAGACGTTCTCGTGCATCGTTTTCCTCCCCAAGGCCTTGCCAATTTCATTTTCAATGAGGGATTTTACAGCAGATAGCGCAAGTTGACAAGGGCTGAAGGAAAACAGGCAGCTCATCATCCAGAATTGTTGTTTTTTCCTCCCATTCCCGGGCACCGCTGCCGTGCTACCTAATCCAGGTTGTTCACGGTCACCCCAATGTATGTCAGCCCCTTCTGAGCGGTGATCGGGGGCACATAAACGCCGCCAATGGGCCTGAACACCACATAGCCACCACGCTCAATTTTGGCTTCATTGCCATTGATAAGGGGCGGTTTGAGCATGGAGAGAGCTTCCTTGGTTTGTCCCGGGTCACCATCCCCCAGGTCCACGAACAAGCGGTACTTGCCCCCTTCAGATATCTCATCGTTGAACAGGAGGGCCAGAACAAAGTCCCGGTGAAAACTGCCGAAGTCCGTGTAGCCCAAGGCGCTGGCCACCGCCTCCACGGGTTTCTCAAAGCCCAGCTCATCCCGCTTCCCATCCCACAACTCCCAGGCTTTTGAGAAGATTTCCTCCCCGCCTCTCCCAAAAGCAAACTGCGCCAGAAAGGCCATCAGGGAGTAGTCCGCCTTTTGCCCTTTCCAGCGAAAGATGCCACGTCCCCGCTGAACCATATGGTGCTTGTTTGCCAGCACTTCCTCATGACGACTGAAGTGGTCGCAGATGTCTTGATAGTTCGCCCTGTGATGATACCAGAAAGGAACGTAACTCTCCCTGATCATGCGCGGATAGCGAAGAATGCCCGCCGCAGCAGATAAAAACTCCGTCATCCAGATATTGTTCTCGATGGTGCCCGCGAATTTTCCTTTTTCGGCTTCAGATTCCCAGTATGCCCTGTAGGCGGGATTCGCATACATTTTTGACTCAAAAATCAGGTGCTGAAACTCATGGGCCATCACAGGAAAGCACCGGGCAATATCCTGTGAGCGCTGCCCTTGCGCATCCACCCGGACGATGCCGGCCACGCCAAAGGTATCGATGTGGATCATGGGGGCGGCATTGCTCTGATGCAGCATGCCATCAATCGTGACCTGCGTGTATAAGTCGTAATAGTTCGTAAAGCCGCTCACCTCGGGAAGGTGAATATTGTAGAACAGGATGTTGACCAGCCCATCCCCCCGGGTGTCCAGAAAGTCCCCGAAATTTTTGACGATATATGGATATTGGGCGTCGAACTCCTTTGCGGCTTGCTGTGCGTATGTGGGATCGATTTCATCCAGCGGGAAATAGTCCGGATTGAGGGGCGTCCAAATCCTGCAATGCGTCCCAGCAGCCAGCACCTTAAAAGCAATCAGGCCGCCGCCGGGGGACACCTCGCCTGCGCCTGTCAGAGAGAAGTTCCACTCAGAGCCGATTTCCCAGCGCGCGTCCTCAGCTGATCCCACCATGGAGGTGTAGGGGTCATCTTGCCCTGCCTGCTTGCTGCTATAGATATTGGAATCGGGCGCGGCATGATCGCCATGCTCAAAGGCCGGGATATCGGTTTCAATGAGTTTGCCAATAAAGCCGGTGCTCAGCGTGCTTCCACCCGGATAACGGCTGTTTAACACGACGATATAGTCGCCCTGATAACCTCCTTGGGCTGAATAGTCAAACCTCAGCTTATCAGGGCTCTGGCTCAGGGCATTCGCGGGGTAAGCGAGCAGCAAAACAACCAGGCAAGCGCAAACCACCAACAAGGAAAAACAGTTCCTGGTTCTCACAAGGCCTCATCTCCCCGGTTGATTTGTTATATATGTTTCATTTTCTATGGCAGCAGTTCCAGGCAGGCCACCGCCACCGCCTCAGAAAAGGGGGCGCAGCTCTCCAGGGCGATGTGCATGTGGTCATGGGGGTTGGGCCGCACATGGTCATTGCTGTCCAGGAAAGCGCAGCCCAGCTCATCCGCCAGCAGCCGGTAGCGCCGGGGCAGCTCCCGGGATTTCTCCACGCTGCCCGGCCCCATGCCATCCATGACATCCGGCACCTCATACAACGCCTCGCCCATCACCATGGGGGCCATGATGAGGATGCGCGGCGCATCCCGCCACACCTCCATCCCCCGGGCCTTCACCACCAGGCGGCGCAGCCCCTGGGTGATGTCATAGGGGGTGGCGGAGAAGCGGGCCTTGCAGTCATTGGTGCCCAGCATCAAAACCAGCAGGTCGATGGGCTGGTGCGCCAGCAGCACCGGGGCAAGGGCGGTGAGGCCGTTTAACCCCTCGGTCAGCGGGTCCTCAAAGACCGTGGTGCGGCCGTTGACCCCCTCCTCCACCACCATGAAGCCCTCGCCCAGGCGCTTTTGCAGGAGTTGGGTCCACCGGGCATCATCCTCAAAACGCAGGGCGTTTTCCCCGTTATAGCCCCAGGTGTTGGAGTCGCCAAAGCATACGATGCGCTTTTTGTTCATGGACTAAACCTCTCTTCCCCTTGTATATCACACAGTTTACCCAGTTTACAAGGGCTCCTGTCCAGGCCTTGGGTGCTGCGCCTTTTGCCACAGGATGACCCCGGCAATCAGCGCCACCCCCGCCAGGTCGGTCACCAGGCCGGGGATGATCAGCAGCAGCCCCCCGGCCAGCGCCATCAGCTGCTGGATCACATTCAGCCTGCTCTCCCAGTATTTCTCCACCGCCATGCCGATGCCGTACATGCCAATGAGGGCGGTGACGGCGATCAATACAATTTCATGCCACTGGGCATTCAGCATGAGCATCTGGGGGCTGTACACAAAGATGTAGGGCACCAGGAAGGCCGCGATGGCAAGGCGCGTGGCCTCAACGCCGGTGCGCAGGGGGTTGGACTTGGCGATGGCCGCCCCTGCCATGGCCGCCAGGGCCACCGGGGGGGTGATGTCGGCGATGATGCCAAAGTAAAAGGTGAACAGGTGGGCCGGCAGGATGGCCAGCTGCGGGCTGAGGGCGTGCAGGGCGCTGTACACATCCGGCAGGTAGGTAGAAAGCGCCCTGGCCACCACCGGCGCCATGATGGTGGAGGTGATCAGGTAGTTGGCGGTGGTGGGCACCCCCATGCCCAGGATGATGGAGGAGAGCATGGTGAAGATCAGAAGCAGGATCAGGCTGCCGCCGGCCAGCGCTGTAAGCCCGGAGCCCATCTTCAACCCGATGCCGGTTAAGGTGATCATGCCGGCAATGATGCCCGCCACCCCGCAGGCCAGCGCCACCCCCAGGATGGAGCGGGCCCCCGCCTCCAGCGCCTCCAGGTATTCCCGGGGCCTGAGTCCCTTGCTGGCCTTGATGACCGGCGTGATGGGCCGCCCCTTGACCCTGGCCGCCAGCGCCTGCACAAAGGTCTTCATGTAGCCGCCCAAAAGCGCGATGCCAATGCCGATCAGCGCCGCCACTGAGGGGGTGTAGCCGGCGCCCAGCACATAGATGATGGCCACCAGCGGCAGGATCAGGTGCCCGCGTTCCTTCAACACCGGGAGGAGCCGGGGCATCTTGTCCTTGTCCATGCCCTTCAGGCCCTGCTTCTTGGCTTCCAGGTCAGTCACGATGTAGATGCCCGCGAAATAGAGAAGGGCGGGGATGATGGCGGCCTTGACCACCACCGAATAGGGCACACCCACCGATTCCGCCATCAGGAAAGCCGCGGCCCCCATCACCGGCGGCATGATCTGCCCGCCGGTTGAGGCCGCCGCCTCCACCGCCGCCGCAAACGCCGGCCGGTAGCCCAGGCGCTTCATCATGGGGATGGTGAAAGAGCCGCTGCCCACCGTGTTGGCAACGCTTGAGCCTGAGACAGTGCCCTCCAGGGCGCTGGTGATCACCGCCACCTTGGCCGGACCGCCCCGCTTGTTGCCGGCCACAGCGTTTGAAAGGTCGATAAAAAACTCGCCCACCCCGGTTTTCTCCAGGAAGGCGCCAAAGAGGATGAACAGGAAAATAAAGGTGGAGCTGGCGCCCACCGGCGTGCCAAACACGCCCTCCTGGGTGTAGAACAGGTGCTTGATGATCTGCAGCACCGAAAAACCCCGGTTGCTGAGAAACCCGGGCATCTGCCGGCCGAAGAAGGCGATGAGCATAAAGAGGGTGGCAATCACCACGATGGGCAGCCCCACCACCCGCCGGCAGGCCTCCATCAGCAAAAGGACCGCCGCGCCGCCAATCACATACTGATAGGGCAGGAGGCTGTTTTGCCGCACGATCTGGCCAAAATACACCACCGGGTACAGGAACAGCGCCAGGGCGGCCAGGCCCAGCAGCAGGTCATGCCAGGGCAGCGCATCCTTGCGTCCGCCCCGCCTGATAGGGTAGAGGAAGTAGGACAGCATCGTCACAATGCCCAGGTGCAGGGGCCGCATGTGGGTGGAGGGGATGATAAACCAGGTGCTGTACAGCTGCAGCAGGGAAAACAGCACGCACAAGGCTGAGATGATCAGCCCCCGATAGCCCGAGAGGGTGCGGAAGGCGCTCTCCCGGTCATATTTGCTCATGATCTGGCGGATCTCTTCCTGATCCACGCGCTCCATCTGCCCGGCGTGTTCCATATCCATGGGGTCTTGGCTGTCCTTGCGCTTGCTGGAATCCTGTGTCATGTTTCTTCTCCTGTCAGGCTCCTGTCAGGCAAAAAGCCCCGGGTACCGAAGCACCCGGGGCCTTGTGGGGTTTACTTCAGCAGGCCGATCTCCTTGAAATACTTCTCAGCGCCCGGATGGAAGGGCACCGGGATGCCGCCCACCGCATATTCAGCGCTGATGAAGGCTTTCTTGGCGTGGGTCATCTCATCCTTGTTTTCAAAGAGCACCTTGGTCATCTCATAGACCAGCTCCTCCGGCAGGTCCTTATTGCAGATGAGGACCGCGTTCATGGAAGGCACGCTGACCGGCTCCTTCATGCCCTTATAGGTTTCCGCTTCCACCTCAATGGGCACATAGAAGCTGTACTTCTCCTGAAGAGCCTTCATCTGGTCATCGGTCAGGCCAATCAGGCGCACCTCCTGGCGGCTGGCCACGTCCATGATGGCCGGGTTGGGAAGCCCTGCGGTGATGAAGAAAGCGTCCAGCTGCCGGTTCTGAAAGGAGGTGGAGGACTCGTCAAAGCTCAGGTACTGGGGCTGGATGTCATCCAGCGTCAGCCCCGCCATCTCCAGCAGCTGCACGGCATTGAAATACACGCCGGAGCCCACCGCGCCCACCGAAACCTTCTTGCCCTTGAGGTCCTCAATGGTCTTGATGTCGGAATCCGCCGCCACCACCACCTGCACCAGCTCCGGGTACAGGGAGCCAATGGCCACAAAGGAGTCGATGACTTCTCCGTTGAAAAAGTCTTTGTCGCCCTGGTAGGCGTAGTACATCACGTCGTTTTGCACCGTGCCCAGCTCGGCCTCGCCGTTGTTGATCTTGATGATGTTGTCCTTGGAGCCGCCGCTGGACTGGACAGACACATCCAGGTCCTTGATGTGCTTCATCCACAGCGCCGCGATCTCACCCCCCAGCGGGTAGTAGGTGCCGGCGGTGCCGCCGGTGGTGATGCCGACGGGATCCCAGGCCAGCGCCGGGGCGGCCGCCAGGAGGAGGATGGAGGCAAGCAACAGAGCGATCAGTTTTTTCATGGTTCCGGTCTCCTTTCATGTTGGGGTCAAGGGACACGGTTGGTTGCCCTCCGCCGCCGGAATGGGCACCGCCGCTGTCTGCCAGGGTGTAAAAATGCATCGCCACCACATCAGCAGCTCAGTAAATGAGTGCGCAGATTGTAGCACAGGCGCGCTTTGAGCGTCAATTCACATGGGGCCTTGATCCGCCGGAAAGCCTGTATGAAATGGTATCTTTTTTGTATAAATTCGGTTTTTTAAACGCGCTGCTGCCCCAGGCCGGCCCGCGCCGCTTCAAGGGGCGCTGATGTGGCCGCCGCACCCCGGGCAAAGGCCGGCCGCCCGCCGCCCCGGATGCCCGCCTGGCGCATCAGCGCCGCAAGGTCAGGCCCCGGGCCCTCTTTCCTGGCAAAGGTGAACAGGAATTTGTCCCCCTGGGGGGCGCAGAGCAGGGCAGCCACGCCAGGGGTTTCCGCCAGGGCGCTGGCCAGGGCATCCAGGCCCTGGGCCTCCTGCTCAGGCAGCTGGGCCGCCACCAGGCGCCAGCCCCCCGGCAGCCCCGCCGCCGTCTCCAGCAGCCCCGGCAGCCGCGCCAGGGCCATGTCCCGCCTGAGGGCGCTGAGCTCAAAGCCCTGGGCGCCCAGCTTTTCCAGGGTCGCCGCCAGCGCGGCCGGCACCTGGTCCGGAGGCACATTCAATAGGCTTGAGGCCTCATCAAGCGCCTTATAGGTGGCCTGATAGTGCCGGGCCGCCCGCTGGCCGCAGAGGAAAAACAGCCGCATCTTGCCCCGGCTGCTCTGATCTCTCAGGATTTTGATCACCCCGGCCTGCCCGGTGCGGGCCAGGTGGGTGCCGCCGCAGGCCACGCCCTCATAGTCCCCCATCAGCACCACCCGGGTCTGGGCATGCTCCCCCGGGATCTTCCGCAGGGGCAGCGTTTTCAGCTCCTCCTCATCCGGAAAGCGGCAGTCAATCCGGTCATCCCGGGCGATCACCTGGTTGGCCATTGTCTCGATTTCCTCAAGCATCTCCCGGGAAAGGCGGGTCTGACCCTCCGGCAGGCTCACATCAATGCTTGACTGGGCATGTCCAATGTGCAGGCCATGGACATAGCCCCCC
>DHQX01000031.1:21091-22047 GCA_002411105.1 Christensenella sp. UBA5327 | reverse complement strand
AGGCCATGGACATAGCCCCCCGCCAGCTTCCACACGCAGTAGGCCAGGATGTGCTCCCCAGTGTGCTGCTGCATGTGGTCATACCGCAGCGCCCAGTCGATCTCCCCCTCCACCTGATCTCCGGGCAAAAGCCCGGGCGCGCCCTCAGGCGTTTCCACCCGGTGCCACACCTGGGCCTCCTCATCGCCCTGGGTATCCAGAACCTGATATAAAAAACCCTCACGGCTGAGGCTGCCCCGGTCTCCCGGCTGCCCGCCCCCCTCCGGATAAAAGGCGGATTGGGACAACCGCAGCCACCGGCCACCGCCCTCCTCCTTCACCGCCTCCACCACGGCGGAAAACGCCTTGCGCCATGCATCCCCAAAGTACAGCCTGTCCTTCATGCTTCCGCCCCCTTATCATGCACATTATAGCACAGGAGCCCCGGCGCAAAACGCGCCACAAAATCCTTGATGTTTCAGGGGATTCATGTATAATAAAGAAAAAGGAGGGTTGCCTATGACCGAGGGCTTTGGCACAACCAAAATCCTCCCCCTGGGGAGCGATAGCAGCACAGCTGCGGGCATCCTGCAGCATGTATATCAGGCCCTGGCACAAAAGGGCTACGACCCGGTGGCCCAATTGGTAGGCTACCTGATGACCGGAGACCCCACCTATATCACCAGCCATGGCAACGCCCGCAACCTCATCTGCCGGCTTGAGCGGGATGAGGTGCTGGAGGAATTGGTGCGCCAGTATTTCAGCGTTCCCGCCCCGGAGATGGATTGAGGTTTCTGGGGCTTGATTATGGCCAGGGGCGCATCGGCGTGGCGGTTGGCGATGCCCATACCCGCCTGGCCCGCCCCCACAGCGTTTTTCGCCACAAGGGCTGGGGCCCGGATGTAAAGCGGGTGAAAGCGCTGATGGCGCAGACCGGCGCTCAGGCCGTGGTCCTGGGCCTGCCCCGCAACATGGAC
>DHQX01000031.1:9712-20984 GCA_002411105.1 Christensenella sp. UBA5327 | reverse complement strand
TGGGCCTGCCCCGCAACATGGACGGGAGCCTGGGCCGCCAGGCGCAGGAGACCCAGGGCTTTGGCGAGCGGCTCCTCCAGGAGGGCATCCCCGTCCGCTACCAGGATGAGCGGCTCACCAGCTTTGAAGCGGAGGAGGCCATGCGGGCAGGCGGCCTGGACAGCCGCCAGATCCGGGAAAAGGTGGATCAGACGGCGGCCTGCCTGATTTTGGAACGCTATCTTGACAGCCTTGGGTATAATGAATGAGCGGTGATATTTGCCGCGCCAAAACCGACAGGAGGGCAAGCACATGGCGGAAGACAGAAAGCTGCAGCCGGAAGAGGAAATCATCGAGGAAGAACTGTTTTTTGAGGACGATGAAGACAGCAACCTGGTGGAGTTGACGGACGAGGACGGCAACGTCGCCCAGTTCGAATACCTGGACACCGTGGAGCACAAGGGCGAGAGCTACGTGGTGTTCATGGCGGTTCAGGAAGATGAGGATGTGGACGAGGAAGAAGAAGGCGAGGTCGTCATCCTCAAGATCGCCCAGGATGACAAGGGCGAGGACATCTATGTCACCTGCGAAGACGATGAGATCGTCCAGGAAGTTTTCGACAAGTTCATGGAGAACCTGGGCGAAGCGGACGATGACTGACCCTCACAGCCATCAAAAAGGCGGGAACCTGCACAAGGTCCCCGCTTTTTTGGTGCGGCTCCTGGCATTACTCAGCCAGCGTGCCGTGGATGGTCAGCCTGTCCGCCACCGGCAGGAACTCCTTGTCCCCGGCGGGCTGGCTGATGCCGCCAAACACCAGCTGGGCCCTGAGGCGATAGTCCTGGGGGATGTTCCAGCGCTTCTTCACCTCTTCATCGATGATGGGGTTATAGTGCTGCAGGTTGGCGCCGGCGCCAGCCGCCGCCATCAACTGCCACAGGCGGTACTGGTTCATCGCGTTGCCGTGCTCGCTCCAGTCGGGGAAGTGATCCTTGTACAGGGGTAGCTTTTTCTGAAGCGCCCGGATGACCGCCATGTCCTCAAAAAACATCGCGGTGCCGGCAGCCGCCTTGAACCCGCTCACCTTTTTGTCGGTGGTCCCCCACCTTTCCTTGGCGGTGAGAGGCCTTAAGGTCTCCCGCACAAGCTCCCAGAGCGCCTCATGCTCCTCCCCAAACAGCAGCACCACCCGGGCAGACTGGGAGTTGTTGGAGCTGGGGGTGTGCTTGAGCACATGCCCCACCAAATCCTCCACCTCCTGCTGGCTAAGGGGCAGGTTTTTGTTGAGGGCGTATACGCTGCGCCGCATCTGGGCGCTCTTTAACAGGGGCAGCACCAGGCTTGATTGCTCTTGGGTCATGTCTGAATCTCCTTCCAGATGTCAAAGCGCGGGTAAACCGCGCCGCATAGAGTATACCCCGTTTTCCGCTCCTTAACCCGCTGTGGCCCCGCACATATTTTACAGGCTTCCCGTTGCACATCAGCGGACATTGTGTTAGGCTTTGCGCGCCAAGAGACCATACTTCACCCAAAGGAGGGCCGCCATGCACCTTTCCCTCAGCCCGGCAGTCTCCATTATCCTTGCGCTCATCCTGGCTTTCACCGCATCAGCGGTGATCTCCCTGGCGCCTGAAGGCCTCCCCATGCCCGAGCAGCCGGCGGCCGACCGCATCCCCGCCCTGCGCGCAGTGGTGGAGCAGGCGCTGACCGAGGATGGCTACCGCTTTAGCTATGATGAGGAGAACAACTCCTTTTACCTGGATGTGCAGCTTGAGGGCGCGCTGAGCAGCGCCTATATGTACATCGACCTGTATCAGGACATGGTTGCCTTTTACTGCTACCCGACCATCAGCGTCCGGGCGGAATACCGTGACAGCATGGCGGAGCTGCAAACCCGTATCAACTGGGACCATTCCTTCGCCCAGTTGCA
Source organism: Christensenella sp. UBA5327 (assembly GCA_002411105.1). Taxonomy (GTDB): domain Bacteria; phylum Bacillota; class Clostridia; order Christensenellales; family Aristaeellaceae; genus UBA6115. The sequence continues at coordinate 19,075 of DHQX01000031.1, read as the reverse complement.
GATGGACTATCAGGACGGGCGGTTATTGGCCTATTCACGCATCATCGTGGAAGGGGTGCTCCCAGGCGTCCCGGAGGTGGGCGCCCAGCTCTTTTTCACCCAAAACCTGCTGTCGTCCTATGGCGACGCTTTGGCAAAGGTGGCGCTGCTGGGCATGAGCCCTTCTGAAGCGCTGCCGGTCACCACGCTTTCCCCCGCCCGCAGCCTGTGACGTGCAAGGAGGCCATGATATGACATTAAGACGCCTGCTGCCCCTCTGCCTGGCCCTGGTGATGCTGTGTGGCGCTGCCCTGGCGCAGCCCGTGGGGAACGACACGGAGGAAGCCCGCATCGCCCACCTGACGGCGCTGGTGGATCATTACCTCACCACCCAGGGCTACCGCTTCTCCTACCGCGAGAACCCGCATTCCTTCACCTTCGAAGTGCCGGCGGATAACACGCTGCCGCCCAGCTCCGTCACCATCAATCTGAGTGCAGACCTGCTCATGGTGAGCGCTTTCCCCAGCATCTTTGCGGCGGAGGAGAACCGGGTGAAGATGGCCAAGCTCATCACCCTCATCAACTGGGACAGCTCCTGGGCGCATCTGTACATGGACATGGACACCGGGCAGATCATCAGCAGCGCGGATATCCTGACCCTCTCGGTCTACCCGGGGGAAGAAGAGCTGCACATCTGCGTGGGCATGGTGGGCCTGCTGCTGGAAACCTATGGCAACGCCATCGTCCGGGTCGCCTTGCTGGGCGAAGACCCCCAGGCCATTTTTGACGCGGTGCCGCGGCCGGAGTAAGCGGCCCCTGTGCAACACGCTTTTCAGGGCCGGCGCAACTGTCTGCACCGGCCCTGTGTTTTTATATCCCATCCATCAGAACGCCGCGTGCCCCACCGTCCGGGGAAAGGACAGCACGTCCCGGATGTTTGAAATGCCGGTCAGATACATCACAAAACGCTCAAAGCCCAGGCCAAAGCCCGCGTGCTTGACAGAGCCAAAGCGCCTGAGATCCAGATACCAGCCGTATTCCTCTTCCGCCAGGCCCATCTCCTGGATGCGGGAAAGGAGCCTGTCATAGCGCTCCTCACGCTGGCTTCCGCCGATCATCTCGCCAATACCAGGCACCATCAGGTCCATGGCGGCCACCGTCTTGCCGTCCTCGTTCTGGCGCATATAGAAGGCTTTGATATCCTTGGGGTAATCGGTGACAAACACCGGGCGCTTGAAGTGCTGCTCGGTCAGGTAGCGCTCATGCTCGGTTTGCAGGTCAATGCCCCAGGATACGGGATAGTCAAATTTTTGCCCTGAGGCCTTGAGTATCTCCACCGCCTCGGTGTAGGTGACCCGGCCAAAGGCGCTGTCCTTCACATGGTTTAGGCGGGCCAGCAGCTCCTTGTCCACAAAGCTGTTTAAAAAGTTCAGCTCGTCCGGGGCTTTTTCCATCACCTCGCCGATCACTTCCCGCACCATGTCCTCCGCCAGGGCCATGTCATCTGCCAGGTCGGCAAAGGCAATTTCCGGCTCCACCATCCAGAATTCCGCCGCGTGGCGGGCGGTGTTGCTGTTCTCAGCCCTGAAGGTGGGGCCAAAGGTGTACACGTCGCTAAAGGCCAGGGCATAGGCCTCCGCCTGAAGCTGGCCTGATACGGTGAGGGAAGCGGGCTTGCCGAAAAAATCCTGGCCGTAGTCCACCTGACCCTCCTGGGTCTTGGGCAGTTTGTCCAGGTCCAGGGTGGTCACATGAAACATCTCCCCCGCCCCCTCGGCGTCACTGGTGGTGATGATGGGGGTGTTCACATACACAAAGCCACGGCGCGCAAAGAAGGCGTGGATGGCCTGGGCCGCGATGGAACGGATGCGGAACACCGCAAAAAAGGTATTGGTGCGGGGCCTGAGGTGGGCAATGGTGCGCAGGTATTCAAAGCTGTGCCGCTTTTTTTGCAGCGGATAGTCCGCGTCACAGGCATGAAGCACCGTCACTTCCGTGGCCTTCAACTCAAAGGGCTGCTTCATCTGGGGGGTGTGCACCAGGTTTCCCCGCACCTGAAGGGAGGTGGCCAGTGAAATCCTGGTCACCTGGGCGAAGTTTGAAAGCGCCTCATCACACACCACCTGGAGGTTGCGAAACGAGGAACCATCGTTTAGTTCAATAAAGGCAAAGGCTTTGCTGTCGCGCAGCGTGCGCACCCAGCCCCTGACGGTCACCTCCTGGCCCTCAGGGGGTAACTCCCGGTATAGTTCAGCGATCTTGGTCACTGGCATAGGCTTCTCCTTCTTCTTTGATGGATTTGGCAAGCATGGCCGCCCCGATGATGCCGGCCTGGTTTCCCAGCACCGCCAGCTCTATCCGGGGGTAGGGCATGGTTTTGAACATCAGGAAACTGGGGATCCAGCGCCGCACAGCCTCCAGCAAAAAACCCCCGGCGTTGCTGATGCCCCCGCCCAGCACCACGATCTCCGGATCCAGAAAGGAGATCACGTTGTTGACCGCCAGGGCCAGGTAGCGGGTGTATTCATTGAATACCTCCAGCGCCGTGGGGTCCCCCGCCTTGGCGCAGTCGATGACCAGCTTGCCGTTGATCCGGCTGGGGTCCTGCCCCGCCTCCCGGGCGATCTGGCTGTCCGGATGCTTCACCGCCGCCTCCTGCCCCATGCGGATCAGCGCCGTGGCGGAACAGTAGCGCTCCAGGCAGCCGGATTTGCCGCAGGTGCAGGGGATGCCGTCAATCACCATGGTGAGGTGGCCAATTTCGCTGGCCACGCCGTGCACCCCGGCCCAGGGCTTGCCGTCAATCACAATGCCGCCGCCAACGCCTGTGCCCAGGGTCATAAACACGCTGCAGCCAGCCCCCTGGCTGATGCCCGCCACCGATTCGGCAAAGCCCGCCACCGTGGCGTCGTTGTCGATGTAGATGGGCTTGTTGATGTATTGGGCAAGCTCAGCCCGCAGCGGCACATCGTGCCAGCCCAGGTTGGTGCAGAAGATCACCGTGCCGGTTTTGTTCTCGGCAATGCCGGGGATGCCGATGCCAATGGCTTCCACTTCCTCCGCCGTGCACCCGGCTTCCTCCATCGCGCGAAGGGCGCTTGCGGCCATGTCCCGCACCACCTCCGGGTAAGGGCGGCCGGCCAGCGTGGCCGACTCCGCCTTGGCCAGGATGCGGCCCCTCTCATCGGTGACGCCAGCGGCGATCTTGGTGCCGCCCAGGTCGATGCCGATATACCGCCTCATCACGCGTCCTCCATCCCCTGCTGCGCCATGTCGGTGAGGCGCTTGTCCAGCTCCTGCGCCGCGGAATAGCCCAGGCGCTTGAGGCTGTGGTTGCGGGCGGCGATCTCAATGATGATGGCCAGGTTGCGCCCCGGCTTCACCGGGATCACCAGCTTGGGGATTTTCACGTCCATGATCGTGGAGAAATCCTCATCCAATCCCAGCCGGTCATATTCCTTCTTCTCTATCCAGGGCTCCAGGTGGATCTCCATGTCGATGGACTTGCTCATCAGCACCGCGCTGATGCCGTACATGGCGCGGATATCGATGATGCCCACGCCCCGGATCTCCATGAAGTGGCGGATGGCCTCCGGCGACTCGCCCACCAGGCGGTTGTCATTCACCCGGCAGATGTCCACCACATCGTCCGCCACCAGCTGGTGTCCCCTTTTGATCAGCTCCAGCGCCGATTCACTCTTGCCCACGCCGGATTCCCCGGTGATGAGAACCCCCACCCCATACACATCCACCAATACCGCGTGCAGCGTTGAGTGGGGCGCCAGGAGCCTGGTCAGGTGCATGATGGCACTGACGATAAACCGCGTGGTGGACTCATCAGAGCCCAGCACCGGCACGTCCTTTTCACCGGCCAGCTCCAGCATCTCCTCCGGCGGCGTCAGCCCCCGGCACACCACCAGGCAGGGGATTTGGTAGGCGAAGAAGGCCTCCAGCTTCTGCCTGCGCTTGGCTTTGGACAGGCTCATCAAATAGCCCATCTCCGCGTTGCCGATCACCTGGGGCCGCTCATAGGCGAAGTGCTCATAATACCCCGTCAGCTCCAGCCCCGGGCGGTTGAGCTCCGGGGAATCAATCGGCCACACCGTCTGGGTGCTGGGGGAGAGCACGCGCAAAGACAGCGCCTGGGTGAAATCCTTGCCGTTAACCATGGGACACCGCCTTTTCATCATCATCGGACATGGGAAATAGTATACAGGATAAGGGATGAAGGGACAAGGCTATCTGAGGTACGCCCCATAGGCCTCCACAAATTGCGCCATGCCCTCAGGGTTCAGGTTGTGTTTGTAGGTCTCCGGCTTCCAGTCAAAAGGCACGCCGGCATAGGCCCGGTCAGAGCATTGGTAGCCCAGTTTTCTGGCCATGGCGATGGCAAACTCCCGGTATGCGTCCCCCGTGGCGGTCAGGATGTTCCCCTCCTCCACAATCGGGGCATAGACCATGTTCTCCGCCTGGATAAAGGAAAAACGCTCAATCATCTCCACAAACAGGGAGGAGGTGAACTTCCTGTCCTCCAGCAGCCCGGCCCGGGCCAGGTAAATGGGGCCTGCACAAATAGCACCAATCACAAAGCCCGGGTGCTGCTTGAACTGCCGGAGAAAGCGCATCAGCGCTTCATCGCCGATGGACTCTCTGAAATCGCTGCAACCCGGCAGGATCAGACAGTCATAGTCAGCAACACGAAACGCGTCATAGGTTTTCTCGGGCAGCACCTGGATGCCCTCCTCTGACAGCACCGGTTTCAGGTCCTTGGAGAACACCACCGTAGGGCTGTCAAAATACCAGCGGAACAGGCCGCTTAATGTGGCAATCTCCTGCATGCTGAATTGGGGATAGACCACAAGGGCGATTTTGTTTGTCATACCTTATCTGCTTTCTCCGCCCCAAACACCAGGCTGCCCATGCCAATCAGCACCGCCGCCATCCCCATGTAAAGCGCCCAGTTGGGCGCCTCCTCCCATTTGTCAAAGGCGAACTCCAGGCCGATGAGGGCGGCCACGCCCAGCAGAAAGGGCAGGGCGAAGCGCAGCATGAGAGCGGCGATCGGGGCGCCCCGGCGGCGGGCCCCCGCGGCGTAATAGACCAGCACCCCCGCTACCCCCAGCACGGAAAACAGCTGGTGCACCCTGACAAAGCCCCATTTGAGGCTTTCAGCCCGGAGGCTCTCGGCAAAGATCTGGCCCAGCAGAAACAGCGTCAGCGTTAAAAGCACCCGCCGCCCGGCGGGGTGTTTTCGCATCCTCAGAGCATAAATCAAGCAGGCCAGGGCGATGAGCGCCTCCAGCATGAAGACCGCGTAGTACCATTCCTCCCACTGGTTTGCAACCGCCAGAGGAAAAAACTGGTGCCCGGCATTTTCCACATAGGCGCCTTGGCCAAAGCTGACAAAAAACTCTCCCAGCCTGGCCAGAAGCGCCATGAGCATTCCGGCGGGGGCCAGCGCATCCAGCAGCGTGAAGGGCTTCAACTTCAGCGCCTTTTCCATCAGCCACACCGAAAGGAAGGCCCCGGCCACCGCCCCGCCCAGGGCCATGCCGTCATAGGGCAGGGAAAACAAAGCGCCCCAGCCATACATGGGCACCAGGAAGGCGGAGCGCACCAGGAAATAAAAAAGCCGCGCCCCCACAAAGCCCGCCGCCACCGCCAGAGCCGGTGCCGCCAGGCAGGTGCCGCGCGGCTGCCCGCGCCATTTGAGCGCACAGCCAAATACGGCAGCGCTTAAAAGGGCCGCCGCAAAAAGAATCGTCAGGTATAGGCTTTCAGGCGGCAGCGGCTACTCCCCCTCCCCCGGCCAGGCGCTGGCAAAGTAGATGATATCGGAGATGGTGCGCATGGTCTCCTCGTTGATGCGGTTCACATAATCGCCCTTGAACATCACCATGGTGGAGTTGCCCCCGTCCAGGTTGTAGGCGTTCTCCACATCCAGGCGCTTCATCATCTGGGCAAACTGGTCCAGCGTCCAGCCGGAGTTGCCCCACTTGGGCCCTGTGCAGGCCAGGGCGATGTAGTCCAGCTCTCCCTTTTTCACCTGGGCCAGGCCCATGCGCTGGCGGCCCAGCAGCGCCGCGTCATCATTGTCGATAAAGCCCCGCATCTTCTCGCCATCCACCACCAGGGCGGGGCCGAAGTTGAAGGAGTTGATGATGTTCTTTTCCATATAGGGCGCCAGGGTCTCCGCCGTGGCGCGGCGCACGATGTGCATGTCCCCATTTTCGTCAAGCAGCATCACATCCCGCTTGCCGGAGGGCAGGTCCCGGTACTGCACGCCCTGTCGGATCAGGAAGCCATCGTTACGGTAGGAAAAATAGTCGCCATTGATGGCAAATACCGCCTTCATGCGCCGGGCCAGGGTTTTGCCGGCCACGGTGCGGGTGCCGTCAAAGCCGTTGGCGGAGGTGGTGCGCAGTTGGCTGGGGTCCTTGATGGAGATGCGGGCCAGCCAGTAGTTGGTGTTGAACTCGCGCCCGGTCTCAATGGTGACGCGGATGGAAGGATCCTCATATTCCAAATCGCTCAGATAGCCCTCGGCAATGGGCGGATGCCCCGGCGAATCATCAATGGGCAGCGGCGCTATCTCGGCCAAAGCCATTCCGCCAGCCGTCAAAAAAAAAGTCAGGGCCAGCAACAACCCACAGCAACGCTTGATCAAGGGCATACAGTGTCCTCCCAGTTTCATTGTGGATATTGTAGGGGAAAACGGACGGCCCTGTCAATTGCCGCGAATTGACATCAGAAGCGTTTCCCAGTTAGAATGAAAGCGAATAAAAGAAAAGGAAACAGCGCCATGTTAAGACAAAAAAGACACTTGATCGCAAGCTGCCTGCTGGCGGCGCTGATGGTGATCCTGCTCCCCGCCCTGGCCGGCCAGGGGGACAGCCTGGAGGCTTTCGGCCAGCGCATCAGCCTGCATGCGGAGTATATCGACCTGGGTGCCTACCAGGCGGATGACCTGGACGCGCTGATGGCAGCGCTGGACCAGCTGCCGCAGCTCACGCGCGTCGACATGTTTGAAACCAGGGTGACCCCCCAAACCATGGACACCCTGGCCGCCCGCTATCCTGATATCTTCTTTGGCTGGACCATCCGCATCAAGGAGCATACCCTCCGCACCGATGCCACCGCTTTTTCCACCCTGCACAACAACCGGGCCCCCCAGCACACCAGCCAGGATTTTGAGCCCATCAAATACTGCAAAAACCTTCAAGCCCTGGATCTGGGCCACAACGCCATCACCAGCATCGATTTTATCAAGGATTTGACCGAGCTGCGCGTGCTGATCCTGGCCATCAACCAGATTGAGGACATCAGCGTCCTCAAAAACCTGCCCAACCTGGAATATGTGGAGCTGTTCAAAAACAAGATCCGGGACATCAGCCCGCTTTCTGACATGAAGCATGTGCTGGACCTGAATATCTGTTTCAACTACGTCAAGGACTACAGCCCCCTGGATACCCTAACCACCCTGGAGCGGCTATGGATATACAACAGCAACAACTATTCCGCCTCCGACCCCATTCCCAAGGATCTGGTCGCCCACCTGAAAGCCACCCTGCCGGGCTGCCACATCGACCACACCCACTACTCCACCCTGGGCGGCTGGCGGGAGCATCCCCGGTATTTCGTGATCTTTGACATCTTCAAAAACAGCGAGTATCAGCCCTTTGCGCCGGTGACGGAATAAGAGAGAAATATCGATAAATCCAAGATAATTATTTCAGTCTCTGTGCTTCGAGAACCTTCTATGATCTTTGAACTGCCCCCATGCTTTGTATTGTGCAACAAAGAATATCAATCACCGAATTTGTCTTGAAGCAGCAATATGTTTATTTAATCTGATTAATGATCTGGAGGTGACTTATGAAACGAATTCTGGCTGCTGTTTGCATTTTCTGTCTGTTATTTCCACTGAGCATAGAAGCGAAAGAGTTTTCCATCCGAAATGGAATCAAGTGGGGTATGAATGCTAAAGAAATTATTGCGCTTATGGCTGACGAAGGGTATTCCGAATACATAGAAATAGATACATACACATCCGCTGGAGATAACATAACCCTTTGGTATAAAGATGTCACCGTTGCAAGCTTAGCATTACATGTCTTTTTCGTAATTGAACCTTCGGAGTCCTCAACCAATTTTAAAGGTTTAGGGAGCATTATGTATTTTACACCATCATATAGCATGTTAATGTCCCATCAAATGCTATTAGATTATGATGATTTGTTAAATGCAATCAAGAAAAAATATGGAAATCCTACTCGGCAACTCTCACACTGGAAAAACGATGATTACAAAAAAATCTACACCGAAGCTACTGCTGCGCAACAAGGACTCTATCAGAGATTAGCATCATGGGAGAAACTGCAGGATGTTTATATTGAAATTTTGATGAATGATGATTTGGCAAAAATGTATTCAAGTATAGAATCTCTAAAATTTGGGCCGACAGTATGGGTAGCCTATTATAGTAAAGACTTTATCAAAGAGATGAACAACTATATGAATAAAGAAAGTTCAAATGATGGCTTATAGCCACATCAATAAGTTTTTATTGATGAATTGATATTATACAGTGATATAATCCTTAGCTGTTGCTTCCTCATTTTATCTAACATTAGGCGTACCCACCAAGATGAGCGAGTTTTCACGCGGGGCATCTTTTTCAAAAAAGATGCCCCGCCGTTTCCTTTGCCCCCTAAATTGCCCTTACAGCAGCCAGGGATCGCTCTCAGGCGCGATATAGTCAGGGCCGTTGGTGTCAATCTCCCGGCCGGGGTCAACCGGCTTGGTGGGCTGGTTCAGCTCCGGGTGGGCGTTGTTGGCCTTGTGGTTGTTCTCCCGGGAATCCCGCTTGGGCAGGTTCAGGTCCACGTCCACAAGGTCAATGCCCATGGCCTTTGCGACGCCCTGGCCGTAGGCGGGGTCGGCCTGGTAGCAGTTAGCGATGTGGCGGTGTTTGATCTGAAGGGTGGAGTCCCCCATGTTCCGGGCGGTGTTGTCAAAGAGCACCTGCTGCTGTTCCTGCGTCATGGCGCGGAAGAGCAGCCCCGGCTGGGTGTAATAGTCGTGGTCATCCGCCCTGAAATCATACCGGTAAACATCCCCGCCGGTTTTTTCCACCGGGTTATCGTGCTGGGGATGCTCGGTCCAGTTGCCATAGGAGTTGGGTTCGATGTGAATCTCGCTGCCCAGGTTGCCGTCCACCCGCATCTGGCCGTCCCGGTGGAAGGGGTGGGGGTTTTTGACGCCCCTGGGGCTGTTGACCGGAATCTGGAAGTGGTTGACCCCCAGGCGGTAGCGCTGGGCATCGCCATAGGAGAACAGGCGCCCCTGGAGCATCCGGTCAGGGGAGAAGCTGATGCCCGGCAC
>DHQX01000031.1:1013-9668 GCA_002411105.1 Christensenella sp. UBA5327 | reverse complement strand
CCCAGGCGGTAGCGCTGGGCATCGCCATAGGAGAACAGGCGCCCCTGGAGCATCCGGTCAGGGGAGAAGCTGATGCCCGGCACCACATTGGAGGGCGCGAAAGCTGCCTGCTCCACATCGGCAAAGTAGTTGGCGGGGTTGCGGTTGAGCTCAAACTCGCCCACGGGAATCAGTGGATAATCCTTCTTCAGCCACATCTTGGTCAGGTCAAAGGGGTTGTTGGCCATGGCGTCGGCCTCTTCCTCTGTCATCACCTGGATGTACATCTTCCACTTGGGGAATTTGCCCTTTTCAATGGCCTCGTACAGGTCCCGCTGGTGGCTCTCCCTGTCCATGCCCACCACCTTGCCCGCCTCCTGGTCGGTGAGGTTCCGGATGCCCTGCTGGCTGCGGAAGTGGAACTTCACCCACACCCGCTTGTTCTCAGCGCTGATCAGGCTATAAGCGTGGCTGGAAAAGCCGTGCATGTGCCGGTAGCTGGAGGGGATGCCCCGGTCGCCCATGATGATGGTGACTTGAAGCAGCGCCTCGGGGAGTGAGGACCAGAAGTCCCAGTTGGTGTTGGGGCTGCGCATGTTGGTGCGCGGGTCGCGCTTGACGGCGTGGTTTAAGTCCATAAACTTCAGCGGATCCCGGAAGAAGAACACCGGGGTGTTGTTGCCCACCAGGTCCCAGTTGCCTTCCTCGGTGTAGAACTTGAGGGCAAAGCCGCGGATGTCCCGCTCCGCGTCCGCGGCGCCCCGCTCACCGGCCACGGTGGAAAACCGGGCGAACATCTCGGTCTTCTTGCCAACTTCGGAGAAGATCCTGGCCTTGGTGTACTGGGTGATGTCATGGGTGACGGTGAAAGTGCCAAAGGCGCCGGAGCCCTTGGCGTGCATGCGCCGCTCAGGGATCACCTCCCGGTCAAAGTGCGCCATCTTCTCCAGAAACCAGACATCCTGCATCGTCAGCGGGCCCCTTGGCCCTGCGGTCATCACGTCCTGGTTGTTGGCCACGGGCGCTCCCTGGGCGGTTTTAAGGCCGGGGTGCTCCCCGACGTGGTCGTTGCGGCTGGGTAAGGGTTCGCCCAGGTTGTTCTTGTCCATGGGGTTTTTCATTGTGTTTCCTCCTTATTTTTGTTGGGTCTGTCTGTTTGCCTATCTGTATCATCCTCCCGTCCACCGGCTTCCCGGCAGGCGGGGCAAATGCCTTTCAAGTAGACATCCTGCTTGGTGACCAGAAAACCGGGCAGCGCTTCACCCAGCGCCTCCATCTCAACCGGGAAGTTGAAGATGGCGCCGCAGGCCGCGCACTGGAAATGCCCATGGGGCGCGGTTTCCTTGTCAAAACGCAGGGTATGCCCGTCGATCTCCAGGGTGCTGAGCATGCCCTTGGCGGCAAAGAGGTTCAGGGTGTTATACACCGTGGCCATGGAGATCACCTGGTCCTGCTTGCCCACCGCGGCGTAGATCTCCTCGGCATCCGGGTGCCCCTCCGCCTCCATAAGGCACCTGAGCACCACCAGGCGCTGCTGGGTGATGGATATCCCATGCTTCCGCAGCTTCTGCATCAGTTCCTCCTGGGTCATCTCCGGCCTGTGCTTCATCTTTCTTTGTCCTTTCAAAATTTAGAATTAATCTAAAATTAGAACAAAACTATAATACCCTGTAAAACAGCCTTCAAACAAAGCGGCAAAAAAAGTTTCGCCCGGCAGCCGAATAGCCGCCGGGCAAAACCCAGACTGTCAAAGGAGTATATTCAGGAAGGTATCGGAGGGCGAAGCCCACCCGCTGCCGGATTGAACCGGTTTAATCAGGCCCTTTGATCCATTGGCCGATCCCCACGATGTCCTGCTGCTTGCGGGCCTTCTGATAGCCGCTGTAGATGCCCGGATCCATCACGTTTTTGCCCATGAAGATCATGGCGGCGGTCTGCCCGCCGTCCAGGGTGAAGGCCTCATGGCAGCCCGCCTCCAGCAGCCGGTCGGCCACAAAGCGCAGCGGCGCCCCGGCCGAGCGCTTGTTGCGCCCCTCCACCATGATGCCGATCAAGTGCCCCGGCCCTACCACGCCGATGGCGCTGCGGGGCTCCCGGTGGGTGAAGCTCTTGTCAAGGCGCCCGTCCTTCACCCGGTCCCTAAACAGGATGGGCCCAAAGGCCAGCACGTCCGTGGCCCCGGCGCTCAGGTAGTCCTGGGCGGTGTATTCCCCCGGCGTGCGCATCTCGATGTGCCCGTCAGGGAACAGCGCCAGCTCATCCAGCGGCGGGATCTTGGCCACCGGGCGGGTGTAGGTGTCCTCATACAGCACCTTGCCATCCCTGATGATCAGGCCCTTTCGCTCCTTGTTATACACCCTGAAGGAAAACAGATCGCCGTTTTGGGCATAGACCACCTGGTTTTTCCGGGCGATGTTCTCAGGCCTGTCCTGGGCGCGGGAGGGGCGCTTGGGGTCAGCGGAATAGGCCCTGAAGGCCTGGCCCTCCTTAAACCGGATGTCCGCCATGAACCACACCAGATCCCGCCGGTCCACCCGGGCAGAATGCCGGGTGATCTCCACCTGCAAGGTTTCCGACAGGTAGATAAACTGCCCCGCCTCCGCGTCCTGAAAGACGAACTCCGGGGCCGGGTGCGCGCCGTCCACCAGCAGATAACCCTCCCCGGTCCGGGGCGGCCAGCCAGCAAACGGCGGCGGGGTGGTGACCTCAAAGGGCGGGGCCTGGGCCCCTGCACCAAAGGGGCTTAGCATCAGCCCGATGAGCAGCAGGCACATGCCTACACGCAGATGTGTTTTCATTCAAAGCCTCCTCCCTCCCATTGTACCCCGGCGGCGCTTTTGCGCAAGCCCGGTTGACGCTGTATGGCGCGCTGATTACAATAGGGTCAATCATTTTGCGGAGGCGACTATGCGCTTTATCAGCACCCGGGGTCAAAGTCCGGCTGTTCTTGCGCCCGAGGCGGTGCTTAGGGGCATAGCGCCCGATGGCGGGCTGTATGTACCCGAGGCCTGGCCACCGCTTGATTGGCAGGCCCTGCCCGAGGCGTACCCGGCCCTGGCGGGTGCGGTATTTGCCCGGCTGCTGCCGGGTTTTGCCCAACAGACGCTGGAGGATATCGCCCAGGCAGCCTATGGGGAGCTTTTTGACAGCCCCCAGGTGGCCCCGGTCATCTCCCTGGGCAAGGCCCATGTGCTGGAGCTGTTCCACGGTCCCACCGCCGCCTTTAAAGACCTGGCCCTGTGCGTATTGCCCCGGCTGATGGTTTCCGCCCGGGATCAGCTGATGCCGGGCCAGCGCATCCTCATCCTCACCGCCACCAGCGGGGACACCGGCTCCGCCGCCATGGCGGGCTTCCGAAATCTGCCCGGCACCCGGGCGGTGGTGTTCTACCCCCAGGAGGGGGTGAGCCCCGTGCAGCGGGCGCAGATGCGCCGCATGCCGGGGGACAATCTCTTTGCCTTTGCCATCCGGGGGGATTTTGATGCCGCCCAGGCTGGGGTGAAGCTTGCCTTTGCCGGGGCGGCAGCGGCCGGGCTGCCGGATGACCTGATGCTATCCAGTGCCAACTCCATCAACATCGGCCGCCTGGTGCCCCAGGTGGTGTATTACATCAGCGCCTATAAACACCTGGTGCGCCGGGGGAAATTGGCGGCTGGGGAAGCGCTTCATGTGGTGGTGCCCAGCGGCAACTTCGGCGACATCCTGGCCGCCTACCTGGCCAAGCGCATGGGCCTGCCCCTGGGTATGCTGGTCTGCGCCTCCAACCAGAACCGGGTGCTCACCGATTTTATCACCACAGGCCTGTATGACAGGCGGCGGAAGCTGCACCTCTCTCTCTCCCCCTCCATGGATATCCTGGTGTCCAGCAATGTGGAAAGGCTGCTGCACCTGGCCACAGGTGGTGACAGCGGTTATGTGGCGGGGCTGATGCAGCGCCTGAAGGATCAGGGGCACTACCAGCTGCCCGCCAGCGCGCTTGCGCAGGTTCAGGCGGATTTCATGGCCATCAGCGCCACGGAGGAGGACACCCAGGCCGCCATCCGCCAGGCATGGGAGGATGACCGCTATGTGCTGGACCCCCACGCCGCGGTGGCCTGGCATGCCTGGCAGCGGCTGAAGGATCAACTGCCCCAGGGGCCCGTGCTCCTGGCGGCAACGGCCTCGCCCTTCAAATTTCCCCAGGCGGTGCTGTCTGCCCTGGGTGCGGCCCCCATCCCCGATGGGCTTGTTGCCATGGGGCAGCTGGCCCAAAAAACCGGGTTGTCCATTCCCCTGTCTCTTGCCTGGCTTCCGGGCGCACCGGATATCAGGCATCAGGTGATCGACCCGGCCGACATCCCCGCCGCCGCCTTTCAGGAGGCCCGGATATGGTGAGGATCCGCGTGCCAGCTACCTCCGCCAACCTGGGCCCCGGCTTTGACTGCCTGGGCATGGCCCTGTCGCTTTATGCGGAGATAGGTTTTGCCCCCCGTGACAGCGGCCTTCTTATCACCGGCTGCCCGGAGGAATTCGCCACCCCGGATAACCTCATCTACCGCGCCTTTGTCCATGCTGCCCAGGCCCTGGGCAAACATGTGCCGGGGCTTGCCATTGATGTGCGCTCTGATATCCCCCCGGCCCGGGGCCTGGGCAGCAGCGCAGCCTGCGTCACCGCGGGCGTCCTGGCCGCGGGCGCCCTGCTCAACAGCCCGCTGACGCCCGAGGATGCGCTCACCCTCTGCGCCCAGCTGGAAGGCCATCCGGACAACGCCGCCGCCGCGGTCTATGGCGGCATCCGGGTCAGCATCATGGCAGGGGAAACGGTGCGCAGCCTGCCCGTCACGCCCCATCCGGCGCTGTGCGCCGTGGCTCTGGTGCCGGATTTCCCCCTGGAAACCGCCCGGGCGCGCCGGGCATTGCCGGAGCGCTTCGCCAGAGAGGACGCGGTGTTTAACCTCTCCCGGGCTGCCTTCCTCATTAAATCCCTGGAAGCGGGCGCCTTCCACCTGCTGGGCGATGCCTGCCAGGACCGGCTGCACCAGCCCTACCGCTTCCCGCTGGTTGAGGATGGCGCGGCCCTGGCCCGTCTGGCCCGGGACAGGGGGGCAGACGCCTGTGTCATCAGCGGGGCTGGCCCCAGCCTGCTGTGCCTGCACCATGACCCGGCCTTCCCCGGCCGCATGGCAGCCGCCCTTGCCCCATACCCCGCCTGGCGCGCCCTGCCGCTTGAGGCGGCGCCAGGGGCCAGGGTGTTTACAGAATAAACAGAAACGAGGTTTTCCCCATGCTCACAGGCAACATCCTCTTCGGCATCCTGATCCCCTTCATCGGCACCTTCATCGGCGCCGCCCTGGTGATCTTCCTCAAGGGCGAGATGAAGGATTGGTTCCGCAAAATCATGCTGGGCTTTGCCTCCGGCGTCATGATCGCGGCCTCAGTCTGGTCGCTGCTCCTGCCCGCCATAGAGAAGTCAGAGGCATTGGGCGCCCTGCCCTGGCTGCCCCCGGCGGTGGGCTTCCTCATGGGCATGGGCTTTCTGCTGCTGCTGGATACCCTCATCCCCCACCAGCATCAGGGCTCGGACGAGCCGGAGGGCCTGCCCTCCCATGCCCGGAAAAACACCATGCTGATGCTGGCGGTGACGCTGCACAACATCCCTGAGGGCATGGCGGTGGGCGTGGTCTTTGCAGGGCTTGCCATCGGGGAGCCTGGCATCACCTGGGCCTCAGCCCTGGCGCTGGCCATCGGCATAGCACTCCAAAACGTGCCGGAGGGCGCCATCATCTCGCTGCCGCTCAAGGCCTCCGGCATGCCCAAGGGCAAGGCCCTGTGGTATGGCACAGCCTCCGGCATTGTGGAGCCGGTGGCCGCCATCCTCACCATCTTTCTCACCAGCATCATGGTGCCGGTGCTGCCCTACCTGCTGGCCTTTGCCGCCGGCGCCATGATCTATGTGGTGGTGGAGGAGCTCATCCCGGACCTTCAGGAGGGCGGCCACTCCAACATCGGCGTCATCGGCGTGGCACTGGGCTTTACCGTGATGATGATTCTGGATGTGGCGCTGGGATGATGTGTGGTCTGAACATACAAGGGCTGTCTGAAACCTTCACCGTCAGCCATATTAGACAGGAAGATATTCCCCGTGTTTTTAGCCTCTGCTCAGGAAACCCCGCGTATTACCGCCACTGTCCGCCCCAGGTGACAGAGGATAGCATCCGGGATGACCTGGTCGCCTTGCCGCCGGGGACCAAGGCAGGGAACAAGCATTATCTGGGTTTCTGGAAGGGGTGGACGCTGATCGCGGTCATGGACCTGATCGCTGGCTTCCCACATGAGAACGCCGCATTCATCGGTTTTTTCATGGTGGATAAAGCCTGGCAGAGACAAGGGACAGGCACCCGGATCATGGAAGAGACAGCAAGGTTCCTCAAACCGCACTATCAATCCCTCCATCTGGGATACGCGCAAGGCAACACACAAGCGGAGCGCTTTTGGCAAAACAACCACTTTAACCCAACCGGTGTTATCACAAAAACCCAGTCATACACTGTCGTCTCCATGCAGCGCAGTCTGTAACAAATATCGTATCTTTTCCGTTTTTTTGCCCCGGCGACGCCACCGGGGCTTTGTTTCGCGTTATACTGGACGGGCATTTTGTATTTCTGGAGGAAAGACCTTGCCGAACTTTGCCATTCCCGATGCGGTGTTTGAGGCCGCGGCAAACCAATTTCCCACCCCCTTTTATCTGTACGATGAGGCGGGCATCCGTGAAACCGCCAGGCGTGTCAACCAGGCCTTTGCCTGGGCGCCTGATTTTAAGGAGTATTTCGCCGTCAAGGCGCTGCCCAACCCGGAGATCCTGAAAATCCTCATGGAGGAGGGCTGCGGGCTTGACTGCTCCTCCCAAACCGAGCTGCTCCTGGCCCAGCGCGTGGGGGCCGCGGGGGAGGATATCATGTTCTCCGCCAACGCCATGCCGCCCCATGAGTTCACCCTGGCCAGGCGGCTGGGCGCCCTCATCAACCTGGATGACCCCAGCGACATCGATACCCTGGCGGAAAACGGCGGCATTCCCGAGGCCATCAGCCTCCGGGTCAACCCGGGGCCCCAGCTGCACGGCGACAACCTCTTCATGGGCAGCCCCCAGGAGAGCAAGTTTGGCTGGATGCCAAAGGACCTGGCCGCAGGGCTTCTCAAGCTGCGCGACCTGGGCGTCCGGCGTTTTGGCCTGCACGCCATGCTGGCCAGCAATTCCTTAAACCCCGCCTACTACCCCGCCCAGGCGGATTATCTGTTTGGCCTGGGGCTTGAGCTGAAAGCCCAAACCAGGCTTGACTTCGCCTTTGTCAACCTCTCCGGCGGCATCGGCATCCCCTACCGGCCAGAGGATCAGGCTGTGGATATCCGGGCTGCCGGGGAGGGGGTGAAGGCCGCCTGCCTGCGCCATTTTGGCCCGGATGGCACCGTCGCCATCAAGACAGAGCTGGGCCGCTTCATGACCGGGCCCCATGGTTTTCTGGTCACCCGGGCGGTACACCGCAAGGATGGCCACAAGGTCTTCATCGGCCTGGACGCCTCGGCCGCCAACCTCATGCGCCCGGCCATGTACGGTGCCTACCACCACATCAGCGTGGTGGGCAAAGGGCACCTGCCCCTGAGCGAAACCTATGACCTCACCGGCGCCCTGTGCGAAAACAACGACAAGTTCGCCACCAACCGCGCTCTCCCACCCATTGACCGGGGGGACCTGGTGGTGCTCCATGATGCTGGCGCCCACGGCTGGTCCATGGGCTACCAGTACAACGGCCGCCTGCGCTCCGCCGAGGTGCTGCACCAGGCGGATGGCGGCTTCCGGCTGATACGCCGGGCGGAAACCCCGGAGGATTATTTCGCCACGCTGGTTGATTGAACAGGTCATTGCGCCATCAACCAAGGAGCCGCCGTCATCCCGGCAGCTCCTTGATTCTATTCCCTCATAAGATTGTCGCTCCGCCAGGCGGCTGATCAGCCCTCTTTCCTGCGCCTGCGGCTGATCACATAGGCACCGCCCATCATCAGCACAGAGGCGCCCAGCAGCAAGCCCAACACCAGATAGCTGCGGTCGCCCGTAGGCGGCATCTCCAGCTGGTTGACAAAGGTCATCTCCCCTGCGACAGGGTTCCCGTCCTTTTCGATGCTGACCTTGGCCTCCAGCATGCCCCCCACCGCCGTGGTGGTGATCTTCACGGTGAATACGGTGCTGTCATACCGCATCTTGGGGTCTGTTCCCTGCACCTCATGGATGGTATAGATCCAGTTGCTCACCTCACGGCTGAAGGTGCGCTCAGAGAAAGTCACCGTGCCGTCCGCGGCGTTGCTTGCCTCTTCAATCACATTGCCTTGCCTGTCCTTGAGCTGGAAGGTAAACGCGCCGGCCTTGAGGCTGCCGTTTCTGAGCGTCTTTTTCACTGACAGCGGCACGCGCAGCGTCGGGTAAGTGGGCGTGGGCGGGTCCGGCGGCTGCGGCGGCTCATAGGCGTTTGCCACATCATGGCCCTGCACCTGGGCGGTGTAATGGTTCACCGCGTCCTCCGTGATGGTGTAGGTCACCAGCTCCCCACCCGCATACTTGGGCAGATCGGGGAACTGCCAGGCCCAGCCATCCGCCTCCCTCACGGTTTTCGACGCGATTTCTGTCTCGCCATGCCATAGACGGAT
>DHQX01000031.1:0-835 GCA_002411105.1 Christensenella sp. UBA5327 | reverse complement strand
GGTTTCAGGCGTCCGGATATTCTCAATGGTGGCACCGCTCCTCGCGTCCACAAAGTTCAGCTGCTCCACTGTCATTTCCTTGTCCGGGCGGTATAGCACCGTGTAAAGCCCGGGCTGGGACACTTCCTCCAGGCGGTAGCGGATGGGGATGCCCCTTGCGTCATACTTGTCCAGGTTCAGGAAACTCGCGTGCCAATGGTTCGCGGCGTTGAGCGTCACGGTTTTCCCGGTGTCCGCACCATTGGCCAACAGCCTCACCTCAATGCTCTCCGGCCGCAGCCCCTCCTGGTTCTCCTGGTCAGCCCAGTATTTGCGAACCGGGATGTTGAACATATCCGGCAGGTAGCGGTTGGTGATGTCATACGCGTTTGGCGGCGCGGCCCCATAATCCGGGAATTCCGCTGTGTAATCGGGGATGACCTCCTCCCCGATCTCATACTCAATCTCTTTTCCGTTCTGATACTTGTCCAGGTCATCCCAGGACCAGAACCAGTTGCCGCTGGCGTCCGGCACCACCGTCTTGGTTCTCTCAGCCAGCAATACGGTGTTCGCGTACAGGTTCACGGTGATTTCCCGCGGCCTGGCGCCATATTTGTCATCCTGGTCATCCCAGGTTTTGCTGCCGGAGATGCTGATCTTTTCAGGCGTCCGGCTGTTGGTGAGGATGTAGCCCGCGGAAGCATCCCCGGTGATGGCGGTGGTATAGCCATTCCCCACAGGCACCTCCTCCACCGAATAGACAATTGCCTTGCCGTCCTTGTATTCATCCAGGCTGGTGAAGGTGCCCGTCCAGCCCTCCGCTGCCTTCAGGGTCAGGGTTTTCCCGGTATCCACC
>DHQX01000004.1:60314-87264 GCA_002411105.1 Christensenella sp. UBA5327 | reverse complement strand
GCCATCGTCCGGGAGCATGAAGACCTGCCCGCTGACAGCGAGAAGGACCAGGCAGTGCAGGACATCATGCTCAGCCTGGGTCAGCTGCTGGAAAACCCATTGGGCGACAAAGAGCGAGATGTGCCCCTGTACCAAACCTTTGCCAGAAAGGTGAAACTTGGTGTCCGCACTCTGGGCATCTTTGGCGGACAGCACATTTTAAAGACGGCGCAAGCGCCTACCCTGATGTCCCAGCTGATGCAAGATGACCCGTTCAGAGAGCAGGTCGCTGTCGCCCAATTGTTCTATGTGGATGCAAGCTATATGGACACCCGGTCCGGCCAGGCGCTGCCTCTCCAGGGGCTGACGAAAGATTCCGTCATCGTGCAGCATGCGCAGCGGCAGAAGGAAAATGTCGCTATTTATCGCCTGCCGGCCAGCCCCCTGTTTGAGGGGCCGGATGTCAGAGGTCTTTCACTACCAGATCTGTACGACTATGCCTTTGTGATCAGCGGCGCGCAGGCAACCACGGCAGAGTAAGAAAAATCCATTGTTTCAAGAATCAGTTCAAGCAAAGAAGCATGTTTTGAAAGAGGTCCTGGTCAATGATGCGGTATTTGAGTTTGCTGCTATTTTGAGAAGGAAAGCATAACCTTCTCCTTATCAAAGTATCTACCTACCGAATATACGCAAGTGAAAGCAAGAAGCAACAGAACCAAAACCGCTCCAAGCAGAACCTCGATGGGGATGGAGATGGCAAAACCAATTTGTTTCACCATGGGCATGAGTACAATCAGCAAACCCAGAAGAGACCATCGATAAACTGACATCACAAGCTTGCTGCCATTGAAAATCCATAGGAGGGAGGTAACAATAACGATTGACAGCAAACTGATGAGGAGCAAGCCCAGCAAGCTGATATACTGCGTGCCAATAAATAGGATTCTCGGATTTATCAGTACAAACGGTAAGCTGAGAAGAAAGAACGTGCAGGTTGCCATCACCATTGTTTTGAGGAAACCAAACATTGCATACTTGATAACAGTTTTCCGAATACTTACGGGCATCACCATGAGGTGGTGCAGCGTCCCGTCCACCTTGATCCGTTCATATGAGGAAAGGGCATATGGCAACCCAATATATGCGCTGTAAACAATTATGGATAATCCCATGCCGATATTAAAAAGCAGCTTCGCGACCTCCGGACAGCTGTTCTTGTCTTGCAGCAGGTGGACGACCAGGGGAATTAACCCTTCAATTTCAAGCCCCTTGCTCTTTTCCATCTGCCCTATTTGACCGATAACTATCACGCCGAGCATAACAGTCAGCAGCAGCAAAACAGCCAGCGTTCTTTTCAGGTCAGTGCTTCTTAGTTCTTTTTTTAGGAGCGTGCAGGTTCTCACTTCAATAATCCTCCAAGGCAAACAGGTCTTCCAGGCCCGTGTGCACTCCCTGAATTTCCAGAACAGGCAGGCGATGCTCTGATAATAGCTGAAAAAGGCTTCCGGAATGTGAAGTGTACCGGATGGTGATCACATTCTCACGCTGCTCAACAATCACGATGCCTTGGATATCTTTAATTGCTTCGCAAGTATGCTGAATTCCGCCAGCTTCTATGGTCAGCTTGTATAGGTCGCTCTGTACACGGTCACCCAGGATTTCGTTTAGTTGGCCTGCAGCTGCAACCACTCCATCTTTCAAGAAAATGTATTGATTGGCCAGTTCTTGGAGATTAGTCAGGTCATGGGAACTGACCAGCGCGGTGCAATTTGTTGTTTGCTGGTAATCCTTCAGAACTTTTTTTAATGCAAGTTTTGATGTCGGATCAAGCCCGTTAAATGGTTCATCCATAACAAGAAGCGTGGGCTCAGTTATGAGGCTGCGGATGATGCTGAGCTTTTGCCTCATCCCCAGGGAGTATTCACCAACTCGCTGGTCGGTGACTTTCAGTTGAAGCGTTGATGCGTATTGCTGATACCGCGTTTGAACTTCATTCTTTGAAACTGCGTAAGGCATACAGAAATATAGGAGATTGTCGAGCGCACTCATCCCGGGCACAAACATCGGGCTGTCATATGTCACCGCAATCTTTTGCTTCAGGGTGTCGGACAGAGTGTAAGCATTTTCCCCAAACACGGAGATGTTTCCGCTGGTTGGTTTAAGCAACCCAAGCACACATCGGATCAGGGTTGTCTTTCCAACACCATTGTTCCCGATCAAGCCATAGGTTTTGCCAGCATGGATCTTGAGACTGACCCTATCAAGCACAGTATGTCGCTTGAATGTTTTAACAAGCTCCTGTGTTTCAACAGCTATCATTTTTCATCCCTCGCCCCCATTCGTTCAGAATAATGTGCAGCAAGTGAAGCTATCCTGTTACGCAAATTTCCTGATGATGAACAGCACGGCAATCAATAAGAGCCACGCCATAAACACCCAGATTATTCTTGTTCTTGCCTTCTTCTTTCCTTCTTCATCCTTCTCGTTTCGAAAACGGTAGATGACTAACACCCCTAAGCCCGTAATGCCCATCATGATAGGTAACACTAGTTGATCAAACATCTTTTTCCTCCTCTGTTTCCACGGTTATTCGTTTAAGGTCTTAATACCTTTTTTCAAGATAGCTAAAGATCACCATGCCCAGAACATACTCGAAAATCACGAAAGCAGAATAAACGGATATCATCGTGTCTACGCTGAAAACAATTCCGAGATTCCTGAGAATGAAGAACACGGTTGTTATGATGAGAAGGCATACCATTCCAATGATGTAGGCGTACCTGCCTGACTTGTCGCGTAGCATGATTTTTCTCTCATCTTTACGGATGTGTTCCAAACGTTTCTCATCCGCACGGAGCTGTTCTGGTGATTTTCTGCTTTTTATGGAAAACACCAGCGCGCTTCCAATCATTCCACCAGATAAGCCTAAGGCAATTCCCATTAGAGACGAGTCCAGTAGCAGCGAAGCAATCACTATGGCGATACCTGCCAGCATCCAGCAGATAACAAGCACCTTCTTTTTGTCATTCATACCAAACCCTCCTCGTACACAAAGATCTCTTCTATTGCTTTATTGAAAAATCGGGCAATCTTGAATGCCAGGATGATAGACGGGTTATAACGACCATTCTCCAGAGAACTAATGGTCTGTCTGGAAACTTCCAACGCCTCCGCCAATTCTTCTTGTGTTACGCCATTCGCCTTTCGCAGCATCTCAATATGATTCCTCAATAAATCTGCCCCTCCTTTCTGGTGAGAGCATTATAACGTAAAGCAAGCTTTACTGTCAAGCTTGCTTTACATCTGGTTCTTGAAGACGGTTGTCGCTGCCAGTTTTCAGTTCACTCGAAGAGCAGTTCTTCCCATGCATAGCCATCAATGCCAGCCTTATGCTAGCCAGGAGAAAAGTAACCGCAAAAGAAATGAGTGAAGGGTATTTGAGACTATTCGTGATGGGCGGTAACCAACCTGTGATTAATCTGTACCTGTACAAGAGGGGAAGAGTTATTGGAACACAATTACTCATAGCTAAGATGGCAATCTGGTGCGCAGATTGCAGATCAGGTGAAGGAAGCCATCATGAAGGGAGACTTGCAGCCGGGGGATCCGCTGCCTTCCATCCGGGCACTGGCTAGAGATTTGCGGATTTCGGTCATCACCACCAAGCGGGCCTATGACGAACTGGAGGCAGAGCGCTTTGTGGAATCGATTCAGGGCAAGGGCTCCTTTGTGGCAGCGCAGGATACGGCCATGATGCGCGAAAAGCGTCTGCATACCATAGAAGCAAAGCTGTCAGAGGCCTTGCTGGAAGCTCGCCTGATGGGCTTTGAGTATCATGAAATAGAGCGGATGCTGCGCATCCTGTGGGAGGAATAAAAATGGAGAATGTGTTGACCATCAAGAAGCTGCGCAAGGAGTTTAAGCGTTTTACGCTGAAGGATATCTCCTTTGATCTGCCTCGCGGATACATCATGGGCTTTGTAGGGCCCAATGGCTCAGGCAAAACAACCACGCTGAAGCTGATCATGAACCTAATGAGGGCAGACGGTGGCGAGGTAAAGGTGTTCGGTCAGGATTATATCCGGCGCTTCGATCTGGATGAAAGGAAGAAAATCAAGGAGTTATCCAGAGGCATGCGCACAAAATACGCCTTGACGCTTGCCCTCTCCCACAGAGCGGAGCTGCTGATCATGGATGAGCCAACCGCAGGCTTAGACCCAGTATTTCGCCGTGAGTTGCTGGACATCCTTCAGGATGTGATGCAGCGGGAGGAAAACAGCATCCTGTTCTCCAGCCACATCACCTCCGATCTGGACCGGATAGCTGACTATATCACCTTCATCAATGATGGACAGATTATATTCTCTCAGGAGAAGGATCAGGTGTTTGAGAGCTATGTACTGGTAAAGGGTGGCCTTGGGGATTTGACGCCGGAACTTGAGCTGCAGATGATTGGTATTTCCCGACGGGATACCGGCTTTGAGGGCCTAATGATTGGTCGCCCCCGGGGCGAAGGGCTCGTTCTTGAAAAACCAACGCTGGAGGACATCATGTTCTTCCACACAAAGGGGGCAAACCATGGTCGCTAAATTGGTTGTTAGTAAATGGCGAGCCACCCTGATGGCTCCGATGACTTTTGTGTACAACATCTCCATGCCTTTTTTGTTCCATTTGTTTTTGCCCGGCTTCAAGGGCCCTGCCTTCCCGGCGATCTTGGTCTTTTATCTGATGTTCAGCTTGAGCATCACCCTTGAAATGCAAAATAGCTCCGCCATTTCCCGCCTACACCTGCCCGTAACCACCCGACAGGTGGTGCTGGGGAACTACCTGTTCCAGGTATCCCTGGTGGTTTTCGCTGGGCTGTTGTCTACAGTTTTTGTGATGATTGCACCCAAGGGCGCATTTGTATCAGGCATCGTGCCCAAGGCCTGTGCCATGGCGCTGTTGCTTTCAGGCATAACCACGGGCCTTGGCAACCTGATGCCCAGAAAGGGCTATCAGATTATGAGTATGCTGGTGTTTATGGGGCTGATTGTCCTGACAATTTCAGGAAGTGACGCCAGTTTCCTGCCCTGGCTCAGCCTGCCGGTTGCCATCGGGGTCAGCCTTGCGGGTTTTGGTCTGGCGCTCACCATGTCTCTTTTTTTCCCCCGTCGCTTATATAGGAGGCTTGCATGCTTAATCTAGTCAAAAAAGACATTCGCTTAAATCGCCTGGTACTTCTCATCTTTTTGGTTGCTGGCTTGGTGTGCATTCCCATTGAGATCATCCGAAAGGGTGGAACGCTGTTCTTTGCACTATTCATACAAGTGATACTCTGCCACGTCCTTTTTATTACGAGCCGGCAAAGCGCTCAGACTGAAAAAGAAAACAGGCTGCTCAACACCCTCCCCCTGAGTCGGTGGAGCATTGTGACAGGCAAGTACCTATTCTACTTCCTTTGTGCGCTGGGCAATGCTCTCTGGCTGACATTGATTGCTCTATTCATGGCCTTGATGGGCATGCCTGGGGTGATATCGCCTTATATGCAGTTCATGATGATGATGGCTACGGGGATTATTTACTTTACATTCATGCTGCCAGTTTCTTACTGCTCACCGCAGTATACAGGTGCCGTTGCGCTTATTGTTTACTTGGTAGTGATCTTCATTCCATCCAAGCTGCCGAGATGGCTGGGCACCGGGGAGGTTGATTTTCCTCAGATAATTGGGAGCTTCGCCCACAAGTTAGGTGGTTTGCTTTTGCCCTTGATTGTTGTGCTGCTCATTCTTTTGAGCCTGGGCTCTCTGATGGTTTCGCAAAACGCGTACAAGAAAGCAGAATTCTGAAAAAGCCCCCGATGTCGATGCAGATCTCAGCTACAATGGAATCTGTAGTGATTGTAAACTTAACTCGATGGAGGCAAGAGATGGAGTTTAGACTAGCCGTATTAACGGATTTACCCCAACTCAAAACGGTATATAAGAGTATTATCCAAGATATGAATAAACGAAAGCTGGAAATCTGGGATGAGATTTACCCTTGTGATGTTTTCGAGGAAGATATTGGAAAAAATCAGTTATATGTTTTGCTTGATAACGATAAGATCATTTCTGCATTTGCTTTAACCGATACGAATACTGGAGCATCATCAGTTGAATGGGAAAACCCAAGCAGCAGGGCCTTCTATTTGGACAGACTGGGTGTAAACATAAAGTACTCTGGCAAGGGAATAGGTAGCTATATTCTGAACAAAGCAAAAGAGGTCAGTAAAAGCTTAGGTGCAGAGTACTTAAGGTTATTTGTAGTAGATATCAATGAACCAGCAATTCGTCTATATGCCAAGAGTGGTTTCAAAAAAGCTGGTGGTACCTATGAAGAAAAGTTTGATGATGGTTTTGTTTTGCACGAATTTGGATATGAGATTAGGACTTAGAAATCCCCACAAGCCCAGTTTTTCAAACAGAAAACAGCTAAATAATAGCTAAAGCACAGCAATCTGAGAAACAGGAAATCAAAGAGGTTTGCTGTGTTTTCTCGTACAGAAGCCGATGCGCGACGGAGCAAAAAAGGCTGCAAACTGAGCGGATTTCGCCATCCCCCTGTGTCCTCTTCTTCGGTTCTCACCTGACAAGAGCCCCCGCTCTTGATGACCAAGGAGAAACAAGGGAGCGGTACGAAAAATCGGAGGCCCTGTATGAGACTATCCGGTTTTGGGTTGAGCGTACAATGCCTTGACAAGTACAAGCCGACGATGCGCAGCCACTCATCTAGTCCTCGTCTGCAATAACCGCAGATTTTGAGGGCGGAGGAGGAGCAAGGAACAGGCGCACTGACGTTTATGAGGTGCTTCGCTCTCCAGCTTGCTTATAGGGTTACCAAAACAATGGTTTTTGCAGTATAAGTAGGAGGGAACATTTTCCGCACGCATATGGCGATAGACCTTGTGCGGATCATAAGTTTCTTTGGAGGGGAGGTGAACAAGTGAGCGAACCTGCTGCCGGTGTTTCCACCCAAGGACACAACATCCGCTACCTTCCGCTGGTCTATTTCCTGCCCCAGGAACTCATCTCAAAGTGCCCCACTTTATGCCAACTACCCCGCATGTTTTCGGAGATTGCCCGTTCAGAAAGTTGGCTGGATCTCATTGAAAGCGATGCCTTTCTGCACGAAATCATGGACGCATCGGCAGCGCTCGCATTTCCGCATTTTGGTTTTCCTGGTTGGAAGGAGCATTACACGGGCCACTTCCCCGTCTGGCGTTTATCCTATGCAATGCCTCTATGGTCCAAGGGCATTGAACGGGAAACAGGCTGGGGCTTGCAGATGCTTTTCAACCTTCCCAGAGATTCCGTGATTCCTTTTTTCAACTCAGACTATGTGAATGCTGTCTTTGAACTGGTAGTAAAGCACACCATCATAGAGCAGGGCTGGCAGCCCCTGCTGGATCTGCTTCGGGAGATGCCCTGTGAGGAAGACTTTGAGGATTGGAACACCAACGTCCGAAAGAGCTTCATCCGTAAATGGTATCACACCCGCTCCAAAAAGGTGCAGAGTATGTCCCTGGAAGCCATTCTGGAGGAAGGTGAAGGCGGGCTTTGGCAGGTACCTGATGTTACACAGAACGTTGAAGAAGTAGTGGCGGCACAAGACTATGTGGAGCGGTTCTTTGCCAGGCTGTCAGAACGTGACCGAGCAATCCTGCAGCTTCGAATGGATGGATTTACCCATGTGCAAATTGCAGAAAGGCTGGGCTATGCGAACCACAGCGGCGTCATCAAGCGGATGCAGAAGATTCAGAAGGCCTTTGAAACCTATCAACAAGAATAGGCGGGGCGGTATCAACTTCATCAAGGCAAGGCGCAGGAGCTGGGGCCTGGTCCCTTAGTGATTATACTAAGGGCGCACTTCTATACAGGGTCTTCCGACCTGTATCGTGCGCTCTGCGAGGCTTAACGGAATGACTGTCGTTTCTGACGACAATCATTCCTTCTGCGTCGCTTCGCTCCGTCAAAAGGGCTGCGCCCTCTTGCGCCGCTAAAGCGGCTATCTCCGATCCAGGAACCGGGGAAAGCACCCCAGGAAGACCGTTCGCATTGACGGTCTTTTTCTTATCCGATCCGATCCCATCTATCCATCCATCCATCAACATCAGGAGGTATCCCATGGAGAAACGACTGGAGCAGCTGGCAGAAAAGGAAAGCTGGGTTCAAACGCAGCTGGCGCAAGCGAAACGCCAACAGCAGCGGCTTGAGAACCGAAGGAGCTACTACAAGTCTGGCGACAGGAAGAAAAGGACGCACCGCTTGATCACCAGAGGGGCAGCGATAGAGAGCATTGTGCCTGAGATAAAGCCCATGTCCGAGACGGAGTTTTACGAGATGATGGAGTACATCATCTCCATGCCTGAAGTGAACAGCCTGGTGATGCGTGCTGCTGCCAGGTCAGCCCTTCTTGCTGGATCCTCCTCTACTGATGCTGCTAACCCATCTTCACCTGATCGGCGACAGGGAACGGGTGGCTAATGGCGCTGTTTCACTTTTCGGTGACCCAGGTAAAGCGCAGCGCCGGGCAGTCTGCCATCGCAGCGGCCGCCTACCGGGCAGGCGAAAAGCTGTACAGTGAATACTATGGCGAGGTCAGTGACTACACCAGGAAGGGCGGGGTCATCCATTCTAGCATTCTGCTGCCACCTTATGCCCCCAGCGAGTATCAGGACAGGCAGATCCTGTGGAATGCTGTGGAGAAGGCTGAGAAAAACAAGAAGGCGCAGCTGACCTACAGCTTTGATATTGCTCTTCAGAATGAGTTCACCAGGGAAGAAAACATGGCGTTGGTTCACCAGTTCCTAGCTGAGCAACTACTGAATCGGGGTATGGTGGTTGACTACGCCATTCATGAGCCGGATGGCGAGGAAGGCGGCATCCACAATCCGCACTTTCATGTGCTGTGCCCCATCCGACCGATAGAGAAAGACGGTAGTTGGGGCAACAAGCAGCGCAGGAAGTATGTGCTGGATGATCAAGGCAATCGCATGTTGGACGCTACGGGCAAGCCCGTGTTCAATGCGGTACCTACTACGGATTGGGGGCGGCCAGAAACCTTGGAAAGCTGGCGTCAGGCATGGGCAGAGCTATGCAATGCCAAGTTTCAAGAGAAGGGTTTGGCTTGCCGGATTGATCACCGTTCCTATGAACGACAGGGGTTGGATATCCTCCCCACAAAGCACGAAGGCCCCACCGTCCGTGCGATGGAAGCCAAGGGCATCCCCACCAACAAGGGCGAGCTGAACCGCTGGATACGGGCCACCAACGCCCTGTTCCAGGAAGCGAAGAAGAAGCTGGCCGCCCTGCTGGATATGCTCAAAGCGCTCAAGGAAGCCTTTTCAACCCACAGGGAGCCCACCCTGTCCGAGCTGCTTTGCAGGCATTTGGAAGACCGCAATGCAGGCGCCTGGAGCAACAAGGCAAAGGTGAGCAACCTGAAGAAGCAAGCGCAGTTGCTCAACTACCTGGAAGCAAAGCAGCTGCACAGCATGGATGACTTGGCCGCTTACACGAGCAAGCTGAACGAGCAGATCAGCACATTGAAGGCCTCTTCCAATGAAAAGACCACCCGCATGAAGCAGCTGGAGGAGCTGCTGCGCATGGTGAACTATCTGAAGGAAGGAAAGCCCATTGTCAATCAGTTAAACAAGATTGCCTTCAAGAGCCGACGTGAGGCATTCACGGAGAAGAATGATGCTGTTCTGCGCCGATTCTACATGGCGCAGCGGAAGCTGAAATCACACTTCACTACCGAGGGCAAGCTGCCCGTCACCAAATGGCGCAAGGAGATGGAGCAATTGCGACAGGCCTATGAGGAAGAGCAGCAGCAGATGCGTCCTCTCTTCGCCGAGGTCAAAGGGCTTTGGCGCATTCACAACATGACCAGCAATATGCTGAGCCAGCAGCGAAAGCAGCAGAAAGATCCAAGAGCAGCTGCACGGAATCAAGAACCCAGCAAATAGATCACCATAACAGTTTGCGCAGTCCGCCTGTGCGCGTACCTTGAAAACAGAATAGGAAAACGGAGGCAAGCTTGGCCAGGAAAAAGAAACCCATCAACACCACCAGCTACCCCGACCACGTGATTGAAAAAGTCGCTCGCTGCCTGCTGCCGGACATCCTTACTTACTTTGAAAGCGAGGAGGGGCAGAAGGAGTTTGAGGAGTGGAAAAGAACATACCAAAGGACTTTGAGGAAGGAAACGGAAGAAAATGCCAATAAAGCTTGAATCATTTCGTTTGATTTTACTCCACTTGCGTCATCATGAAGCAATTCCGGTGCTAGGCTTCATTCCTTTTATGTACTAACACATATTCCTCATTCATAGATAGAACGCTTTCATCATTAACTGAGGAAGTTGTTCGTGGGATTCGCTTTAGAGGAATTTTTCTTGATGCTTTGCTGATATTTGCAAACTCATTAATCTCAAGATATTGACAGGTAATATCTGTCAAATCGATTAATCTATTATCAACGCGCCTGTTCCCCAGGGTTAAGACTATATATTTTTTGGTCACCCTGCATATTTGATTTAGAAATCTAAAGTAATCATTAAAAAACAGATAGACTTTCTTCTGCTTAGAGGCTGAAATTTCCGAAACATATGGTTTTACTATTTTCATTTGTTGCTCGTCCAGGCAGGTTTCTTTAACTAGTCCTCCAATGCTTCTACTATCAATAATCGAAAAGTTGTCTAGCTCCCATCCCTCCAAGCATAAATCCGTAGGATCAATCCACCTTAATGGCAATGACGAAAACTGCCCATAAGTTACGGTCGTGGCATTATCGCCATATGGTGGAGATGTTACTGATATATCAAATCTTTTATCCGGAAAGTTGGGTAATATCGATAAGGTATCATCTTTATATAGCTCTGTATTATCGCTATACGTATGAAAAAAATACCGATTCTCGGAAACAGACTTTATAAATTCTTCACGGATATTATTCTCCATGCTAGTGATCTTACTTTTTTCTTTTACATGAAGTTTATAAGTAGAGCTTCTAGAGTTGCTATATTTTCTAATGATATCGGACAACATACACCAAAAATACTTTCGGTTTTTCTCATTTTCAATCGCTATAATAGATTGCCTGATTACTCGTAAATCGTTAGCAACATCCGCTCTAAACCATTTATCAATGTTGAAAAAAGTATGGTTATCCGGTTGAACAGAGTTCATATGGGCTTCAAGTTGTTCAATGTCTTCATCAATGAGTTCAGAGTCAATCCCTTTTAGCTTGGTTTCTGTTATGAGATATGCCAACGGGTTTATGTCACAGCCAACTAGTTCTACATCGGTATCTATCAACATTGCTTCATAGAGTGATGTTCCCGATCCAAAAAAGGGGTCAAAAACGGATTCAATATGCTCTTCGGTCATAATGGCTTTCAAAAAATCATGCTGAACCGGAGCAATCATAGTTGCAGGATACAGCACGGTGCCATGTATATCACTTTTCTTTTTATAATCTGCATATGAGATATCTTTAACCATAGCTACAGCCTCCAATGTACATACTCTACTAACTACGAAACAAAAAAGCCAGGATTGTTATTGCTAAAAACTATTTGCAACACCAACAATGCCTTCAACTAAAATTAGAAAAGTACTTGCACTATTGGAAATATCGAATATTTGCTGTTGAGATAAATTGGTTGTTCCCTTATGGGCGCCAAGATTGCTTTCTCCGGCATTTCTTGAAATCCTATCTGCATCTGCGATGTTTCTTAAAGTATTATAGCTTACATTGGTGCAAGAAAGGCTTGTAAGATGTCTTTCAATTTTACTGCAATTTTTGTTGAGTGCTGCAAAATTAACTATGGTCTTCACTTTTTCCTCAAGACTTGTGGTGCTCGGCGAAATTGAAGTCTTCATGCCATTAAAGGTTGTGGACGAAGAAGTTATGTTTTTTATTGCATCTACACCCAACTCGAACAAAGTTCGCAAACTGCATGCTATCATTTCTGAGTAGTCATCAGTTCCTAAACTGTTGATTTGCTCCACCAACTTGCCCGCAACGGGATCGAAACTCACGATAAATCCGCCAATACCATGAGTATGAATTATACCGGTATTTGCTATGGCACTTCCCATTGGAAGCTTTTGAGGCTCAACAAAAACGAGGGTTAGCGATTTAGATTCGAAGCCGGTCTTGCTGTCGTTATATGTATATGTAATAGTAACTTCCTGTGGCACACTTACAGCAGGCAATATATTGGCTGTCTGCATCAACCCCTTATTATCCGAAATGGCGATTTCGTTGAGTGGAATTGCGTTCCCGGAGCTATCTTTCGTACTTTTTTGAACAACAAAGTCGTAAAGGTTTATCTGCCCTGTGCGACCTATTGTTTTTGCTATCCTAAAGTCCTTAAGGGTTATTACTGCCGTATTTGCTGAATCTGCTGCATCATCATGACCGCCTGATTGAGGTGGTGGCACATTGTCTTGACCTTGCGGATTATTAGACGGCTCGTCCTTGGGTTGTTCTTTTTTGCGTGGCTTTTTTTTAAGGAGTCGCGCTTCGATTTCCTTGCCAAAAAAAGTATATATTGCTTTATCGTCAAATATCTTGCTGCTGGTTAATTCAGCAAAGACCTTATTTGATATGTTTTCTGACACCAATAATTCTATCTGGTCTTCATTTTTGTCGGCAATATCAAGGCTTTTTTGAGTAATAACGGCCGCAGGCAAGCGCCCTCTGTTCATTTCTATAAACGGCGCTTTATATTTTGCTCCTATTTTCTGTATGGTCTTGTTTAAACGTTCAATTTCAGTTTTTAGCTTTGCCGTAATTATATTTTCATTTATTTCCGTTCGATCTGCGTTGAACATCAATTTATCGCTTTGTGTCCGTATTTCTATTTCACCAGTCATTTGCGCTAAAGCCTCAGCACTACGCAGTCTTCTGGCAACATCCACATCAAACAGTATGTAATTTTTGAAAAACCCCTGATTGATGTAAACAAGAGGAGTAATATCGGGCTTTTCTTGCTCCTTATGGTATAGCGCAGGAAAATTAGCATTGGAGACTTTCCCACCAAGGTCATATATATTAAGTTTGCATTTTACGTCAAAGTCAATTAGCTTACTATCCATGGAAAATGGTTCTTTGAACACTAACGTGTCCTTATAAAAAAACTTGATTTCCCCAGTTTCATCTGTGGAGTTATATTCCACTCTATATATTCGCTCTTGATTGTTATATTCAGGGACTGACAAATCCTCATTATTAACACAAGAGATTCCATCGACTGAAATGGTAACGGAAAAATTGCTAATACCATCACTATCGAATAAAGAACGAACAAGTTTTGATGTTGTTTTCTTGTTCTCTAGTGTACTTACAATAAAATCGAATTCTTCACTTGAAATATCATCTATCGTAATTTTTGTGCCCTTGAAACTTGCGTCCGACTCAATAATTGTTGTTTGATATTCACTAATATCGTCTTTGTCCAGAATTTCATTTTTCTGAACATTAAACTTGAGTTCGGTAACTCCATCTTGTGAAGTTTCCCAAGTGACGCTATTTCCAAAATGAAATGTGGCTAAAGCACCCAAGCCTTTTTCACCTTGTGTTATGCGCCCATTAGAACGCATAACAGCATAGTTCTTATTACTACGTGCTATATGCAATAAGTTTTCTATGCCTAGTCTGTCCATTCCACATCCATCATCCTGAACAGTAATTTTCTTTTCGGACGTTAACAAATTAATTTTCACCGAGGATGCATCGGCATCGTATGCGTTTTTAATTAACTCATTTAGTGCCATAAAATTACTCGGAATTCTATCCGACAATTCAGAAACAATATTTCCGCTTACCTTCATCCCCAGCATATTGCTTTGTGTATTCATAACAATCCTCCACACGTCAATACATAGTTGTGTTGCACTATGCAGACTTGATTACCCTCGTTTAAAACTGCTTTGCATTGTACCGTATTTTTCCACACAAAACAACGAGAAAGGAGTCCTGCCGTTCACCTAAAGTGGTTTCGGCAGCGCATAACCGATGTCACATAAAGTGAGAGTCTCTGGAAAAGTGATAGCTCTAAAGGGAGTTTTAAAGGCGCAATCATCTCAAGGCTCCATTTCGAAAGAAGACAACTTCATACCTATCAAAGTATACCAATAATCCGAACCAATCTCCTATCAGGAAGATTTGGTTCGGATTATCGTTGTCTGGTGCGGTTGACGAGACTTGAACTCGTACGGGTTTCCCCACACGCCCCTCAAACGTGCGCGTATGCCGATTCCGCCACAACCGCATGGAGCATGTGCGATTATAGGGGAAGGTTCCCGGCCTGTCAAGGCCAAAACCCCGGTGCCGGCCCGAAATTTCCATAAAATTTGGAATTGACAGCGGCAGGCGGAGAAACTACAATCTGCGGCGAACGATCTGATGGGAGAAACACCATGATTACAGGCCGAATGGAAGATCTGGACAGGCACCTGGGCTGCCACCCCAATCTTGACGCAGCCATCCTGCACCTGCGGGAGATGGATTTATCACAGTTGGCGGACGGCAGCTATCCCGGGGATGGCCGTCATTTTCATATCAACGTGTTTCACGCCCCGCTGGGCGAGAACCCCCAGTGGGAGATTCACCAGCGCTATATCGACCTGCAAATCATCCTGGAGGGCGCGGAGACCATCGCCTGGCTTCCCCGACAGGATTTGAGCGGCTTCACCCCTTACGATGCGGAAAAAGACATGCAGACCTCCCTTGACCCGCAGGCCGGCTCACCCTGCACGCTTCAGGCAGGGATGTTTGGCATTTATTTTCCGGAGGACGCCCACCGCCCGGGCATCGGCACAGGCGGGGTGAGAAAAGCAGTGGTGAAGGTGCGGGCGGAGGTGATCCACAAGGAGCATCCGGAGGCCTCGGCACTGCACCATCTGGGCACAAAACCGCTTAAAACCCCGCGCCTCCTCCTGAGACAATACACCGTTGAAGATGCCCAGGCCATGTATGATAACTGGGCCGGAGACCCGGAGGTGACCCAAACCCTGCTGTGGGATACGCACCCGGACGCTGCCTACACCAAGCGCCTGCTGGCCGGCTGGGTCAAGGCCTATCAGACCGGACGCAGCTACCACTGGGTGATTGAGAAGGAGGGAGAGATCATCGGCGACATCTCCCTGGTGAAGTGGTCAGCGATTGATCTGGGCGGCGAAATTGGCTATTGCCTAAGCAAAAAGGCCTGGAACCAGGGCATCATGACCGAGGCCCTCATCCGGGTGATGCGCTATTTGTTCCAGGAGGTGGGCTTTCATCGCCTATACCTGCGCCACGCGATGGAAAACCCGGCCAGCGGCCGGGTGATGGAAAAAGCAGGGCTGAAGAAAGAGGGGCTGATGCACCAGGCGATGCGCCACAAAGGCGAGGGCTTCTCCGATATCGCGCTGTATGCCGCCCTCCGGGAGGAATGGCTGTCTGAACACGGCTACCTGTAAGGCTCACGCCACCTCAAAGGCATAGATGGTGGTGCTGGTGAACTGCTCCCCGGCGGGAAGCCTTGTATCCGGAAAATGGGGGTGGTGGACGCTGTCGGGCAGGTGCTGGGTCTCCAGCGCGATGCCGCTGTAGGGCCCGTATACTTCCCCGTTTCTGCCGGTGGCGTCAAGCCCCTGGCCGGAATACACCTGAATCCCCGGCTGATCGGTCAAGACCCGCATGGTAAGCCCGGTGGCCGGCAGCGCCAGCACCGCGGCCTCCCGCATCCCTTCCCCATCCAGCACAAAGTTGATGTCATAGCCGCGGGCCCGGTCAAACATCTGGTTTTTGCCCTTCTCAAGGAGCGCCTCGCCGATCACCCGGGGCTTGCGCAGGTCATAGGGCGTGCCGCTGACCGGCAGCAGCTCCCCGGTGGGGATCAGGTCCGCCGTGGTGGCGGTAACCTCCTTCGCATTCACCTGCAGGGTATGTGACTTGATATCCCCGCCGCCGGCGAGGTTGAAGTAGCTATGGTTGGTGAGGTTGATGACCGTGTCCTGGTCGCATCTGGCAGCATAGCTTATTTTCAGTGCATTTTTAGCTGTCAGGGTGTAGGTGACGCTCACCTCCAGGTTGCCCGGGAAGCCCTCCTCCCCGTCCGGGGAGAGGTAGCTGAAGGTAATGCTCTCGCCGCTGGGCGTTACGCTGTAGGCCCAGGTTTTCTTGTCAAATCCCGCTTGGCCACCGTGGAGGGTGTTGGCACCGTCGTTGGCGAACAGCTGGTATGTCTCCCCATTTAGCGGGAAGGAAGCCCCGCCGATGCGGTTGCAATAGCGCCCCACAGTGGCCCCCAGGTATCCCCTGTGCTTCCGGTAGCCCGCGATATCGTCATAGCCCAGGCAGACTTCAACCGGCCTGCCCCCCTGGCCAGGCACCTGCAGGCTCACCAGGTGCGCGCCATAGTTGCTGAACACGGCACAGGCACCCGTGCTGTTTTTCAGAGAGATAAAATCAAGCCTCTGCCCCTGGTCATCGGTCTCCATGTGCCTGATGTCCATCATCTGGCCCTCCTCCCGGCAGTCAGTGGCTGCCCCGCATCAGCGTCATCCAATCGTCAAACCGGGCGATAAACTCGTCATTGTCGCGGGATTTCTCAAGCATGGAGAGCAGCAGCGGCAGCGACTCCTGCTCAGAGGTGCTGGCGAGCATGGCGCGCACCTTGGCGGCCACGTCCTGCTCCTCCTGGCTTAGCAGCAGCATGTCCTGCCGGGTGCCGCTTTTTAGCAGGCTCACCGCCGGGAACAGCCTGCGCTCAGACAGGCTGCGGTCCAGGGTCAATTCCATGTTGCCCGTGCCCTTGAACTCCTCAAAGATCACGCCGTCCATGCGGCTGCCGGTGTCTACCAGGGCGGTGGCGATGACGGTGAGGCTTCCGCCCTCCTTCATGTTGCGGGCGGCGCCGAAGAAGCGCTTGGGCTTGTTGAGGGCACCTGCCGCCAGGCCTCCGGTCATCACGCGGGCACTGGAGGGCATGAGGTTGTTATAGGCCCTGGAAAGCCGGGTAAGGCTGTCCAGCAGGATCACCACATCGCGCCCCGCTTCCACAAATCGCATGGCGCGC
This sequence comes from Christensenella sp. UBA5327, assembly GCA_002411105.1. Classification (GTDB taxonomy): domain Bacteria; phylum Bacillota; class Clostridia; order Christensenellales; family Aristaeellaceae; genus UBA6115. The sequence goes on along the minus strand of DHQX01000004.1, from coordinate 70,194 downwards.
TCCAGGGTGAGCTCGCTCACCCTGGCGTGGTTCTCCGCCGGTTCATCAAAGGTGGAGTAGAAGATCTCGCCCCCCACGGTCTCTTTCAGGTCAGTCACTTCCTCCGGCCGCTCATCCACCAGCAGCATCATGGAGTGCACCTCCGGGTGGTTGCGCTTGAGCGACAGGGCGATCTTCTTCAATATCGTGGTCTTTCCGGCCTTGGGCGCGGCCACGATCATGGCGCGCTGGCCAAAGCCGATGGGCACAAACAGGTCGATCAGCCGCAGCACCAGGTCATTGTCCGTGCGGTTTGACAGCCGGATGCGCCGGTCGGGGTAGACCGGGGTGAGGCTGTCAAACTCCCTGCGCAGCTTCTGCGCGCCCGATGAGCCATCCAGCTTGGCTGCCTCATCGGTCTCCTCACCGTTGATGCCGGTGATGTAGAGCATGGCGGCATAGCGGTCATTCTCCCGCTGGGGCCGGGTCTTTCCCTGGACATAGTCGCCGTTGCGCAGGCGGAAGCGGCGGATCTGAGTGCCGGAAATATAGACGTCGTTCTTCCCGGGCAAGAGGTTGCCTGCCCTCAGAAAGCCGTAACCATCCGGCTGGATCTCCAGGATCCCGGCCCCCTCGCCGCAGTCCCCCGTGGCCAGCATATCCGGAACAGCGGGGTTGAGCCCCGGCTCCTTGAACTGGGCTTCAGGCGCTTGATAAACCGGTTCCTGCTGCGGTGAAAACTTGCGCTCGGTCTCCTGGCGCTCGGCCATGCCTATATAGGCGGGGCGCTGATAGTCCTTAAGCGGTGTGGCGCGGTACTCCCGCTGATCCCTGGCCGGAGCCACCGGGATGGGCGAGGGCTCCGGCATCTCCGTCCGGGCATCCGGGCCAAAGCGGGGCGTCGCCCGGGGCACGCTGAGGCGCGGCTGGAGGCTGGAGGCAAAGCGGCTCTCCTGGGGTGCTGCCTGCCCGCGGGAAAAAGTGCTGATGGGCTGATCCATCTGCGGCGCGTACTTGCTGGTATGGGTGGGTTGCGTCTGGGCAAAGGGCTGCGGGTTATGCCAGGCACGGGAGCCCTGGAGGGTGAACACCGGCTTGTTCTTCCCGGTGGAGGTGGTGGTGGCGGGCTTGGCGCGCTCAGTGGGGCGGGCTTCCCGGGGTTGACGCAGGGGCGAGGGCTGTGGCGCCTCCTCCACATCGTCAGAGATGATCATGGCGCGGCGTGGCGCTGTGCGCGCGGCTGGTTTGCTACCAGGCTTCTCTCCGGTGGCGGCCAGGATGCGCTCAACAATCGCGGCTTTGGTGGTGATGCCGGTAAGGGTGATGCCGGCTTCCTTGGCATAGGCTCTCAGTTCGGCGATGGTCATCGCGAACAGGGATTCGGCTGATGGCATGAAGTCCTCCTTCGTGATTCGGGTTGGTTTTGCAGACATACAAAAACAGACTGATTGACAGATAAAATCCAGATTGCCGTCCTCGGGTCAATAAGACGGCGCCGCGCTAGCGGTCAGATCGATGGCTTTAAGAATTGATCGGTGCTGCTTTTGAGGGTTATTGCTGTTTGATGGGATAGTTTTGCCAATTGGGACAGGCAACAGTTGCATCTATTGGTGTATTCTCCTTGCTGTTCATGAGATGGTGATATATTACCACAGCGCTTTGCGCTTGACAAGCGTAAAGCGCTGTCATTCACACGGCTCCCACATCTCCCTGTTCAAGCATTCCAAAGGGGATAAAGGGATCTGGTTTATCGGGCTTGGGGCTCAGCCGCTTTTCCATCCAGATGATGTCCAGCCACTCCCCCATCTTGTAGCCCACGCCCTGAAAGCGCGCCATCTCCCGGTAGCCCAGGTGGTGGTGGAAGGCCACGCTCTGGGCATGGGCCGCGCTGATGCAGGCATACAGCGTGATCACACGCTGGCGCGCGAGCGCATCCTCCAGCGTCTGATAAAGCCGACGTCCGATGCCCTGTCCGTGATGGGCGGGATGGATATAAATGGTGGTCTCCACCGCCCAGTCATAGGCGGCCTGCCCACGGAAGCGGCTGGCATAGCAGTAGCCCACCGGGGCATCGCCCATCAAGGCCACAAAAACCGGGTAATCACCCAGGATGTGCGCGATCTTCTCCCGGAATGCGGACACCGTGGGCACCTGATATTCAAAGCTCACCGTGCCCTGGGTGACATAGAGGGCAAAAATGGCAAGCAACGCTTCCACATCGTCCTGGCGCGCCACGCGGATCCGCAGGGCCGGCCCGGTCTTCCCGCTCACGCGGGCAGCGCCTGGATGGCGATGCCGATAAGCCCCGGCCCGGTGTGCACGCCAAGCGCCGGACTCACATCTGTCATCAAAAACATGCTGGCGTTTGGCAGGCGCTCCTTGAGGATGCGCATCACATCCGCTGCCTTCTCCACAGCGCTGCCATGGGCCACGGAGATGGAGAACTTCACCTGACTGGCCGCGTGGGCCACCGCCAGGGCAATGGTCTTCTCAAGGGCCTGGGCGGTGCCCCGGGCCTTAGCCACGGTGACGTATACGCCCTCCTCATTGCAGCTGATCACCGGGCGGATGCGCAGCAGCGACCCCACCACCGCCATCACCTTGCCAATCCTGCCGCCCTTGATCAGGTATTCCAGGGTGTCCAGGCAGAAGTAGGTGCGGCTGTTTTTGATGCTGAACTCCAGCTTTTCAAGGATCCTGGGGATCTCCTCCCCCTGGGCGATCAGCTGCGCCGCCAGCACCGCCTGAAGCCCGGCGCCGATGCCGATGTTCAAGGTATCCACAAAGTGGAACGTCAGCCCCTCGCACTCCTCACTCAGCAGGCGCAGCAGGTTGTGGGTGCCGGAAAGGCCAGAGGAAATCGTGATCACCAGCACCGTGTCAAAGCCGTCCTGTTTGATCTGCTCCAACAATCCCTTCACGATGCCGCTGTCAGGCAGCGAGGTGCGCGGGATCTCCTCCTCCAGGCGCGCGTAGACCTCCTGGGGGGTGATATCCAGCCGGTCGTTGTACTCCCGGTCTTTGTAGATGATTTTCAGAGGCGCTATATAGATGGGGTGCTTCTCCACATACTCCTGGGGAACATCCGCACCGGAATCCACCAGGATGGCGATTCTTTTGTTGGCCATGTGTCATTCTCCTTCATACCCTGGGGCTTTATTTCATCATCCTATGCGTTTCAAAAGAATTTGTCAATGTTTTCCACGGCGGCTTCAGCTTCCTGCAGGTTATGCTCAAGGAAGGTGACCACCGGGCTGTCCGCATCCTGTCTGAAACCCAGCAGCGTGCTGAGGTTCACCTGAGCGGCGGAGGCCATGATGTTGTCCAGCACGTTGGGCTGCTCTTTCTCAAGCATTTTCAATAGCTCCTTCACCCGCCTGCGCTTGCCGCCATCCTCCCGCCGGGTCACCTGACAAGCACAGGTCACCGCGTCCAGCGCAAAAGCCTCCCGCCAGGCGGTGACGGCCTTCTCCCGCACCAGATACAGGGGGCGGATGAGCTCCATCCCGGCATAGTTCTCGCTTTGCAGCCTGGGCAACATGGCCTTGAACTCACCGCCGTACAGCATCCCCAACAGCAGGGTTTCCGCCGCGTCGTCATAGTGGTGGCCCAGGGCGATCTTGTTGCAGCCCCGCTGCTGGGCAGCCTTGTACAGATGCCCCCGGCGCATGGCGGCGCAGACATGGCAGGGGGAGTTTTTCACCCCGGCGATGACCTGATAGATATCAGTCTGGAACACCTCCGGCACAATGCCGATGGACGCCGCTGTGTCCATCACCTTCTGCCGGTTCTCAGGCGAATAGCCCGGGTCCATGTGCAGATAGACCAACTCAAACGGCACGGTGCTGTATTTCTGAAGCGTCTGCATGCATTTGGCCAGCAGCAGCGAATCCTTCCCGCCTGAATAGCACACCGCGATCCTGTCCCCGGGCCGGGTCATGCGGTATTGCTGCATGGCGGAGAGGAACCGGCGCCAGATGGTTTTGCGGAAGCGGGTGGTGATGGCGTGCTGCACAGGGTCTTTGATCTGTCTGTCAGGCAAGGGTTTTCCTCCTCATGTGATCCGCGCGATTATAGCATAAGCCCGCCCGCCATGCTATAATCCACCTTGATCACGCTTGAAAGGACAGGACATGCTTAACACCATTGATACCATTCTCCGGGAAGCCGGCCGGATCATCCTCCGGGAGAAAGATCCTGAGATCATGCAAAAGGAAGGCCACGCCAACTTCGTCACCCAGGCTGACCGGGATGTGCAGGATTTCCTCTTTGACAAACTCACAGCGCTCATGCCTGAGAGCGCTTTTTACGGGGAGGAGCAGGAGAACGCCCCCCTCACGGATGCGCCCACCTGGGTGGTTGACCCCATTGACGGCACCACCAATTTCATCCGGGGGCTGCATCACTCCGCCATCTCCGTGGCGCTCTCGGTTGAAAAGCGGCTGTCCCTGTCCGCCGTCTATAACCCTTACCGGGATGAGATGTTCCTGGCAAAAGCCGGGGAGGGCGCCATGCTCAACGGCAAGCGCATCCGCTGTGCCGACACCCCCTTTGAGTTTGCGGTTGTGGCCTTCGGCTCCTCCCTTTATGACCCCAGCCTGGTGGCGCGCACGATGAAAGCCTGTGGGGATTTCATGCTGAAAAGCGGGGATCTGCGCCGCTTTGGCTCCGCCGCCCTTGACCTGGCCTATGTGGCCTGCGGGCGGGTGGACGTGTTCTTCGAGTATTCCCTATCCCCCTGGGACTATGCGGCGGGGATGCTGCTGGTGCGGGAGGCTGGCGGCAGGGTGGAGCTGCTCAACCTGCCGGGAGAACTGCTCGATTTCTCCAAAACCGCGGCGGTGTTTGCAGCCAGCGCCACATGCTTTGATCCAGCCCTTCCCATCGTCAAATCGGCCTACGCGCCAAAAGAGGGCTGAGGGATGTTCACGCTTTCCTCACCCCACAACCACACCCCCTACTGCGACGGCAAATCCACCGCTGAGGACATGGTGCTCTCCGCCATCCGCCACGGCTTTGTAAGCATGGGCTTCTCCAGCCATGCCAAGCAGGACTTTGACACCTTCTACGCCATGGACGAGGCGGGTGAAGCCGCCTATATCAAGGAGATCAAGCAGCTACAGACGCAGTACGCGGACCGCCTCCGCATCTGGCTGGGCATGGAGCGGGACTCCTATTCCTATGCGGACTGCGCCCCCTTTGAGTATGTGATGGGAGCCGTGCATTACCTGCCCCTGCCCGATGGCAAAATGTTCCCTGTGGATGGCCCCATGGACATGGTCACCTCCGCCATCAAGGACCATTTCGGCGGTGACAGCCTGCTGTATGCCAACACCTATTATGGCAGGCTGGGATCATACATCCGGGAATACAAGCCCGATATCATCGCGCACTTTGACCTGCTGATGAAAAATAACCGCCAGGGCGAACTGTTTGACCCGGAAGACCCGCTTTTTATCAAAGCTGCCACCGACGCCATGGACGAGGCTGCCCTGGGCTGCAAACTGCTTGAGATCAACACCGGGGGCATGGCCCGCCACGGCGCGCCCATCCCCTACCCCGCCCCGGGGCTGCTGGCCTACTGGCGGCAGATCGGCGGGCAAGTGATTGTGGCGGCGGATTGCCACCAGGCCGCCCAGATCGCCTACGGCTACGAGGAGGCGGCCAGGCTGATCCGTGCCGCGGGGTTCAAAAAAGCCGCCATCCTGGGGCGGCATAAGGCGCTCTTTGAATGGATTGATGTCGTTTAAGTGGTGATCACTTGCTGCCGCGCCCCTTCCGCCAGCGGAAGGGCGCGGTTTTTCTGTGCTTCCTTAAGCGCCCGCAGGCGCAGGGTGCGCTGCTTGACACGCTGGGAGGTGAGCAGGCTGCTGCGGTATTTCTCCAGCATCGCCCGCACCCCCACCGCCACCGGAATGGCAGGGATCGCTCCCAAGCCGCTGGCCATCACAGCGCCGCCGGCAGCCAGCCCGGCGCCTGTTTTCAGCATCCTGAAGGAGGCATCCTGAAGCGCGGCCTTGCCGGTTTTGCGGCCGCGGATCACGGCGTGCTGCTCGGTCACCGCGATGATCACAAAGGGCAGCCCCAGGCTCACAGTGCCCAGCACCTCAGGCAACAGCCCGGTCTCCTCCAGGAGGCCCAGGTCCATCACCACCTCGTCCGCGTGGCTGAGAGCTGTGGTGATGCCGTCCACCAGCGCTGCGCGGTTGCGCTGCTGATAGCCCTCCACCAGCTCCTGATAGGTTCTTTTCATGGTCTTTATCTCCAAAAGGTCTTCACCAGCGTGGTGATCACCCAGGCCCCCGCCAGAATGGCCGCCAGCCAGGTGGCCTGACGCAGAATCTGGGACAAACCCGGCCTGTTTTCCCGCCTGCGCTCCATCTTTTTTTGAAGCTCAGCCGCCTGGCGCTCCAGATCGCCCATGCGCTTTTCCACCTGGCGCACTTTGTCTGCCAGCTGATCCTGCCCCTCGCCCTGGAGGCGCAGAACATCGCTCAGCCTGGCCTGATCCTCTGCCAGACCCTCGGCCACAACGGTCATCTCCCGGGTGAAGTCCTCCACCAGCATCGGCAGGTCCTTGCCGGTGATGCTGTCCACCGCGCCCTGGATAAAATCCTTTGAGCGCTTGACAAAGTTGTCCTTCTGGGGCTTGTCCGGCAGCAGACCCTGCTGTTTTGTTTCCTGATCCAATCCGTGCCTTTCTGGCTGACCCTGCATCAGATCAAGCTGATGCCGCTTGCCGCCTGCTCATCCCGGTAGCGGGCGAGCAGCTTCTGAATGCGGTTGTAGGGGTTGAGCAGCGCGCTGAGGGAATTGTCGTGGTTGAGGGTGGCCACCATGTAGGAGATGTACTTGCTCAGGTCCGCATGGACAAACCACTTGGTATCCTTCAGGTCGGCCCGGGTGTAGGACAGGTTGGTGGTCACCACCCGGTCGATGATCCCCTGCTGGTAGGCATCCTCAAACAGATCGATGCCGTTGGTGAAAAACGCGAAGGTGACGATGGCGAAAATACGCTTGGCCTTGCGCTTTTTCAGCTCCTTGGCCAGCTCGATGATGGACTCTCCCGAGGAGAGGATGTCATCCACCACGATCACATCCTTGCCCTCTACCGACGCACCCAGATACTCATGGGCGATGATGGGGTTGCGCCCCGCCACCACCTGGGTATAGTCCCGGCGCTTATAGAACATACCCATTTCAAGGGACAATACGGAGGAATAATAGATGTTCCGGTTGACCGCGCCCTCATCGGGGCTGACGATCATCATGCTGGTCTTGTTGATGTGCAGATCCTTCACCGAGCCCAGCAGCGCTTTTAGCATCTGGTAGGTGGGCAGCACATTTTCAAAGCCGCACAGGGGCACGGAGTTCACCACCCGGGGGTCATGGGCGTCAAAGGTGATGATGTTGGCCACCCCCATGCTCTGCAGCTCCTGGAGCGCTATGGCGCAGTCCAGGCTCTCCCTGGTGTTGCGGCGGTGCTGGCGGCTCTCATAGAGCATGGGCATGATCACGTTCACCCGCTTGGCCTTGCCGGCGATGGCGGCGATGATGCGCTTCAAATCCTGGTAGTGATCATCCGGGCTCATCGGCACTTCCATGTCATACATCTGGTAGGTCACGTTGTAGGCGCACACGTCAACGATGATGTAGATGTCATAGCCCCGCACGCTTTGCCGGAGCACACCCTTGCCTTCGCCGGTGCCAAAGCGGGGGCAGTGGGCCTGAATGAGGAAATCCTCCTGGTCGCTTCCAGGGCTGGTGTAATACTGCCGGTCCTGAATCTCCTGCAGGCTATGCCACTTGAGCAGCCACTCGTTGACGCTTTCTCCCATCTTGTCCATCCCGGCCATGGCGATGATGCCAAGCGGCCCATAGGGAAGGTTGACGATGTTCTGGTCCCACTCCGTGAGAAAGGTGTTCATGGCGCGCTTTCCTCCAAAATCATAATGATGGTCCCCTCCGAAAATCAATCATCCTGCACAGTTCATCAAAGCACCGCATCAATCAGCGCCAGCTGCAGCTTGGGCAGGATCTCTTCCTCCCCCGCCGCGTTCTGGCCGATGTTCTTGCCCACCAGGTTGGCGTAGATGCGCACCCGGCTGCCCGCCGCATAGCCCGGGTCGCCCTCGGCGGTCACGATCATCTCATCGGCAAAGCCGGTATTGGTTTTCTCCAGGGCGACGCGCAGAATCCACTCCCCTGACACGTCCTCCTTGCTCACCAGAAAGCCCGTGTAGGTGAGCAGCTGCCCGTCATAGTTCTCAGGGTTGGCCGCCATCAGGGCGTAGGGCGGGCTTACAGCCTTCTGGCGGAGGGCCTCGTCCTTCGCCTGCTGGGAGATAAGCCGGCTGGTATTATAGCTGAAGTTGCGGTCATTAAATCCCTTTTTGGAAAGGGTGAGGCTGATGCTGTAGCCGCCTTCAGCGGCCGTGTTGATCTTGAAGCTGAAGCCTCCGTCCCGCCCGGTTTTCTTCTTGGTTTCAACGCCGTTGACGCTCAGGACCACGTCAACCCCCGACTCGGTGGTGCCGGATAGGGTGAAGCTGTCCTGGGGGAGGATATCCGGCGGGGGCGCTGTGATCACTGCGGGCAGCAGCCCTTCCTGATAGGTGATGCTGTAGCTTTTGGTGAGGGAGGCGAGGCCCGGCGATTCCACCGTCAGGGTCATCAGGTAGCTCCCCTCCCGGGGCAGCTCAATGGGGAGGGAATACTTGCCGTTTTTGTCCGCTGTGGCGGAAAACACCTGGCCTTGGGTGTCGGTGAAGGACATCACGACCGCTGACATCTTGGCGTCCTTCTTGGTCTCCCCCTTCATGGTGAAAGCGCGCTTGTTGGTTTCAACCGGGGCAGTCGCGGTTTCCGCCAGGGTGATGGGCAATTCCGGCACCGGCAACACCTGGCTGAAGGCAAAGGTGTCAAACACCTTGTTAAGCGCCGTGTTGTCAGCACCGGTGACATTCCTGCCAAAGACCTGCATGTCAACCGTGATGGTGTAGCCGTTTCTGATGGTGCGGCGCTGGAAACCCCGGCACACCAGCTCGCCCCCCTGGCGGTAGCTGTAGCGCAGCTGGAGGAAGCGGCCGGATTTGAAGTTCTTCCAGGAGATGGAGTCATAGTGATAGCCCAGCACCGACCAGGCGCCATCCTTGCCGTGGGATTTGCGGTAGTCCGCCCGGATGTTGGTGCCAGCCTCGTTGATATCAAAGTAACGCTGGCCATCCACATCCTGGAGGGCGGAGATCACCAGCACCCGGTCCGTATCCTGGTCGTAGGCCTGCAGCATGATGCCCCGGGCCTTGAAATCCGCCTCCCAGCTCGCCACCGTGCCGCCTCTTGACTGGATAAAGGCCTCCTGGCTGGCCAGGTTCTGGGGGGTCAGCACCGTCTCGTACACGCCATCGGGCAGGGAAACAGCAGCATGAATGGCGTCAAAGCTGTATTGCTCAGCCAGCGCCGGGAACGCCGCCACCAGGCACAGCAGGGTCAGGGCTATCAGCAAGTGTTTGCGCATGGTATCCACCTCCGCAGATTCTAAAGCTATTTTAACATAAAGCGCCAAGGCACACAACCAGACGGATGTGCCTAAACCGAACATTTTATCCATCTCTCGTGGCAATATTCGGGTCGATGTGATAAAATAAGGCTTATCCTATGATGAGAGCGAGGATGGCCATGGACAAGGTAAAACGGGTGGAGCGCGTGATCGTGATGATGCGGGTATTGTGCGGCATGCCCAACCAGATTATCCCCTACAGCCGGTTTTGCGAGATGTTTCAGCTGGCCAAGTCCTCTGTCTCAGAGGATGTGGCCATGATAGAGCGCGCGGTTAAAACCTGGGATCTGGGCGAGGTGGAGACCGTGACCGGTGCGGCCGGCGGGGGGGGCTTCCGTCCCC
>DHQX01000004.1:51154-60206 GCA_002411105.1 Christensenella sp. UBA5327 | reverse complement strand
GTGCGGCCGGCGGGGTGCGCTTCCGTCCCCGGGTATCAAAAAGCGCCACCCTATCCTTTGTCCAAACCCTGTGTGAACAGCTCAACGCCCCGGAGCGCATGCTGCCGGGCGGCTACCTCTACCTGTCAGACTTGCTGGCGGAGCCGAAACTGGTGCGCCGCATGGGCGACATCCTGGCCGGGCCCTATTTTGACCAGGGCATAGACTTTGTCCTCACCATGGAGACCAAGGGCATCCCCGTGGCCACCATGACCGCTGAGGCGCTGCACGTGCCCCTGGTGATCGCCAGGCGCGCCAGCAAGGTGTATGAGGGCAGCGCTGTCAACATCAACTTCCCCGACGGCAAGGGCGGGATAGAGACCATGTCCCTGGCCAGGCGCGCTGTTAAATCCGGCCAGCGGGCGCTGATTGTGGATGACTTTATGCGCCGGGGCGGCACCGCCCGGGGGATGATCGCGCTGATGGCGGAGTTTGGCGTGTGCGTGGCCGGCCTGGCCTTTGTGCTGGCCCAGGATGGGGAGGCGCTGATTGCGGATCTGCCGGTGCACCCGCTGATGTACTTCAAGACTGAAGAAGGCCGGGACGCCATGGTGGTGCGCCCCGCGCCCTGGGTGGAGCAGCCTGAATGAAGGCAGTGATCGGCCTGGGAAACCCGGGCAGGGAATATGAGCTGACCCGCCACAACGCGGGCTTTCTGGCCATTGACGTGGCGGCTGACCTCCTGGGCGCCAGTTTTTCCAAGCGCCAGTGCCGGGGGCTTCTGGCCGAGGCCCGGCTCAGGGGTGAGCGGGTGGCACTGCTCAAGCCCCAGACCTACATGAATTTGAGCGGCCAGGCAGTGCTGGAGCTGATCCAATGGTACAAGCTGGAGCCGGAGGAGGTTTTCATCCTCTCTGACGATATCGACCTGCCCCAGGGGGTGCTGCGCATCCGGGCCAAAGGCGGGGCCGGCACCCACAATGGCTGGCGCAGCATTCTGGAAGTCTGTGGCCATACGGATTTTCCCCGGGGCCGCATCGGCATAGGCGCCCCGCCGCGCCAGTGGGAGCTGAAGGATTGGGTGCTCTCCCGCTGGGATCAGGACCCTCAGGCTGACGCCACCCAGGCTGCCATCGAACTGGCGGGGAAGGCGGCGGTCAGCTTTCTTGAAAACGGCATCCAGTTCGCCATGAACCAGTTCAACATCACCAGCCGTCCCCGGAAACATGACACCGACACAGAGAACCAGCCTGATGAACAAAAGCCTCTTTAACCCGCTTTCAGCGCACCCGGACTGGGCTGTGATCCAGCAGGCGGCCCATGATCAGGGCCGCCTGGCGCTGTATGACATGCAGGACAGCCAGCGCGCCTTCATGGCCGCCGCCCTGGCGGAAGCCACCGGGCGCCAGGCACTGTATCTTTTGCCCAATGAGCGCCTGGCCCGCGCGGCGTATGAGGACGCGCTCCCGTTCACCGGCGGAAATGCCGTGCTCCTCCCCCAGGAGGAGCGTTTTTTCCTACGCGGCGCCACCATCAGCCGGGATAACGCCTGGCAGCGCCTGCGGGCGCTTGACCTGGCTGCCCGGGGGGAGGCGCGGCTGGTCATCGCCTCCATCGAGGCTCTGCAGGATCACCTGCCGCCGCCTGACTGGTTCAGGGACGCTTCCTTCAGCATCCAGCCCGGGGATGAGGCCGATCCTCAGGCCATCTCCGCCCGCCTCACCGATTTGGGCTATGAGCGGGTGGATCTGGTGGAAGGCCGGGGCCAGTATGCCCTGCGGGGAGACATCCTGGACTGCTTCCCTCCCAACCTGGACAGCCCCCTGCGGGTGGAGTTCTTCGATGTGCAGGTGGACAGCATCCGGGCCTTTGACATCCTCACCCAGCGCAGCCTGGAACCGGCTGAAAAGCTGCACATCATCCCAGCCACCGAGCATCTGGTCCCTGAGCCCGCCCGAGAAAAAGCGGCTCAACAGCTGGAGCGCACCCTGGACGCGGCGCCGGAAGCCAGTCCGGAGCTGCTGCCCTTTGGCCAGCCGCCGCAGCCCTTTATGCCCCCTGACCCGGAGGATGTGCTGAGCCAGGGCACCATTCCCAATATGCCCATGTGGGCACACGCGGTCTATCCGGACGCCAGCCTGCTTGACTGGCTGCCGGATGCCCTCATCCTCATCGATACACCCGACCGGGCCATGCAGCGCCTGGATGACAACCTGCTGGGGTATGTGGAGGCCTTCAAGGCCGCCTTCGCCCAGGGCAACGCCGGGGCGGCCCAGGCCGGCCTGCTCAGGCAGCGGGACGAGGTGCTGGCCCTGCTCCACAAGCGGACTGTCATCACCCTGATGGCGCTGCTGCGCGGCCTGGGCGGCTTGACGCCCGAAAAAAGCCTGCCCCTTACGGGGCTGGCCATGCCACCCTACCACAGCCGTCCGCAAACGCTGGTGGATGACCTCAAAGCCTGGCAACAGGCAGGGTATACGGTGGCGCTGTTTTCAGGCGGCCAGGCCAGGGCGGAGCGCCTCCGGGACATGCTGCATAAAAACGGCCTCCATCTGGTGGAAGACGACACCCCTGGCGGCATCCACCTCCTTCCCCTGCCCCTGTCCGCTGGCTTTTTGTTTGAAAGCACCAAACTGGCGCTGCTGGCCCCGGGCGAGCTTTTTGGCGCCTCCCAGCAGAAAGCCAAAAAGCGCCAAACTGCGGGCGAGCGCATCGCCGCCTTCACCGATCTGTCGGTGGGCGACTATGTGGTGCACGAGCATCACGGCATTGGGCTGTATCAGGGCACCACCCGGCTGCAGTCCGAGGGCGTCTGGCGGGATTATCTGCTGATCAACTACCGGGGCAGCGACAAGCTCTATGTGCCCACCGATCAATTTGACCGGGTGCAGAAATACCTGGGCAACCCCGGTGACGCGCCGGTGCTTAACAGCTTGAGCGGCGGCGAATGGGAAAAGCAAAAGAAAAAAACCCGGGAGGGTGTGCAGAAGCTGGCTTTTGATCTGGTGAAGCTCTATGCCATGCGCCAGGCGGAGCCGGGCCACGCCTTTGAGGCCCTGGAGCCCTTTGAGAGCCAGTTTGCCGATCAGTTTGAGTATGAGCTGACCCCCGACCAGGCCCAGGCGGTGGGCGAGGTGCTTTCTGACATGGCCAGGCCCATCAACATGGACCGGCTGCTGTGCGGCGATGTGGGCTACGGCAAGACCGAGGTGGCGCTCCGGGCGGCTTTCCGGGCGGTGTTAAACGGCAAGCAGGTGGCCTTGCTGGCGCCTACCACCATCCTCACCCAGCAGCACATGAGCACCTTTTCCCGCCGCTTTGCCGGGTTCCCGGTGCGAGTGGATTTTGTCAGCCGGTTCAGAACCCCTCAGCAAAACAAGCGCACCCTGGAGGCGGTCCGGCAGGGCCAGGTGGATATTCTGCTGGGCACCCACAGGATTTTGAGCAAAGATGTGAAGTTTAAGGACCTGGGTCTCCTGATTGTGGACGAGGAACAGCGCTTTGGCGTAAAGCACAAGGAGCTCATCAAAAACTACCGGGCCACAGTGGATGTCCTCACCTTAAGCGCCACCCCCATCCCCCGGACGCTGCATATGTCCATGGTGGGGGTGAGGGATATGAGCGTGCTGGAGACCCCACCGGAGGAACGGCTGCCGGTCAACACCTATGTGGTGGACTATCAGGAGGGGCTGATCCGGGATGCCATCCTGCGGGAGCTGGCCCGGGATGGGCAGGTGTTCTTCCTGTATAACCGGGTGGCTGACATGGCGCGCATGGCCTCCCGCCTGCGGCAGCTGGTGCCTGAGGCCAGCATTGCCACGGCCCACGGCCAGATGCCCGAGCGGGCGCTGGAGGATGTGATGATGGATTTCTACAGCGGCAAACATGACGTGCTGCTGTCCAGCACCATCATCGAAAACGGCCTGGACATCCCCAATGCCAACACTTTAATCGTCTATGACGCCGATCACTTCGGCCTCTCCCAGCTCTATCAGCTGCGCGGCCGGGTGGGCCGCAGCAGCCGCAGCGCCTATGCCTACTTTACCGTCAGGCCCGATCGCCTGGTGTCTGAAACCGCCGAAAAGCGCTTGAGTGCCATCAAGGAGTTCACCGCCTTTGGCGCGGGCTTCCGCATCGCCATGCGCGACCTGGAGATCAGGGGCGCAGGCAACATCTTTGGGCCTGAGCAATCCGGCCAGGTGGCGGCGGTGGGCTATGACATGTACTGTAAAATGATTGAAGAGGCCATCCGGGAGGCCCAGGGTGATTTCTCCTCCTTCCGGGCCAACCAGCTGGAAACCCGGGTAGACCTGCATATCAACGCCTTTTTGCCGGAAAGCTATGTGCCCGGCGAGACCCAGCGCATCGAGATCTATAAGCGCATCGCAGCCATCAGGAACCAGGAGGAGCAGGAAGCCCTCATCGACGACCTCATCGACCGCTTTGGCGAGCCGGGCGAGGAGGTCTTGAACCTCATTGAGATCGCCTGGCTGCGCGCCCTGTCAAACCGGCTGGGTGCCGATTATGTCCGCTTTTATGGTGGCGCCCTCAGCCTGCGCCTGCATCCGGAGTTCTCGGTTGATCCGGCAGCCCTGTATGACGCCATCCTCACCCTCAACAACCCGCGCCTGTCCATAGCCTCCGGCAAGCGCCCGGCGCTGGTCATCAAAACCAAGGCCCAGGATGAAACCGGCGCACTGTATGAATCCCGCAGACTGCTGACACAGCTTGAAGCGCTCATGCCTGAGGAGAAGAGCGACCAGGCCGGCTGATCACCGCAATAAAGCGCCTGAAAATGTCGTGGGCGACATTTTCAGGCGCTTTTAACGTGTGCTTCAGCGCATCACTCTGCGCTTGGCTTCTTCTCCCCGATGCTCAGGATGAAGTTGAGCACGATGCCCAGGATGGCGGCACCGGCAATGGCGGGCACGTTAAGGCCAAAGAAGCCGATGTTGCCGCCAAAGCCGTAGGTGACCCCCAGGCCGAAGGTCATGATGACCGCGATCACCGCGATGTTCTTTGAGTCAAACATGCTGACACCCTTGTCAATCATGATGGCGATGCCCTGGGCCGCAATGGCGCCAAAGAGGTAGATCTCAAGCCCGCCGATGACCGCCAGGGGGATGCCGTAAATGCCCTTGATCAGCGGTGTGAAGCAGGAGATGACCATCGCCAGGATGCCCGCGGCAAACATCACCGGCACCGAGAAGACCCGAGTGATGGCCATGGTGGAGATGTTTTCCCCGTAGTTGGTGCCCGCAGGCCCGCCAACAGCGCCTGAGATCATATCGCAGATGCCGTCGCCGATGAGGTTGCGGTCAAGCAGAGAGGCGATGTCGTAATGGGGCTTGCCCTTTTTGCGTGCGGCGTCGTTGACGTAGATATCCAGCTGATAGATATGGGCCGTGGACTCCGGGATGGTGGCGATGGCGATGGGCATGATGGCCGCTACCGCGGCCCAGGACACCCGGGGCAAGGTGAAGGCGGGCAGCGCGAAAATGGCGCCGTCCCCCATCTTCCAGGCTGAGGCGTCCAGCGCCTCCTGGGGAATGGTGCGGAAAAAGTTGCCGCCATCAACCAAATAGATGATCACCGCCGCCAGACAGCCGGTGGCCGCGCCCAGAAGCAGTGGCAGCTGGCCCAGGAAGCCCTTGAGCTTGCGGGAGTACAGCACCGTTGACACCAGCGTCACCAGGGAGATGACCCACACCAGCTGGGACTGGGTGCTGCCATCGGCCAGCATCTGGGGGGCCGCATCCTTCATGGCGTTGGCGGCCAGGGTGAGGCCGATGATCATGGCCACAGGCCCGGTGACCTGGGCAGGCAGGATTTTCTCAACCTTTTCTTTGCCGCCCCAGCGCACCAGAAGGCCGGCGACGATGGAGACCAGACCCGAGAAGATGATGCCGAACTGGGCAGAGGAGATCAGCTCCGGCGGCAGAATCCGGGTGGCGTTGAAGGCCGCCAGCTGCTCTGCCGTGCCCTCTGCCGCGATCATGCTGGCAATGGCGGTCAGGTAGGCAAAGGAGGAGCCGTAATACATGGGAATTTTGCGCCCGGTGATGAGGATGAAGCAGACCGTCGCCAGGCCCGAGGCAAAGATGGTGGTGGACACCTGGAAGCCCGTGATCAGGGCCACGGCCACCGTGGCCGGGAACATGACGATCACCTGCTGCAGGGCGTAGAGCAGCAGTTTTCCAAGGGAGGGGCGTTCATCGGGCAGGTAGCTGTTTAACACTTTCTGATCGGTCATGGCTGCGCTCCTTTTGTGTGATTGCGCTCCGGCTTAAAAAAAACAGCCCCCTTGGCTGCCTCTGGCGTGGCTTGCGGGCTGATTTTCGGGGCCATGTCGTCCTCCTTGCGGAAGTCTCCTGAGCACTTGGCGCAGGTTACCACAGCGGAAAAACCCTGTCAAGGGCGTGAATGAACTTTTTTTGCTTTGGGCAGAAAAAGGTTCGGGCGCACCGCCGCCATCACCGCACCTGCCTGCTCCCGTCATCTTGTCTTAAGGGAACAAATGTGCTACTATTCGGCGGGCAACACCCAGAGGAGTTCGTATGCAGGATGCATTGATTATCAAAGGCGCCAGGGAGCACAACCTGAAGAACATCAGCCTCACGCTTCCCCGGGGCAAACTGATCGTATTCACAGGCTTGTCCGGTTCCGGCAAGTCCTCTTTGGCCTTTGACACCATTTTTGCCGAGGGCCAGAGGCGTTATGTGGAGAGCCTGTCCAGCTATGCCCGGCAGTTTCTGGGACAGATGGAAAAGCCGGATGTGGACGCCATTGAAGGGCTTTCTCCCGCCATCTCCATCGACCAGAAGTCCACCGGGCACAACCCCCGCTCCACCGTGGGCACGGTGACCGAAATCCATGATTACCTGCGCCTGCTGTACGCCCGCATCGGCATCCCCCACTGCCCCGAGTGCGGCAAGGAGATCCGCCAGCAGACCATTGACGAGATGGTGGGCGCCATCCAGGCGATGCCGGATGACACCCGGCTGATGATCCTCTCCCCCATCGTCAGGGCTAGAAAAGGCGAGCACAAAAAGCTGCTGGAGGATGCCGCCAAGGCGGGCTTCGTGCGGGTCATGATTGACGGCACCGTGTACGATCTGGATGACACGCCGGAGCTTGACAAGAAAAAGAAGCATGATATTGATCTGGTGATTGACCGGGTCATCAAGCGGGAGGGCATGGCCCAGCGCCTGAATGACTCCATTGAGACCGCCCTGCGGGAGTCAGGGGGGCTCATGGCGGTCAAAATCATGCCGGATGGCGAGCGGCTGCTCTTCTCTCAGAACTACGCCTGCCCCGAATGCGGCATCAACATTGAGGAGCTCACCCCCCGGATGTTCTCCTTCAACTCCCCCTATGGTGCCTGCCCCGAATGCTCAGGCCTGGGCACTGTGCGCAATATCACCCCCGACATGGTGATCCCTGACATGGCCAAGACCTTAAACCAAGGCGCCATCAACGCCATGGGCTGGAACAGCAGCGGGGACGAGCGCAGCACCTCCCACATGATGTTTGTGGGGCTGAGCGAGCACTATCACTTCAGCATGGATACGCCGGTCAGGGAGCTGCCAGAAAAAATCCTGGACATCCTCCTATATGGCTCAAAGGGCGTGAAGATCCCCATCCGCTTCACCTCCATCAACGGCCAGGGCACCTATAAAATCATCTATGAGGGCATCATCCCCACGCTCCTCAGGCGCTATCAGGAGACCACCAGCGATACCGCCAAGGCCATGTATGAGCAGTTCATGCGGGAGGAGCCCTGCCCAAAATGCAAGGGCAAAAGGCTTAAGCCTGAAGCCCTGGCGGTGACGGTGGGTGGGATGGACCTGGCCATGCTCAGCGACATGACCCTCAATGATGGCCGCGCCTTTATGGCAAACCTAAAGCTGGGCGATACCCACCGGCGCATCGCCGAGCAGATCCTGAACGAGATCAGCGTGCGCATGCGCTTTTTGTGCGACGTGGGGCTGGATTATCTCAGCCTTTCCCGGGGGGCTGCCACCTTATCCGGCGGCGAGGCCCAGCGTATCCGCCTGGCGACCCAGATCGGCACCGGGCTGGTTGGGGTGCTCTACATCCTGGATGAGCCCTCCATCGGCCTGCACCAGCGGGACAACAACCGCCTTCTGACCACCCTCAAGCGCCTGCGGGATCTTGGCAATACCCTGATTGTGGTGGAGCATGACGAGGACACCCTGCGGGCCGCCGACTATTTGGTTGACATTGGCCCGGGTGCAGGTGAAATGGGCGGCCAGGTGGTGGCCCAAGGCAGCGTCAAGGACTTGATGGCAGCCGAAAACTCCATCACCGGGGACTATTTGGCCGGGCGCAAGCATATCCCCATCCCCAAAAAGCGCCGCCAGGCCAATGGATGGCTCACCGTGAAAGGCGCCAAAGCACACAACCTGAAAAACATCGACGTAGCCTTCCCCCTGGGGGTTTTCTGCTGCGTGTCAGGCGTGTCAGGATCTGGCAAGAGCAGCCTGGTGAACCAGATCCTCTACAACGCCCTGGCCCGGGATTTGAACCGCGCCTCCACCTATCCCGGCCCCCATGACAGCATCGAGGGGGTTGAGCAGCTGGACAAGATCATCAACATCGACCAGTCCCCCATCGGGCGCACGCCCCGGAGCAACCCGGCCACCTACACGGGGCTGTTTGACCTGATCCGCGCCACCTTCGCCCAGACCAATGAGGCAAAAGCCAGAGGCTATGACAGCGGGCGCTTTTCTTTCAATGTGAAGGGCGGGCGCTGCGAGGCCTGCAAGGGCGACGGGCTGCTGAAAATTGAAATGCATTTTCTGGCAGATATCTTTGTGCCCTGCGAGGCGTGCAAAGGCAAGCGCTATAACCATGAAACCCTGCAGGTCAAGTACCGCGGCAAGACCATCGCGGACGTGCTGGACATGACGGTGGAGGAAGCCCTGGCCTTTTTTGAGCACCACCCCAAGATCAAACAGAAGCTCAAAACCCTCCATGAGGTGGGGCTGGGCTATGTGAGGCTGGGGCAGCCCTCCACCACGCTCTCAGGCGGCGAGGCCCAGCGGGTGAA
>DHQX01000004.1:50628-50981 GCA_002411105.1 Christensenella sp. UBA5327 | reverse complement strand
GATGAGCCCACCACCGGGCTTCATATCGATGATGTGTCACGCCTCATCAAGGTGCTCCAGCAGCTCACCAATGCGGGCAACTCCGTCCTGGTGATTGAGCATAACCTGGAGGTGCTCAAAACCGCCGACTATATCATCGACCTAGGGCCAGAAGGCGGGGACAGGGGCGGGGCCATCGTGGCAAAAGGCACACCGGAAGACATCGTGAAGGTGCCGGAAAGCTATACCGGACAATACCTGAAACAGGCCGGCATCAAATAATCTTTTACATCCCTTGAAACAATTCCATCCGTCCTATATACTTCACCATGGAATACCATCCAAGGAGGGCCTATGCAAGCCACCCCACTTTC
>DHQX01000004.1:50147-50497 GCA_002411105.1 Christensenella sp. UBA5327 | reverse complement strand
CCCCACAAGCGGGCCGGACGGGCTTACTCCACGAACACGCCCGCAGTCGTGCTGCAGCTGTTTTTTCAAATCCTGCTGCGGATCGTCGCCTTTTCCCCCATGATTCTGGCCGGGATCACCGGGAAGTTTTTCACGGTGAAGGCTGACCACGTGATGGCGGCTGCCTTTTTGGCCTCCTTGCCGCTGTATCTGATCATCGTGATGCCCTTCCGCTTTCATTTCTTCGCCAAGCTGGCCATCTGCCTGGGCCATGAACGGGATGACCGCAGCATCAACTACGGCAAGTGGCTGGCAGCCGGATTTTACCGGCTGATGCGGGCGCTGCCCTTCCTGCTGCCCTTTTTCGCGTG
>DHQX01000004.1:23929-50031 GCA_002411105.1 Christensenella sp. UBA5327 | reverse complement strand
CTCGCGTACATTGTGCTGTATTACTACTATATGCGCGTCGCTGACCTCACCCGCCTGCCCCTTCTGATCCTTGACCTGGGCATGCTGGTAGGGGGCAGCTTTTCAGAGGGCACGGCGGTTCTGGTGGTCATCGGCCTTCTCACCTTTGTGATCGCTTTCCTGGGCTGGCGGCGCAGCCTGCTGTTTGAGTGCATGCCGGTGGCTGAAACCGGCATCGCCTCCTCCTGGCAGCGCAGCCGCCTGCGGCGCCGCCACATCGGCCATGTGAGCCGCATCAATTTCCTCCTCTGCCTGCCCGGCCTGATCGCCATGGGGGCGGTGATGGCGATCAACCTGTCCCAGGATCTGACCGGCAGCATCTTTGAGAAGATCTTCTCCCTCCTGCCCACCATCCTCAATGTCAAGTTCACCCCGGACACCTATTATCAGCTGCTCATCGCGCTGATCGTGGCGTACCTGCCGCTGCTGCCCCTGCGCAAGCTGGCCTTGAGCGCCGTCGCCAATGAGGCTTGACCGGCTGCTGAGTCAGGCCGCGGGCCTCTCCCGAAACGAAGCCAGGAAGCTGATCAAAAGCGGCCTGGTTTCTCTTCATGGGGCGATCATAAGCGATGTGGCGGCTCAGGTAGAGGAGGGGAGCCA
The DNA here is from genome assembly GCA_002411105.1 of Christensenella sp. UBA5327. Classification (GTDB taxonomy): domain Bacteria; phylum Bacillota; class Clostridia; order Christensenellales; family Aristaeellaceae; genus UBA6115. The sequence goes on along the minus strand of DHQX01000004.1, from coordinate 49,392 downwards.
GCTTTCCCTTGAGGGTAGGCCCCTTTCCACCCAGCTGGCCTGCCACCTGATGATGAACAAGCCCGTGGGCCTCCTCACCGCCGCCCGGGACAGCCGACAGGAGACTGTGATGGCGCTTTTGCCTGAGCGCCTGCATAAGCTACGCTGCATGCCGGTAGGACGCCTGGACAAGGACAGCGCCGGCCTCCTGCTTTTTACCACCGATGGCGAACTGGCCCACCGCCTGCTCGCCCCCCAGCGGAAGGTCACCAAGGAATACCGCGCCCTGGTTTCAGGGCGGCTGGATGACAGCGCAAGGGCCGCGTTTGCCCAGGGCATCGCGCTTAAGGATTTCACTGCCCTGCCGGCAGAGCTGGTCATCCTGCGCCGGGACGCAGGGCAAAGCGAGGCTCTGGTGCGCCTGCAGGAGGGCAAGCACCGCCAGGTGCGGCGCATGTTTCAGGCGCTGGGGCATGAGGTGACAGCGCTTTCCCGCCTGGCTTTCGGCCCCCTGAGGCTGGATGAGCGCCTTCAGCCTGGCGACTGGCGGGAGCTGTCTGAGGATGAGGTGGCGCAGCTGAAGGAGGCGGTGAAGCTTGGCTGAGCATTATTTTTCCCCGGAGCCGGGAGCGGAGCACGCCCTCAGGGATATTGAGCTGGATTTTGAAGGCGAGCGCTTTTATTTCCAGACCGATGCGGGGGTTTTCTCGCGGGAGGGGCTGGATGAGGGCAGCGCGCTGCTGCTGCGGGCGGTTATGGACCGGGTGTCAGGCGAAGTGCTGGACCTGGGCTGCGGCTGGGGGCCGGTGGGAACCATCCTGGCCCGCCTCTGCCCCGCCTGCCGGGTGACTATGATCGATATAAACGCCAGGGCCTGCCAGTTGGCCATGGAAAATGCACGGCGCAACCGGGTCAGCGCCCGGGTGCTCTGCCAGGACGGGCTGGCAGGCACCATGGGCGCGTTTGACTGGATCCTCCTCAACCCCCCGATCCGGGCGGGAAAGGAGACGGTCTACCGCCTGTTCCGGGAGAGCGCCGGGCGGCTGGCTGAAGGCGGCACCCTGGCCATTGTGATCCGCAAGCAGCAGGGCGCCCCCTCAGCCCAGCGCTATCTGGAAACCTTGTTTGGGGAAGTCTCCCTTCATTGCAGGAAAAAGGGCTATCATGTATACTTTTGCGCGGGAGGAAAGAGCGATGCAATATAACGAGGCATTCTTTGACCAGGGCATCGACCGGACGGGCACCAACGCGGTTAAGTGGGAGGCGCCGGAGGTGATGGCTGAGGGGGTGCTGCCCCTGTGGATCGCGGACATGGATTTCCGGTGCGCGGAGCCCATCCGCCAGGCGCTGGTCCAGCGCGCCCAGCACGCCTGCTATGGCTACACCTTTGTGGGGGATGAGGACGCCAGGGCGCTGACCGGTTTCTGGCAGCGCCGCCATCATCTGCACTTCCAGCCTCAGGATGCCCTGATGCTGCCCACGGTGGTGGCAGGCCTCAGGGCCTGTGTGGCCACCATGACCCAGCCGGGGGACGGCGTGATCATCCAGTCGCCGGTGTATGGCCCGTTTTTCAGTGCCATCGTTGACTCCGGCCGCATCGTCATGGATGCCCCTCTCAGGCATGACGAAACCGGGTATTACACCATGGACTACCAGGCCATAGAGCGCCATCTGATAAGCGGCGCCCGCCTGATGATCCTCTGCAACCCCCACAACCCAGTCGGCCGTGCCTGGAGCCAGGAGGAGCTGCGGGCGCTGGTGCTGCTGCTTAAGCGCTACCGGGCAAGGCTGGTATCTGACGAAATCCACGCGGATTTTGTCTTCGCCCCCAAGCGCTTCATCCCCATCCTGTCGCTGCCGGAGACAAGCGCTGACACCGTGTTTCTGGCAGCCGCCAGCAAGACCTTCAACATCGCGGGGCTGAAGCAGTCCGCCGCCATCTGCCGGGATGAGGAAACCCTGCGGATGCTGGCCCGCTTTCTGCACCGGGGAGGGGCGGAATCCGGCAACATCTTCGCCCTGGTGGCCACCCAGGCCGCCTACAACGCATGCGATGACTGGCTGGACGGGCTGCTTCACTACCTAAAAGGCAATCAGGCGCTGTTATCGCAGATTCTGTCGGAGAAACTGCCAAAGGCTGTGGTCTCCCCCATGGAGGCCACCTACCTGGCCTGGGTGGACCTGCGGGCCTATGGCCTGGATCACGACCAGATCGAAGCCCGCCTGAAAAAGCACAAGGTGGCCTTCACCAGCGGGCGGTTTTTTGGGCAGGTCACAGGGGACGGCTTCATGCGCGTCAACTATGGCTGTCCCCGGGCACAGCTCCAGGAGGGCATCAGCCGCCTGGCCAGCGCCATGAACGAAGGATGAGAAAGGAAAAACCATGAGCAACACCAAGATGAACGTGGAAAAGTACCGTGATCAGATGATCGCCACCCTGAAAGAATGGGTCGCCATTCCCAGCCTCAAGGCTGACCCCGCCCCCGGCGCCCCCTTTGGGCCGGAGCTGGCCCGGATGCTGGACACGGCGCTCATGTCCTGCCGTGAACTGGGCTTTGAAACCCGTAACGTGGATGGCTATGTGGGGGAAGCCTGGATGGGCGAGGGTAAGGATGAGGACGCTCTGGCCATCCTGGCCCATGTGGATGTGGTGCCCGTGGGTGACGGCTGGACCCGGGCTCCCTTTGGCGGAGAGATAGAGGGCAGCCTCATGTATGGCCGTGGCACCAGCGACGACAAAGGGCCCCTGGCCGCAGCGCTCTATGCCATGCACGCGGTGAAGGAGGCTGGCATCCCGCTGAAGCGCAAGGTCAAGCTGATCATCGGCTGCGATGAGGAAAGCGGCATGGAGGACATCGCCCATTACAAAAAAGTGGCCACCATGCCCCGGGACGGCTTCAGCCCCGATGCCACCTATCCGGTGATCAACATCGAAAAAGGCGGCTATCACTACCGGCTTTCAGGGCCCCTGAGCCCGGAAGGGCTTCAGGTTCTGTCCTTTAGCGTGGGCGAGCGCTTCAACGTGATTCCGGGGTCTGCCACAGCCTTGGTTGCGGGGGATGACCGCCTGCTGCCTGAGGTGGAAAAGATCAGCCGGAAATATGGCTGGCCTGTCACAGCACAGCTGGAAGACGGCGCTGTCAGGATCACCGCCACCGGCATCAACGGGCATGCCGCCTACCCCTACATCGCCCGCAACGCCATTGGCCAAATGCTCATCACCCTGCGCGATTTGGGTGCCAAGGGCGCGATTTTAGAGCTGGCTAACAAGGTGGGCACCCAATACCTGGGCGAAGGCCTTGGCATTCAGGTGAAAGATGCCATCAGCGGTGACCTCACCTGCAGCATGGGCATCATCCGGGTGGAGAACGGCCAGGTATCCGCCACCCTGGATATCCGCACGCCGCTGCTGGTTGACGGCGCCCGCCTGGCCCAGGTGATTCAGAATCATCTGGAAGGGGTCAAGGTGGAAGAACTCGGCTCTCATGGCCCCCACTACGTCCCTGAATCCAGCGAGCTGGTTCAGGGCCTGCTCAGCGCCTACCATGAGGTGACTGGCCGCGAGAAGAAAGCCATCGCCATCGGCGGGGGCACCTATGCCAGAAGCCTCAAGGAGGGCGTGGCCTTTGGCGCCACCTTCCCGGAGGATCCGGACGTGGCCCACCAGGCGGATGAGCATGTGAACCTGGACAGCCTCATGCAGAGCATGCAGATCTTCGCCAACGCCATCATCAGGCTGGCGGGAAAATGATGGGCACAGAACAAGAGATCACCTGCATCTCCTGCCCCGTGGGCTGCCGGATGACGGTGACGGTTGAAAACGGCGCCGTCACCCGGGTGCAGGGCAACGCCTGCAAAAGGGGCGAGGCCTATGCCCGGCAGGAATGCATCAGCCCCCTGCGCATGGTGACGGCGGTGGCGAGGGTTTCAGGCAGCGCGGTTCCCGTGAGCCTGAAGACCCGGTCCCCCATCCCCAAGGATAAGATCGCGCAGTGCATGTCGGAAATCCGGCAGTTGAAACTGCGCCTGCCCATCGAAATGGGCGATGTGCTGCTGGAGGACGTGGCGGGCACCGGCATACCGCTGGTAGCGACCCGTTCGCTGGTATAGGGACTCAATCAAGCGGGGAGGGAGATTTTTCGAAATCTCCCTCCCCGCTTCAATCTCTCAAAGCACGATCAGAGGTTTGAGAGAAGTTTTTCCAGGCTTTCCTTTGCGTCGCCCAGCATCAGATGGATGTTGGGCGCGCCATTATAGAGGGGGTTGGGCACGCCGGCATAGCCGGGCTTGGTGTCAAAGTTGCAGATGATCAGGCGCTTGGCCTTCTCCGCGTCCAGCACCGGCATGCCGTAGATGGGGGTGCCCTCCGCCGTGTTGGCGGCTGGGTTCACCACGTCGTTGGCGCCGATGACAATCGCCAGATCTGTCTGGGCAAAGTCCGGGTTGATGTCATCCATCTCATAGAGCTTGTCATAGGGCACATCCACTTCAGCCAGCAGCACGTTCATATGCCCGGGCATGCGGCCAGCCACTGGATGGATGGCAAAGCGCACCCTGGCGCCCTTGGCCTCCAGGCGGTCAGACAGGGTTTTCACCTGCTCCTGAGCCTGGGAGAGGGCCATGCCATAACCAGGAATGATGATGACGCTGCCGGCTTCCTGCAGCCACTCCGCCGGGTCAGCCTTCTGGGGCTCTTGCGCCGGGGTGGGCTCCGCCGCGCTTTCCTCAGCCGCAGGAGGGACGGGCTCGGGCTTTGCCGGGGCAGGCGCCGCGGCCTTGCCAAACAGCACCGCACCAAGGCTGCGGTTCATGGACCGGCACATGATCTGGGTGAGCAGGAGGCCCGAGGCCCCCACAATGCCGCCCACCGACACCAGCAGGATATCCCCCAGGGCCATGCCGGCGATGCCGGCGGCCACCCCTGAGGTGGAGTTGAGAAGGCTGATGGTGATGGGCATATCCGCCCCGCCCACCCGGATGGCAAAGAAATAGCCAAACAGCAGGCCAAGAACCGAAATCAAGACCGTCAGCCAGGCCCTGTCCCCAAATGCTGCGGGCAAGGCGGCGATGCAAACAACCATCGCGATCAGAATCAGCATGGTGACCGCCTTATGCCCGGGGTACACCTTGGGTTTTTGGGGCAGCAGGCCCTGGAGTTTCCCGGCGGCCACCATGGAGCCGGAGAAGGTGACAGCGCCCACAGCCAGCGCCAGAGCTGAAGTCAACAGGCTGAAGGGGGACTGGATCTGGCCGGAAAACAAGGTCAGAATCGCCGCCAGGGCCGACGCCAGGCCGCCCAGGCCGTTGAGCATGCCCACCATCTGGGGCATCTGGATCATCTTCACTTTGATCGTCATCCAGACGCTCAGCAGGGTGCCTGCGGCAAGCCCCAGGATGATATACACGAGGGATCCTGCCAGATCAGTCCGTACAAACACATAGATGATAGCCAGCAGCATGCAAAGGGCGCTGATGCGGTTGCCGCGGGCAGCGGTTTTAACATGGCTCATCAGCCTGATGCCATACAGCACCCCCAGGCTTAGAAGCAGGGGAAGGGCATAGGAAAACACCGTCATGAAAGGGGATGGCGTATTCATTTTTCTTTCTCCTCCACTGCTGCGCCACCCTTGAACATGTGGAGCATTCTGTCAGTTACCCCAAAGCCCGCCACCACGTTGATGGTGGCGGCGATGATGCCGATCATGCCCACAAGACGGGCCAGGGCACTGTTGGAAAAGGCAGTCACCGCGATCATCCCCAGGATGGTGATGCCCGATAGCGCGTTCATGCCGCTCATCAGCGGGGTATGCAGGAGGCTGGGCACGGCACCAATGAGCTTATAGCCCAGCAGCGCCGCCACCACAAAGACCACAACCAGGATGATTTCAAGTCCCGTCACAGCTTCATCGCCTCCCGCGCGCCCTGGTGCACGATCTGTCCATCAATGGTGGTGAGGATGCCATCGATGATTTCATCCTTCCGGTCCAGATGGAAACTGCCATCCTTCAGCAGGTAGTGCACCAGGTTATACACGTTCATGGCAAACATGGTGGTGGCGCTTTCAGGCAGCAGCCCAGGTATATTCTTGATGCCCACCAGATGCACATGGTGCATGGTGACGATCTCCCCCGGCGGGGTCAATTGGCAGTTGCCGCCCTGGTCGATGGAGATGTCCACGATCGCAGCTCCCGGCTTCATGGCCTTCACCATGTCCTCAGTCACCAGAACCGGCGCAAGCTTGCCCGGAATCAGCGCTGAGAGGAACACCAGGTCCATTTCCGGCAGCTTTTCCGCCAGCACGCTGCGCTCCTGGGCCAGGTGTTCGGCGTTCAGGGCCTTGGCATAGCCGCCCTCCCCCACGCCCGCGTCATCGGGAATCCCCAGGTCAAGCACCTGGGCACCCAGGCTCTGGGCCTGCTCCCGGGCGGCAGGGCGGATGTCAGCGGCAAAGGTCTTGGCCCCCAGGCGCTTTCCGGTGGCCAGGGCCTGCAAGCCCGCCACACCCACGCCCACCACCAGCATGTTGATGGGCTTGATCATGCCGACGGCTGAGAAGATCTGGGGCGCAAAACGCGGCAGCAGGTTGCAGCCCATCAGCGTCCCCTTGTAGCCCGCGCAGGTGGACATGCTGGTGAGGGCGTCCATGCTCTGGGCCCGGCTGATGCGGGGCACGCCGTCCAGGGTCATGGCGATCACCCCGCGCTTGGCGAGGTTGCCCACCATCTCGTGGTTGGCGGGCGCCGCCGGGTGGATAAAGGTGATCAGATACTGCCCCGGGCGCATCATGTCCACCTCGTGGCGGTTCAGGTCGTGGTTAAACAGTGGTTCCTTCACCTTCAGGATCAGCTCGGCGTTTTCGTACACCGTCAGGGCATCGGGCACCACCGTGGCCCCGACCTTTTCGTACTGATCGTCATGAAAATAGGCGCCCTCTCCGGCTCCTGCCTGGATAAGCACCTTATGCCCGTCCTGGATGTACTTCTCGCAGGTCGCCGGCGTTGCCGCCACCCGATCCTCATCGTGCATGATCTCCTTGGGAATGCCGATAATCATAACTACCTCCTGTTATGCCTTTTTGTCACTTCCAGTATAACCCCTGCGCCAGAAATATACAAGGCTGAATATTCTTCCCGAGCATGTCAATTTACCTTCCCAATCTTGACATCTTCCGATAATGTCGTAAGATATGGCTGGTTCACAGGCAATGACCTCAGGAGGATGACCGACCATGCAGCCAGGCAAGAGCAAGACCTTCAAAATCGAGGCCATGTACGCCGGCCTCCAGTCTTCCTATTGGCTGGGTGTGTGTACCTTCACCGGCTTCATGGCAGTCTACCTGGGCTTTTACGGCTTCAGCGACACCCTCATCGGGTTTACCTCATCCCTCATCTCCATCATCACCGTGGTGTTCCAGCTGTTTGTCTCCTCCTACGCTGACAAACATCCCCATATCCCCATCAAGCGCACAGCAGCCCTCATCTATCTGGGCATTCTGGCGCTGGTGGCCCTGCTTGCGCTTGTGCCCCTGCCCATCATCCTGATGCTGATCGTCTTCAGCCTGGCCGGCGGCCTGATCAACGCCATGCCGGGGCTTTATAACGCGCTGATCATGCAGTTTATCAACCTGGGCGTCCCCATTAACCTGGGCTGGCCGCGAGGTGTAAGCGCCGTGATGTACGCATTGGCTGCTTTCTTTCTGGGCCTGGCGCTTGAACGCTTCTCCGCTGCCATCCTGATGCCCCTGTGCCTGGCGATGTTCTTCGTCGCCCTGTTTTTTGCGCTGAAGATGCCGGGCACAGAAGCGGTCTTGACAAGACCCGTCACCCTGGCGTCCTCCGGCCACACCAGCCTGCGCCATCTGCTGGGCTCAAACCAGGTTCTGCAGCTGTTCCTGCTGGCCAGCGTCGTGATGAACGCGGGCCAGAGCAACACTTTGTTGTTTCTGCCCAGGATCATCTTTTCCGCCGGCGGTAGCCAGCGCGATCTGGGCCTGGCGCTGTTCATCCAGGTGGGCGCGGAGATGCCCGGCATGCTCCTCACCCCCTGGCTGCTCCGCCGCCTCCGTGCCAGGGCCATCCTCACAGTGGCCTTTGTCAGCTATCTGGCGAAGGCCATGATCATCCTGTTTTCAAGCACGATAACCGGCATCCTCGCAGCCACCGGGGTGAGCCTCCTGTGCTTTGGCCTGTATGGCATCAGCTCCATGTATTTTGTCAATGACATCGTCAAACCCCATGAAAAAGTGCGCGCCCAGATGCTGGTATCCATGAGCGGCGCACTGGCTGCCATTCTGGCAAATCCCCTGGCGGGTTTTATCGCGGATCAATTTGGCGTTCACACCCTGAACCTGGCCTGCGCCATCTTCCAGATGGTGGCGTTGGCGCTGATGCTGGTGTGCGCCTGGCTGCAAAACGCCCAGGAGCGTGGCCCGGCCTATCCGCAATAGGCCTTATAGCAGATTTTTAGCGCGGAATATAGTTGTCGTGCAGGTTTTTGATGTTCTCAATGCGCTGCATGGCGAACACCTTGGCTGCGGCCTGGGTGGTGATGCCCTCTTTTTCAGCGATGGCAAATATCTCCAGCACCCGGTCATAGATCTTGGCGGCATCGGCCATGGCCCTGTCCTTGTTGTAGCCGTGCAGCTCATGATAGACGTTGATGATGCCCCCGGCGTTGATCACAAAGTCCGGGCAGTAGATGATGCCCTGGTCCTGGAGCATCTTGCCGTGCGCCTCTTCATCCAGCAGCACGTTGTTGGATGAGCCGGCGACGATCCCAGCCTTGATCTGGGGGATGGTCTGGTCATTGAGGGCGCCGCCCAGCGCGCAGGGGGAGACCACGTCCACATCCTGGCTGAAAATTTCCTCAGGCTTGACGAACTTCACCTGGGGATGCTCCCGGTTCATCCGCTCAATGTGCCTGGGGTTCAGCTCTGTGAAGAAAATCTCCTTGGCGCCTTCCTCCACCAGATAGTTGATCAGGTAATAGCCGGTCTGGCCAGCGCCCTGCACGGCAAAGCTGCGCCCCGCCACATCCGCGCTTCCAAACTTCTTGAACAGCCCGGCCTTGATGCCGTAGAACACGCCCTTGGCCGTCACCGGGGAGGGGTTGCCGCTCTTGCCCTCAAGGCCCACCACATGGTCGGTCTCCATGGCCACATAGCTCATGTCCTTGGTGGAGGTGTTCACATCCTCAGCCGTGATGTACCGGCCATTAAGGCTCTGGACATAGCGGCCCAGGGCTCTGAAATAGGCTTCTGACTTGACCTTGGTCGCGTCACCGATCAAAACTGTCTTGCCGCCGCCCAGGTTCAGGCCCGCGGCCGCTGATTTGTAGGTCATGCCCTGAGCCAGGCGCAGGCAGTCGATGAGGGCCTCTTGCTCGGTGGCGTAATTCCAGATGCGGGTGCCGCCCAGCGCCGGCCCCAGCGTCGTGTTGTGGATGACGGTGATGCCCTTGAGCCCCGTTGACCGGTCATAGAAATGGATGACCTGCTCATACTGAAATTTCTGCATGTAATCAAAAACCATAAAATCGCCCATGTTTTTCCTCCGTTTGTGTTATTACGCCCGATTATAACCCCGATCGCACATCAGTTGCAATACTTTTAGAAAAAAATATACAGCCATGTATGCTATTGCATTCTGGCCGCTGTCAAGGTATGCTATGCGCACCAGCATTAAAACAGGCGCGATCCGGAGCAATTTGATGAAGATTTTAGTTGTAAACCTGGGGTCCACCTCCACCAAGGCAGGCATTTTTGAGGATACAGAGCAGCTGCTGGCTGAAACCTTCCGCCACAGCAAGGAAGACATCGCCAGGCAGACCACCATCACCCAGCAGCGGGATTTCCGCAAAGGCGTGATAGAGGGGTGGCTCAACGATAAGGGCTATCAGCTCAGGGACTTTGCCGTATTCGCCATGCGCGGCGGCATCACCCGGCCGATGCCCGGCGGCGTCTATCACATCACTGACAGCATCGCGGAGGACGCCCGAACCGGGCGGTTTGGTGAGCACGCCTCCAACATCGGCCTTTTAATCGGCTTTTCCTGGCAGCAGGCCACGGGCATCCCCGCGGTATTTGTGGACGCCCCCTGCACAGACGAGCTGGCCGATGTCGCCAGGGTGTCTGGCTACCAGGGGGTGGAGCGTTCCAGCATTTTCCATGCCTTAAACGCCAAGCGCGTCATACGGCTTTATTGCCAGACCAAGGGGCTTGACCCCCATCAAGCCTCCTTTGTGGTGGCCCACATGGGCGGCGGTATTTCAGTCAGCGCCTACAGAAACCTGCGCGCCATCGATGTCTCTAACGGCGTGGACGGAGAAGGCCCCTTCTCCCCCGAACGGGTGGGCGCCCTGAGCCACAAAAGCCTCTTTCAACTGGTCCATGCGCATGGTGGGGATACCGAGGCACTGCGCAAGGCGCTGTATTACCGCGGCGGGCTCATGTCCTATTTTGGCACCAACGATGTCCGGGCACTGATTCAGCGCGCAAAGGACAATCAGGAGGTGGCGCTGGTCCTTGACGCCATGACCTATAACATCGCCAAGCAGATCGGCGCCTTGTCGACGGTTTTAGGCGGTGAGGTGAACCAGATCCTCCTCACCGGCGGCCTGGCCTTTAATGAATCCATCACCGACGCCATCATCTCCCGGGTGCGCTGGATCGCCGGGTGCACGGTCTACCCGGGTGAGGATGAACTGGCCGCGCTGGCCGAGGGCGCCTGGCGCTTCGCCACCGGCCAGGAGGAAGCGATCCGCCTTGACTAACTTGAAAGCGCTGCTGGACGCGCACCGCATTTTCATCATCCTGGGCCCTTACGGCAGCGGAAAGACCGAGATCGCGATCAATCTGGCGCTGCTGCTGTCAGGCATGGGCCGGCGCACCGCCCTGGCGGACCTTGACATCGTCAACCCCTACTTCCGTTCCCGGGAGAAGGGGGATGCCTTGGAGGAAGCGGGTGTGAGGCTCATCGCCCCGGCCAGGGAAACCTGGGCCGCGGATCTTCCCGCTGTCCCACCCGACCTGTGGACTATGATCCAGGATGAAACCCTCACCGGGGTGATGGACATCGGCGGGGACAAGGGCGCTGTGGTGCTGGCCGCGTTCGCCCAGGCGCTTGGGAAACACCGCCCTGCCGTGTGGTATGTAGTCAACCAGGCCAGGCTCATCACCCAAAGCCCCGGGGAAGCCGCGGAACAACTGCGCCAGATAGAGGCCCGGGCCAAACTGAGCGCGACCGGGCTTGTCAATAACACCCACCTGCTGGATGAGACAGACGCCGGGCTTGTCCTGTCTGGCGCGCGCTTCACCCAGGAGATCGCCGCCCTCACCGGGCTTCCCCTCATCTGCCACGGCGTCAAGCAAAGCCTGGCGGCAGACCCGACGCTCCCAAAACCCATCCTCCCACTGACGCTTCTGATGAAGCGCCCCTGGGAGTAAGCATCATTCAAATGAGGAGGTTTTCATGAAGGCAAAGGTGACATTCAATCTGGACCGTTGCAAGGGTTGCGGCCTGTGCGTGAGCGTATGCCCCAAACACATCCTGTGGCTGGATGAGACGGTGACCAACGTCAAAGGCTATCACCCCTCCGGCATCAGCGATCAGGACAAGTGCATCGCCTGCGGCAACTGCGCCAAGATCTGCCCGGATTCAGTGATCACGGTTGAAAAACTGGACGAGGAGAAGAAGTAAGATGCAAAAAGAGTTATGGAAGGGCAACGAGGCCATCGCCGAGGCGGCCGTCCGCGCCGGCTGCAAAGCCTATTTCGGCTACCCCATCACCCCCCAGAACGAGATTCCCGAGTATATGAGCCACCGGATGCCAGAGACAGGCGGCGTGTTTTTGCAGGCGGAGAGCGAAGTGGCGGCCATCAACATGGTCTATGGCGCCTCAGCGGCAGGCGTGCGGGCCATGACCTCCTCCTCCTCCCCCGGCATCAGCCTCAAGCAGGAGGGCATCAGCTATCTGATCGGGGCTGAGCTCCCGGCGGTGATTGTCAACATGATGCGGGGCGGCCCCGGGCTTGGCACCATCCAGGCCGGCCAGGCGGACTATTTCCAGGCCACCCGCGCCCCCGGCCACGGGGACGGGCACATGATCGTGCTGGCGCCCTCGGGCATCCAGGAGGCGGTGGATCTGGTGGCAGACGCCTTCGATATGGCGGATATCTATCGCAACCCCGTGATGATCTTGGCCGATGGCATGATCGGCCAGATGATGGAACCCATCGTGTGGAAAGAGCGCGAAGCAGTCGCACTGCCCCCCAAGGACTGGGCCGCCCTTGGCCGGGAGGCGCCCGGCAAAACCCACTTTGTCACCTCGTTGAGGCTTCAGTCCCCAGAGAATGAGCGGTTCAACCAGGAGCTCACCGGCAAATACCAGCGCATTGCAGATAAAGAGACCCGCTGGGAAGAGATCGACTGCCAGGATGCGGACCTTATCATCGTGGCCTATGGCACCACCTCACGCATCTGCCAGTCCGCGGCGCGGAAATTGAGGCAGGAGGGCATCAAGGTGGGCATCTTCCGCCCCATCACCCTGTGGCCCTATCCCTATGAGGCGCTGCGCAAGGCGGCGCAGCAACAGAGCGTCAAGGCGGTGCTCACCGTTGAGATGTCAAGCGGACAGATGGTGGAGGACGTGCGCCTGGCCATGTGCGGGCTCAAACCCACGCCCTTTTACGGCCGCACCGGCGGCATGATCCCCGAAACCGACGACGTCGCGGACAAGGTCCGCCAGATCCTCCAGGAGGTGAAACCATGAGCCAGATCGTCTATCAGCGCAGCCCCGGGCTCCAGGATGTGGAGACCCACTACTGCCCCGGCTGTCACCATGGCATCATCCACAAACTGATCGCCGAGGTGCTCACCGAGATGGACCTGCTGGACACAGCAGTGGGCGTGTGCCCGGTGGGCTGCTCGGTGCTGGCAGGCAACTACATCAACTGTGACTTCATCGAAGCGGCCCACGGGCGTGCCCCGGCGGTTGCCACCGGCGTGAAGCGCACCCACCCGGAGCTTCCGGTGTTCACCTATCAGGGAGACGGTGATCTGGCCTCCATCGGCGCTGCTGAGATCATGCATGCCGCCATGCGGGGCGAGCGCTTCACCACCATTTTCATCAACAATGCCATCTACGGCATGACCGGCGGGCAAATGGCCCCCACCACGCTTGAAGGCCAGAAATCCACCACCTCCCAAAGCGGACGCACCCGGGAGCTCCATGGCCTGCCCGTGCGCATGGCAGAAATGCTCTCCACCCTGGATGGCATGGCTTATGCCGAGCGGGTGTGCGTGGCAGATATCCCCAGCCTCAACAAGGCCAAGCGCGCCATCAAAAAAGCCTTCACCCTCCAGATGCAGGGCATCGGTTTCACCTTTATCGAGGTGCTGTCCACCTGCCCCACCAACTGGGGCATGAGCGCAGTGGATGCTGGCAAGTGGGTGAAGTCCAACATGACCCAGTACTATCCCCTGGGCGTGGTGAAAGATGTGGAGGTGCAGGCATGACCAGAGAGATCATCATCGCGGGCTTTGGCGGCCAGGGTGTGATGTCCATCGGCAAGACCCTGACAGAAGCAGGGCTAAAAGAAGGGTATGAGGTTTCCTGGGTGCCCTCCTATGGGCCGGAGATGCGCGGCGGCACGGCCAACTGCGCCGTGGTGATCTCGGACGAGCCCATCGGCTCCCCGGTGGTCAGCCGTCCCTCGGAGCTCATCGCCATGAACGGGCCCTCCCTTGCGAAGTTTGAGCCGCAGGTGACCTCCGGCGGCCTCATCCTGGTGAACGCATCCCAGGCAGAGCAGAAGGTCAGCCGCCAGGATGTGAAGGCCTACTACATCCCCTCCATGGAGGAGGCGGGCAAGCTGGGCAGCTTCAAGGTGGCCAACATGATCATGCTGGGCGCCTACATCAAAGCCACAGGGGCGCTGAAGCTGGAGACCATCGCCGACATGCTCTCCCACGTCTTCACCGGCCCCAAAGCCCACCTGGTGGCGCTGAACATCAAGGCGCTGGAGGTTGGGGCGAGCTACATCAAGTAACCGCCCGCCCTGTTTGAAGCAAAAAAGCACCCCCAATGTTGGCTGTTGTCCAACTTTGGGGGTGTTTGTCTTGGGCGCACAGATTGATTATTTCAGGTCAAAAGAGGTTGTTGCCTGGGCGTTTTTCATGATGAGCGCGTAATCGTACAGGCTGGGCAGCGAAAGCCCCCTGACACCCGGCCCTCCAAACAAGGGGCTGGGCGGCAAGCGGTAGATGGCAACCCGGGCTTTCTGCTGGAGAGCGTGCTGCACCATGATGGAATCCTGCGTCAGCCCCTGCAGGGGAAGCGCTTCTCCGGACTGGGCGCTCATATAGCTTGTATCCACATAGAATAGCTGGGCCACCGCCATCTTGTTCCCAAACCGGCCATCTTCCTTCAGCAAGGAGGCCATGCTCGTGCCTTGCGCTGTTTTGGCTACGTGCTGCCCGCCAAAGATGCCCAGGGCAGAGATGTCAGGGTTCACCTTGCGGGCGAATGTTTGATAAAGCGGCACATCGCGCCCCTTCTCGCCCATGGGGTTATCAAGCAGCTGTGAAAGGCTGAGAATGATATCATGTATCGACTGGTCTTGTTCCTGTTCAATGGGCAATGCGCTGTATTCCTTGACAGTTGCCCCCAGTGTCTCCATCAGGGCATCCCCGCCGATTCTTCCCGCTGCATCGATGCGTTCCAGCACCGGTGAAAACCGGTCTTTATCGATAAGCAGCAGCGCAAGGGCGAAATTCTTCAGCTGAAACTCCTGGTCAACCCCAATGATGTCAATGCGCTTGCCGCCATCTGCGATCCGCTTGACCCCTTGCCAGAACCACAGATGTTCCTGGGCAAACGCAAAGGTGCCTTCCAGATGGGCGATGCTGTTTTTTAGCAGCGCTTCATCGCCTGTTTTGAGAAACTGGCCGCATACGAAAGCAAAGCTTGGCGACATCTCAATCACCAGCTGGATCTGTTCATCCGGCAGGCTCTCCAGGATTTTCAGATAAAGATCATAGTTCTCAGCAACGCCGTGATGCTCCCCCATGATCAGGATCTTTCTTTCCGCGATGTCCTCCACCCACACCTTGAGGTCAGACAGGGCATTCTCATCGAAGTAGGCGAGAAAATCTTTTTCTGACGCCTGGCAGACGCCAAACAACAGCAGGCATGCCAGCATGATTAAGGCAAGGTGCTTCATGATTCTGTCACCTCCGACTCTGATTTAAGTGCCAGCAGGGTGTGGTGGCTGTGAACGGCCGGCCGTAGATGGACCAAGGCCAGGATAGCCCATGTGATGGATTTCCAGAGCGCTTCATCGCGGATAAAGGAATAGACCGCAGCGGCGGCCAGGCCAAGGGCCAGCGCTGTCCAGGCCGAGCGCAGGGTGCCGTAATAGGCGATGCGGTCTTCCATGGACGTGTGTAGCTTAAAGGGCTTGCCCTCGCTTGGTTTTTCAACAATCAGCAGCTCCTTGTTGAACGCGCCGGGGGCCGTGGCCACTTTGCCCAGCCCCTCACCCCAAGGCCGGAAACGCACCTTGCCCAGGGAGAAGTTGAGATTGACGGGCTTGGTCATAACCCGGTAGCCCATCTCCTCCAAAAAGCGCTGATAGTCTTTTGATGACCTGCAGGATTTGTGCGCCACAAAATCAATGCAGTAGCTGTAAGCATCCGGCCCACAGGACTCAAACTCATAGACCAGGCGGCCTGTGCGCACCAGCCGCCATCCCTTTCCGGCCATCCGATTCAAAAACCGCTGCTGGGCATCCAGGAAGCCATAGAAAAACCGGTACATCTTTTTGCTCATTATTCCCCTCCCGTGATCTGCGCCGCTATGGCTGCCAGCTCACTTAGTCGCGCCATTTCACCCCGGACAACCTGCCGGCCCAGGCTGGTGATGATGTATTCCTTGCGCCTGGGATCTGCTCCGCTGAGCGCTTTGATCCACCCTTTGTCAGCCAGATTGTTCAGCGCCCCATAAAGCGATCCCGCGCCCAGGCACAGCCGCCCTCCAGTTTCCTGCTCAATGAACTGCATCACCGCATAGCCGTGGCGCGGCTGATAAAGTGACAGCAACACCAAAAAGGACAGCTCAGTCAGCGCACCGATAGGATCCACACGCACACCATCTCCCCCCTTCTATTACGGCATCCGTATTATATCGCCATCCGTAATAGTTGTCAAGCTGCGTTCGGCTTCATCAGCGCCCTTTCACGCTATGCCAGTCATCCAAAGAAAAAAAGAAGAAGCCCCTGATCCCTCAGAGGCTTCATGCTGGTGCGGTCAAGAGGACTTGAACCTCCATGTCCTTGCGAACACTAGAACCTGAATCTAGCGCGTCTGCCAATTCCGCCATGACCGCGTAACCGCAAGGGGTAAGTTAGCATAGGAAGAACGGAATGTCAAGCAGAAAAATCTCCAGCCTGCCCTATGACAGCGCAGGGCATGCGCCCACATCAGGCGCATTCCGTTTACTGGGGCAGCTTTGCCTGTTATAATAAGGCCAGTTTAAGGAGGGCATGGATGGAAACGCTGCGCGGCACCGTGAACGGCACCCTGTTTCGCAATGATGACAACGGCTACAGTGTCATCTCCTTGCGGGTAGAGGGCAACCTGCAAACAGCGGTGGGCATCTTCCCGGAGCTGACAGACGGTGAGCAACTGCAGCTGGAGGGCGAGTGGACACAGCACGCCCAGTACGGCCGGCAGTTCAAAGCCGCGGGCTTCCAGGTGGAGCGCCCCACCACCCTGGACGCGATTGAGCATTACCTGGGCAGCGGCCTCATCCGCGGCGTGGGGCCATCCACCGCCCGGCTGATTGTCGAAACCTTTGGGCAGGACACCCTGGAGGTGCTCTCCGCCCACCCTGAGCGGCTCACCGAGGTGCCCAAGATCGGCAAAAAGCGCATGCAGCAGATCTATGAGAGCTTTGCCGCCCAGCAGCAAAGCCGCAACACCTTTCTTTTTTTGCAGCGCTACGGCATCACCCCGTCGCTCTCCAATAAAATCAACAAGCTCTACCGGGATCAGGCGGAGCGATTCATCCGTGAAAACCCCTACCGGCTCATCGATGATATCGAGGGCGTGGGCTTTCTGACCGCTGACCGCATCGCCCAGTCCCTGGGAGTGACCCCGGAGAGCACCTTCCGTCTGCGGGCAGGCATCAAGCATGTGCTGCGGGATGCCGCCGCGGGTTCGGGCCACACCTATCTGCCGGAGGCCGAGCTGGTGCACAAAGCCTGTCAGCTGCTGGGGGCCAGCGAGGCGCTGCTCCTCCCCCAGGTGGATTTCCTGTGTCTGAACCGGGATATACTGCGCCTGGATCTGGAGGGGACAGCCCTCATCAGCCTCACCGCCTATGTGCAGGCGGAGCAGGAGATCGCCCGGCGGCTGATGATGCTCAAGGCCTGCAGCCAGCAGATGTTCCAGGCGCAGATCGAAAACCGGATCGATGCTTTTGAGAAGCATGAGCACATCCGCTTCAGCCCGGCCCAGCGCCAGGCCATAGGCCTTGCGGCGGAGTCGGGGCTTTCGGTCATCACCGGCGGCCCGGGCACCGGCAAGACCACGCTGATCAACTGCCTCCTGGCTGTTTTGGGCGAGGAAACCAAAACCCTGCTGGCCGCCCCCACCGGCCGCGCCGCCAAGCGCATGAGCGAGGCCACAGGGCAGGAGGCCAGCACCATCCACCGGCTGCTCCAGTTTGGCGGGGAGGAGGGTGTGTTCCAGATGGATGAGGACAACCAGCTGAGCTGTGACTGCGTGATTGTGGACGAGGTGTCCATGGTTGATGTGTTTTTGATGCGCAGCCTCCTCCGGGCCATCGCCCCGGGCACCAGGCTGATCCTGGTGGGGGATGCTGACCAGTTGCCCAGCGTCGGCCCTGGTAACGTGCTGGCGGATATCCTCTCCTGCCCAGGCATCCCCCAGATGCGCCTGAAGGAGATCTTCCGCCAGGCGGAGCAGTCCATGATCGTGATGAACGCCCACCGCATCAACCGGGGGGAGGACCCGGTGGCCAACAGCCCCGGGAGTGACTTTTTCTTTGAGATGAAGCCGGATGCCAATGCCGCGGCCCAGAGCATCGTGGCGCTGTGCACCACGCGCCTGCCCAAATACTTGCAGGAGCCGGACAGCGCGCGCACGCTCCAGGTGCTCTCCCCCACCAAAAAGGGGGTCTGCGGCGTGGGCGCGCTCAACCAGATGCTGCAGGAAGCCCTGAACCCGCCTGATCCCTTCAAGCAAGAGCTGCAGTACCGGGACATGACGCTCAGAGAGGGTGACAAGGTCATCCAGATCAAAAACAACTACCAGATCGCCTGGACAGCCCCTGAAGGGGAGGAAGGCCTGGGGGTTTTCAACGGGGACATCGGCTTTGTCACCGAGATAGACCCGGAGGACAAGTCCCTCACCGTGCTTTTTGACGACCAGCGCAAGGTGATCTATGAGTATCAGCAGCTGGAGGAGGTTGAACTGGCCTATTGCCTATCGGTGCACAAAAGCCAGGGAAGCGAGTTCCCGGCGGTGGTGATCCCGGTGATCGGCGGGCCCCGGATGCTGCTGACTCGAAACCTGCTCTACACCGCTGTCACCCGGGCCCGGCGCCTGGTGGTGCTGGTGGGGCGGCAGAGCGTGGTGCAGATGATGGTGTCAAACAATCTGGAGCGCCGGCGCTATTCGCTGCTGGGGCGGTGGCTGGCGCTTGAAACCGGTGAAATCGCATGAAAATCGGCGCGTTTCTTTCCTCTCTGCTCTTCCCCCAGGCCCGCTGCCTGGGCTGTGATGAGCCCAGGAGGCTGGACGCGGGCCAGCTGCTGTGCGCTTCCTGTGCGCAAGCCTTGTCGGAAAAGGGGATTGAGCAGCTATTCTGCCCCCGCTGCCTGTCCTTTTTGAGCCAGGGCAAGCAGTGCTCCTTTTGCGCCCAGGGTGGCCTGATGGGCATTGACCGGGCTTTTGCCCCCTTCCACCACCGGGAAGAGGCGCGGCAGCTGGTGCTCCGGCTCAAGTTTGGCCCGGTTGAGGCGGCGGGGCGGCCACTGGCTCAGGCCATGGCGCTTACCATCACCGGCCAGCATTTTGATTATCTGGTGCCAGTTCCCCTGCACAGATCCAACCACCGGCAGCGCGGGTTCAACCAGGCGGAGATGCTCTGCCGGATGATCCAGCATCACCGGCCGGACCTGGCACTGCTGATCGCCCTTGAAAAACACGAGAGAACCAGGCGCCAGTCCAGCCTCAAGCGGGTGGCGCGGCTTGAAAACGCGCACAACAAGTACCGCGCCGTGGCCGAGGTGACCGGCAAGAGTATTCTGCTGGTGGATGACGTGCGCACCACCGGAGCCACCGCCCAGGACTGCGCCCGGGCGCTGCGGGAGGCTGGGGCGCTTCGGGTGAGCCTGCTCACCGCCACGGTGGCGGATTGAGGGATGAAAAGATGACAGACGGCCCTTTTTCAAGGACAGAATCCCTTCTGGGGCCTGAGGGCATCCAGAAGCTCCAGCAATCAACCGTTGCCGTATTCGGCCTGGGTGGCGTGGGCGGCAGCTGCGCTGAGACGCTGGCCCGCTTTGGCGTGGGCCGCCTGATCCTGGTGGATCACGATCGGGTGCAGCTGTCCAACCTCAACCGCCAGGTGATCGCCCTTTATTCCACCCTGGGGCAGCTTAAAACCGAGGCCACAGGCGCGCGGCTGCGGGACATCAACCCGGCGGTCAGACTGGACCTCTGCCCGGTGTTCTACAACCGGAAGACCGCGGACAGCGTGCCCCTTGACGCCGCTGACGCCGTGATCGACTGCGTGGACACCCTGGAAGCCAAACTGCTGCTGGCGGAAAAAGCGCAGGCGGGAAGCTTCATCCTGCTAAGCGCCATGGGCGCGGGCAACCGGCAGGATCCGCTGCGCTTCCGCTTTGCGGACATCTACCAAACCCAGGTCTGCCCCCTAGCCCGGCGCATGCGCAAAGCCTGCCGGGAGCGGGGCATCCAGCGCCTCCGGGTGCTGTATTCCGATGAGGAGCCGATGCCCCTCAACATCAAAAACGCCTCTTCGCGCCCCACCCCGGGGACGCTGTCTCATGTGCCGCCGGTGGCGGGCATGGCCTTAGCCGGGGAGGCCATCCGCCTCCTGCTGGGCTAATTCCAGGGCCTTTCTGGCGATATCCGGCGGATAGCCCCGGCGGGCCAGGGCCGCAAAGGCCAGGCGCGCCTGATGCCTGGGATCATTTGTTTTTTTGGAGAGCGCCTTTCGGGCGTGCTTCACCGCCGCATCCAGCTGGACCTCGCCATCAGCCTCAGCCAGGGCGGCTTCAATGTCTTCAGGCGCTATGCCTTTCATCCTCAGCTCCTGCCGGATGCGCATGATGCCCACGCGCTTTATTTTCATGTTGATGAAATCAGCTACAAACCGGCTGTCATCCACCAGTCGGGACGCCACCAGGCGGCTTAGCGTCTGCGCCACGGTCTGCTCCTGGTAGCCAATATCCTGCAGCTTTTTCCGGATTTCGCCCTCCGACCGGTCCCGGCCCATCAGCATGCGGGCCGCATGCTCCAGCGCCAGCGCCTTTTCCAGGGGCAGCACCCTGGCGCGGTATTCCGCGGGGCTCACTGCCTGACCCACAGCAAGCGGCGCCTTTTTCAGCACCGCCAGGGGGATGATCATGTCGTCCCCGCTGTCCAGCTTGATCACCCGGCAGCCTGTGCGCTTCATCATGTCGATGACTGTATCCGTCATGCCCTGCCCTGCCAGGCGGCTATCAGTGCCTTGTTGACATCCGCCAGGATATGCTCCCGGGCTTCTGATACGCCGGTGGTGAAGCTGATGATGCCCAGACCCCGCTCCACATCTAAAAAGATCATGTGCACCGCGCCATAAGCCATGCCCTGGTGGCCAAAGAGCCGCCGGGGGCTCAGGGCTGCGTCTGTGAGCAAAAACGTGCCGATGCCTTGGGTGAGCGCCGGATCCCGGTGGGCCAGGCTGGCCGCGGGGGCGCGCATGGCGTCCAGGCTCTCAGCGCTCAAAAACCCCGGCGCCATCAGCGCCTGCCCCAGGCGGACCGCGCTGTTCATGTCCATGCAGCAGTTGCCCTGGGCCAGGCTGTAGTGGGTGAAAGGGTCCGGTTGATCCCAGCCTGCTTTGAGGCTGCCCTGCCTTGTCTTTCCGTCAAAGGCGGGGGCTGGCGATGGCGGCAGAATGCGCCAGGCGTCTGCCAGGGGCGAGGCCACGCGGTGGGGGTAATAGCTGGCATCCATGCCCAGCGGGCCAAACAGCCAGGTTTGCGCCAGCGCCTCAAACGAAGCGCCCGTCATGCCCTCCAGCGCGCAGGCGGCCAGCCCCACGCCAAAGTTGGAGTATTCACATCCTGCCCCCGGCAGGTGAGCAGTGTGGCTGTCCTGGGCCAGCAGGCTGTCCGCCGGCGCTTCCTGCCCGAGGGAGGCAATATACGCCCTGCCATCCCTGATGGCCGCGGTATGGGTCATGAGCATGCGCAGGGTGATAGGTATCTCAGGCGCCGCCGGGTGCCTGAGGGAGTACGGCAAAACCCCTTCCAAATCAGCGTCCAGGTCGATCTTCCCCGCTTCCGCCAGCTTCATCACCAAGGCCGCTGTCACCATCTTGGACACCGAGGCGGTCCTGAACGCGGTCTGCGCATCCACCGGCATGTTCCGCCGGGCCTGACCATAGGCCAGGTGGCATGTGAGCCCGTCCTTGTCAAACAAGCCCAGGGCCGCGCCCCGGGCACGGTGGCGCCGGTAGATGGCTGCGAACTGCTCTGCCATCGCCGGGTCACCCTGGATGACATGAAGCCCCCGGCGCTTGCCCGGCATCAGGCGCACCAGAAGGCGATACAGGGGCAGGTATCTCATCGTCTATACCGCCTGATAACCCAGGCGCCCGCCGCCAGCACCAGCAGGACGCTCAAAACCTGGGACACCCGGAAGCTGCCCCACATCAGGCTGTCGGTGCGCAGCCCCTCAATCACCATGCGGCCCAGACCGTACCAGATCACATACCAGGCGAAAAGCACGCCACGCCCCCTTGCCAGGAAGCGCTTGCGGTTCAGGTGCAAAAACAGCACCCCGGCCAGGTTCCACATGGATTCATAAAAGAAGGTGGCCATGTGCCAGGCCCCGTCAGCATACACCGCCAGGGGGAAGAACTGCAGCGCCGGGTCGGTGATCAGGCGGCCATAGGCTTCGCCATTGAAGAAGTTGCCCCAGCGGCCAATCGCCTGGCCCAGCAGCAAGCCCGGGGCCACCAGGTCTGCCAGCGCCAGGAAGGGCAGCTTTTTCCGCCTGGAAAGCCACCACACCCCAAGGGCGCCGCCGATGATGCCGCCATAGATGGCCACCCCGCCCTCCCAGATCCGGAGGATGCCCAGCAGGTCGCCCTTGTAGCGGTCCCAGGTGAAGGCCACATAATAGAGCCTGGACACCACCACCGCCAGGGGCACGGCGTACAGCGCGATGTCAATGCCGGTGTCCCGGGGCAGGCCCTGGGCCTGCTCCTGGCGGGACATATACAGCATGGCAGCCGCCACCCCCAGGGCAATGGCCAGGCCATAGAGATTAAACTGCATCCTGCCTGAGTTCCCGGTCGATGGTCTGCAGGAGGTCGATGATGGGCAGCTGCTGGGGGCATAGGGCCTCGCACTGGCCGCAGGCCACGCAGAAGGAGGCGTCCCCCTCAGCCCTGATCACCTGCTTGTATTGCCGGGACATGGCCTCATGGCGGCTTAGCATGAGCCCTTCATTATATATCTCAAAGATTTTGGGGATCAGCACCCCCTCAGGGCAGGGCTGGCAGTAGTTGCAGGCGGTGCAGCCCACCTTCAGGCGCTTGAGGTAGCTGTCCTTGAGCGTTTTCACAAAGGCCTGGTCCTTGTCCGTCAGGCTGCCCGTGGCCACATGCTCAAAAATGCGCAGGTTGTCCTCCACCTGGGCCATGGTGGACATGCCGCTGAGGATGGTGGCCACCTCAGGAAACTGCCCGCAGTAGCGGAAGGCCCAATCCACAGGTGAATAGCCCCGGTCATTTTCCTGGATCAGCTTTTCCACCTCTGCCGGCGGGTTGGCCAGGGCGCCGCCGCGCAGCGGCTCCATCACCACCACCGGGATGTCCTTTGACCCCGCGTATTTGAGGCCCTCCAGGGTGGCCTGGCTCTCATCATCCAGGTAGTTGAACTGGATCTGCGCCATGTCCCAGGGGTAGTCATCGATGATTTGGATAAAGGCGTCCTTGTCGTCATGAAAGGAGAAGCCCGCAAACCTGATGCGCCCGTCCGCCTTTGCCCGCTTGAGGAAATCCTGATAGCCAAAAGACTGCAGGCGCTTGAAGGCCTGCAGGTCAAGGGCGTGGAGCAGGTAAAAGTCAAGATAAGAAACCCCCAGTTTTTTCAGCTGCTCATCCAGGAAGCGGTCCATGTCCGCCGCTTCCTTCAGCAGCCACTGGGGCAGCTTGCTGGTCAGCATCACCCGCTCCCGGTAGCCGTCTTTAAGCGCCAGGCCGGTTAACACCTCGCTCTCCCCCTGATGATAGCCATAGGCGGTGTCCACATAGTTCACCCCCCGGTCAATGGCATGGCGGATCATGGCGATGGCCTCCGGCCGGTCGATCACCTGCTCGCCCTTTTCATTCTCCACGGTGGGCAGGCGCATGGTGCCAAAGCCCAGGCGGGAAACCTGCTTCCCGGTATTTCCAAACGGCACATACTGCATGGCTTTTCTCCCCTTCTATCAGTTTTCAAGCGCCGCCAAAACGCTGGCGCAAAGCCCCGCCACGCCCACCGGCATCGCCGCTTCATCCGGGTCAAACCGGGGGTGGTGCAGCGGGAACACCTCCGGCTGCTCCGGGCGCTTCACCCCCAGGTGGGCATAACAGCAGGGGCCGATGGCCCGGTAGTCGGAGAAGTCATCCCCGATGAGGGCAGTCTGCTGCGCGTCCGCGGCCGCCTCCCCCAGCGCTGCCGCCAGGGCTGGCTTTGCCTGCAAGGTGAGCGCCTTGTCATTGTACACAATCCCGCACACAGCGTCCACCTGGAAAGCGGCGGTGCAGCCATGCTTTTGGGCGGTTTTTTCCATCAATTCCTGGATTTTCCCCAGCAGCTTTTCCCGCAGCTGCGCGTCAAGCGTCCTCAGCGACCCCTCCAGCCGCGCTTCCCCCGGGATCACGTTCCAGTTGCTGCCGGTGTGCAGCTGTCCCATGCTCATCACATGCAGGGGCCTGTCCGCCGGGCTTTTCGGCACCAGGGCCATCAGCTGCATGGCGATGTCCGCCGCGGCCCAAAGCGCTGAATGGCAAAGCTCCGGGTAGGCCCCATGCCCGCCCCGGCCTTTCACCTCGATGATCAGCTTGTCCGCCGCCGCGCACACCGCCCCTGGCGAGAGCTGATATTTTCCGGTCTGCAGCTGCGGCCACACATGCAGCGCGAAAAAGGCATCCACCCCGTCCGCCAGGCCGGTTTCAACCACCCGGCTGGCCCCGTGGCCGCCCTCCTCCGCCGGCTGGAAAATCACCAGCGCCCGCCCGGAAAGCCGCCCCCGCATATCCCAGAGCAGCCTGGCAGCCCCCAGGCCGATGGCCATGTGCATGTCATGCCCGCAGGCGTGCATCACCCCCGGCACCTGGGAGGTGTAGCCCGCGCCAGTCTCCTCCATCACCGGCAGCGCGTCGGTGTCCGCCCGGATGGCGGCGGCCTTTCCGGGTTTTTCTCCCTTGATTTCCGCCACCGTGATGGTGTCCCCCGCGGTCACAAAGGGGATGCCCATCTCCTTTAAAAACTCCCGGATCATCCGGTGGGTGCCAGCCTCCTGGTGGGTCAGTTCCGGCTGTTGGTGAAAGGCCCTCCGCCAGGCGGTCATCTCCTCCTGCAGGGCCTCCGCCCGGTTTAGCAAATCCTTCATCTACTATTTCTCCTTTTCATGCAGCCACCCGGCCGAGCGCAGGCAGTCAAAGGCCGGCTGATGCAGCAGGGCGTCCTTCTGATGGACATATTGGAAGCTTGATTTCACCAACCGGCCGTCCGGCCAGGCCACCTCGCCCGAGCCATCCTCATTCAGGCCCAGCGCAAGCGATGATTCAGCCGGCTCCACCACCGACAGGCGGTTGTGGCAGCGGTTGCCAAGGAACAGGTCAAACACACCCGCTTCAGGGTCAACGGCAATGTGGTTGCCCGTATAGCCGGACAGGCCAAAGGCCTTCTCCCCCATCCACTGCGGCACCTCGCTCAGCCGGGTGACGGGAGATTTTGAAAAGCAGATCAGCCCCATATACTGCCGGTAATACCCCTCCCCCACCCGCCCGGTGCGGTTGGGGCCGATGCTTAAGAGCATCTCCCTTGATATCAGCCTGCCATCAAGCAGCCCTGTGGCAAACTTGCACATGTCCTGGGCGGTTGCAAACAGGCCCGCGTGCCCGGCCAGATCCTCCCCGCGGTTTCCCAGCAGTCTGGCCTTGGGGTCATGGGG
>DHQX01000004.1:9193-23835 GCA_002411105.1 Christensenella sp. UBA5327 | reverse complement strand
GTTGTTCTCCAGGCGCACATGCCGCCCGCCCAGCACCCGGTGTTCGTGGTTATAGTCAAGCAGGCATTCCGCCCGCTGCGCCGGCACCTTCACAAAGCTGTCCCGCATGTCCAGGGGGCCCAGGATATTCTCCCTGAGAAACACGTGATAGACCTGCCCTGACACCGCCTCGATCAGGTATTTGAGCACCAGGGCGTTCATGTCGGAATACAGCCGCGGGCCCTCTTCCTTCGCCCGATAGGTGCGAAACACCTGCCCCAGCGCCGCCTCCCGGTCCTTCTGCGCATCCACCCGCTCCGGGGTTTTGAGCACCGCCTCATAGCTGAGCAGCTCCAGCAGCGTGCAGTCTCCAAGTGCCCCAAAGCGCGGGTCAAGCCGGGTGAGCCTGTCCTCAAAGGCCATTTTCCCCCGCTCAACCAGCATCAGCGCCGAAATCAGCGTGAAAAGCTTGGTGAGGGAGGCGATGTCATACAGCGAATCCCTGTCAATCGCAACCGGCGCTTGCTTGAGTCCGCCGTCTTCGAATAACACCTCCCGGGCGTTGCCCACATACACGCCATGGCAATGCCGGGCATCACCATAGCACACGGTGAGCCCGGTGAGCATGCCTTTGCTCTGCACCAGTTCTGCCATGGAGGCCCGCAGCGCGTCTTTGGCCGCGGGGTAGTCCCTCATTTGGCAAACACCAGGGGGATGAAGGCGGCTGGCACGTGGAAGTTTGGCTCGCCTGTGGCGTTTAAGGCCTGAAGAGACCGTCCCCTGGTGGTGTGATGGTCAATGCGGAAGGCATTGAAATGATATTTGCTCCCGGCCTTGGGTTTTTGCTCAAAGGCGCTGTAGGGGATGCGCCACACGGAGGCGGTTTTCAGCACATCCCGCATCAGTTTTGCCCGGGTCTCAAGCCCTGGGATGTCATGGTCCATGTCCAGTTCTATGCCGGCCCCCTCATTGACCACCCAGCCCACAAACTTCTGGTCATAGGGGCTGACCTCTATTTCGATGTAGCGCGTCAGGCTGTCGCCCGGGGCGATGAACAGCTCAAACACATCCTGCCGGTAAAGGCACTCATCGTGCATCCGGAAGGTGGAGAGCACCTCATCGTCTTCCCCCAGGAAGCGCACAAACAGCGCCTCCTGCCCGTCATCCCGGAACAGCCTCACCTCGGTGTTCAGAAAGGGGGTCTCCCCCGAAACCGTATCCGCCAGGAAGCGCTGGGGCGCCTGCTCCCAGCAGTTGTCCTGCCAGTCAGGCATATGGGGCGCCTTCATGTGTTTGCACAGGTATGCCTTGTCCTGGGCCATGATCATCCCTCCCTCCGGCTGTGATTGCTTTTGTTCGCTTACAGCATCTTGGCAAAAGCCCGGGCAAACTCCTTCGCCCCCGCCAGCTCCTCATCGCTGGGGTTGAGCCTTGCCCTGAAGCCCTCCATGGTCTTGGCCTTGAGCTGCGTGAGGCGCTGGGTGATCATTCCCACCGCTTCCCCGCTCCAGCCATAGGAGCCAAAGGCCGCGCAGGGCTTGCCCTTGAGGTGATAGGGATGCAGCGCCGCCAGCAGCTCACCGATGGGCTGGAGCATATCCCCCAGAAAGGTGGGGCTGCCAAACAGCACCCCGTCGGCCTGGTCGATGGCGGCCATGGCCTCCGGCATGTGCTCGCTCGCCTCCACCAGCGTGGTCCTGATGCCTTCCTCATGAAGCGTCCCGGCGATGGTTTTGGCCAGCTTCTCCGTATAGCCATAGGCGCTCACGTAGGGTATCGCCACGGTCTTGCCGGTTTTCTCAGGCTTTGCCGCCAGCTTTTCATACAGCTCGTAGAAATTGTCCAGATTCTCATCAAGGACCGCGCCGTGGCCGGTGAGGATGGCGCTGGGCGCAAGCTCGCGGCAGGCCTTGATGCCGTTGGTCACAAAGGGCTGGGCAAAGGGGCTCATGATGTCGTGATAGTAGCTGACGATGCCCTTCTCATAGGCTTCCTTCTCTGTCTGGCTCATGCAGCTGTACAGCATCTCGGGCCAGGCGAAGTGCGCCCCCAGAAAATCGCAGGTAAACAGCGCCCCACTCAGGCTGTCATGGGTGAACATGGTGTCGGGCCAATGCAGGTTAGGCATGGGATGGAAGCTCAGCCTGCGCCCGCCCAGGTCGATGCTGTCCCCTTTCTTGACGGCTGTGCCGTTAAAGGGGCGGTTGATGATGTGGCTGGCGAACTGGATGGCGGAGTTGGAGCCCAGCACCTGGATATCCGGGTTTTTGTTGAGCAGGTTTGCGATGGTGCCGGCATGGTCGGGCTCGGTGTGGTTGATGATGAGGTAGTCGATATCGCTGATGGGCATGATCTTTTCGATGCTGGCGAAGTAGCTCTCGCAAAACCCATCCTTGACCGTTTCCACCAGAGCGGATTTGTCGTCCCCCCTCACCAGATATGCGTTGTAGCTGGTGCCCTTGGGGGTGCGCATGATGATGTCAAACACCCTGAGGTCCGCGTTTTGCACGCCCACGGAGAAAATACCTTTTTTGATCTCAAGCATGGCCATTAGCCTCCTTGTGTATTGCTGCTTGGATTATACCATATCCACCCTGTTCAAACCACTTCCGCGGTTTTTTTGAGCACCGGAAAATATACATCCATGAAAAATTTTACATCGATGCATATTGATTTTGGACTTGCCATGGTTTATAATCCAAGGTACAATACAGGTACAGAGCAGCATATCATAGGTGAAGGTATGGGATTGCTCAATAAATAGTACAAATGGAGGTACACGAATGAAGAAACTGGTTGCACTTATCCTCGTCTTGGCAATGGCGCTGGGCCTGGTCGGCACCATGGCAGCCGAAGAGGCCGCCGCTGCCGCCCATCCAGTCGGCGGGGAAATCATCTATGGCTCCAGCACGGAGATTTCCGGCGACTGGGCCCATGGCGCGATCTGGACCAACAACGCCTCTGACAACATGATCCGCGGCCTGATGAATGACTACGCCACGGTCGCCTTTGATCAGGGCGGCGCGATGGTCATGAATCAGTCCACCACCCAGAGCATTGACTCCGTGACCAACGCTGACGGCACCAAGACCTTCACGGTGAAGATCGCCGAGGATCTGGTGTTCAACGATGGCAGCCCCATCAAGGCTGAGAACTATGTGGCCAGCCTGCTGCTGTTCAGCCACCCCACCCTGTTGGCGCTGGGCAGCAAGTCCACCGCGCACCTCACCTATGTGGGCGGCGAAAACTACGCCAAGGGCAGGACCCTGTCCTTCAAGGGCGTGAAGCTGCTTGACGATTACACCTACTCCCTCACCGTGAACGCGGACAAGGTCCCCTATTTCTATGACCTGTCCTATGCCAGCCTCTCCCCCCTGTCCATCGCCATGTGGCTGGGCGAAGGCTACACCGTGCACGATTTCGGCCGCGGCGCCTACCTGCGCGGCAAGATGGACGAAGGCACCCTCAAGCCCAAGGTGGAGCATGCCCGCTTCCTGTCCGAAGGCCGCATCACCGCTGGCCCCTACAACCTGGTCAGCTATGACACCGGCGCCAAGCAGGCCGTGCTTGAGATCAACCCCAACTATAAGGGCAACTTTGAAGGCCAGAAACCCAGCGTGCAGAAGCTCATCATCGTAAAGGCCGAGGATGAGACCCAGATGGACGCGCTGAAGACCGGTGCCATCAACCTGCTTGACACCCTCACCGGCGGTGTGGATGTGAACGCAGCCCTTGACATCGTCAACGAAGGCGGCTATGACTTCGTCACCTTCGAGCGCAATGGCTATGGCAAATTGATGTTCCAGTGCGACTTCGGCCCCACCCAGTTCAAGGCCGTCCGCTATGCCATCGCCCACCTGCTGGATCGTCCCGAGTTCGCCAACACCTTCACCCAGGGCTTCGGCGGCCTGGTCAACGGCCCCTACGGCCTGGCCATGTGGATGTACAAAGAGTCCGAGGAAGAGCTCAACGAGAAGCTCAACACCTACGCCTACAGCCTGGCTGATGCCCAGAAGCTTCTGGAAGAAGACGGCTGGGTGCTGGATGCCCAGGGCAACGCCTGGACCAGCGGCCTGCGCTACAAGGAAGTGACCGCTGAAGAAGCCGGCGATTACAAACACAACGTGAAAGTGGGCGGCAAGACCCTCATGCCCCTGATCATTGAGTGGGCCTCCTCCGAAAACAACCCCGTATCCGAGCTGCTGGTCACCATGCTGGCCAAAAACCCCGACGTCACCACCGCCGGCATGGAAATCCGCCAGAACATCATGACCTTCGCGGAGCTGCTCAACTGGATGTACCGCGACAAAACCGTCGGCGACCAGTATGGCGTGCCCACCTATGGCATGTACAACCTGGCCACTGGCTTCACCCCCATCTATGACATGTCCTACTCCTGGACGCTGGATCCCGAGCTGATCGCTCAGGGCTACAACTCCAACTTCCTGTTTGACGAGAAGCTGGACAAGATCTCCATGGATATGGTGTACGGCGTGGACGCCACCGAGGTCGAGAAGTACCGCGAGCTGTGGGTTGAGTATATCGTTCTGTGGAACGAGCTGCTGCCCGAGGTGCCGCTGTACTCCAATATCTACTACACCGTGTTTGTTGACAAGCTCAAGGGCTATGAGCAAAGCTCCCTGTGGAACTTCAACCAGGCCATCCTCTACTCCTGGATCGAGGAGTAATCCTTAACCGGAAGAAATCGGGGGCGGGTTTCTCCCGCCCCCCTTTCTGGCGACAATAAACACCCATCATCAGCAGCGAGCGGGGTTGCGACAGACCGCGGCTGCCTTGGAAAGGTTGGTGCCCCGTGGGAAAGTATATTCTCAAACGCCTGATATACATCGTCATCGTGTTCCTGACTTTGGCTCTGCTCATGTACATGCTCTACAACCTGATCCCCACCGATCCGGCGAGGGCTGAACTGGAGCCCATGAGGAAAACCCTGAAACCTGATGAGTATCAGGAACTGTATTTGAAATTGCGCGCGGATCTGGGGCTGGATGACCCGCTCCTGGTGCGATTTGCCCGATGGATCGGGTTTATGCCAGGGAAGAACGGCCAGCTTAATGGCCTGTTCCAGGGGAACTTCGGCTATTCCAACTTCTATAAGAAGGATGTGCGCACGGTCATCAGGGATCCCATCATGATCACGGCGTTCATGAATATTTTCGCCACCATCCTGGCGCTTGGCATCACCATCCCGCTTGGCATCAAGACTGCGGTGAAGAAGAACAGCCTGCTGGACAAGTCAGTCCAGGTGTTCAGTATTGTGGGGTACTCCATCCCCATCTTCATTGTGTCGCTTGTGTTCATTTATTTTTTCGCCGTGCTGATACCCATATTCCCTGTGATGGGCACCAAAACGCCCGGCTCAAACTTTTCAGGCCTCCGGTATTACACGGACATGCTGTATTATCTGTGCCTGCCGCTGATCGTGATGACCTTCGCGTCCCTTGGCGGCATGACCCGCTATGTCAGGGCCGCGATGATCGACAGCCTTTCCATGGACTATGTCAGAACCGCCCGGGCCAAGGGCGTGAGGGAAAAAATGGTGATCTACTCCCACGCCTGGCGCAACGCCCTCCTGCCTGTGATCACGGTGATCATCGGCTGGTTCCTGGGCATTTTCGGCGGCTCTGTGATTATCGAAAACACCTTTTCCATCAACGGCATGGGAAAGCTCTATATAGATGGCCTCACCAACAACGATTATGAGCTGGTGCTGGCCATGCAGATGTTCTATACCATTGTGAGCCTGGTGGGCATCCTGCTCACTGACCTGAGCTACGGCCTGGTCGACCCCCGCGTGCGCGTAAACAAGTGAGGACAAGATGAGCAATTTAGACAACAACAAAAAGAAACAGTCCTTTTTCCTGAGCCGGTGGTTCAAGCGCGCGTTCTTTGGCCCCCAAAAAGAGCTCTCCTTTATGGAGGAGGAGGCGCTGCAAAGCCCCCTGCGCACGGTGGTTGACAACTTCCTCTCCAAGCGCCTGTCGGTGTTTGGCCTGATTGTGTTTGTCCTGGTTTTCCTGTTCGTGATGCTGGGCCCCATCTTCGTGCCCATTGACCTGAGCTATCAGGACAACACCCAGCTTAACGTGGCCCCCGGATACAACATGATGAAGGTGCCAAATGAGCTCAAGGGCAAGATCAAAACCATCGCCCCGGGCAAAACCTTTGGCATGGGGCTTGATGAGAACGGCAAGGTCTACCTCTGGGGCTATACCCGCATCACCGATGTGATCGACCTGGGGAGAATTCCCGAGGAAGTGTCCCAGGCCAAGATCGTTGACATCGCCCTGGGCTATGACCACGCGGTGGCCATGGATGAGGCGGGCCAGTTCTATGTCTGGGGCAACACGCGCCTGGGCCAGGACCGTCTGCCCAATGACATGACCAACGCCCTGCGCAAGGGCGAGGATCTCAACATCGTCCAGATTGAGGCCAGCAACCAGTTCACAGCCGCGGTCTCCCAGGAGGGGAAGCTGTACCTCTGGGGCAACGCCAACCTGAACGACATCAAGATCAAGAAGAAGTATCAGGAAAACATCGCCAAGGTAGCCACCAACATCAACACCTATCTGGTGCTGACCAAGGACGGTGAGGCCGCCTACGCCGGCTTCCAGTCCAATGTTTACTCCAAGGTGCCCGAGGGGCTTGACAGCGGGGTGATCGACATCGCCGCCACCGCCAACACCAACGCGGCGCTCAAGGAGGACGGAACCCTGGTGATCTGGGGCAATGTGAGCAAGGGCGAGGACAAGGTGCCTGCCCACAACGGCAAGATCATCAGCATCCAGGGCGGGCGCTACCACTACACGGCGCTGACTGACCAGCAGGAATTGCTCAGCTGGGGCAGCAACACCTTCAAAGAGTCAAGCGTGCCGGAATTTTCCAACGGCACCACGATCAAGGAGATCTACACTGGCTACTATCAGAACTATGCGGTCACGCACAAGGGTGAGGTGATCACCTGGGGGCTGAAGGGCTACGCCCTGGGCACCGACCATCTGGGGCGTGATATCTTGACCCGCATCATCTCCGGCGGCCGCGTCACCATGACCGTGGGCGCTGTGGCTGTTATCATTTCTGTCCTCATCGGTGTGATCATGGGCGGTCTGTCCGGCTATTTTGGCGGCTGGATCGACATGGTCATCATGCGCATCGCCGAGGTGGTGGGCGGGCTTCCCTTCCTGCCCTTTGCGCTGATTCTCTCAGCCATCATCGGCACCCGCATCACCGTGGAGCAGCGCATGTACCTGATCATGGTGGTGCTGGGCATATTGACCTGGCCAGGGCTGGCGCGCCTGGTGAGGGCGCAGATCCTGGCCCAGCGGGAGATGGAGTACGTCACCGCCGCCAAGGCGCTGGGGGTGCGTGAAGGCTCCATCGTGTTCAAGCACATCATCCCCAATGTCATCTCAGTCATCCTGGTGAGCGCCACGCTGAGCTTTGCCACCAGCATGCTGACCGAGTCATCTCTTAGCTACCTGGGCTTTGGCATTCCGCTGCCCACGCCCACCTGGGGCAACATGCTCACAGGCGCCAACAACTCCGTGGTCATCCAGCAGTTCTGGTGGCGCTGGGTCTTCCCCGCGCTGATCTTCAGCATCTGCACCATTTGTATCAATCTAATCGGCGATGGGCTCCGGGACGCGATTGATCCCAAGAGCAATGAGCGCTAAGGGGGATAATGATGCCACTTCTTGAAGTTAAAAACCTGAAAACATTCTTTAGGACCAAGCGCGGCACCATCAAGGCCGTGAACGATGCCACCTACTCCGTGGAACCGGGAAGAACCCTGGGCATCGTGGGCGAATCCGGCTCTGGCAAAAGCGTTTCCGCGCTGAGCGTGCTGCATCTGCTGGATGCCAATGGCTATATCGAGTCTGGGCAGATCATCTTTGACGGGCGGGATATCACCCACCTGTCCATTGGCGAGCTGTACAAGATCCGGGGCAACTCCATTTCCATGATCTTCCAGGAGCCCATGACCAGCCTGAACCCGGTTTTCACCGTGGAAAAACAGGTGTCTGAGCCCTTCATCATCCACCAGAAGCTGTCCAGGGACGAAGCCGCCAAGCGGGTGATTGACATGCTGGCGGACGTTAAAATCCCCGCCCCTGAGGTGGTGGCCAAGCAATACCCCCACCAGCTCTCAGGCGGCATGCGCCAGCGGGTGATGATCGCCATGGCGCTGGCCTGCAAGCCCAAGTTGCTCATCGCCGATGAGCCCACCACCGCCCTTGACGTAACCATCCAGGCCCAGATCCTCAAGCTCATGAACGAGCTGAAGGAGCAGCATGGCACCTCCATCCTCTTCATCACCCATGATCTGGGCGTCATCAACCAGATGGCGGATGACGTGGCCGTGATGTACTGCGGCCAGGTGGTGGAGAAGGCGCCGGTGCGCGTGATCTTTGACAAACAGGCCCCCTACTCCCACCCCTATACCGAGGGGCTGATGCTGTCCATTCCCCGGATGGACACCCTGGCCAGCACACGGCTTGAGGTGATCCCCGGCGCTGTGCCCCACCCGCTGGACCTGCCCAAGGGCTGCAAGTTTGCCCCGCGGTGCAAATATGCCACCGACAAATGCCGGGAAGAAGAGCCGGAGATGCTGGCTGTGTCCCCCAATCAGGAGATTCGCTGCTTCTACCCGCTGAAGGAGGAACGTCATGGCCGATAAGCCCGTTCTGTTTAAAATCACCAACCTCAAACAGCATTTCCCTTTGAAAAAGAAGGGCTTGTACGTCAAGGCCAATGACGGCATCAACCTGGACATCTACGACGGTGAGGTGTTGGGCCTGGTGGGCGAATCCGGCTGCGGCAAATCCACCCTGGGGCGCACGCTGCTCAGGCTCTATGACCCCACTGACGGCAAGATCATGTACTACGGCCGCCTGCTCACCGACTTCGCGCCCAACTACATGGAAGACACGGTAAAAAGGCTCCCCCATTACAAGGAGCGGATGCTGGCTGCCAACAAGGCGCTGGATCAGAAGCAGGCTGAGGTGGACAAGCTCACCACAGAGGAGCAGTACAAGCACGCTGAGGAGCTGACAGAGCTCAAGCGCAAAGCACACAGCGCAACCCTTGACATCGCCAACATCATTGGCGGCTTGGCCAGCCTCAAAGACCTGGAGCCT
The DNA here is from genome assembly GCA_002411105.1 of Christensenella sp. UBA5327. Taxonomy (GTDB): domain Bacteria; phylum Bacillota; class Clostridia; order Christensenellales; family Aristaeellaceae; genus UBA6115. The sequence goes on along the minus strand of DHQX01000004.1, from coordinate 14,701 downwards.
GTCTCCAGGGTCTATGAAAAGCTCTATCAGGCCTCAAAGCTCAAGCGCAGCCTAGTGCTGGAGCAGCGGGACGAGCGTGTCGCGCTCAACGACAGCCGCTACCAGCTGGAAAACGAGAACAAGGATACCCCCGCGGTGAGGGAGCAGATCAGAACCAGGGAGACTGCCCTGAAGGACCTGGAAACCAAGATCGCTTCCGCAGACAGCGGCATCAGCGCGGTGCAGCAGGAGATTGAGCAGCTGCGTGCGCCCCATCTGGAGGACGAGGCCTTCAAGGCCCTTGACGCGCACTGGGACACCGGGGTTGACCTCTCCCGCCTCACCTATGATGAGATGCGCACCCTCCGGGTTGATATGCAGCTGATCTTCCAGGACCCCTACTCTTCCCTCAACCCCCGCATGACCGTGGGCCAGATCATCTCCGAGGGCATGAAGGCACACAAGCTCTTCAAGCGCCAGGATGACCAGGTTAAGGAGAGCGTGCTGAAGGTGATGGACAACTGCGGCCTGGCGCCCTATTTCCTGCACCGCTACCCCCACCAGTTCTCCGGCGGCCAGCGTCAGCGCATCGGCATCGCCCGGGCGCTTGCCCTGCACCCCAAGTTTGTGGTGTGCGACGAGGCGGTCAGCGCCCTTGACGTGTCCATCCAGTCCCAGATCATCAACCTCCTTCAGGACCTCAAGGAGCAGGAAAACCTCACCTACCTCTTCATCACCCATGACCTGGCGGTGGTGAAGTATATCTCCGACCGCATCGCGGTGATGTACCTGGGCGTGATCGTGGAGCTGGCAAACACCCAGGAGATCTTCTCCTGCCCCATGCACCCCTATACCGAGGCGCTGCTCTCCGCCATTCCCACGGCGGATGAGAACGTGAAGCGCGAACTGGTGGTGCTGGAAGGCGATATCCCAAGCCCGGTCAACTCTCCCAAGGGCTGCAAGTTCCACACCCGGTGCAAGTACGCCACGGAGATATGCACGATGGTGGAGCCGGAGTTCATCGAGGTGACCCCCAACCACTTTGTGGCCTGTCACCATCGCCTGGGAAGCGTTTGCGAGACCGAGTTTGTCGCCAGCCAGCAGGGAGCTGACACCGCCTCATGATGCTGCAAAAGCGCATTGAGCGCGTATTCACCAACCTGCGGGAAAAATCCGCCGAAAGGAAAAGCCGCTCGCCCCAAAACGAGGAGATCTACCTGGAAAAGGGCGATAAACTGGCCATGATCCTCTCAGCCCTCTTGGTTATCGTCCCTGTGGCGCTGGTGGTGCTGTTGATTATGGTGGGCGTTGCGGCGCTGTGGGCGCTGTAGCAGTCAAATAGATGAACGAAGCGGAGAGGGGCTTTTTTTGAAAAAAGCCCCTCTCCGCACCTTTCCCCCAAGAACAGTCAATCATTCTATGGTCTTTTGGAGGGTGCGGTAACCTTTTCCTCAGAAAAGGTTACCGCCATTCTTTGCTCATTCCCTGTCCGGCACGATCTCAATCCAGTACCCATCCGGGTCACAGATAAAATAGATGCCCATGCTGGGGTTCTCAAAGCAGACCACATCCATGGCCTTGTGCTTTTTGAGGGCGGCGTCCATGTCCTTGACCCGCATGGCCAGGTGCACTTCGTTGTCGCCCAGGTTGTAGCGGGGGCGGTCAAAGTCCTTCAGCCAGGTGAGCTCCAGCTTGTGACGGGTTTCCCCATCGCCCAGGAAAACCAGGGTGAAGCCCTCAGCCTCCTTGCGGGAGACCTCCTTTAGCCCCAGGGCCTCCTGATAAAACGCCAGGGACTTGTCCAGGTCGACGACGTTGAAGTTGTTGTGGGCAAAGGTGAAGTGCAGGTTCTGATGTTGCTCGGTCATGGTGTGCCTCCTGATAATTAATCTGGATTGATCTGGCTGCTTTGCTCCTGATCCTCATCCGCCTCCATCTCCTCCGCACAGGGCAGGGCGGCTTGGGGTTCCTCAAGGGATTCCACGTTGCGCAGGCGCCGGGTGATCACCCGGGTCTTCCGGGTGGCCAGGTCGATGGACTCGCTGGCCTGGCGCAGGCGCATCTGGGTTTTCTCCAGGGTGTCGCCAAAGGCGGTGAAGTCATTTTTCACCTGGCTCAGGAGCCGCCAAACCTCGCCTGAGCGCTTCTCAATGGCCAATGTCCTGAATCCCATCTGCAGGCTGTTGAGCAGAGCCAGGAGCGTTGTGGGCCCGGCCACGGTCACGCGGCTTGTCCGCTGCAGCTTTTCCACCAGCCCCGGTATCCGGAGCACCTCTGCGTACAGCCCTTCCACCGGCAGGTAAAGGATGGCGAAGTCGGTGGTGAAGGGCGGGGCGATGTATTTCCCGGAAATGCGCACCGCCTCCCGGGTGATGGCCTGGCTGATGGCCAGGGTCGCCTCGTCCACCAGCCTCTTGTCGGCCTCTTCCTGGGCCGCCTGGAGGCGCTCATAGTCCTCCAGCGGAAACTTGGCATCAATGGGCAGGTGGACGATGACCCCATCCTCCCGGCCCGGCAGGCGGATGGCATACTCCACCCGCTCGGCACTGCCGGGCTTGACGGCGATGTTGGTATCATACTGGGTGGAGGCCAAGGCCTCCTCCAGCAGCATGCCCAGCTGGGTTTCCCCCCAGGTGCCCCGGGTCTTGATGTTGCTGAGCACCTTTTTCAGGTCGCCCACGCCGCTGGCCAGGGTCTGCATCTCGCCCAGGCCCTTGTGCACGGCCTCCAGGCGCTCGTTCACCAGGGAGAAGCTCTCGCCCAAGCGGCGGCTAAGGGTCTGGTGCAGGTTTTCGTCCACGGTTTTGCGCATCTCTTCGAGCTTGGTGGCGTTGTCCTGGCGCATCTGGGTGAGGGCCTGGAAGAGGGTGTCCCGCATCTCCCCCACCTTCTGGTCATTCTGGCCCAGACGCAGGTTGAGCACCTCGTCCAGGTGCTTGAGCCGCCCTTCCTGGGCGATGAGGGCGTTGTCCAGGCGCTGGTCCATCCTGTCCAGGCGGGTGCCGGCGGCGGCCTCCTGGGCGCGCAGGGCGCCCTGCAGAGCGGTCTGATCATAGCTGGCATTGGCCGTGAGGCGCGCCTCGGTATCCTTGATGAGGCGCTCCATATACTCGGTCAGTAGGTTTTCGCTGTCCTCGGTCATCTTCCGGCCAGCGGCCTCCTGCCGCTTCTGGCGAACCACCAATACAATCAGGAAGATGAGGGCGACCAGCAAAATTCCCGCGATCAGGATCAGCCAGAAAAGCTGGTTTGAGATGAGCTCAGGCATGGCTGATCCCCTGGCGCCAGTGCTGGTAGCACAAACCAATGTAACGGATGGCCTGCTGGTTATCGATCAGCACCTGCTCCCCGGTTTTGATGACATTGCCCGCCGGATCCACCCGGGTGTTCATGGTGGCCTTGGCCCCGCACCAGCACAGCCCGCCCGGCACCTCGTGGATCTCCTCCGCCAGGCGCAGGAGGGCGGCGGAGCCGGGGAAGAAATTGCCCTGAAAATCTGTCTTCAGCCCATAGCAGAAGATGTCCAGCTTGTCGGACATATCAGCCAGCTCCTGCACCTGATCAGGGGTTAAAAACTGGGCTTCGTCGATGAACACATACTCAAACCCGGAGCAGGCGTTGCGCGCAGCCAGCCACAGGAGTTGCTCCCGGGCGCTGTGCCCGCTTTCCAGCACCAATTCCGCCGGTGCTGACAGCCCCACCCGGGAATACACCAGGCTTTCCCCCATGCGGGTATCAATGGCCGGTTTCACCAGCGCCACCCGGAGCCCCAGCTGCTGATAGTTGTAGCGCTGCATGAGCAGCTGCGCTGTTTTGCTGGAGCCCATCACGCCATAATAGAAGTGCAGCATTACATCTCCCGCCTGCCTTCCATGGCTTTTGACAGGGTGATCTCATCCGTGTATTCCAAATCGCTCCCTACCGGCACGCCGTGGGCGATGCGGGTGACGCGCACGCCGGTGGACTTGACCAGGCGGGCAATATAGGCCGCGGTGGCCTCACCCTCAATGTCCGGGTTGGTGGCCAAAATCAGCTCCTGCACCAGGCCCTCCTCAAGCCGGTCCACCAGCTCCCGGATGCGGATATCATCCGGCCCCACGCCGTCCATGGGCGAGAGGATGCCGTGGAGCACATGGTAAAGCCCATGGTAATCGTGCATGCGTTCCATGGCGGCCACGTCCCTGGGGTCTCTGACCACGCAGAGCAGGTCCTGCCTGCGCCTGGGATCGGCGCACACCGGGCAAAGGACCTCGGCGGTATAATTGCCGCAGCGCTCACAGAGCCTGATCGCCTCCCGCCCCTGAAAAATGCCCTGGGTCAGATCCCGCACCGCGTCAAGGGGCTGGGCCGCCAGGTGATAGGCCAGGCGCTGGGCGCTCTTGCGGCCGATGCCGGGGAGCTTGGACAGCTCCGCCGTTATCCGCTCGATGGGTTCAGCCTGCCCGCTCAATTAAAACAGCCCGCCCATGCCGCCGGGTGCCATGGCAGACATGGCGGAATCCCTGGCCTCCTCGCCCTGGCGCAGCGCCTCGTTGACAGCTGCCTTGACCAGGTCCTCCAGCATCTCCACATCGTCCGGGTCAACCGCCTCGGGCTTGATCACCAGGCTGATCACCTCGCGCTTGCCGGACACCTTGCAGGTGACCATGCCGCCGCCTGCAGAGGCTTCATATTCTTTTTCGTCCAGGACCTCCTGGGTCTTGGCCAGCTGCTCCTGCATCTTCTGCGCCTGGCGCATCAATTGCTGCATGTTCCCGCCGCCAAAGCCACCAAAGGACTTGCCGCCTTTTGCCATCATATCCTCCATATCAGACCTGAAAGGGCCTTGCATAATGATCTGGCTTATCAAAAAACCAGCCTTTTCCTATTATAGCATCAAAGGCTGGCTTTTTGAAGGTTTGCCGGCAGATCAGGCGTTCGCCTTGCTCTCGCAGTACAGGCAGCGGTACTCGTCCTTCTCCCGGTCGATGAGCTTGAAAATATGCGGCAGCTCCTGCTCGGTGGAGGTGATGCAGCGGGGGTTCTTGCAGCGGATGATGTTGGTGATGGTGTCGGGCAGCTCCGGATGGTATTTTTTGACCCTGACGCTGTCCTTGATCACATTGATGGTGATGTTGGGGTCGATATAGCCCAGGGCGTTCAGGTCCACGTTGAGGTTGGAGTCGATCTTGATGATGTCCTTCTTGCCCATTTTGCTGCTGGAGGCGTTTTTGATGATGGCAACCGAGCAGTCCAGCTTGTCCAGCTCCAGGAAATCGTAGATTCTCATGCCCTGACCGGCCTTGATATGGTCGATCACAATGCCGTTTTTAATGGAATCAATGTTCATGCCGCCACCTCCAGGAGTTTTAGAATCAGGGCCATGCGGATAAACTTGCCGTTGAGCGCTTGTTTGAAATAACAGGCGCGGGGGTCAACGTCGATGGCGGTAGAGATCTCATTCACCCGGGGCAGCGGGTGCATGATGGCCAGATCCGCTTTGGCGTGGCTTAGCTTTTCCGGGGTCAGGATGTAGCTGTCCTTCAGGCG
>DHQX01000004.1:0-9099 GCA_002411105.1 Christensenella sp. UBA5327 | reverse complement strand
ACATAGTCATCCTCGTTGAAAAAGCGCTCCCGCTGCACCCGGGTCATGTAAAGGATGTCAAGCTCAGGCAGCACGCTGACCAGGTCGGTGGTTTGGGTGTAGGGCACATTACCCTCCTTGAGCGGGATTTTCACATAGCTGGGCACCTTGAGCTCCTCGGGGGAAATCAGCACAAACCGCACATCCGGATACCGGCACATGGCGGTGATGAGGGAATGCACCGTGCGGCCAAACTTCAGGTCACCGCACAGCCCTACCGTCAGGCCGTTGAACTGGCCTTTCTCCGCCTTGATGGTGAGCAGGTCGGTCAGCGTCTGGGTGGGGTGGTTGTGCCCGCCGTCACCGGCGTTGATGACCGGGACGCTCGCATGCACCGAGGCCACGGTGGGCGCGCCCTCCTTGGGGTGGCGCATGGCGATGATGTCCGCATAGCAGCACACCGTGCGGATGGTGTCTGCCACGCTCTCCCCCTTGGCAGCGGAGCTGGAAGCGGCTTCCGAGAAGCCCAGCACCTGCCCGCCCAGCTCGTACATCGCCGCTTCAAAGCTGAGGCGCGTGCGCGTGGAAGGCTCGAAAAACAGGGTGGCCAGCTTCTTGTGCCGGCAGACGTCCCGGTATTTGTCCGGGTGCCTGATGATGTCCTGGGCGGTCAGAATGAGCTCATCGATCTCCTGAAGTGACAAGTCCGTGATGCTGATGATGTGCCTCATATACTCTCCCCTATCCACCTTTCATCCCTTGGATTATCCCGAAAGGCCAGAAGCCTTGCGATGTCCTCTTGCCTGATGCGCCCGTCCCGGGCTGCCACCTCAACCACTGCGTCAAAATCAGTCAGGCTGGTGTTTTCCACCCGGGCCTCAGCCAGCCGGTCAAGGCTGGCCTGCATGCCATAGGTAAAGATGCTCACAATGCCCAGCACCTGGGCCCCCGCCTCCCTGAGCGCCTCCACCACCTCAATGACGCTGCCGCCGGTTGACACCAGATCCTCCACCACCACCACCTGCCAGCCCTTTTCAAGCCTTCCCTCAATGCGGTTCTGGCGGCCATGGTCCTTGCTGCCGCTTCTCACATAGCCCATGGGAAGCCCCAGCAGGTGGGCGGCGATGGCAGCGTGGGGGATGCCGGCGGTGCTGGTGCCCATGAGGGCATCAGCCTGGGGGTATTTCTTTTTCACCGTGTCTGCAATGGCCCGCTCAATCAGGCCGCGCAGCGCGGGGTCTGACAGGGTGAGGCGGTTATCGCAGTAGATGGGGCTTTTGATGCCGCTGGCCCAGGTGAAGGGCTGATCCGGGCGCAGGAAAACCGCGCCAATTTCAAGCAGCCCCCGGGCGACATTTTCACGCGCTGACGAATTCACGGATGCACCTCCTGTATGCGCTCACCGGATCGCTGGCCTTGGTGATGGGCCGCCCCACCACGATGTAGTCTGATCCAATCTGCCGTGCCTGCTCAGGCGTTGTAACCCGCTGCTGATCGCCCTTCTCCCCGTCCGCAAAGCGGATGCCCGGGGTGACGGTGACAAAGCCGCTGCCCAGCGCCTGATGGACGCTGGCGGCCTCCAGCGGCGAGCAGACCACGCCATCAAGTCCGGCTTCCTTGGCGTTCTTGGCGTAGTGCAGCACGGTGTCCGGGAGCGTCCGGCCAATCAGCAGCTCCTGCTCCACCGCGTCTGGCGAAAGGGAGGTCAGAATGGTCACCGCAATCACCAAGGGTTTGTCAGCGCCCAGGGCGTTCAGGGCTTCCACCGCCTGGCGCATCATCGCCATGCCGCCGCCCGCGTGCAGGTTCACCATGTCCACCTTCAGTTCTCCCAGCGACCTCATGGCCGCGGCCACCGTATTGGGAATATCATGGAGTTTCAGGTCCAAAAAAATGCGGTGTCCCCGCTTTTTGATCTCCCGCACCATCTCCGGCCCTTCCCGGTAAAACAGCTCCATGCCGATCTTGACATAGGGTTTCTCCTCCTCAAACAGGTCCAGAAACCCCAGGGCCTGCTCCCGTCCCGGAAAATCCAGGGCAACGATTACATCCTTTCCCACGCGTGGGCACCTCCTATGATGTCATTGAGATCCTTGATACCGTATTCCGCCATCACCCCGGGCAGCGCCGCTATGATATCCGGGCAGGCGAAGGGGCTGACCAGGTTGGCGCTACCCACCTGCACGGCGGTGGCGCCCGCCAGCATCATCTCCAGCACGTCCCGGGCGCTTGATATCCCGCCGATACCCACCAGGGGGATGCCCACCGTCTCATACACCTGGTACACCATCCGAAGCGCCACCGGGAACACGGCAGGGCCTGAGAGACCGCCGGTGGTGTTGCGGAGAACCGGCCGCCTGGTCTTCAGGTCAAGGCGCATGCCCAGCAGGGTGTTGATCAGGCTCAGCCCATCTGCCCCCTCCCCCTCACAGGCCCGGGCCACCTCGGTGATATCGGTCACATTGGGCGAGAGCTTCACGATCAGGGGTTTGGTGGTCACCTTGCGCACCGCCCGGGTCACCTCAGCCGCACCCGCGCAGGAGGTACCAAAGGCCATACCCCCACCATGCACGTTGGGGCAGGAGATATTCACCTCCACCCACCCCACCTGGGGCTGGCTGTCCAGGGCCTCGCAGATGGCCACATACTCATCCACAGAAAAGCCGCTCACATTGGCCATCACGGGTTTCTTGAAAAAGCTCGCAATTTTGGGCAGCTCCTCTGAAATCACCTTGTCAATCCCAGGGTTTTGCAGGCCCACAGCGTTGAGCATACCGGCAGGACAGTCAGCGATGCGGGGGGTGCGGTTGCCCTCACGGGGTTCCCGGGTGGTGCCTTTGAAGGAAAAACTGCCCAGGCAGTTGAGGTCATAGAGCCTGGCGAAATCCTCGCCATAGCCAAAGGTGCCGCTGGCGGCGATGACCGGGTTTGAAAGCCTGATGCCGCACAGATCAACCGCTGTATTCACCATATCAGCTCCCCCTTGTCAAACACCGGGCCGTCCACGCACACGCGCTTTAGACCGGATGCCGTGTTCACCGTGCAGCCCATGCAGGCGCCAAAGCCGCAGCCCATGCGTTCCTCCAGGCTCACCTGGCCATCGCTGCAGGAGGCACCGCACACCGCCTTGAGCATCGGAACGGGCCCGCAGGCATAGAAATAGCTGCAGCCATCCATCCGGCAGGCGTCCAGCACCACGCCCTTCACCCCCTGGGAGCCGTCCATGGTGGCGATATCAACCGGGACACCCAGCCGGGTGAACGCCTCCTCAAAAAAGACCTCCCCGGCGCTGCCAAAGCCCATGGCGACGGAAGGCTCCTTGCCTTCGGCCAGAAGCTGCTTGCACAGCATCATCAGAGGCGGTACGCCCGCCCCGCCGCCAATGAGCAGCGGCCTGGGGCCGCTCTTCTTCGTGTCAAACCCCCTTCCCAGGCCGGTCAGCACATCCACCTCCCGCCCGCGCTTGAAGGTGGCCATCTTCTGGGTGCCGGCCCCCACCACCTTGTAGACGATGGTGACCTTGCTCTCCTCCCACTCGCACACCGAGAAGGGCCGGCGCAGGTAAAGGCCGCTGATGTTCAGGTTCAAAAACTGCCCGGGGGCTGTGAAGGCGGAGACATCGCCCGCAAACACCATGCGGTAGGTGTCCCTGGCGATCTGCTCATTCTCCAGAATCAAATACACGCACTGCTTCACGCCTTGCCCTCCCTGCCAAAATACACGCTGTCCTGCCAGGCGATCCTGCCCGCGCATAGGGTGAGCAGGCAGCGGCCAAAAACTTCCATCCCCTCAAAGGGACTGCTGCGGCCCAGGGATAAAAACTGCGCCGGGTCAATCATCCCGCGGGCTTCAAGGTCATACAGCGTCCAGTCCTCTGAGGGCTTGATGCTAAAGCGCTGGTTTGGGTTCTCTGACATCAGCCCGACCAGGCGCTCCAGGGACAGGATGCCCGGCTTTACCAGGTGCGTGTAGAGCACCGGAAAAGCAGTCTCAAGCCCCACCACGCCGTTCATGCTGCCAGAAAGCCCGCCGGACTTCTCCGCAGCCGAATGGGGCGCGTGATCAGTAGCAATCATGTCGATGGTGCCGTCAATTAACCCCGCCACCAGCGCCTCCCGGTCCTCCTGGCCCCTGATGGGCGGGTTCATCTTGAAGCGGCCATGCTCCTGAAGCCCGCTGTCATCCAGCACCAGGTAATGGGGCGCCGTCTCGCAGCTCACATCCACGCCCCGGGCCTTGGCCTCTCTGATCAAGGCCACGCTTTCCTTGGCGGACACATGGCATACGTGATAGGCACAGCCGGTTTCCTCGGCCAATTCCAAGTCCCGCTTCACCTGGACCCACTCGCTTTCAGAGGGAATCCCCCGGTGCCCGTGCTGCCGGGCATAGGCCCCGTCATGTATATAGCCGCCCTGAAGCAGGGTTTCATCCTCGCAGTGGGCGGCGATGACACGGCCCAAGCGGCGGGCTTCCAGCATCGCCTGCTTCATGAGCCCCACATCCTGCACCCCGCGCCCATCGTCCGAAAAGCCAGCCACATCATCAGCCATGTCCGCCAGGTCAGCCAGGGTTTCCCCCCGCTCCCCCCTGGTGATGGCACCAAAGGGCAGCACACGGATGACCGCCTGCTGCCGGATGAGCGCCAGCTGTGCTTCCAGCGTTTCACGGGTGTCCGGCACCGGCTTCAGGTTAGGCATGGCGCACACGGTGGCAAAGCCGCCCCGGGCCGCCGCCAGGGTGCCGGTTGTGATGGTTTCCTTATACGAAAAACCGGGCTCCCTCAGATGCACATGCACATCTGTGAAACCCGGAAACAGGTGGAGGCCGCTGCCGTCCAGCCTGGTCATTGGCCCCTGGTGGCCATCCGCAGGGACAATTCTGGCGCTGTCCCCGGAAAAAACAATATCCCTGCGTTCCTCTCCTCCCTGTGTGAGAACTCGAACCCCTGCAAGGATATGCCCCATGCTGCTGCCCTTTCCCGGACTCTTCCGAACGTAGAGAAAGTTCCTCCGCCCAACATCCGGCATATACTATCAGAGGAAATCCCCGCTTGTCAAGGCGGTGTAAAATGTTTCACGGCTCTGGCGCCTTCGCCTTTTTCCGCGTGGCCGTGGCCGGCTTCGCCGGGGTTTTGCCCTTTGTTTTCGCCTCATAGCTGATGGAAATGCTCGCTGACGGCTGCTGTGCGCCTGCCGGGAAATAAAGCAGCTTCCCCTCTTCCAGACGGATGGCTCCCGTTGACCCCTGAACCTGTCCCTGGGTCAACAACGCCTTTGCAATCCGCGCATTGAGCATGGGCCCCTTGGCCCGCAGGAGCGCGTTCTTCCACAGGGTGAATCGGCAGCCGGCCTTCCAGTCAGAGCAGCCAAAGGCCTTGGCGCTCTCCTGAACGGGCTTTCCGCACAGGGGGCATTGGGTGCCCTCCAGGGGCTTGGCAGCGGGTGTATTGCGGATTCTGCCGCCTTTTCCCCGCTGCTCCCGCTCAAACTGCACTGGCTTTGTTTCTTTCTGCGCGGCTTCCACCAGAAAGGCGGTGAGCCGACGAATACCCGCCATGAAGCGCTCCGGATTCATTTTACCGCCTGCAATCTCCTCCAGCGCCTGTTCCCAGCGGCCGGTCATCTCGGGGGACGCGATTTCCTCAGGCGCTACCTGTATCAGCTTCTCCCCCTTCTCTGTGGCCACAATGGCTTTTCCGCGCCTGGCGGCATAGCCCACGGTGATCAGCCGCTCGATGATGGCAGCCCGGGTGGCCGGGGTGCCCAAGCCATTTTTACGCAAAGTCTCCTGAAGGGCTTCATCCTCCACCAATGCGCCCGGACGCTCCATGTAATACAGCAAGCTGGCATCGGTATGCGGTGAGGGCGGCTTGGTAGCCTCCTCTTTGGCTTTGGCTGATTTCACCTGCCGGGTTTCCCCCACCTTGACATCCGGCAGCTGCTCTTCTTCCTGGTTTTTTGCCATGCCTTCCACCAGTCGCCAGCCGAGCTCCTTCACTACCCTGCCAGTCGACTTGAATGCCTGATTCTCAGCCTCTGTCACCACCCTGATCTGATCAAACTCAAAAGCCGGATAAAAAGCTGCCACCAGGCGTCTGGCGATCAGGTCATAAAGGGCTGATTGGTCCTTGGTGAGCTTGTCCGGGGCCGGGGCCTTGCCGGTTGGCAGGATGGCGTGGTGATCGCTCACCTTCTCGTTGTTATAGATGCGGGGGGTGAAGGGCAGCTTTCCCTCCTTGCGCGGAATGCCAGCCGCCAAAGTGGCGTAAGGCTCCGCCAGGGCGTCCAGGGTTTTGGCCACCCGGGGGATCATGTCCGTGGGGAGGTAGCGGCTATCCGTGCGGGGATAGGTGATGCACTTGTGGGTTTCATACAGGGCCTGAGCGGTTTTCAACGTTCTGGCGGCGGTGAAGCCCAGTTTGCGGTTGGCATCTCGCTGCAGGCTGGTCAGGTCAAAAAGCTGGGGCGACACCTCCCGCTTGGGCGTGGCGGTGACCTCCCGCACCCGGGCTTCCTGCTTTGCCACCGCCTTAACAATGGCATCGGCCTGCTCCTTGGTGGGGATGCGGTGATTTACCCTGTCATCGCTGATCTTGGGGTCAAACCATTTGCCCTGATAATCCCCAAAATCGGCTGTTATGGTGAAGAAGCGCTCTGACACAAAGTCCCTGATTTCCTGAGCACGCTTCACCAATAGCGCCAGGGTAGGTGTTTGCACCCGGCCCACAGACAGCAGCGCATCATATTTGAGCGTAAAGGCCCTGCTGGCGTTCATGCCCACCAGCCAGTCTGCCTGAGAACGGCAAAGCGCGCTTTGGTAAAGGCCGTCATAGGCACTGCCGGGCTTTAACTGCGCGAAGCCCTCCTTGATGGCGGCATCGGTGAGGGAGGAGATCCACAGCCGGTCAAAGGGCTTGTTGCTGCCCGCCTTTTCATAGATCAGGCGGAAGATCAACTCCCCCTCCCGGCCCGCATCGGTGGCGCAGATGATGCGTGTGACCTCGGGCTTTTGCATCAGCTTCTTGATCACGCTGAACTGGGCGCGGGTTTTGGGGATGACCTTGGTGGGCAGGCTGTCTGGCAGAATCGGCAAATCCTCTGCCCGCCACTTCTTATACCGGGGGTCTATTTCATCCGGCTCGCACAGGGTGACCAAATGCCCCACCGCCCAGGTGACAGCATGATCCTTTGAGGCGAGGTATCCTTCCCCCCGCTCCCGGCATCCCAGCACCCGGGCGATGTCCCGGGCGACGCTTGGTTTTTCGGCAACGATGAGGATCATGGCGCATCTCCATTTTCTGTATAAATTGCTGTCATTTCCCGGGTCCACTGCCCGGGGCGTTCAAACTGGACCAGCTGGGGCATCAGCTTGAGCCCGGGTTTTGCGCCCTTCATCCCCTCCAGCAGGCACAGATAAGGTGCCCGGTCGTGAAAGGCAGCCACAAAACGCAGGCGTTTGAGCTCAAGGCCCTGTGAGCGCAGCGCTCCTGCCGCCTCCAGCACCTGGGAGGCCGGGCAGCACAGGCAAAACCTGCCCCGATGGCGCACAAGCGCAGCCGCGCTGGCAGCCAGTGCATCAAAATCACAGGCCACTTGCTGGCGTGCCAGGCGCTTGTCCGGCGCTATCTCATCGCCAGTAACCGGATGATAGGGTGGGTTTGACACCACCAGGTCAAAGCCGCCTTTTCCCAGATGTGATGTCGCTTGGCGCAGATCCACGGGGTGCACTTTGACGCTGCCTTGCACCCCGTTTAGCCGCGCTGAGCGCTCTGCCCTGTGGCATAGATCCTGCCTGATTTCCACCATATCACAAACGATGGACGGCTGCCGCGCCAATAGCAGCATCGTAACAGCCCCGCCGCCCGCCCCCAGATCGCACACCCTGCTGCCCGGTTTCACCCGGGCAAAATCCGCCAGCAAGACACTGTCCTGGGAAAAGCAGCCATCCCCAGGCATCTGGATCAGCCGAAAGCCCTTGCGGCCCAGATCACACAGCCGCTCATCTTCAAAAACCAGCGCTTCCATCATATGGTGAATACCGGATGATGAGGGAAACGCAAAGATGCGCTGTCGATTGAATCTGATATCAAAAAAAGCGCCGTTTGCACGGCGCCGCGGGTTGGAATGTTCACTCAGGCTGGGGCGCGTCTACCGGGCAGACATCAGCGCAGGCGCCGCAGTCGATGCACAGTTCAGCGTCGATCACATACTGGGTGTCACCCTGGGAGATGGCACTCTCGGGGCATTCAGCCTCGCAGGCGCCGCAGTTGATGCAGGTATCAAGAATCTTGTAGGCCATGACGTTACCTCCCTGAATTGTGCTTTTCGCACTCGGTTAAGATTATAGGCCAGAAAAAATCTTTCTGCAAGCCTAAATCACAGCGCAAGTGATTTTTGGGGCCAGTTGCTGGTGATCTCAAGCAGCTCAAGGGGGCGGTGGATGAAACGGTCCGGCTTTTCCCCCATCAGCTCCTCCTCGGTCTGGAACCCCCAGGAAACCCCGATGGCATAGAGGCCCAGGCTGTGGGCACACTGCATGTCCATCACCGTGTCGCCCAGATAAAGCCCCTCCGCGGGATCCAGGCTCAGCTCCTCCATCAGCGCTTTCATCACCGTGGGGTCAGGCTTTAGCGGCAAATGCCGCCGGCTGCCCAGCACCCGGGTAAAAGCGATGTCCGGAAAATAATGGGCGATGACGGCCTTGGTATCGCTGTCATCCTTGTTGCTGTAAACAATCAGCTGGATGCCCTGCGCCTGGAGCGCCTTGAGCAGCTCAGGGATCCCCTCATAGGGCTGGGTCAGCTCCCGGCTGTGAATGGCGTATTCCGCAAGATACGCCGGGTAGACCGCGTCAAGCAAATCCTGCCGATCCATCAGGGCCCGCTGGGTAAGGTTCTTAGCGCCATTGCCGGTGAAGCGCTTGTACTCCTCCTTGGGGTGCTGGGGCAGCCCAAAGCGGGCCAGCACCGCGTTCATGCTGGCGGCGATGTCGCTGACGGTGTCCAGCAAAGTGCCATCGAGATCAAAAACCACAAAACGACTCATACGTCCTCCTTTTTTATCATTCTAACAAAGCGGGTCAGCGTCCGCAAGCATGGGTGTTTGACAGCGCCCGCCCACC
>DHQX01000052.1:5368-6834 GCA_002411105.1 Christensenella sp. UBA5327 | reverse complement strand
AAGTTACTCTGTGAATTTACTTGTGTTTTTTTGGTTTTTGGAAATAAAAGCATTTGCGCACTTATGATTGTGGGTGTATGATTTACTGGGAAATATGGGAATATAAAGGAGTGATCATTCATGACTGCCAGCAACGCCCTTGTTTATGTGATCGGTTTTCTTGCGGTGATTCTGGCCTTCGCCTATGCGGTGTATCTGGCGCTGTGGGTCAAGCAACAGAAGAACGAGAACAAGACCATTGAGCGCATCGCCGGGCTCATCCGGGACGGGGCGAACGCCTTTATGCGCAAGGAATACGCCATTCTGGCGGCATTCTCGGGGGTGCTGGCTGTGCTGATCTTTCTGTTCCTGCCGCGGCTCGTTTGGGCGGCGGGGAACGACATCAGCAAGAACTTCACCATGGCCATCTCCTACATCGCCGGCACCGTGTTTTCCGCCATCGCGGGGAAAATCGGCATCTTTGTAGCCTCCCTGGCCAATGCCCGGGCGGCTGAGGCCGCCGCCAAGGGCATCAAGCCCGCCTTCCTGATTGGCTTTCGGGGTGGCGCGGTGATGGGGCTGATGGTGGTGGGCGCTTGCCTGCTTGGCGTGATGGGCGTGATGCTCATCACTGGGGAGGCCAGCATGCTGCTGGGCTTCTCCTTTGGCGCCAGCTCCCTGGCGCTGTTTGCCAAGGCAGGCGGCGGCATCTTCACCAAGACCGCCGACGTGTCTGCCGACCTGGCCGGAAAGGTGGAGCTGGGCATCCCCGAGGATGACCCGCGCAACCCCGCCGTCATCGCCGACAACGTGGGCGACAACGTGGGCGACGTGGCCGGCATGGGCGCTGACCTGTTTGACTCCAACATCGCCTCCATGACCGCCGCGATGGTGATGGCCACAGCCCTGGAGGCTCAAAACCCCGGCACCGCCAACATGGCGATGGTGTATGTGTATGCCGCCTTGGGGCTGATTTCATCCATCGTGGGCATCTACACCGGGCGCATTGGCGACCACGGCAGCCCCACCAAGGCGCTGAATCACTCCACCTACTTCACCACCGGGCTTTTCCTGATTCTAACCGCCCTGGCCACGTTGATCTTCAAGGGCTTCCAGTGGCGCATCTGGGGCGCGTCTGCCGTGGGCCTGCTGGTGGGCGTGGTGATTGGCCTGGCCACCAACTACTTCACCGATGACAACGCCCCCATTGTGAAAAAAGTGGCCCACGCCTCCAAATCCGGCCCGGCTTTCACCATCCTCTCGGGCGTGTCCTACGGCTTTATGAGCGTGCTGCCCGCCATGGTGGGCATTGCCGTGTCTGCCCTGGTGGCCTACAGGCTGTGTGAGCCCCTGGGCCCGGGATACGCCATGTTTGGCATCTCCATGGCCGCGGTGGGCATGCTTTCCATCGTGGGCATGATCATCTCAAACGACGCCTATGGCCCCATTGTGGATAATGCCCGGGGCCTGGCCGAAATGGGCGGCCT
>DHQX01000052.1:4736-5181 GCA_002411105.1 Christensenella sp. UBA5327 | reverse complement strand
ACCAAGGGCTTTGCCATCGGCGCAGCCGGCCTCACAGTTATCAGCCTTTTGGGCGCATTTATGAGCGAGGTGAACACCGCCATCGCCGAGATGAACCTCACCCTGGCCGCTGCCGGACAGCAACTGATAGAATACCTCAATGGCTTTGACGTGATGAACCCCAACGTGTTTTTTGGCATCATGGTGGGCGCCGCCATCCCTGCGGTGTTCTCCGCCATGCTGATCTTGGGCGTTGACAAAAACGCCCAGCGCATGATGGCGGAAATCCATCGGCAGTTCAGGGAAATCCGCGGCCTGGCTGAAGGAAAGCCCGGCGTTGAGCCGGAGTACAACAAGTGCATCGACATCGCCACCACAGGCGCGCTCAAAGAGCTGATCCCCGCCGGCCTGATGGCCATTGTGGCCACCCTGGCGGTGGGCTTTATCGGCGGGGGGGACGCCCATG
>DHQX01000052.1:254-4619 GCA_002411105.1 Christensenella sp. UBA5327 | reverse complement strand
GCGGCGTCAACGCCATTGGCGGCTTCCTGATGGGCAACATCGTCTCTGGCCTGCTGCTGGCGCTGTTCATGTCAAACGCCGGTGGGCTGTGGGACAACAGCAAGAAATACATCGAAGCTGGTAACGAAGGCGGCAAAGGCTCTGAGGCGCATAAAGCCGCCGTCATCGGCGANNCCCTTCAAGGACACCGCCGGCCCCTCCATCAACACCCAGATCACCGTGGTGAGCCTGGTGGCCTCCCTGGTGGCGGTGCTGTTCCTGCAGCTGCATCTGGTGTGATGCCTCGGGCAAAGCCCCGCTGAAATGCAAAAGCCGGTCTTTTCACAAAGGCCGGCTTTTTTTGCCGCGGGGGCCAATTGGCTGGGGTGGCAGGGTTCGAACCTACGAATGCGGGAGTCAAAGTCCCGTGCCTTACCGCTTGGCTACACCCCAATGGCAGCGGGCATAAAAAAAGATGGGGTGGGTGATGGGAGTTGAACCCACGACTTCCAGAGCCACAATCTGGCGCTCTAACCACTGAACTACACCCACCATCAGTTGGCGCGCCTGAAGGGATTCGAACCCCTGACCCTCGGCTTAGAAGGCCGATGCTCTATCCGGCTGAGCTACAGGCGCATCGCCGTGTTGGCACAGCGGCACAAGGATTCCGTCCCAGCTGACGGAATCAAATATTATCACAGTTTTTTGGGGCTGTCAATCTGCCCGGGCGGCGAAAATAGCCGCCGCGGGCTTATTTTATCGCGCCCTCCACCATGCCCTTGATGATATAGCGCTGGGCAAAGAGGAACAGCACGATGATGGGAATCATGGCCAAAAGCGCTGAGGTGAGGATCAAATCCCATTGCTTCACAAAGGCGCCGGCGAAGTTGGCCACCGCCAGGGGGATGGTTTTGATGGGGCCTGAGGAGCCCAGCACCAAAAGGGGCAGCAGGTAGTCATTCCAGATCCAGATGCCGTTTAAGATCAGCACCGTCACAAAGGCGGGCATGAGCAGCGGCAGCACAACGCTGAAAAAGGTGCGGGACTGGCTGCAGCCGTCGATGGTAGCTGCCTCTTCCAATTCCAGCGGCACGCCCTTGATGAAGCCGTGGAGGATGAAGATGGTCATGGAGCAGCCAAAGCCCAGATAGGCAAACACGATGCCGTGGTAGGTGCCCAGCAGGGGCAGCCCCAGGAAGTTGCCCAGCATGCGCAGCCACTGCACCAGGGGGAACATCACCACCTGGAAGGGGATAACCATGGCAGACACGAAGAGCAGGAAGATGATGGCCGACCATCTGGTCTTGTTGCGCACCAGCACCCAGGCGCACATGGCCGAGAAAAAGGCGATCACCGCCAGAGAGACCACGGTGATGATCAGGGAGTTCAAAAAGGCACTGGTGTACTGGACGGTGGGGTGGTTGAAGATGGTGGTGATGTTGCTTAGAAGCAGGCCCCAGTCCGAGGGCATGTTCACCGGGCTGTTGATGATCTCAGCTGAGCTTTTTGCCGAGTTGAGCACCACCAGGAAGAAGGGCACCATGAACAGCAGGAAGAGCAGCATCACCAGGATTTCGCTCACCAGCAAACGGATGCCTGTTCTGGTTACCTTGGGTTTGATGGGCACAGGCTTGGTGGTCATGCCTCCACCTCCCTGCGCTTGTTGATGGAGACCTGGATGAGGGAAAACACCACCAGGATGATGAAAAAGACCACAGCCTTGGCCTGGGCCTCGTTCATCTTGTTGTTGCCCATGGCGGTCTGGTAGATGTCCATCGCCAGCAGCTGAGAGGATTTGATGCCCTTTTCCATAAAGCGCAGGGCCGGCCGCCCTCCCGTCAAGGCGAAGTTAAGGTCATACTGCTTGAATGAGGTGGTGAGGGTGAGAAAGATGGTGATGGTGAAGGCGTTGGCCACCATGGGGATCAAAATGGAGCGCACCCGGCGGAAAAAGCCCGCGCCATCCACATTGGCCGCCTCCATCAGGGAGGCCGGGATGGACTGGATGGCAGCCACATAGATCATCATGATATAGCCGGCGTATTGCCAGGTGTTCACAAAGCTCATCGCCCAGATGACGGTGCCGGGCTTGCCGGTGAGGGTGGTGGCCAGCCAGGAGATGCCCAGAGTCCTGCCCATGTCCACCAGGACGTTGTTGAACATGAACTGCCAGATATAGCCCAGCACCAGGCCGCCGATGAGGTTGGGCACAAAGAAGCCTGCGCGGTAGAAGTTGCGCAGCTTCAGCTGGCTTGTCACCAGAAGGGCCAGCAGGAAGCCCACCAGATTCACAAAGACCACGTTGATGGCGGTGTATTGCAGGGTGATCAGAAAGGAATAGATGAACTGCGGTTCCCTGAACATGCTCTCAAAGTTTTTGAAGCCCACCAGATTGATGTTGGAGCTGACCCCGTTCCAGTCGGTCAATGAATAGTAAATGCCCAGGCCAAAGGGCACCAGAACCACCAGACCAAAGGCCAGCAAGGTGGGCAGCATGAACAGGATATCTACGCTGCGGTGACGTTTCATGAGCAGCCTCCTTTACGATAGAAAAATCGGGGGAGGGTTCCCC
The DNA here is from genome assembly GCA_002411105.1 of Christensenella sp. UBA5327. GTDB lineage: Bacteria > Bacillota > Clostridia > Christensenellales > Aristaeellaceae > UBA6115. The sequence goes on along the minus strand of DHQX01000052.1, from coordinate 2,068 downwards.
CTCCCCCGAAGCTGGTCGGTCTTAGTTCAGATCCTTGAAGGCCTGGGTGACGTCACGCACGAAATCTTCCACGGTGCCTGTGGCCAGCAGCTCAAAGATGGGGCCCAGGGTGTTCACGTTGAAGCCATCGGGGTTTTGGGCGAAGTACCAGTTGAAGTTGCCGCCGCGGGCGTTGGCTTCCACCAGGGCCTTGGAGAAATCGCCCTTGGGCACCAGCTTCACAGACTTAAAGGCGGGCACCATGCCGGCTTCTTCCACGATGTACTTGGCACCGTCTTCAGTCAGGGCCATGTGGTTGAGGAAATCAATGGCAGCCTTCTGCCGCTCGGGGGAGGCCTTGGCGTTCACCACAAACCATGAGGGCGCCGCGATGTAAAGGCCGGTGGACTCCTCCTCCAGGAAGTTATGGGACACAAAGCCGCGGGGGAAGGTGGCGCCCAGCTGCTCGAAGTTGGGGTCGGTCCAGTTGCCCTGGGTGATGAAGGCGGTCTTGCCATTGGCAAAGGCGGCCACCTGGTCATCATAGGTGCCGTTGACCAGGATCTCCGGATCGGAATAATCGTAGAGGAACTTCAGGTAGTTGGCGAAGGCGGTCAGGCGCTCCTGGTCCACATCGCCCTTGACGGTGGCCTGATAAACAGAATCATCATTGTAATCCAGATAGCCCGCGTAGAAGGCGTTGAACACGTGCTGGGAGGTGACCCACCAGAGGCCGGCCACAGAGGTGCCAACGCTTACCACGTTGTCAAGCCCCAGGTCTTCCTTCATGTTGTCCAGCAGCTCAAAGGCTTCCTTGGTGGCTGAGAAGGTGGTGAGCTCGGCCGGGTCGATGCCGGCTTTCTCAAGGATCTCGGCGTTGTAGCCCAGGCCGAAGCCCTCGATGCCAATGGGGAAGCCCACGGCCTTGCCTTCGGGGGAGTAGTAGGCCAGGTCGGTGTCCTTGACCCAGTCGGCGTCGGACATGTCCAGGATGTACTCTTCCCACAGGTCATAGCCGCCCTTGCCCTCGATCATAAAGATGTCGGGCATCTGGCTGGCCTGCAGCTTGGCGCGCAGGGTGCCGCCGTAGTCAGCGCCGCCGCCCAGGGTTTCCACCGTGACATTGACGCCAGGGGTGTTTTCACTGTAACGCTTGACGAAGTTGGTGATGGCTTCGTTGATCTCAACCTTCAACTGGTACACATGGATTTCCACGTCTTCCGCCTGGGCGGGCAGGGCCACCAGCCCCAGAGTCAGGACGGCCACCAGGGCCAGGGTAAACAGTCTACGCATGATTTTCCTCCTTCATGATTGGATTTTGGGGTGCCAAATACATTTTCCTCTTTGGTTTTTTTGTGCACTTTGTCAGTACACCAAGTGTATACCCACCCGGCATCAAAGTCAATCAATACCATGACATAAAATAGCGATTTCGGTCACATTGAACCTGTTATAAAGCAAAGCCGGGGCGGTCTGGTGGCCACCCCGGCTCAAGCTGCCCAACAGCTGGATTTCTACTCGGTTCCTTCTTTGCGCCTGGCCCGGAGCACATAAGCGCCCGCTATCATCACCAGGGAGGATGCGGCCAGGATGCCCAGGAGCCAGTGCATCCTGTCGCCGGTCGGCGGCATCTCCCGCCGGTTGACGAAGGTCATCGCTCCCGCGTAGGGCGCGCCATCCTTTTCGATGGTCACCGTCGCCTCAAGCTGCCCGTTTGACGCCCGGGTGGTAACCCGCACCGTGTATACCGTGCTGTCATAGGCGGTCTTGGGATCAGTCCCCTGCAGCTCATGGATGGTATAGATCCAGTTGCTCACCTCACGGCTGAAGGTGCG
>DHQX01000052.1:0-143 GCA_002411105.1 Christensenella sp. UBA5327 | reverse complement strand
CTCACCTCACGGCTGAAGGTGCGGTCGGGAAAGGTGACCGTGCCATCCACTGCGTTCTTCGCCTCAGCGATCACGTTGCCTTTCCAATCCCGCAGTTGGAAGGAGAATTCCCCTTCCTTCAGGCTGCCGTTTCTGAGCGTCTT
>DHQX01000008.1 GCA_002411105.1 Christensenella sp. UBA5327 | reverse complement strand
TTGGCGTAGGTGTAGGTGTAGGCGTTGGCGTAGGTGTAGGTGTAGGCGTTGGCGTAGGTGTAGGGGTGGGTGTGGGTGTTGGGGTCGGGGTGGGCGTAGGAGTTGGTGTTGGCGTAGGTGTAGGCGTGGGCGTGGCTGGCGCCACCACGGTGATCAAAGGGCTGTCCTTGTACAGGTCCTTTGTGTTGGGGGCCCGCCCGATGGCCATTCCCTTGTAGACGCCCGGGCTTTCCACCTGGTACTCCCAGCGGTTGCCCGTGCTTTCATGGAGCACCTTGACACGCTCACCATCTTTGAAAACCCACAGAACAATGGTTTTCCCCCTCGGGGCGCCGTTCCAGACTGCCCTGAAGATGAGGGTATCGCCCGCTGTGGCCACGGTCTTGTCCACCGACAGGAAGAGGCCCTTTTTGGTAGGCTCGTTGGCCGAGGGAGCGCCAGGCGGCACGCCAGGAATGTTCTGATTGTCAGGAATGGGCATGCCGGAAGCATCATACGCTTTGCCATCCGTTACAGCTGTCAGTCCCAAAACCAGCACCAGGGCCAGCAGCCAGGCCACGCATTTTCGGCTTTTCATGAAACTCTCTCCTTTATACTGTCTGTATGGATGCAGGTGAATCTCAAAAACGCTGATCTGATATGCTTGTTGCTCTCATACTATCCGAAGGTATACTAAAAAAACACCTGTTACTTTGGGTAGGTAGATCAAAAAAACAACCTATCCGGTCGGATAGGTTGGCTTGATTGCAGTGCTAATTGGGTATCAGGAGCGGAAACTCGCCTTCACCTTGTCCAGAAAGCTCTTTTGGCCCTCATACTCCTTGCCGGTGGCAGCCTTCTCAAACTCCCGCAGCAATTCCTTCTGCTTGGCGTTCATGCGCTTGGGGATTTCCACCTTCACGCGCACCACCAGGTCACCGCGGCCTGCGCCGTGCAGCTGCTTGATGCCTTCGCCCTTGATGCGGAACTTGGCTCCATCCTGGGTGCCCTCGGGAATCTTGTAGCTGGTCTTGCCCTGGAGGGTGGGGATATCCAGCGCTGCCCCCAGCGCCGCCTGGGTGAAGGTGATGGGCATATCCAGATACAGCGTGGTGCCGTCCCGGACGAACAGCTTATGGGGCGTGACTGAGATGACAATCTGCAGATCTCCCCTGGGCCCGCCCTGGGTGCCAGGCTCGCCCTGGCCGTTCATCACGATCACCTGGCCATCATCAATGCCAGCCGGCACGTTGACCGTGGCGGTGCGCTTCTTGCGCTGGCGGCCGCTGCCCGAGCAGGCGGTGCAGGGGTCCGCTACCGTCTGCCCTGTTCCCTGACAGGTGGGGCAGGTGCGCACCGTCACCATAAAACCGCCGCTTGAGCGCACCTGGCCCGTGCCCTTGCAGGTGGCGCAGGTGACCGGCTGGGTGCCTTCCTTTGCCCCTGAGCCATGGCAGGTCTCGCACTCCTCATTGCGCATGAAATCAAAGGATTTCTTGACGCCAAAGGCCGCCTCCTCAAAGGTGACCCGCATGTTGAACCGCAGGTCGTTGCCGGGCCGGGGGCCGCCCCGGCGCTGGGCCTGGCCCATGCCGCCGCCAAAGAGCTGGTCGAAGATGGACTCAAATCCGCCAAAGCCCGAGGCGTCAAACCCACCAAAGCCGCCCATGGGCGGCCCGTCCATGCCAAACTGGTCATAGCGCGCGCGCTTCTCCGGATCAGAGAGGACTTCGTTGGCCTCATTGATCTCCTTGAACCGCGCCTCGCAGGCCGCGTCATTGGGGTGCAGGTCAGGATGGCATTCCTTGGCCAGCTTCCGGTAGGCTTTTTTGATGTCCTCCGTGCTCGCCTTCTTGTCGATGCCCAGCACCTCATAATAGTCTCGTTTTGTTGCCATAGCTCCTCAATCCTTGGTAGTTGTGGGAACGCAGGAAGCTTTTTTGAAAAAAGTCTCCTGACCTTCAAAAAACTTTACCAGGCAACACGCATAATAGAGTTCTTTGGTGGGGTCTGGGGGCTTTCATTCAAGAAAGCCCCCAGCGTCTCCTTGGTCCTCGCGTTCTTACTGCACATCGCCTTCCACGTCCACAGACCCGTCAGGGTTCTGGGTGGGGCCGGCGTGCTCATCATGCTGCGGGCCCTGATGGGCATCCTGCTGCTGGTAGATCTTGCCAAAGATATCGTAAACCTTCTGGGTGGTCTCGTCCATCACGCGGCGGATTTCCTCAACGTTGCCGCCTTCGCGGACCTTCTTGAAGTTATCGATTTCCGTCTGCACGGTGGCGCGGTCTTCCTCAGACAGCTTTTCGCCGTTGTCCTTCAGCTGCTTCTCCATCTCATACTGGAAGGAGTCAGCACGGTTGAGGGTTTCCACCTCTTCCTTGCGGCGCTTATCGTCCTCGGCAAACTGTTCGGCTTCCTTCACGCGCTGGTTGATCTCATCCTCGGTGAGGTTGCTGGAGGCCGTGATGGTGACGTTCTGGGTGTTGCCGGTGCCCAGGTCCTTGGCGGACACGCTCACGATGCCGTTTTTGTCGATGGTGAACTTCACCTCAATCTGGGGCACGCCGCGGGGTGCTGCGGGGATGCCGGTCAGCTGGAACCGGCCCAGGGTCTTGTTGTCGTATGCCATGGGGCGTTCGCCCTGAAGCACATGGATTTCAACGGTGGTCTGGCCATCGGCGGCGGTGGAGAACACCTGCGCCTTTTCCGTGGGGATGGTGGTGTTGCGGTCAATGAGGCGGGTGAAGATATGGCCTTCGGTCTCAATGCCCAGGCTCAGCGGGGTCACGTCAAGGAGCAATACGTCCTTCACGTCGCCGCCCAAAACACCCGCCTGGATGGCGGCGCCGATGGCGACACACTCATCAGGGTTGATGCCCTTGAAGGGCTCCTTGCCGGTGATGTTCTTCACAGCATCCTGCACCGCGGGGATGCGGGTGGAGCCGCCCACCAGGATCACCTTATCAATCTGCTGCGCGGTAAGCCCGGCGTCCTTAAGGGCTGTCTGCATGGGGCCAATGGTCTTTTCCACCAGGTCATGGGTGAGCTCGTTGAACTTCGCCCGGGTCAGGGTGATGTCCAGGTGCTTGGGCCCGTTGGCATCCGCGGTGATAAAGGGCAGGTTGATATTGGCAGACATGACGCCTGACAGGTCTATCTTGGCCTTCTCGGCGGCTTCCTTCAGGCGCTGCCAGGCCATGCGGTCCTTTTTCAGGTCGATGCCGTTTTCTTTCCTGAAGATCTCTGCCACATAGTCCACGATGCGGTCATCAAAGTCATCGCCGCCCAGCTTGGTGTTGCCGCCGGTGGCCAGCACTTCAAACACGCCGTCACCGATTTCAAGCAAACTCACGTCAAAGGTACCGCCGCCCAGGTCATACACCAGGATTTTGTGGGGTTCTTCCTTGTCAAGCCCATAGGCCAGGGAAGCCGCGGTGGGCTCGTTGATGATGCGCAGCACCTCGAGGCCGGCAATGCGGCCCGCGTCCTTGGTGGCCTGGCGCTGGCTGTC
>DHQX01000035.1:5134-33511 GCA_002411105.1 Christensenella sp. UBA5327 | reverse complement strand
TGCGAACTTGATTTGACAGTACCTTCTTAGGAAACTTAGAAAATTGACCTTATCAAGTTTATATTCTTTAAGCTTACTTTCCGTAATACATTTTGTTTTTTCAGAAAACCCCCCTTTTTTAAAGTATGTGTGAATATTATTGCGCATAATTACTAATTCTGGGAAAAGTGGATGATCGGTAAATGAATTGATTGCTTCAGGAGCCAATATTGAAAAATGCTTTATACTCTCAAATAGAAAAACAGACGCATCTTGACAATAACCAATTGAAACAAAAGACTTAAAGCCGTTTTCACAACCATATTTTGGTTTCGAAGCATTTTTTGTTAAAGGTTTCAACAAACTCTTTATTAAGTTATAATGACATAACACTTCAAACTGCGAAAGAAAAAGTCCTGGCAGATATGGGGTGAGATTCTTTTCCATTAAACAATTCTCCTATAAAAATCCAAACAGCTTAGAGCTGCCAACAATCATTTTCTGATCACCTTATCATATCATTTTTGCGGTTATGAGCTTTACTAGATTTGGTGATACCTTCGTATATTTTAAGAGATACATAAATTTTATGGGTTGTTAAGCGACATTTGATGACAGAAAGATTTATAATTCTCACCGGATACCTGCCGGTGACCGGGTTTTTGTCTGCGTAATCGCAAAAGGCGACACGGCTCATGCCGCCTGCTGTCAAAAAACCCATGGCCCGGGTGACGCCGGGGGTGCGGGGGTAGCGGGCGGCCAGGAGGCGCTTGGTCTCAAAAAAACGGGGATCCCGGGCCTTGAGGCAGGGGGGCAGGACGCTGGAGGGCACTGAGGCCAGGCGGTCAAGCAGCATCAGGTCCCGCAGGGTGGCGGCATGCTCGGGCAAAAAGGCTTGGAGGGTGTCAAGGGTGCAGGCGGTGAGCTGATCCAGGGACAGGGGGCGCGGCTGCTTTTCTTCCGCCCGCGCGATGGCCTGGCCCAGGCGCAAAAACACGCCAAAAGGCGAAAGCCCCAGGCGCCGGGTGAGGTATTTGAGGGTGCGGTAAAAGCGGCCGCTGTTATGCAGTTTGTCAAGCGCCTTCTCGGCGGTCTTCAGGGTGTCCAGATCCTCCGCTGACATCCAGGGCGTGCTGATGACCGTATAGGGCGGGGCGGGGTCATAGGCGCAGGGGTAGCTGTTCGGTTCCTCCCGCATGGCGCTGCCGGGGATGAGCTTTAAAAAGCCCAGCTGCAGCGCGTGGGGGCCCAGCTGATAGGCTTCATCAAAGCCCCGGATGAAGGTGGGCAAATCCTCCCCCGTCAACCCCGCGATCAGGTCCAGGTGCACATGGGCCCTGCCACACTGGATGAGTTCCCGCACATTGCGCTTGAGCTTTGTCATGTCGGTGTTGCGGCGCACCCGGGAAAGGGTGGCCTCACTCATGGACTGAAGCCCGATTTCAAACTGAAAGAGCCCGGCCGGGGCGGCGGCGATGATCTCTAGCGTCGAGGTGGCCAGGATGTCCCCCGCGATTTCAAAATGAAAGGTGATGCCGGGCGGGAAGCTGGCGGCTTTATCCGCGATGTGGTTTAAAATGGCGTCCGCCCGGTTCCGGTTGACATTAAAGGTGCGGTCCACAAACTTGATGGTTTTGGCGCCCGAATGGGCCAGGGCGGCAATCTCGTCATAGACCCGTTCCAGCGGCACAAACCGCGGGCGGCCCTCCCTCCGGCCAGACAGGCAAAAGGCGCAGGTAAATGGGCAACCCCGGCTGGCCTCGATATAGGCGATGCGGCCAGAAAGCTGGTCAAAATATTCCGGGCAGTAGGGGGAGGGCGGCAGCATCTCATGCACATAGGCGGAGTCTGCATGAAAGCCCGTTTCCTTCCGGCAACAAAGGCCGGGCACCTCATGGGGCGCCCCTTGGCCCTCCAGGGCATCCAGCAGCCTGGCCAGGGGCAGCTCCCCTTCGCCTGCGATCAGGTAATTCGCCTCGGGGATGCTTTTCAGCGTTTCCTCAGCGCAGAAGCTCACCTCAGGCCCGCCCAGAACAATCACGCATTCGGGCAAGGCTGTCCTAACCACCGGCAGCAAGTCTTTCACCGCCTCGATGTTCCAGATATAGCAGCACAGCCCCAGCACATCGGGGCTTGCCGCCACAACGCGCGCGGCAACCTCTGCCAAGGGCTCATTCACCGTGCCCTCCACCACCTGGACCTCATATTCCCCCTGACCATAGGCCATTATCCCCGCCCTCAGGCACCAGGGCGCCAGGGAGGAATGAACATACTGGGAGTTGAGCGCCGCCAGCACCACCTTAAGCATCCTATCCCTCACGAATTTTCCAATCATTTTCCATCATATATTTGCACATTTAGCCTTGAGCTTTATTTAAGTAATCGTAAAATTTATCCTTGTTCAACTTAAAGGCCAGGCTGTCATAGCATTGCCCATTCAGCGTGATGACATTTGCTGTACGTTGGCAGACTTCAAATCCGATTTTTTCCGCCATCCTGATCATGGGGCCATTTCCAGACCATGTTTCTGTGTATAAGTCATGGATGCCGTGGGACAAACAGTACTTGATGAAGGCAACGAACGCTTGCGTGCCCAAGCCTTTGTACCAATAGGCTGATTCGCTGATGTCTATCCCCAATGTATGCAGGCAGCCGCCATCCGCCTTTGATTTCCAATCATATTCCTTGTCATTCAGGTAGCAATTGAGGCTGCCGATATGCACGCCCTGTTTTGTGTCTATTTCAAAGCCCCAGCGAAACGTCTGATCATCCTGGATGAGGGACAATTTTTTCATTTTTTTCTGAACAAATGCTTCCTGATCAAAGGCCCTGATATCCTCTTGTTGATAATCCCGCAAAACAATCTCTTTGTACGCAATGACCATACACTTTCTCTTTCTCTTTCAATAAACCCGGGGAATGTCCCGGCCTTGGTTCTCCTGGCCTGATTGATTATACTATAAAATCATGATGTGTTACGTCTATATGGGTGAAGGGAGGTGCGGGCATGGGCGATGACAGGGGACAAAGCGCTATTCATCAGGCACGGCTTCATGCGATGGTGACCCAGCACCAGGGCACGCTGCTCAAAGTGTGCTATGCCTATTTGTTAAATGCGGAGGAAGCCCGGGACGCCGTGCAGGAAACCTTTCTGAAAGCCTATCTGCACATGGCCAACTTCCGGGGTGATGGCAGCGAGAAAAGCTGGCTGATCAAAATCGCCCGCAACACCTGCCTGGATATGCGCCGGTCCGCCTGGTTCAGGCGGGTGGACAAGCGTGTCTGCCTGGAAGATCTGCCCATCCCCGCGGCCCCGGCGGTGTCAGAGGAGGACATGACATTGACCGCCGCTGTTTTAAACCTCCCCCCAAAGCTCAAGGACGCGGTGATCCTCTACTATTTCCAGAACCTTTCCATGCAGGAAACCGCGGAGATTCTGGGCATCTCACAGCCATCCGTTTCAAGCCGCCTGAACCGTGCACGAAAGAAACTCAAAACACAGCTGGAAGGAGAGGCTTAAGATGTCAAACCGGAATGCGAAAAATAAAATCCAGCAGGCCATGAACTACACGCTCTCTGGCTTATCCCCTGACGCCTTTCTGGCTGAGCGGGTGATTGGCCGCGCCCAGACCCATCACGGAGAGAAGATCATGAAGAAAAAACTATCCGGCAGCCTGGTCTTTGCCTTGATTCTAACCATTGTGCTGGTGACAGGCGCGTTTGCCTTCACCAATTGGGATAAGCTGAGGGGCTATTTTGAGGCGGTCCGCGTCATGGATACCGAGGGCGTGCTGGCCCGCTGGTCGGATGAGGACAAAATCAAGCTGCTCAGCGCCATGGCAGAGGCGGGCATCGTCAGCCCCGATGAAGAGCGCGTGAAAATTGCCCTGGACGATGCCCGCCCCCTGGCTGAGCGCGCCAGCGCTGCCAATGACATCATCACCCAGCGCTATGGGGAGGACTATTTTGACAGCCACACGGTGGAGCAGATGGAGTTCCCGGAGGCGGAGAGGAGCCCGGAGGAGCAGGAGAGCTTTGGGCAGTGGAGCCAGGCATACTGGCGGCAGTGGGGGGATGACAGCCAGCAAAAGCGCCCCCTGACCGAGGGCCGCATCTACCGGGCCACCATGAACAACCTGACGGAGGTGGGCGAGTTTCCCCGGTCTCTGATCCGGGATGTGCAGGTGACAAATGCCTGGGACGATAAGGAGCAGGTCTATCTGGTGACGGCCTCTATCAAGAAGGATATCTACCTGGCCTCCAAGCAGGGGCCTGATCAAGCCAGCCTGTTTGACCCAGGCTTCATGGGTTATGAAAGCGGGGATTCCTTCTGTTTCCAGTTCTGGTTGGATAAGTACGGCGCCTTCCTGGGCATCAAAGACCCCCACTCCCCCGAAGCCCGGGCTAAGCTGAGCCTGGAGGAGGCGCAGCCCATCGCTGAAAAGGCGCTGAAGGTGCGGCTGAATGTGGATGCGGAAACACTCAACAACTTGCCCCTGCGCGCTTTCTTTTCAGATAGCGGCGAGTATATTTCAGAGGAGGGGCGCTTCCGGGCCGCCTGCACCTTCATCTGGGGTCCGGAAGGGGACGCCCGCTACATGGTGGACATCGATGCCCAAACCGGGCGGGTGATCCAGGCCTTTGACTGGCATGAAACCAACACCATGATGGAAAAGGAAAAGCAATGGATGGCCGAACTGAAGGACCTGGTGCGGGAGGCCGGGGCCAGCGAAACGCTGACGAACCAGCAGGGTCAATACATTTGGAACTGGAGCCTGGCGGAGCGGGCTGCCTGGTCGCAGGTGGCCAGGCCCGTTGTCCACCGCTATCTGGCCGATCACCCTGATTTTGCCCAGTATCTGGAGGATGTGCTGGCCCTACGCTATGGCCGCAGCAGCGATTGGCCCAACCTCATCTCCCTCACCCAGCATGCCTATGGCACGCCGGATGATCAGGCCATATCCCAGGAGAAGGCCTTTGAGAGAGCCCGGGCCGTGGCCCTTGAGCGGGGGGCCAACCAGCGCTATGTGGATGACAACAAAAGCCATACCTTCTTCTATGACGTGACCGACCCCGCCCGCCCTTTGTGGAAGGTGCTGGTCAGCCTGTCCTTTGGCGATGGCGACGCGGCCCATCCCTACATCGCCACCGCCCCCTTGGGCTACTTCGTGGTGATGGATGCCCACACGGGCGAGGTCATCAGGGTGGTGGAACGGACGTTGAACACCGATATCCGGGACATCGTATAATCAACTGTTAATCACCAAAAAAGCCGCCTCCGGGCGGCCTTTTTAGGTCATATACTGTTATTGTTTCAGCGATTTGAGCAGTTCTCTCAGGAAGCCATACACCCGCTTGAGGGAGGCCAGGTCGGCGTGCTCCCGGGGCGTGTGCACCTCGTGGAGGTTAGAGCCGATGGACAGCATCTGTATCTCTGGGTACTTGGCCTTGAGCACCCCGCACTCAAGCCCGCCGTGCACGGCGGTCACCTGGGGCGAACTGCCAAACTGCGCTTCCCACATCTTGACGGCCTTGTCCCGCAGCGGGCTTTCTTTTTCATAGGCCCAGCCGGGGTAGGCGCCGGAGAGGGTGACCTTGGCATCAAATTCCTTGGCCAATGCGCGCATTTTGTCTTCTATTTCGGCCATTTTCGCGGGCTGGCTGGAGCGGATGGAGGCGGTGAGGGTGAGGGTATCCTGGCCTTCCTCTACCACGCCCAGGTTGGAGGAGCTCTCCACCAGCCCGGGCAGATCCTCAGACCAGGTGTAGACGCCGTTTGGCATCCTGGTGATCAGATCCAGAAGGTTTTGGGAGGCTTCCTGGGTGTAGGGCTTGAGGGGGGCTGCTTCCCGGATGACCAGCTGGGTGTCTTCCTCAATTTGCCGCCACTGTTCTGCCTGGCGGCGCTGATACTTGAGGATCTCCTCAGCACTTGCCTGGGTGACATAGGCCCTGGCCTGGCGGCTGATGGCGTTGAACTTGCCGGGGGCCTCAAAGCCTGCCAGGCGTGCCCCCTTGTCCTTGAGCCAGGCTGCCAGCTCTTTGATGGCATTCAGGCGGTCTTTATCAATCTCCACGCCGGAGTGGCCGCCCCGGAACCCGCCCAGTGAAACCTCCAAGCAGGGGACCTCCTGGGCTTCCCGCGCCATGTTCAGCGCAAACGCCACTGTCTCGCCGCCTGCGCAGCTGGTGAGGAAGACGCCTTCCGTTTCCCCGTCCAGGTTGATGAGCTGCTTGCCCTTCAGCTTCCCCGGGGCCAGGGCGTGGGCGCCCAGCAGCCCCACCTCTTCCCCGGTGGTGATGAGCACCTCAAGCGCTGGCAGCTGCGGGTCATGATCTTCCAGAAGCGCCAGGCCCATGGCGACTGCCAGGCCATTATCTGCCCCCAGGGTGGTGCCATTGGCATAGAGCATGCCCTCTCTTTCCGAAAGCTCAAGGGGGTCCTTGGCAAAATCATGGGGGCTGTTTGCGTCTTTTTCGCCCACCATGTCCATGTGCCCCTGAAGGATCACCGGCTCGCCCTGGCCCTTTTTGATGATGACGTTGAAGGCTTTATCCTGCTCCACCTCAAGGCCCATGTCGATTGCGGTTTTCACCAGCCAGTCGCTGATGCGCTGCTCGTCCCCTGACACATGGGGAATCTTTGACAGTTCTCTAAACCATTTCAGGACGTTTTGCATCATTTACCTCCTTCTTGATGGTAACAGGGGAGGGCTTTGTGACAAAACCCTCCCCCCTCAATCATGTTCTGGTGCTATTATACCAGCTCTTCCATGGGTTTGTACGGAATGTCCTTAAACCCGTAGTGGATGGGGCCCAGAATCCTCAGGCCCTCTTTATCCCGGTAGAGGGGATGGGCGATGGCCACCACGGCCACCTGGTCGCCTTCCTTGATGTCGGTGTTGGTGATGGGGTCGCCGCCCTCCTCATACACGCACTGGAGCAGGTCAGGGCTCATGATGTAGGGCTTGCCATTCAGCCAGCTCATGTGGTTTTCGTTTTTGGCCCAGAGCTTCAGCTCATTGCCCTTGAAATCCGCCTTGCCCTTGATGTACAGGTCGACAAACATGTAGCCGCCCTTGCTCTCCCATTCCTTCTTGGTGACTTCACCCCGGAACACCACCTGGCCGCCAGCGGCCTTGGCAAAGGCTTCCGCCGTGTCCTCGCCCTTTTCGCGGGCTTCGCGCACCGCACGCCCTGTTTCCAGGTTCCTGGTCATGGTGCCTTTCACAATGGCGCCCTTGGCGTCCTTCACCTTCATGGCAAAGCAGGCCATGCCGATGGGCTCATAGGCGGGGATGGAGACCATCTTGCCCAGCTGCTCGGCAAAGTCATAGCCGTGGGTTTCGCGGATTAGCACCACGTTGCCCCAGGCGTCACAGCAGGTGAGGGGGGCGATGGGAAGGCCTTTGATGCGGGGCAGGGTCTGGGCCACTTCCGGCACGGCGCGGCCGGCCAGGTCAGCGTCCAGCACCTTTTTGCCCATCTGGGCCGCCGCGTCAACCGGGGCTGGCGAGTTGATGCCGCCCAATTCCACCGGCACGATGGCCGCAAAGGTGACGCCCAGCTCTTTTTCCAGCTCCTTCACCGCGCGCACCAAAACCCTGGGCTCCACCCGCTCCTTCAGCCCCAGCATCTCCATGTTTTCCTTGTCCTTGTCGGTGAGGGGAGCGATGGAGCCCATGTAAAAGGCGGTGCAGATCCAGTCGTCATCATTCAGTTCGTTGATGTCTATCCAGGAGATGTCCTTGCCCTCTTCAAAGCTGCCCAGCAAAAGCTTGCGCCCCATCACCTGGGGGCCGCCGCCGCCGGTGCCGTAAAGGGTTGAACCGCGCACAAAATCGTCAAGATCGGTCATGGTCTTTATCATGGTGTTTATTCTCCTTCTTTTGCTTTGCTGAATCGGTTGATGCGGGCGCTTTCCCGCTCCACCTTGGAGTGCTTGCCCGTCCCGTCCTTCACCAGGCGGAAGACGAAGCTGCCCTTGGTTTGCATCATGGGGATGATCTTGCCCTGATAATCCTTCAGGATGTCCCGGATGCCGATGTAGGCAGAGCCACAGGCCAGGATCATCACCGTGTCGCGCCCGGGAATGGCCTTTAAAATCTCCTCCCGGTCGGTGTCAAACATCTCGCAGGGAAAAACCACGCTGATGTAGTCCACCTGATAGCCCAAGCCTTCCAGCTTGTTGACCCACTGGGTGCGGATGATGTTAACCGCCACCGCCGAGGCATCCATGTCCTTGCCCTGCTCCAGCAGGCGGTTGGGCAGGTCTTCCTCATAGGACAGGCTTTCACAGGCGCAGCCCGGGCAGGAAATGATGAGGATTTTTTTGGCGTCCTTTGCCTCATTGAGAATGTGCGCTTCCTCGCGCATCACGCTGTACAGGCCCATGCGTCCTCCTTATTGTGCTTGATCCTCAGGGGATGATGGCCACTTTTCCCACCTTGACCGCGTTGTACAGGGTGTAGCAGCCTACCAGCGTCATGGCGATGCCGATGATGATCTGCACAAACCCCAGCTGCGGCAGGCCGTAGAAGCTGCTCCATGCCAGGGACAGGATGGACAGCCCCGCGATGATGCTGTACCAGCTGAAAGAGCGCAGGTGTTCGTAGCTGTCGTGGGACAGGTACTTGATCGCGCCTATGATGGCGACCAGGGAGAGGAACACCGCGGCCACAATCAGGAACCACTTGGCGTTGATGATGCCAAGGATGGCATTGACCACAGCCAGGGCGATGTTGATGTAAACCCAATGTTTATTCTGCATATAGCCCTCCTATTTGGCCTTGGATGTGCCCAGCGTGTACTTGATGCCAGCCTTGGTGAGCGCAGCCGACAGCACCCCATAGACCACAAAGGCGATGATCAGGCTCATAAAGCTGGCCATGAACATGTTCTTGAAGGGGCCGGAGGCAAGAAGCGCCGTCGCGATCACCACCGCCGCCGCCAGCCAGTTGAGCTGGGGATAGCTGGTGCCGTGTTCAAAGTTGTACTCTTCCTTTTTGATCAGCTTGTGCAGGATGTAATAGTCGGCCAGCATCACGCCGCCAATGGGGGGAAGCGCAGTGCCCAGGGCCATCAGGAAGGGGATGAAAATCTCATACACGTTAAAGACCGCCATGAGGGTGCCGATGATGCCCATGATGGCCACCGTCACCTTCTGGGGCACATTGATAAAGGAGCCAATGCCCAGGGAGGCGGAGTAGAGGTTGGCGGTGTTGGTGGTCCACTGGGCCAGCACCAGGATGATCATGGCGCCCATGCCAAGGCCCAGGGTGACCATCACGTGGGGCAGGTTGGGGGTGGAGCCCACGCCGGGCACATTGGCCACATAGGCCATGGCCAGGCCGCAGATGATGGTGAACACGCCGCCCACCAAATAGCCCATGGAGGCCGAGACAGCGCCGGTCTTGGCGCTTTTGGCGTAGCGGGAGATGTCAGAGAGGATCAGGGATCCCAGCACCGCGTTTCCCACCACAATGGCGATGGCGCCTGAGATGCTGATGGGGGTGCCGGTGGCTGTGGCCTTGAGCAATTCACCAATGCCGCCGCCTGTTTCAATGGCCGCGACGCCGCCAAAGGCGCTGAGGATGATGATCAGCGGCACCGCCAGGAAGCTCAGGATGGCGATGCCCTTGTAGCCGTAAAGGGCAGTCAGGGTCATGAAAAAGCCGCCCACGATGGAGCCTACCATCAGGTTGTTAAAGAAGGAGCCCGGGAACAGTTGCTGCATGGTCAGGGCAAAGAAGGCTGCCTGGAAGGCAAACCAGCCGATGCCGTTGAGCAAGGCCACGATGATGCCAAACACCTTGGAGCCTGCCATGCCAAACACCGGGCGGGTGATCATGGTGGTGGACACGCCAAACTTGCCGCCAAGGGCAGCCAGAGGGGCTGAAATCACCGTGAGGATGGCCATGCCGATGACGGTGGCGATGATGGCGGATTTGAAATCAAGCCCCATCGCCAGAGCGCCGCCGGTGAGCATGGTGGACAGGCAGATGATCCAGCCTGCCACGGTGGCGAAGATGTTGGCGGAGCTTTTGCGCTCTTCCATGGGTACGCTTGTGGTGACATAGTCGCCGGATACGTCCACGGCGACTTTTTTGACTTCCGTACTCATCCGTTTCTCCTTTGCTGTGTGTTCTTCTCCTCAGCACCCTGCGGCCTGTCCCGGGGAGGGCTCCGCCTGCAACCGGCCTCAGCCTCCCGCGCCCGCATTCGCCCTTGCGTTCTCCCGGCGGCGGCGGAACAGTGCCGTGTGCCGGGTGTGCCGAAGAGGGATATGTGGATACCAAGCCTCTCTGCCTGGCTCTATGCTCATTTTATGGGCATATGAAACGAAATGAAATGTTTCCAACACGAAAAAAAACCCCTTTCTTTGTCGTTTTTGACAAAATAAGGGATGAAAACCACATGGGCGACGCCATGGCCCCTCAGCTCTTCAGGCGCAAAAGCGCCAGGGCCCGGTACAGGGCCATGCTGCTGGGCAGGCGCAGGAGGGGGAAGCCCAGCAGGCCCTCCGCCTTTTGCAGGCGGTATTTCACAGTGTTGCGGTGGAGGAACAGCAGGGAGGCCGTGCGCTCCATCTCAGCGCCGCAGTCGATCAAATAAGCTGACAGGGTGGCGATGAGCATCTCTCCCTTGTCGGGCGCATCCTGAAGAGGATCCAGCACCCACAGCGCCTCATCCACCGCCTCCTGGCCACGGTCCATCAGGGCCTTGAGCTCCTCCACAAAGCGCAGCTCCTGAATGGAGGCCAGGCTGGCCTGCTGATACACCCGGGCCGCCATGCCCAGCACCTCCATCGCCCGGACGAAGGCCTGGTGAAAGGCCGCGATGCTGTCCAGCGGCTGCAGCTGGGCGCAGAACAGGTCATGCGCCAAAAGCGCGGCCTGAAGCTCCTCCGCCTGCAGGCACTCCGTCCCCATGATGCCAACCAGAAGGCCGTCAAACACCGCCAGGTGGCAGCTGTGAACCCTCTGGTCTGCCAGCGTCTTGAGCTGCTTATAGGCTTTGACCAGGCGCAAGGAGCGGTGTTCGTAGCTCTCCTCCTGGCTCCGCGGGGTGATCAGCCACAGCGCGCGGTAGGGGAAGCCCCCCTGGCCCCGCTGGCGCAGCAGCCGCCCGGCCTCCATCTCCTCGCCGTTGATGACAGCGCTGATGAGGTCGGTGGAAAAGCTGTCAAACTCATAGCTGTTCCAGAGCTTCAGCGTCAATTCCAGCACCTGGGCAGCCTGGAGGATGGCCTCCCGGTTGACCTTGGCTTCCCGCGGGGCCACCGCCAGCAGCTTGGCGTGCTGCCAGCGGCTGTTGTTGACCGGCTGTTCAGCCACCACCCCATGCTCCCCCCGCTGGGCTTGTCCGCGGTGTAGGCATCCAGCAGCTCCTTAAGCGGCAGGGACAGTGACAGCGGCCAGGTGGCGGCCACAAAGTCGCCATAGTGGTTGTCGGTGAGCAGCAGGGTCAGCTGCAGCTGGTCGCTGAGCATCCGCAGCACCGTGGACACCGTGCGGTGCACCTCCGGCACCCCTGCCAGGCGGGCCAGGGCGTTTTGCACAAAGTTGTTGTCCAGGGCCCGGTTTTTGCGGATGGCCTCGCCGATCTCCTGGATGGCCTCGGAATAGCGCAGGTTCATGCGCCCTGGCGGCATGAGGATGATGGGAAAGTCCAGCTCGTCCGCCAGCTTGATGAGCCGGGGGTCCACCTTGGGCAGGATCACGCCCACATAATAAAGGATCATCCCCACCTCGCCGGATTCCTTCAGGCGCCGGATGGCCAGCATCTGGGAGGCCACATCATGCCGGAAGGAATAAAAGGAGGTGATGACGATCTCGTTTTGCAAAAAGAACTGACGCTGGAAGGCTTTCAGATCCATCCATTCCAGCACCGACACGCTGTCAACCGCCTGATCCAGCCCCCCGCGCCCGGCGATGACCTGGGCCATGGCCAGGGAGGGGAGGGCACAGCAGTCCCTGATGGTTAGACCCATCGGCGGTCCTCCTTGCAGGTTGGAGGTGGTTATCTGGCGCCCTTGTCATAGGGCACGCCGCTGGCCTTGGGGGCCTGGGAGCGCCGGGAGGTGAAAGCCAGCACCACCATGGTGGCGATGAAGGGGATCATCTTGTAGATGTCGCTGGGGATGCCCAGATCCTGGAGGAAGGGAATGCCCGAATACGAGGAGGCGATGGTCTTCATCAGGCCAAAGAAGAAGGCGGCGATAAAGATGCGCAGCGGCTTCCACTGCCCAAAGATGAGCACCGCCAGCGCCAGAAAGCCATAGCCGGACACGGTGGCATTGAAGTTGGTGGAGGTGGGGATCACATACACCAGCCCCCCCAGCCCCGCCAGGGCGCCTGAGATGAGGACGCCGGCGTAGCGCATTTTGTACACGTTGATGCCCACCGAGTCGGCCGCCTGGGGATGCTCGCCGCAGGCCCTTAGCCTCAGCCCAAAGCGGGTCTTATACAACACAAAGGCGGAGACAGCCAGGATCAGAAGCCCCAGGTAGGTGGTGATGTAGCTGTTCTGGAAAAGCAGCGGCCCCAGGACCGGGATATCCCCCAGCACCGGCACCTTCTCAATGCGGAAGGTGTTGATGAACTGGATCTGCTGCACGCCGTTTGGCAGCGTTGTGCGGGCCAGGTAGATGGCGGCCGCGGGGGCGATCATGTTCAGCGCTGTGCCGGAGATGGTCTGGTCGCTTTTGAGCGTGATGGCAGCGTAGGCATGCAGGAAGGAGAAGAGAAGGCCTGAAACCGCGGCAATGGCGATGGCCAGCAGCAGCAGCCCCTGGCCGCTCATCCGGTCCTGCACCTGATTGATGAAGTAGATGCTGAAAAAGGCCCCCGCCACCATGATGCCCTCAAGGGCGATGTTCACCACCCCGCTGCGCTCAGAGAACATGCCCCCCAGCGCCACAATGAGCAGCGGTATGGAGAAGAACATCATCTGCTGGACGATAAAATAAATGATATCCATGCTATTCTTTCGCCTCCTCTGGGATGGGGGCCGAAGCGTCCCGGGCGCTGTCCGCCCGCCGCCTGGCGCGGCCGGCCAGGAAATCCCGCACCAGCAGTGAAAACGCGCTGAAATAGATGATCATGCCGATGATGACCTCGATGATCTCCTTCATGTACTTCAGAGACTGCAGGTGCCGCCCGCCTTCTGTGATATGGGCCACAAAAAGCCCGGTGAAGATGATGCCGATGGGGTTTGAAAGGCCCAGCAGCGCCACGGCGATGCCGTTGAAGCCCTGGGCGGCCAGCACCTCCTCCACGTGGATGTGCATGCCCCGGGAGGGGGCCAGGTACATCAGCGCCCCCGCCACCCCGGCCAGGCCCCCGGCGATGGCCATGGCGGAGATGATGGCCCGCTTCTCGCTGATGCCGGCATAGCGGCTGGCATGGCGGTTGAGGCCGCAGGCCTTCAGCTCATACCCAAAGGTGGTGCGGGTGAGGATGATGTAGATGAGGATGGCGAAACCAATCGCGATGAAGATGCCGGCATTGACGCTGGAGGCGTCCTTGAGCCGGCCCTTGGTCACATAAAACAGCTCATCCAGCCCGCCCTTGGGGATGATGGCGCTTGCCGCCACGTCAGCGGTCTGGTTTTTAAGGGGATCGTAGAGGTGGCTGTTCTTGATGGAGAAGTTGACCAGGTACATGCCCACATAGTTGAGCATGATGGAGGTGATCACCTCGTTGACATTCAGCAGCGCCTTGAACAGCCCCACGATCATGCCCCAGACCATGCCCGCCAGCATGCCCATCAAAAGCGCCACAATCCAGTGCAGGTGCCCGGGCAAAAAGGTCCAGGTCATCCCCACATACACCGATACAAAGCCGCCTATCATCAGCTGCCCGGCGGCGCCGATGTTGAACATCCCGGTTTTGAACGCGAAGCCCACCGAAAGCCCGGTCATGATGATGGGGGTGGCGAAATACAGCACCTGCCCCATGCCCTTCATGCCGTTGTTCCAGCCGCCCTTCAGGATGGTGACAAGCCCCTGGAAGGCGTTGGCGGGGTTTGAAATGAGCAGGATCACAAAGCCCGCCAAAAGCCCCGCCAGGATGGCCAGGACCGAGGCGGAGGCGTTGGACAACCCCTTTTTCATCCGGTTCATGCGGTGGCCTCCTTCCGGCTGCCGGCCATGTACAGCCCCAGCTCCTGGGCGGTGGTCTCCTTGCCTGACAGCTCCGCCACGATGTTGCCCTCATAGATCACCAGGATCCGGTCCGCCAGCTGGAACACCTCGTCCAGCTCCAGGGACACCAGCAGGATGGCCTTGCCCTGGTCCCGCTCCTTCACCAGCTGCTCATGGATGTAGATCATGGCCCCCACATCAAGCCCCCGGGTGGGCTGCACCGCCAGCAGGATGTCCGGGTCGGTGTTGATCTCCCGGGCGATGATGGCCTTTTGCTGATTGCCGCCTGACATGCTCCGGGCGGTGGTCTCAGCGCCCTGGCCCGAGCGGATGTCAAAGCGGGAGATCAAGTCATCCGCCTGACGCCGCACCTGGGGAAAGTTGATAAAGCCGTGCTGCACCATGGGGGGCATGAAATAATTCTTCAGCGCCAGGTTCTGCCCCAGGTCAAAGTCCAGCACCAGGCCGTACTTGTGCCGGTCCTCCGGGATATGGGAGAGGCCGTCCACGTTGCGGCTGCGGATGGAGGCCTGTGTCACGTCCCTGCCTTTCAGGATGATCTGCCCGGACTTGATGGGAAGAAGCCCCGAGAGGGCGTAGATCAATTCGCTCTGGCCGTTGCCGTCGATGCCGGCGATGCACACGATCTCCCCCCGGCGCACCTGGAAGGAGACCTCGTTGACGGTGTTTTTGCCGTGGTGCCCGGCCACGCTCAGGTTTTTCACCTCCAGCACCGCCTCGCCCGGGGTCGCCTCGTCCTTTTGGATGTTGAAGTTCACCTTGCGACCCACCATCATCTCGGCCATGGTCTCAACATCGGTGTCCGCCACCTCCACCGTGCCCACCAAAGCGCCTTTCCTCAGCACCGTGCAGCGGTCGGCCACGGCCTTGATTTCCATCAGCTTGTGGGTGATGAACAGGATGCTCTTTCCCTCCGCCGCCAGGCCCTTCATGATGCGCATGAGCTCATCGATCTCCTGGGGGGTGAGCACCGCCGTGGGCTCGTCAAAGATGAGGATTTCATTGTCCCGGTAGAGCATTTTCAGGATTTCCACCCGCTGCTGCATGCCCACGGAGATATCCTCAATCCGGGCATCCGGGTCAATCGCAAGGCCGTACTGCTGGGACAAGCGCATCACTTTCTCCCGGGCCTGGTCCATCTTGAGCATGCCGTTGGCCGTGGTTTCAACGCCCAGCACGATGTTTTCAAGCACGGTGAAGTTCTGCACCAGCATGAAGTGCTGATGCACCATGCCGATGCCCAGGCGGTTGGCGTCGTTGGGGTCCTTCACCAGCACCTTCTGCCCGTTTTTATAGATCTCGCCGCCGTCCTGCTGGTAGAGGCCAAAGAGGATGCTCATCAGCGTGCTCTTCCCGGCGCCGTTTTCCCCCAGCAGGGCGTGGATCTCCCCGCGCCGGAGTTTCAGCGTGACGTGGTCATTGGCCCTGATGCCGGGAAAATCCTTGGTGATGTCCCGCATCTCAATGATGTATTCGCTCATCCTGCCGTCCTTTGCATGCCGATGTTTTGAGAAGGGGGCTTTTTCAAGCCCCCTTCTCAGCGATTGGTGTTCTTATTGAATTTCTGTCACAGCGACCAGCTTGAGGGGAATCTCAGCCACGGACTTCACATCGCTGTCCTTGAGCAGCTTCACTTCGCCAGCCACCAGCTTGGCAAAGATGGCGTCATAGTCCGCCTGGGAGAAGGTCTTGAACCGGGAGGTGGCCATGGGCAGCTCCACGCCGTCAGCGGCGGCGTCCATCACCAGGGCCTGCCCGGCGGGGAACTCGCCCTGGTAGTATGCGTCAAGCACCGCGATGACCGAGGCGGCCAGGCCCTTGGCGGCAGAGGTGATGACGGTTTCGCTCTGGCTGGACTGGTCAACGTCAACGCCGATGACCTTGGCGCCGGCGGCTTCCGCCGCGGCCATCACAGAGTCACCCACGGCGCCGCCGCAGGCAAAGATCACTTCCACGCCGTCCGCGTACCAGGAGGCAGCCAGGGCCTGGGCTTCCGGGGTGGCCGCAAAGCCGCCGGTGTAGTGATAGTTGAGCGCCAGGTCTTTAAGGCCCATCTCTTCAGCTGCATACTCGATGCCCTGGGCAAAGCCGTAGCCAAAGCGAATCACAGCGGGAACCGCCATGCCGCCCATGAAGCCAAGCTTCGTGTAGCCGTCCTTCACTGCCGCGTAGCCGGCCAGGAAACCCGCCTGCTCCTCGGCGTAGACGATGCCAACGGCGTTGGCCTCGGTGCGGAACTCAGGCCCGCCCTCCTTGCTCCAGTCGCCATCGTTGGGGTTGCCGTCGATGAGGACGAAGTGCACATTGGGGTACAGATCCTGCGCCTCAAAGATGGGCTGCTCAAACAGGAAGCCAGGGGTGACGATGATCTTGGCGCCGTCGTTGACCGCCTGCTCGATCATGTCAAGGTAAATCTCCGTTGACTGGGCGGTGGGCTGATAGTAGATGTAGGTCTTGTCATTGGCTTTGGCATACTCGACAACGCCTTCCCAGGTGCCCTGGTTAAAGGACTTGTCATCGATGGTGCCGATGTCGGTGATCATGGCGATGTCATAATCAGCGGCCAGGCCTGCCAGAGGGAGTGCCAGGGCAAGCACCAGCACAAGAGCCAGAAGTTTCTTCATAGTGGTGGTTCCTCCTTATGTTGTTGGTTTAATGCCGTTTCCTAGTATGACCCAGTATAACAAAACCGCCTTCTGTTTTCAAGCGGCAAGCGCTGCCGGGCACCGGTTCCGGTCAACCGATAGGATTATACCCCGCTGGTGCGTCATCGGCGGCGATACAGCGTGTATTTTTAGCCTGGCCTGAAGCTTTCTGCCACCTGGTTCATGATGTCCGTCATGTCCCCGGCCAGCTCCCCCTCCGCCTGGCGGAAGGTGAAGACCAGGGTATACATCCGCAGGCCCTTGAGCAGGATAAACAGGTGCTGCCGGCTTTTGGCCCCGTCGATGGTGGCGCTGCCGCTGAGATGGGCATAGGCCTGCTCCCCCTGGGTCACCATGCTGCCCGGGTCAAGGGCTTGGTAGTCAGGGTAGAGTGTTTGCAGCTGCTCGCCCAGCCCTTCGCGCATCTGCGCCAGGGCCTGCCGGGTGGTGGTGGTTACATTGGTCGGGTCTTCCACATAATACAAGTAGAAGTTGTCCCCGGTTTCATCCTGGATGAACAGCACCATGGGGGTGAGCAGCATATAGGTCTGATACTGCTGCATGGCTTCAAGGCTCACCCCTGCCACCCGGGTCTCTCCCCTGGCCATCTCATCCAGCAGGGGAACGATGCTGTCCTGATCAATCATCCGCCAGCTGGCGGGGTAGGAGATTTCATAGCTGCCTTCGGGCCCACGGTAGGTTTTCATGGGGGTCTCTGCCGCCATGGCCTGTGCCGTCAGCAGGATGCCCAGTGCCAGCGCCAATGCTTTTTTTCTCACAGCGGCCTCCTTTGCCTTCCGTCCTCACTTATAGCATACACCCATCACAGCCCCATGGCGGATGTGATACAATGCTCTTTATCAACTTTGGGAGGTTTCTATGCCCCTTGACGGCATCACCATGGGCTTTCTGACCCGGGAGATGGAAGAGAAGCTGCTGGGCGCCCGGGTGGACAAGGTGGCCCAGCCCGACCACGACCTGGTCATCCTCACCCTGCGCGGGCCGGGGGAGACCCTGCGCCTGCTCATCTGCGCCACCCCCGGCAGCGCACGCATGCACATCAGCGACGCCCGCTACGAAAACCCGACGGAGGCGCCGATGTTTTGCATGCTCATGAGAAAGCACCTGGTGGGCGGGCGCGTCACCGGTATCCGGCAGCTGGGGGGCGACCGGCTGATTGAAATCAGGGTGCAAAGCCGGGATGAGCTGGAGAGCACCCGGGAAAAGGTGCTCTATTTTGAGGCCATGGGCAAGCACAGCAACCTGACCCTGACGGAGGAGGGCCGGATCCTGGACGCCCTCCGGCATGTGAGCCTGGACATGAGCCGGGTGCGCCAGATGCTGCCGGGCCTGCCCTTTGAGATGCCCCCGGCCCAGGACAAGCTGGACCCGGGCGCTATAGACCGCGAAGCGCTCCTGGCACGGCTATCGGGTTTTTCCGGACCGCTTTCAAGGTTTTTGAGCGAGCATATCACCGGCGTCTCCCGCCAGACAGCCCAGGAGCTGGCCCTGCGCCTGGCAGGCACGCCGGAGGCCTCAGCGGCCGAATTGGATAAGGAGGCGCTGGGAGAAAAAGCCGCCGCGCTTTTTGTGGCGCTGCCCGGCATGGCCTCCCCCCGACTGCTGATGGATGCCGAGGGTCAGCCTGCTGATGTGCTGCCCTTTGCCTATCTGGGGTATCCGGCAGAGCTTCAGCTACCCGCCGGCAGCCTCTCCCAGGCGGTGGAAGCCCGCTTTGATGCCAGGGACCGTTCCCAGCGCCTCAAGCAGCGGGCAGCCAGCCTGCACAAAACCATCACCAATGCCCTCAATAAAACCCGCAGGAAGCTGGCGCTAATGGAGGAGGAGACCCCCACTTTTGAAGAAGCGGAGAGCTTCCGGGTGATGGGGGAGTTGATCACCGCCCACCTCCATGCCCTCCCCAAAGGCACGCAGAGCGCGGCCCTTCCCAATTACTATACCGGTGAGGAGTTGGAGGTGGCCCTTGACCCCACCCTTAGCCCCGCGGCCAATGCCCAGCGCTATTTCAAGCGCTATCACAAAGCACACACCGCCCGGAAGCTGGCTGAGTCCCACCAGGCGCAGGCCCGGGCAGACATCGCGCTGCTGGAGGATAGCCTGTATTTTTTAGAGCGGGCGGAAAGCCCCCAAGACATCAGCGAGCTGCGGGCGCAGCTATCTGAGCTTGGCTTTGTGCGCCGGGAGTCCGGAAGCGCTGGCCGTAAAAAGAAAAGGGCTGAAAGCCCCCTCATGCGCTTTATTTCCTCCCAGGGCTTTGTCATCCAGGCCGGGCGCAACAGCGGGCAGAACGAGCGCTTGCTGAAAGAGGCCCGGGGAGAGGATCTGTGGCTGCATGCCAAGGACATCCCCGGCTCCCATGTGGTGATCAGCAGTGCTGGTAAATCCGTTCCCTCAGCCACCCTCAGGGAAGCCGCCCAGATCGCCGCGTTTTATTCCCAGGCCCAGGGCAAGCCCATCCAGGTGGATTACACCCAGCGCAAGCTGGTTAGAAAAATCCCCGGCGCAGGCCCTGGACAGGTGCACTACACCGGGGAAAAGAGCTTGATCGCCCAGGCGGGGGATGAGGATATCCAGGCATTAAAACAGGGCTGACTGCGTGAGTCAGCCCCGACAAAATTGTGACTGGTTCAGATCCTGGCCACGCCGCTGTCCCGGGCGGCTTGTGCCACGGCCTTGGCCACCGCGTCCTTCACCCGGGGGTCAAAGGGGGCGGGGATGATGTACTCCTCATTCAGCTCTCCGGGCTTGATGAGGTCGGCCAGGGCGTAGGCGGCGGCCAGCTTCATCTCATCGTTGATGTCGCTGGCGCGCACATCAAAGGTGCCCCTGAACACGCCGGGGAAGGCCAGGACGTTGTTGATCTGGTTGGGGAAATCGCTGCGTCCTGTGGCGATCACCCGGGCGCCGCCGGCCTTTGCCTCATCCGGGAAAATCTCGGGGATGGGGTTGGCGCAGGCGAAGACAATGGCGTCTTTGGCCATGGACTTTACCATCTCGGTGGTGACGGTGCCGGGGGCTGACACGCCGATGAACACATCTGCACCCTTCATGGCATCCGCCAGGGTGCCCTCTTGTTTTTTGAAGTTGGTGATCTTGGCCATCTCTTCCTTGATGGCGTTCATGCCTTCCTTGCGGCCTTCATAGATGATGCCCTTGCGGTCGCACAGCAGCACATCCTTAAAGCCGTCGGAGAACAACAGCTTCGTGATGGCGATGGAGGCGGCACCGGCGCCGTTGATGACGATTTTCACGTCTTCTTTTTTCTTGCCCACCACCCTAAGGGCGTTGATCAGCCCCGCCAGGGTGATGATGGCGGTGCCGTGCTGGTCATCGTGGAAAATCGGGATGTCGCATTTTTCCTTGAGCTTTTTCTCAATCTCAAAGCAGCGCGGCGCCGCGATGTCCTCCAGGTTGACCCCGCCAAAGGAGCCGCTGATCAGGTGGATGGTGTCTACAATCGTGTCCACATCCTGGGATTTGATGCACAGCGGGAAGGCGTCCACATCGCCAAAGGCTTTGAACAGCACGCACTTGCCCTCCATCACGGGCATGCCGGCCTCAGGGCCAATGTCGCCCAGGCCAAGGACAGCTGAGCCATCGGTCACCACCAGGCAGAGGTTGTGCCGGCGGGTCAAGGTGTAGCTGAGGTTCACATCCTTTTGAATTTCAAGGCAGGGCTGAGCCACGCCCGGGGTATAGGCCAGGGAAAGGTCTTCCTTCGTCTTGACAGGCACAGCCGCCTGCACCTCAATCTTGCCCTTCCACTCCGCGTGTTTCTTCAAAGACTCTTTTGCGTAATCCATGTTGCCTTCCTTTCGCTTGCAAATATGTGTTCTGATGATATCAAGGTACCACAACGCGGCCTATAATACCAGCATCAACGGATCAGGAACATGCTGATGGGCTCCACATAGGTGATGACCATCAGCACCACAATCAGCACGACGATGTATGGTACGGTGGCTTTGGTAATTCGTTCAAAAC
The DNA here is from genome assembly GCA_002411105.1 of Christensenella sp. UBA5327. Taxonomy (GTDB): domain Bacteria; phylum Bacillota; class Clostridia; order Christensenellales; family Aristaeellaceae; genus UBA6115. Next base: position 12,715 of record DHQX01000035.1, on the reverse strand, counting down.
TTCGGCCTGTGATGTTGCAGGCCACAAACAGGCAGGCCCCCACCGGAGGGGTGATCATGCCGATGCCCATGTTCACGATGAAGATGATGCCCAGGTGATAGGGGTCAACCCCAACTGAGGTCATGATGGGCAGCAGAATCGGGGTGAGCAGCGCGATGGCGGCGGAGGACTGCATGAACATGCCCGCGATAATCACGATGATGTTGAAGATGAACAGCAGGATATATTTGTTGCTGGTGAGAGCCAGCAGGGAATCCGCCAGGATCTGGGGGATTTTTTCCCGCGTCAGCACATAGGAAAAGGTTTGCACAGCACCCATGATGATCATGATGACGGCTGCTGAGATCGCAGAGTCAACCACAATGGCCGGAATTCTCTTGGGTTTCAGATCCTTGTACACGAAAAGCCCCACAATCAGGCCATAGATGGCCGACACAGCGCCAGCCTCCGTGGGGGTGAAAATGCCCGAGTAGATGCCGCCCAGGATGATAAAGGGCATCAGCAACGCCCAGATGCTCTCCGCCAGCGTGAGGAAAAACTGCTTGATGGTCACCTGGGTTTTGATGGCGGGCACCTTGTTGCGTCTGGCATAGACGTAGGCGATGATCATCATGGACAGCCCCATCAGAATGCCCGGACCTACACCGGTGAGAAACAGTTTGCTGACTGAGGTACCGGCCAGCACACTGTAGGTCACCATGGGGATGCTGGGGGGGATGACCTGGCCCACGGTGCCGGCCGCGGCGACGGTGGCGCCGGTGAAGTCATCTGCGTAGCCGTTCTTCTTCATCTCAGGCACCATGGTGCCGCCGATGGCCGCGGTGGTGGCCGGGCAGGAGCCCGAGATGGCCGCAAAGATCATGGAGGAGCCGATGGCCACCTGGGCCAGGCCACCCCGGAAACGGCTGAAGAACAGGTTGACAAAGCTGACCAGGCGCTTTGATATGCCGCCGTCACTCATGAGGTTTCCAGCTAGGATGAAGAAGGGAATGGCCATCAGCGGGAAAGAGTTGACGCCGTTGAACATGGTTTGCGCCACCACAATCAGCGGCACCTTCATGCCCAGCAGGATGGAGATGATGCCGGCGCCCCCCAAACTGATGCCCACGGGGACACCGATGAACATCAGCACAAAAAAGCTGAGGAAAAGAATGGTAATAATGCTCATAAGTTCTCCACCTCCTCAGGCTTTAGCTCAGGTACGTTTCCTTCCTTGGACAGGGAGGAAATGGCTAGCAGCAAGTACCAGATTGACATGAACAAAGCGCCCAGCAGCATGCCGAAATAGACGAAGGCGACCGGCATCTCAATCGCTGGGGAGGTTTGCTTCATCAGCCTGGGCCAGAACTGGATGGTGGCAACCACAATGATGGCGAAAAAAACGGCGCATATAAAGAAGCTCAGAAACCTGAGAATCCTGCCGCCCAGGGGAGGAAGCGCGTTTTGCAGGGCTGCCACGCCGATATGCTTGTTTTGCCTGGCGCCCAGATACCCCGCTATGAAAGTCATCCAGATGAACAGATACCTGGCCAGTTCCTCAGACCAGGCCAGGGGCGCGTTGAACAGGTTGCGCAGCACCACCTGGATGGTGATCAGCAGCGTCATCCCGCCCAGAGAAAACACAGTCAGCCACACGAACATCACATCGAACTTTGCGATGATCGCCTTTAGTTTTTCCAATTGATAAAACCACCTTTCCATGACATCGCTGCAATCAGTGTTCCGTGAGGGAGGGCTGCAGCCCTCCCTCGCGGAAGAAAGGCTTTACTGCGCGGCGATCTCTTTCTGGATCATGTCGATGAGGTCCCCAAACTGCGGCCTGAAGAACTCATACACAGATTTGCAGGCCTCCCGGAAAGCCGACATATCCTCCACGATGAACAGCTCCGCCCCGGATTCCTTGATGTATTCCAGATTCTCATCATCAAACTTCAGGGAAACCTCCCGCTGATAGTCTCCGGCTTCCTTGGCGGCCTTTAGAATGGCAGCCTGCTCCTCTTCGGAGAATGCGTTGAAGGCGTCCAGGTTCATCACCACAGGCTCTGCGGTGTAGATGTGCTTGGTGATGGTGTAATAGGGGGCAACCTCCGGGTATTTGTTCCGGATGTTGTTGGCGTCCGGGTTTTCCTGGGCATCCACGATCCCCAGCTGCAGGGAGGAGAACACCTCAGCCACGGCCATGGCGGTGGGCACAGCGCCCAGGGTTTCAAAGGTCTTCAGGAACACGGTGCTCTCGGGAGTCCTTATCTTGAGCCCCGCCAGATCCGAAGGCTGTTTCACAAAACCCTTGCGGCTGGTGATATTTCTAAAGCCATTGTCCCACCAGGCGAGAATTTTTAGCCCCGCGTTGGCGGCCTTTTCATCCAGCAGCTGGCCCACGGGGCCATCCAGCACCGCAAAAGCCTGCTGTTTGGTTTCAAACAGGAAGGGCAGATCCAAAACCCCCACCTCGGGGACGAAGTTGGACAGAGCCATGGTGGATTCCACCGCTATGTCCAGCGTATAGGTCTGTACCATCTCAATGGCCTTGGCGCCGGATGCGATCTGGGAGGCGGGGAACACATCGACCTCAACCGATCCGCCCGTGTATTCCTTGACTAACTCCGCAAACTTATCAGCGCCGAACTGGTAGGGATGGTCGGTTGCGCCCACATGGTTGAGGGCCAGTTTGGCCGCACTCGCGCTTGTTGCCAGGAAGGTGAAGGACAGCAGCAGGGCCAGGAAGGTGACGAGTAGCTTTCTTTTCATGGGATACCTCCAATTTATTATTTAATGAACTTAACCTTTTCAGAGATTTTTTTGATCTGTTCTTCCTTGATTTGGTTGAACTTGACCTTGTTTTCCTCAAACAGGTTGCCACCGTGGGTGTCGATGGAAACGATGAGCGGCCCAAACTCCTTGACCCGGCAATACCACAGCGTTTCCGGCATGCCCAGATCCATCCATTCCGCCTTTTCGATTTCCTCTACTTGGATGGCGGCCAAAACCGCGTTGCCGGCGGGGTACACGCAGTGGATGGCCTTGTGCTTCTGGCAGGCCTCCACCGTGTCCTGGCCCATGCCGCCTTTTCCGACGATGACTTTGACGCCGGTTTGCTCGATGAAGTCCTTTTCAAACTTCTCCATCCGCATACTGGTGGTAGGTCCGATGGAGACCATTTCATATTTGCCGTCTTCCCTTTTTCTGACGATGGGTCCGGCATGGAAAATGGCGCCGCCGCGCACATCCACTGGCAGCTCCCGGCCATATTCAATCAGCCTACGGTGAGCTACATCCCGGCAGGTGACGATATGCCCATTGAGGTAGATGACATCGCCAATGCGGATATCTTCCAGATCGGCATTTGTCAGAGGAGTCGTCAATATTTTCTTCACAGTGCCACCTCCGAATGAGAACTGATGGTATAGCTTAGATCCGGGCGGAAGATGATATTCCCGCGCCGGTGCGACCAGCAGCCGGTGTTCACCGCCACGCCGATGGTTGAAGGATGACGCGCGGCGTTTTCAATGTGCACGCCCATCACCGAGTTCTTGCCGGAGAGACCCTGGGGACCAAGGCCGATGGCGTTGATGCCCTTTTCCAGCTCCTCTTCCATGGCCGCCGCCTTGGGGTTGGGGTTTTTTGAGTTCAATGGGCGCATCAAGGCGCGCTTGGACAGTATTGCCGCGGTCTCCACCGAGGTGGCGATGCCCACCCCCACCAACAGTGGCGGGCAAGCGTTTAAGCCATAGGAGGTCATCTGATCCAGCACAAACTGGGTGACCCCCTCATATCCGGCGCCTGGCATCAGCACCATGGCCCGGCCGGGCAGAGTGCAGCCGCCGCCAGCCATGTATATGTCCAGGTTTAGCTCATCGCTATTGGGCACCAGCTGCCAGTCAATGCTGGGTGCGCGGAAGCCCACGTTGGTGCCGGTGTTTACCTCATCAAAGGTTTCCACGGCATTGTGGCGCAGCGGGGCATCTTTGGTAGCTTGCAGCACGGCCTGCTCAAATATCTCAGGCAGCGCATCAATCAAGGGGAAATGGGTGCCCACCCTTGGGAAAAACTGAATCACGCCGGTGTCCTGACAGCTGGGGCGCTCCAGCTCTTTAGCCAACGCCTGGTTTTTGAACATGGTTTCATAGACCAATTTGGCATGGGGTGAAGTTTCCTGTTCTGCCAGCTCCTGGAGCTTCTGGTTCACGTCATCGGGCAGCACGCGGCCCAGATAGGCGATGAACCTGGCAATGGTGTCAGTCATCTGTTGAATCTGTTCATTGGCATTCATCTTGATCATCCTCTTTTCATCTGCTGATTAGCGCTATAGGCGTGGGGGGACAGGCCTCCTTTCCAGTCTTATTTGTTCGTCTGAATGTGCATGATATCCTTCACGCTCTCCAGCACCGGCTGCTTGCATTCATCCAGCCTGGAGGCGTAATATGCTTTGTTTTCAAGGAAGAGGTTGGCGCCGGTGGTGTCAATGGTGACAATCAGCGGGCCAAACTCTTTCACCTTCATCTCCCACAGCGCTTCTGGCATGCCCAGCTCGCGCCAGTGGACATGGGTGATGCTCTCCACACAGGTGGCGGCGATCACCGCGCAGCCCCCGGGGAACATGCAGTGGATTGCCCCGTGCTCTTCGCAGGCTCGGGAGGTTTTCTCGCCCATGCCGCCTTTGCCCACCATCAGGCGCAGCCCGGTTCGCCGGATAAAATCCCCGGCGTAGGCCTCCATGCGGATGGAGGAGGTGGGGCCGATTGCAACCATGGTGTTTTTGCCCGGCTCCTCCTTGATGATGGGCCCGGCATGCATGATGGCCATCTGATTGAAGTCAAAGGGGCAGGCCATGTTTTCCATAACGACACGCAGGTACACATCATCCCGCCCGGTCACCAGCGTGCCTGTCAGGTAAATGATGTCCCCCGTGCGCAGATCCTTGATGCTCTCAAAGCTGATGGGGGTGGTGATGATTTTTTTCAATGGCCGGCCTCCTTGTGGGACAAGACCTCAAAGCTCAGGTCAGAATGGAAACGCACAAGGCTCCGCCGGTGGGCGTAGCAGGCGACGCTGACTGCCACGGCGATGGTGGCGGTGTGCCTGCCGGAGGATTCCACGTGCACCGCCATGACCGAATTTTCCCCGCGCAGGCCTTGGGCGCCGATGCCCAGCCGGTTGAGGGCTTCTGTCAAGTCCCGCTCAAACCGGGCGCCCTTGGGGTGGGGGTGCCGGGTGCCCAGGGGCCGAAGATATGCCTTCTTTGACAAGACGGCGGCGTTTTCTATGTTATGCCCCAGCCCCACACCCACCACCAGCGGCGGGCAGGCGTTGATGCCCAGGTCGGCCACCGCGTCAAACACATTGTCCACAATGGCCTGATAGCCGTCTGAGGGCTTGTACATTTTGGAGCGCCCCGGCAGGCAGCACCCGCCTCCGGCAAAATAGGTGATGATCTCAAGATCCTGGCTGCCAGGAAGCAAATCCCAGTGCACCCAGGGCACCCGCTCCCCGGTGTCATCCCCGGTGTTGCGCTCTTCAAAATAGTTGATGGTGTTTTGTCTGAGGGGGATTTGGGCGCTGGCCCTTCTGACCGCCTCCTCCAGCGCCTCCTCCACCATGCCCAGGTGGGGAAATTCTGTTCCAGCGGATAGATAAAAGTGGAGGATACCCGTGTCTTGGCAGCAGGGGCGCTTCAGCTCCTTGGCCTTTTCCAGGTTGTCAAAGTAAGCGTCATAGATCACCCGCTGCATGTCGGAGGTTTCAGCGGCCTGCAGCTCTTTGAGCTTATCAAATACATCATCTGGCAATATCCTGCTGGTGAAATCCATCACCTGCACCATAGACTCAACAAACCGTTCCTTTGCCTGTTCATGCGCCATAAAAGCTTACTCCCATCTTGAGCCGTTGACACGGACTTCACCTTGCCGGGTGCACCCAGGGGTTGGAAAGGGTTTTGGGTGCTATCAGCTGGATATGCACAGACGTATAACATTATACATAAGTGTATAACGTTGCTATTTCGAGTATGTCATAAGGATAGCACTGATTTGTGTTTATTGCAACAAACTTCCTGCGGGTGTTGCCGCAGGAAGCAATTACATAAATATGAGTTTTGCTGAGAAACCCAACATCTTTATCCCGGCCCGCCCAGCCCCGCTTTCAGATCATCGATGATGTCCTGGGCGTGCTCCAGCCCCACCGAAAGCCGGACCATCCCGTCGGTGATGCCTGCGGCGGCGCACTCCTGGGGGCTGTAGGTGGCGTGGGTCATGGAGGCGGGGTGCTCGACCAGCGTCTCCACATCCCCCAGGCTGACCGCCAGGGCGCACAGCTTCAGGGAATCCACCAGCTGTCTGGCGCGATCATAGCCGCCTTTCACCTCAAAGGAGATGATGCCGCCAAACTGGCTCATTTGCTTTTTGGCGATGGCGTGCCCCGGGTGGTTGTTGAGGCCGGGATACTGCACCGCCGCTACCGCGGGGTGTCCCGCCAAAAAGTCAGCCACCTTCCGGGCGTTGTCGCAGTGCACATCCATGCGGTACTTGAGGGTTTTGATGCCCCGCAGCAGCAGGAAGGCATCATGGGGGCTCAGGACGCTTCCGGTGATGTCCTTTTGCCCTTCCCCGCGCACCCGGTTAATCAGGTCTTGTCTGCCGGCCGCCAGGCCCGCGATCACGTCCCCATGGCCATTGAGGTATTTGGTGGCAGAATGCAGCACGATGTCAGCCCCCAGACCCAGCGGCCGGGTGATGTAGGGGGTGGCGAAGGTATTGTCCACCATCACCAGGCAATCCGGGTTGTGGCGGTGCACCAGGTCGCACACGGCTTTGATATCGATGATTTTCAGCGTTGGGTTGGCCGGGGTTTCAAAGTATACCAGGCGGGTATTGGGCTTTAGGGCCGCTGCCAGCGCCTCCAGGTTGGCACAATCCACAAACTCAGGCGTGATGCCAAAGCGGGGGAAGGTGTGGCACATCAGGGAATAGGTGCAGCCGTACAGGACCCGGTCCGCAAGCATATGATCCCCCTGGCTTAGGAAGGTGAGCAGGGACGCGGCTATGGCGCCCATGCCGGAGGAGAAGGCCACGCAGTCCTCCGCCCGCTCCATGGCGGCGATTTTCTGCTCCAACAGCCGGGTGGTGGGGTTGCCCAGGCGGGTGTAGATGTAACCCTCCTCCCGCCCGGCAAATCGGTCGCCGCCCTGATCGGCACTCTCAAAGATGAAGGTGGAGGTCTGGTAAATGGGGGTGCTCAGGGCACCAAAGGGCTGGCGCTGGCTGATGTCGTGGAGCGCGCCTGTTTCAAAATGCTGATACATGTTTACCGCCTTTCCCTGGTCTGATCTATGCCATCCCTGCAACCTACAGAATGTTTTTTTCTTGTTTATGGCTCATTATAGCACGACAGGCGGCCTGGTGGGAATAGGGGGATTTTCTAAACGCAGCGGCCCAAAAAGCGCCCAAACCCAGAAAATCTTTTTCCACCCCTTGACGCCTCCGGCATTCCGTGATACTCTTTCCCTTGCCGTATCAACGGTTATGCCCTCCGCTGGGCTGCCCCGTGACCCATTAGCTCAGTTGGCAGAGCACTTGACTTTTAATC
>DHQX01000035.1:4567-5036 GCA_002411105.1 Christensenella sp. UBA5327 | reverse complement strand
CTTGACTTTTAATCAAGGTGTCCCGCGTTCGAGTCGCGGATGGGTCACCACTTGCCCAGCCGGATCTGGCGCGCGGGCGTGGCGGAACTGGCAGACGCGCCAGACTTAGGATCTGGTGCCTAACGGCATAAGAGTTCAAATCTCTTCGTCCGCACCATCCTTTCGGCCCCTCACCCCGGTTTCTTATGCGGTAGTAGCTCAGTTGGTAGAGCGCAACCTTGCCAAGGTTGAGGTCGCGAGTCCGAGTCTCGTCTACCGCTCCACTCGTCGGGATTGGCTGCGCTGCGCTTCCCGCCGTGCAAGCCCGGCGGCGCACTACGCTCCGCAATCCCTCCTCTCCGGCAAAAAGCAGGCTTTTCGCCGGGCAGGACGGGGAACGGAAAGTGTCCGGATCACCATCCAATCGGACCCCTGCGGGTGTAGCTCAATGGCAGAGCTCCAGCCTTCCAAGCTGGTCACGTGGGTTCGA
>DHQX01000035.1:0-4376 GCA_002411105.1 Christensenella sp. UBA5327 | reverse complement strand
TAGCTCAGTTGGTAGAGCAGCTGACTCTTAATCAGCGGGTCCCGGGTTCGAGTCCCTGAAGGCGCACCAGACAACGATAATCCGAACCAAATCTTCCTAATAGGAGATGGGTTCGGATTATTAGTTTGTTTTGAAAGATATGAGAAAACTCATTATGCAAATGGTGTAGAAAAAAGAAAAATCACGAGGCATAGAGGGAATTGATAATATGACTATATAGACAAGCTAAGCGAAGAATTCTAAGTGTTAATATATACGAGAACGCCATCAAAAAGCGAAAACCTAGGATATGGGTGCCTTCAAAGTAATCTAAGCAACGATTGAATCTGTGGAGCGTGGTGCTTTGAATTCGCTGTAGGTTTCACTTAGTCAAGATCATGAACATTTTCATCTCCAAACAAGACTCTAGCCCGAGCAATTGTCTTGGGGGATGGGTTTGGATAGTAAACTATAAGGTTATCTATAGCCCTGGAACAGCAAACGTAGAAAATTCTTTCTGTTCTTTGAATAACTGATTCTTTGTCTGCGGTCTGCTCAAAGTAGTATTTGAAATTGTAGTTGTTCCATCTTCCATTATCCATTACAACAAGCACATTATCAAACTCAGCACCTTTGATTCCATGTTGTGTTGAATAGGGAGAAAAGTCATTGTAATACTTATAATACTCAAGGACTTGGCGTGCAGGTAGAATTTTTACCCGGCCATACACTTCAGCATGATTCATTATAAACTCTTCAAATCGGTCATCTTTGCGAATAAATCGCTCCTTATCAAACTCCTCAATTAGCTGCTCTATACTAGAGTCGAGATCTGCATACAACCTAGCCAATGCTATACTTATATGGTTTTTGTCCGATAATTTTTTAAGGCCGCGCTGAATCTCACTCAGAACATATGCATATTTTTTCTGTCCATAATAATAAAGAATTCCTCCAATTTTTAACATATGCTGAGCTAGACGGTCAGGCTCTTTTCCTATCAAGCGATCATTAATTGAATAAGCAGACAACAAATCCGCAAATCCTAACCGGACAGCACTCAGCTTATGGGTTAGAAAGAGTATGCGCGTTTTATCAAATCTATCAAAATCCCATCCACTTGCGAATTTACTCTCTCTAAAAGCATGTAAGTCGAAGTCGTTATCTGAGTATATAAAGATAGCACTTCCTGGCTTATTTGCTATGTCGTCGCTCTCAGTCTTTTTTGCTGGTTTCTGGTTTATATCTGAACGTATACGGTTGAGTAAGTTAATTACACTGATTGCACATCGATAGTTGTCTTCCTTTATAATTTCATTCACATCACCAGAAGCTACATACGACTCAATATTCCCTACCCCCGTATCATAGATTGACTGCATCTTGTCGCCAAATAAGCCAACACAAAGTCGATTTTTTGCAGTTGGTTTAATGTATTCTAGGAATATGTCAATTACTTCACGTTGTGTATCTTGATACTCATCAATGAAGATATAGTCATATTTGTCGCAAAAAATCTTTGATAGTAGAGGATATCTGGAAAACATATGATGCGCAATTTTTAGTAAATCGTCGTGAGAAATAATCCCAAGCTCCAAGTCTCGATAGTTTTGATACTTGACATGTTCAAAAGACTGCTCGTTAATCTCAAAGTCGCCAGAATAGGTCAATCCACTGCCTTTACTACATTTCTCTGCAGAAATTAGACTTAGCAAGGTTCTTTTCAGGTTCTTTTGATATTCCTTTATCTCATCCCACAAGAAATCATGAATGGTAGAAACTCGAAGCTTTGAGTATGGCGACCGTTCCTTTATTTCATCTGCAGCGACATTAGTATAAGTTATGCAAACAACACGCGCCTTGGGGCTGCTTAAGAAAACATGACGAAGAGTTTGTATCAATGTATACGTCTTGCCACTACCAGCACCACCACTCAGGAGAAAATTTCTTTTTTCATCAAGGCAAGAGCATATCTGCTCCATTACTGTGACAGCCATTCTAGCCCCTCCTCGATATAGTGCGGGATCTTCCATTTTTCGTTATTAATCCCACCATGCAAAAGAACATCTAGCGCAAATGAGGTCTTTCTGTCAATGCAATTCTCTGCAATACGATAAAAATCGGGAGGTGATTCGTCAAAAACACTCTTGTTTTTCAAGCTTACAAAAGCATTCTTATGCTCTTTGATGAACTGCAGATTACTACAAATGAAGGAGTCTTCAAAGCTACGCGCTTGATAATTATTTTCTTCCTTCTGAAAAAGAAGTCGCAATCGGCCAGATTCTTCAAATACCCATTCAGCGGTGCAACTATTAAATCCCAGAATGATGGGAGAAGAGGAGAGCGAAATAATTTCGGACAATTTATGACTCTTGGTGAAGTACTTAATGGAAGCATTCGTTGTGGTAGTGCCTTCAGTGAAGCAGCACTTATTGAGTCGTCCATTCTCTCCCTCCATAGCACAATCCAGGTCGGTGATTACAAGCGTTTTTATCTCCAAGAACCCAAGAAATGTTGCAAAAACATGTGAATAGGCTCCTACTTCAATCACAGAGATATTTTGAGATAAGAGCGGCTCCCTGCTTTCTTTTCCGTCATTCTTTGCAATGTGATCATCAAGCTTTTTCATCATTGCATATATTAGCATTCGTTCAGTATCACCTTCCAGCAAAATCGCCTTATCTGCAAAGAACAATTCAGCTCGATTCAGTGTTACATACTGTTTTATGAATCTATAAGCTCGCACCTGCTCCTCTCTTGTGGGTTTTTCTTCGGAGATACCTTCTTCGGAGGTAACCATGATTGAAAAAAGTGCTTTCAAGCTTCGCGACTTAACGCTAGTACTTGTTTCTCTGAAAAAGTACTTTATATCTTCAAAATCACATTGAGATACAATGTGCGAAGAATGCGTGCTGATTATAGTTTGCAAAGAAAAACTTTCTCCAGCTTCCTTACAGTGTTGCGCAAGAACAGATTTTATATTTTTGATAAATATGTACTGCATCTGCGGATGTGTATGCGCTTCAGGCTCTTCAATGAACAAAAGATTCAAGGGGGTGGGAACTTGGTCTTTACTGCTTTTCTTCAATAGTTGGTCTAGTTTTATTCGTATATTGAAGATTATTGCAAATAGATTCAGATATCCCAGGCCATTATAGTCTTCTGGTAGAAGGGTATCTTCATGCTTGTATTTCACAGTTGTATTATCTTGGAATATCTTCTTCTCGCTTAGTGTGGAGATAATTGACAACTCTGCTTCTTGGGGATTATATGACATTGCAGCGATCTCCTTGACTATTGGGCGAAAAATATCCTCATATATAGCGCTTAAACTTTTATCTGTTTCGCTCAACATTTTTTGTAAAGCGGGAAAATCAGCTTCAGATGTAACACTAGATGCGTAGTATCTACTCGCTAAGACAGAGAGTGCACGACTGTGACCTTGTTCATTATCTACATCACGTTTAGCGCCAATAATCTGCATTGATATAATGGACTTTATTGTATCGTTGTTAATAACTTTATAATTCTCTTCGCTTCCATGTTCCAGTGCCTTTATACGAATGCTGCAGTATTTGTTGATATTGTTCCTAATATAGTACTCGAAACTTCTATCTATTCCCTTAGCTTTGTATTCATCATAATCGCTAATGAGCTTAAGATACTTTTCGTATTCTAAGGCGTATTCAAAAAGAACAACAAGGTGCCTCATCTCATTGTCCAAATCCAGCAGAAGAGCTGAAGCAACTCCAATGTCATCGGTCTCATCATAAGAGATAAGTATTTTTAATGAAAGCGACGGTTCAAGATATGTTTCATAGGACTTCTTATGGTTTTCTAAGGCTAGAATTTCTTTTTGAGAAGCAATGTTAAAATCATCAAACACAAACTCGGGCTTGCTGTCAGCAAGAAACTTTTGAAGAATAGAGAGGAAGGAAGTTTTCCCTGAGTTGTTTTTACCTATGACTAGTGTAAGAACCTCCTCAAAATCCACATTCAGTTCCTTTAACATCCTAAAGTTCCTTATTTGTGCGGATTCTAGTTTCATATGTGAATTCTCCTTTATATTTTAGGCATAGGAAGAGAACTGCTTTCGGAAGGACCATTAGTTATTATGTGTGGAGCAGAACACATAACATCACAAAAGCCCAACTCCATAAAGACGTTGGACTGTTGCTTACTCCATAGAACCAGCATGACCACTGACATCTTCAAAAAGATGAGCAATCTACAAGAACAACAAGATTATATTGCAATAGATATATTGTGTCAATTATAGCCATATATTGCGCCATTGACGACTCCTGCTTGTCAAATGGATGTAGTGTCGACTTGAAAACAATGAAATCATTCGGAGCAAAGTTTGCCATTGCTCCTGGTCTGCCCCCAGTCTTTGT
>DHQX01000036.1:125720-130118 GCA_002411105.1 Christensenella sp. UBA5327 | reverse complement strand
GGAAGTTACTTTGTGAATTTACGACATATAATGAAGAGAGACGGGAGAGAGAGGTGTGGCAAGTGAACATCAGAGATCTTCAGGACTTGGTGGATTTGATATATGAAAAGGCCAAAGCAGTCTTGAACACGACCATACAAGACGATACCTATGCGGCGCTGTTTTTTGTCTACTCAAACGAAGCATACCGCCATCGGGAGGTGGGAAATGTAACGGAAATATCAGTGCAGTTTGTCACGGAGCAAGACTGTGATAATGCGCCGCTCCATAGTGAAGACAGGTGGAATATGGGGCCATATTCCGGGGTGAACGACATCATCACAAGTGATCGAAATGACGGGTCAAGTGATTCGGGCATGGATGCCTTGTTTTCATGGTATCATCGCAAGGGCTTAGGGAGTATTGGGGAGGAGTGCGGCCCTGTTCTTGATCAGGATGGTAATGAGCTGAGCGCCATGGAACCCCGGGGATACATAGAAGTCTTAGTTGCGGCAGCTCTGGCCGCGCGGCAGCTTCAACAGGAAGGCAGCCTTACCCTGCTGACACACAAGACTTTGCCTATCATAGTAGTAGGAATGGAGGACTACCCATTGAGCTGGCTTGCAACAGTTCTGGCAAACCCAGGTCAAGAGGATAAGGACTATGCTATCTATATTCGCAAAGAACTGATTGAGTCCAGAAAAGGGTATTCAGAAACAAAGTATACAAGATACTATGATGAATTGCTTGGATATTTGGATAGAATTCGCAGCCCGCAGTACCTTGAGGGGCTGATTATTAACACCGGCTATGCGGTGCTGGACTTGTCGGGAATACGATGATTGCCAGTTTTAAGTCATTTCTTGTTTTTTGCCCTTGACAAAAATGCCATGCTTTAGTACTATCACATTCGCCGCAACTTTTGCGGCAAGCCTTCGGGGTGTAGCGCAGCCTGGTAGCGCACGTGCTTTGGGAGCATGGGGCCGGGGGTTCAAATCCCTTCACCCCGACCATTTTTCGGGGATGGGGAATTAAGCAAGATGGCCCCGTGGTCAAGCGGTTAAGACACCGCCCTTTCACGGCGGTAACAGGGGTTCGAGTCCCCTCGGGGTCACCACTTTCCCAGACTTTGTCGGCAACCAGAGGACGAGGGCCTTTAGCTCAGTTGGTCAGAGCGGCCGGCTCATAACCGGTTGGTCCGGGGTTCAAGTCCCTGAAGGCCCACCACTACCTGGCCCGGTAGTTCAGTTGGTTAGAATGCCAGCCTGTCACGCTGGAGGTCGAGGGTTCGAGCCCCTTCCGGGTCGCCACATTCCTGCTGGTTGGGTCGTGCTGGTGTAGCTCAATTGGCAGAGCAGCTGATTTGTAATCAGCAGGTTGCGGGTTCGAGTCCCATCACCAGCTCCAATGATAACCACTTACTTGCCGTGGATGGGTTCCCGAGCGGCCAAAGGGAGCAGACTGTAAATCTGCCGTCACAGACTTCGGTGGTTCGAATCCGCCCCTACCCACCAGAGCAGCGGTTTTATGACCGCTGTTTTCTTTTGATGCAGGTGCAACAAATCTGTCTTCGCGGTTGTTGTATTGACTGAAGGGCCGTGGTACAAGAAGCTATTAAGGCCTGGAAACCTGCGATGGAGGCTATCATGAACTGGAAAAGAAGCGCATCATCCCTGATTTGCACCTTGCTTTTGTTGTCGGGTTCTGCCTTGGCTGAAGGGGTGGAGTTTCCGGCCTATACGGTGGAGGGGTTCACGCTGACCATTCATGAAGGGGTTCAAGCGATAGGATACGACACGAAAGACTGGGTTAGGGTGGAGAGGGGCATGCCAATGCCTGAAGATGTTATCATAGATAGTAACATTTACAGGATAAAACGCATCCATTTCCCGTCTACTCTACGCTATTTGGGAGGATATGCCCTTGCCGGGATTTCTGTTTCCACGCTTGAATTTCCAGAAGGTTTTGAAACCCTTGCCGCTGATGCCTTATCATATTGCGAAATTGGCACGCTAAAACTGCCTTCCACCTTCCGGATGTCCTCAGGTGTGGCCTTCAGCGACACTTTTGTGAGCAACATTGAAATCAGCCCAAACCACCCCTGGTATAAGACAGTAGATGGTGTGCTGTATAGTAAAAATGGCCAGGTGCTCTATTATTACCCCAGCGGCCGGACCGATACACATTTTGAGTTGCCAGCCGGTGTGCGGAGAATCTCGGACAACGCGTTTTCAGATAATGATTATCTCCAAAGCATCACCCTGCCTGTGGGGCTTGAGGTTATTAGCCAAGGCGCCTTTGCTGACTGCGGTCGGCTGGTGTCTGTGGCGCTGCCATTAACACTTCAGGAAATCGGGAATTATGCCTTTGCTAACTGTGTTAGCTTGCAGCGGGTATCCCCGCCACCAGGCCTTGCGCTCATTACCTCTGCATTTTTCAACTGTCCTTTACTCTATGACGCGATGGAATGGCAGGGGGATGAAGGTGGGAACGAGCAGGTGGAGGCTGATGAAAAAAAACGAGTGCTGCTGCCCAATCCCTATGATGAGGAAATCTTGTTTTCTGGTATGGGACGGACTCAAGTATATCAACAGGCGGATATCACAAGCCCAGGTCTTACCTCTTTGGCTGATGGTACTTCTGTTTATGTGACTGATATCATAGGGGATTGGGCACAAATTACCTGGCAAAGATGGAAAAAGGGGGCAGAGACGGAATCATACGAACAGACAGGATTTATTCCCCGTGCCTCTGTTCTTCCCTGCTCGCCAGGCGCGCTATTTACAGTTTTTGACATTAAGCCCCAAAGCCCAGACGTTTTAGTGTATGAAGCGCCCTTCGCCAATGCGGCGGAGGCCCCAGGTGAGGAGATAGAGAATATCCCCTCACAGGATTTTAGAACGGAAGATATAAAGGGAGGTTGGTTAGCGTTCACCTGGGCGAAATATATCGTGGATGAGGATGAATGGATCTCACAGGAGACAACCACCATGTATGCCTCTGCCCGTGACTTTAGCTACACGCGTGTGAACTGCGGGGACGGCAGGACCCTGTGCCTATTGCTGCCAGAAGAAGGGATGGAACCGCTTTTGGCAGCGCCTGGCGCACAGACGCTGGCAATACTGGCAGGTGGCACACATGCTGAGGTGATAAGGCAGGAAACAGACTATACACTGGTGCGCGTAAATGGCCAGGTGGGCCATGTGCGCACGGATTCTGTCTTTATTGTGCCAGAGGCATCGGAATAAATAGGAGGATAAAATGAAATCACGTTGCTTTGCGATTTGCCTGACGGTTATGGTGTTCCTGATGCCCCTTGGTGTATTCGCCGGTTCTTGGAGCCAGATTAACCAGCCCATTTTGCGCCCGGAAGGCTGGCAGCCTTATGTGACGGAAAGCACTTTTGCCTTGGGTGACAAGGCACCGTTTGCAGAAGGAAGCCCCCTTAGTCTTCAGCAGTGGGGGAACTATCCATCCATTGATGGCTCAACCGTCAGCGTTCCCCTGGGAATGGAATTGGCGCGTCAACACCTGGCCGTGCCAGAGGGAGACCTCAACGGTTTTGTCACTTTTTCCACCACCCACTCTGCTTATGAGCGGCTGATACTAAAAAAGCCAAACCCCAATGTCAGCCTGGCTTCAAGCCAAACAGTGCTTGACCCCACCTATCCGGTGGACCTGATTTTGGTGACGGCACCCTCTGATGAGGAACAGGCCCTGGCCCAGGAGCAGGGGGTGGAGCTGGTGATAAAGCCGTTTTGCTATGACGCGTTTGTGTTTTTGGTTAATGCGGAAAACCCGGTGGATAGCTTAAGTGTAGATGAGATTCGCCAGATTTATTCGGGGAAACTGCTTGACTGGGGCCAAGTGGGCGGCAATGTGAATACGCCCATCGATGCCTTTCAACGTCCTAAAAACAGCGGCAGCCAGACCGCCATGGAACAACTGGTGATGCGCGGTCATCCCTTAATCGTGGCCCGGAGTAATTACATTTCCAGCGGCATGAGCGAATTGGTGGCGCAGGTTGGAAATTACAACAATGGTCAGCGTGCCATTGGCTATTCCTATCTTTATTATGTGACTGGATTGTATAAGTCCGGCAACGTCAAAGTGCTTTCAGTTGACGGGATCGCACCCACCAGAGAGAACCTATCCCTTGAGAAATATCCCTTCACCGTTTCCTATTACGCGGTATACCTGAAGGAGAATGAGAAGGCTGAGCGCTTCGTTTCCTGGCTCTTGGGGGAGGAAGGCCAGCGGAGTGTGGCTCAGGCGGGGTATATCCCCATCATGTCATTGCAAAACAGCCAATAAATTTGATGTAAACGTAAAATCCAGACTTGACAAAACATGTGTGAGCAGATAGTATAGGCAAGCGCCTGTTTGGTGGGTGCGGGGGAGCATAGCTCAGCTGGGAGA
>DHQX01000036.1:105076-125508 GCA_002411105.1 Christensenella sp. UBA5327 | reverse complement strand
TTCGAGCCCCTTCCGGGTCGCCAGTATGCCTTGGTAGCTCAGTCGGTAGAGCAGTAGACTGAAAATCTACGTGTCGGTGGTTCGATTCCGCCCCAAGGCACCACATGCGGTAGTAGCTCAGTTGGTAGAGCGCAACCTTGCCAAGGTTGAGGTCGCGAGTCCGAGTCTCGTCTACCGCTCCACGTCGGGACAGATTCCGCTTCTCTTGCTGCCGGGGCAAGCCCGGCAGCCGGGCAAACGGCGCCATAGCCAAGTGGTAAGGCGAAGGTCTGCAAAACCTTTATTCCCCAGTTCGAATCTGGGTGGCGCCTCCAAACAAAACGGGACGTGGGACGTCCAACCAGGTTTGACCGCCTATATCGGGCGGTTTTTTGTTTTCTTAAGCATTTATTAAATATTCATCGCGTTAAACACAGCAGGTGAATACATGGTATAATGGCCCGGCAAGGGGGAGTAGGGTGAGCGGACTGACATCTCCGGTGTTTGAATTGGTCTCCATGGGCCTGCGATATTGGTTGGTCTTTTTGGCCGTGCTGATCATTTGGCGCGCCGTGCGGCTTATGCAAAAGGACAACCGGCTCTATCGGAAAACCCTGCGTCAGTTGCCGGATGCGGGCCTGGTGGGGGAATTGGTGGACCTTGAAACCGGCGAGGCTTTTCCCCTGCCCCGGGAGGGGATGATAGGCTCGGGGCGCGCCAGCGACATCCGTCTGGATGATATCCGGCGCCGGGCGGTGGAGATTGCCTTCCGGGCTGGGTATGGGATCAAACTCATCCCGAGCCACCGCAAGCACAGCATGCGGCTGGATGACGAAGGCATCCGGCCTGGCGGGGATTATGCGCTGCATGGCTCGGTGCTGGAAATTGGCGGCAGGGCTTATCGCTTCCGGTTGTTTGAGGGGCTGGATGTGCCGGAGCGCAAGACAGTGCCAGCCGCACCATACATGGCAGAGCCTTTGGCGCAAGAGGATGTCTGGTCCGGGCAGATGGTGATGGCAGCCCCTCCGCCGCTGCCGCCGGGCGAGTCTGATTTCAGCCAGGCTGCCCAGAGTTGGCCTGTTTCTGTTGACATTGGCTTTCCGCCGCCGCGGGATGAATACCGGACACCGCAGGAGGATGTGCCCATAGATGGTGAGTATTGGCAGCCGCCTCAGGAGTGGGAGGGCCATGATGGATACTGATAGGCACCGCCCCGCAGAGCGCAGGCTGGTAAAACCCATGATGCTGTTCATGTTTTCGGCTTTTTTATTGCTGGGGCTGAAGGATTTCAACTGGCTTTCCTTTGTGCTGGCCATTCTGGTGCCCCTTGGGCTTCACATCACCACCCTGCTTCTGCCCCGGTTGTTCCCGGCAGACACGCTGCTGCTGGGCATGGCGAATTTCCTCTGTGCGGTGGGCATCCTCACCCTGTACCGGATGGACCCGGAGCGGGGTATGAACCAGATCGTCATGTATGCCCTGGGCCTTGGCGTGATGCTTCTGGGCATCCTGTATATCCGCTTCTGGCAGCGGCTGAAAGCCACGGTGCCCCTGGTGGCGGTGGCGGCTGTCGTGCTGATGGCGATGCCGGTGTTCTTTGGCCGGGAACGCAACGGGGCCAAGGCCTGGATCGCCTTGTTTGGCGTGAGTTTTCAGCCCAGTGAGATTGCCAAGCTGGCCCATCTGGTGGTGCTGGCCTTCCTGCTCTCCCGCCGGCGCGTGATGATGGCGATGATCTTCGCAGGCGCCTGCCTGGTGCTGCTCATGCTGCAAAAAGATCTGGGCACGGCGCTTATCTACTATGGCATCACGCTGATCCTGATCTTCAGCGCCACCGGCAGCCTCACCGTCCTGGGCCTGGGCACGGCAGGGGCCGCAGCAGGCGCTGTGCTGGGCTATTCCATGTTCAGCCATGTGAAGCGCCGGGTGGCGATCTGGGTGGACCCCTGGGTGGATCACCGGGGCAGCGGGTATCAGATCGTCCAGTCCCTGATCGCCATGGCCAATGGTGGCCTCTGGGGCACCGGGCTTGGCCTGGGCAATGCCAATGTGATTCCGGAGTACTCCACTGACTTCATTTTCTCGGTGATTTTGAACGAGTTTGGCGTGTTATTTGGGCTGTGCGTGATAGCGGTGTACGCGCTGATTTTTATCCGCGGAGTCAGCATTGCCATGCGCTCCCGCACCAAGTTTCATACCTTGCTGGCGCTGGGCTGCGCCTCCTTTATCGCGCTCCAGGCCTTTGTGATCATCGGCGGCAACATCAAACTGATCCCCCTGACCGGGGTGACGCTGCCCCTGGTGAGCTATGGCGGTACCTCCCTCATCAGCAGCCTGGGCATCATGGGGCTGCTACAGGGGGTGGCCAGTGTGAACCAGGAGGACATCAAGGAAGACCAGATGATAGCACTGATTGGGGAGGAAAGCTGATGAAGCTGATCAAGCGCAACGTGCGCATCATCGTGTTTGCTGTGCTCCTCCTTTTGGGCTCTCTGGTGGGCTATGGGGCGTACAGCCTGGCTGTCTATGGCAACCGTTGGTTCTCCTCTGCCTCCAATGTCTATGCCCGGCGGCACAAGGCGGACGTCATCCCCGGGCGCATCTACGACAGGAACGGCACGCTGCTGGCCAGCAGCGATGAGAGCGGAAAGCGCTCCTACAACAATGACCCGGCGCTCAGAAGCGCCCTGGTGCATGTGATTGGCGACAGCGCCAACAACGTGGCCTATGGGGTGGAGTCCTTCATGGCCCAGTACCTGTATGGCTTCACCGATTCCTTTGTCGACCGGCTCAGCCAGGCTTTTCAAGGCACCAGGCGCCGCGGCAATGACCTGCGCATCTCCATTGACGCAGGGCTTTCCCTGGCGATCACAAAGGCCTTCCCCGCCGGCAAAGCGGGCGCTGTTGTTGTGATGAACTACAAAACCGGGGAGTTGCTGAGTTTGCAGAGCTTTCCGGTGTTTGACCCCATGAATATTCCCAAGGACATTGAGGAAGACCCCCTGAAGCCCTTCTGGAACAAGGCCACCCGGTGGCTGAGCGCTCCCGGCTCCACCTTTAAGGTGGTAACGCTGGCGGCGGCGCTGAAAAACATCCCTGATGCCATGACCAAGACCTATGAATGCACCGGCGCCTATCAGGTGGGGGACACGCTGGTCACCGATGCGGGCATGGCATCCCACGGCACGATCAACCTGAAAAAAGCGGTGGAGGTCAGCTGCAACATCACCTTTGCCAAGTTGGCGCTTGAGGTGGGGGATGAGGCGCTGAGGAAGGCAGGGCAGGCCTTTGGCATGGATGACCATTTTCTGTTTACCGATCTGGTGGTTGAAAACTCTGTCTATCCTACCACCAACCGGGTCAACAAGGAGATCGCCTGGACCGGGGCGGGGCAGAGCGCGCTGCTGCTGACGCCCCTGCATATGACCATGATCACCGCCGCCATCGCCAATGACGGCGTGATGATGGAGCCCAAAATCCTGCTCCAGGCCAGCAACGCCGCCGGCAATACCCGGGGCAGCATCACGCCCCGGGTCTATAAAACGCCGCTGAAAGCCCATGAAGCGGATGTGATCGCGGACGCCATGCGCGCGGTGGTCACCAGCGGCACCGCCAGGCGCGCTGCCGTATCAGGCCTTAAGGTGAGCGGCAAGACCGGCTCCGCCCAGGTGGCAGGTCAGGCAGAGACCAACGCCTGGTTTGTCGGTTTCCTGGACGAGCCCGATCTGCCCTATGCGGTGTGCGTGGTGGTGGAGGACGCAGGCGGCGGCGGTCAGGCGGCTGCTCCCCTGGCGGGTACCATCTTCAGCCAATTGCGACATCTCAGGCACGATTGACATCATCCGCGTACAGATGCCCCGGCACACATCATAAAAAATAGCCCATTTGGGCCATGCGGCAAGCTTCAATCACCCCTACACTGTCTGTGGGGGTGGTTTTTTGTTTGTGACAGGATGCCCCATGAACCGCCAGAACACTGCGGACCCATAAAAACATTGAGAAAGAAGGGGACCCACCATGAAAAGATTGTTAAGCCTCGTCACCGCCCTTTGCCTTCTGTGTGCCCTCCTGCCTGCGTCGGCCTCAATCTACGATCCTGGCGCTTCCCGGATGTACGTGAAGACCTCTGATGGCAAAAAACTGAATCTGCGCGCGGAGGCGGACGCCAACGCCGCGGTGATCGCCAAGATCCCTTATGGCGCTGAGGTGCTGGTGTATTCAGATTTTGTCGGCATGGTCTGGTATCATGTGCAGTATGGCATGTACAATGGCTATGTCAGAACCCAGTACCTGTCCAGCCATAAGCCCAAGCCCTTTGTGCCTCCCACACCCAAGCCCACCAAAAAACCTGTGGTGACACCGCCGCCCAGCCCTGAGGAGCTGATCAGCCGCGAAATCGCCGCGGCGCGCAAACTGGGGCTGGTGCCCCAGGGCATGACCGCTGAGGGCAACTGCACCTGGCAGGAACTTGACGGGCTTCTGACCAGCGCCATCAGGCTCAAGACCAAGAATCCATCCGCCATGAGAAACCATGTCTACCTGACGCTTGCGGATTACCAGGCTTCAAACGCGGGCGCTGCCTACAACATCGTGCTGCGCGGCGTGGCGGCGGCTGAGATGTACGGCGCGCTCATCGACATGGGGGAGAGCGATCCCATGCTGAACCATTCCAATGACCCCTATCTCGCTGACGCGGCGGATGTGGAAACCTGCCAACAGTATGCCGGCGTCACCTCCCTACCGGGGAGTGCAGACTGGCGGGGGCTTCCCATGCTTAATATGGTGATCACTATCCTGGACCATGCGGACGGCGCCAGCAAAAAGCCGGTCCTGTCCCTGGATACGGGGCATGATTTCTTCCCCAGCCACCCGCTGACCAGGATGGATGCCATCCTGGCTGTCTACAGGCTGTACAATTCCTTTTATCACTTCCTTGGCAAGGTGACCATCACCCATGAGCGTCAGGCCAATCTCAGGGCCCAACCCTCCATGAGCGCTGCCATCGTGGGCAAGGTGGATCCTGGCGCGGTGTATGATGTGGTGGCGATCCCTAAGAAGGGTTGGTACCAGATCCAGCTGCCCAGCGGCTCCACCGCTTACATCGCCGCGGGCATGGTCGCCTATGAAATGCAGTAATCACGTTAAAAACAGGAGGAATAGAATGAAAGCTCTTAGCATATTTGTGGTGCTTGCTCTGTTGGCGGGGGTTTCTATGCCGATGCTGTCAGCCTCCAGCGCAGAACAGGCCCCAGCCGTTCAGGCTGGCGTTCCCAACCCCATCCACGAGTCCACCCGCGAGGAGGCGGAGAAGGCCGCTGGGCAATTTTTGCCCGCAATGCCCGAAGGGGCCGAAAACCTCACATACAGTTACATCGATGCCCCCGCTGATGATCCTGAGGGCACGGTCATTGCCCAGGCTCATTTTGAGCTGTCTGGTGTGCGCTACGTGGTGCGGGTCACCTCCGCCACCGAAATCAAGGATATATCAGGGGTGTATGAGGACTGGGCGGTGATACGCCAGGTGCCAATTGGCATCAATGATGGCCTGGTGATGTATACGCAGGGCGGGCCGGGCGTTGCCCTGTGGTATGATCTGCGCATGGCCGCCCTGTACTGTCTGTCCATGGATGATGGGGTGACGCTGACAAAGCTCATGGCCCTGAGCGGCGACATGAGCGAATGGGAACAGGAGGAGCCGCCGGTCCTTCCCGGCGGAGAAGCAACCAATAGCTGGCTGGTCGCCTCCCTGGGCTTTGCGGAGGAAGCCGACAGCCAGAAAATTGCCGACGCCCTGGGGTTTGAACTGAAGGCGCCGGCAGGGGCTGAGCAGGTCAAGTTTTACCTGTATCCCGGCGCCCTGCCCCGCGGGGCGGTGCGCTACCTGCTGGAGGGCACGGCGTATATCCACTGGGCGCTGCCAGCCCTTGAACCCAACCCCTCTGCAACCTATATCCGCTGGCAGCAGTGGGATATCAAGCCAATGGGGCAGGCTGAGGCACTGCTGAGCTTTAACCCCGGCGGCGAGGGCCTGATCAGCTGGTTTGATGAAGCCGGCAGGGTCAGCCATGCCGTGGCGGTGCTGGATGGCGCGTCAGTTGAAAGCTTGCTGGCAGCAGCAAAACCTGTGATTTGACGGAGCATCATGCCACAACCCGCCCAGCCGGAAAAGCTGGGCGGGTTGTTTTTGCTGTTTCACTTAGTCGCTCAGATCAAAATAGTCGTCAAGCAGCAGCATGATGCTGCCTTCCATTTCCTCGCTGGCGTCCTGGGGCAATACATCCTCCAGAACCAGCTCAAACAAATCGTCCTCATCATCTGTTGTGGCGCTGTGCCTGGCGTCGGATGCGGCGATGGCGAGAAGGAGCTCCTCAAAAGCCGCGGGGCCAAATCTGGCTGCATGCCGGCGCAGCCGGCTTGACAAATCCGGATCCATATGCCTCTCAGTCATCCGCGATTTTGTTCATGTCGCAGATCATTTCAACGTCAGTGCCCAAAAACTCCTCATCATCTGACACCACGGCGCCCAGCACCGTCTCCGCTGGCTCCCGCTTGCGCCGGTCGCCTCTGGCTTTGGGCTCCGCAGCGGCTGGGGCGGGGGGGTGAAGGCGCTGGATCTCCTGCATGGGGAACTCCTTCACTTCATTGGTGTCTCCCTGCTGGACGCGCACCTTGATGGTTTCCATCAGCGGGTTCAGGTCCACCACGATACCGCGGCCCAGGGGGGTGATGACCTCCTTGCCGGTTTTGGGCATCTGCTTGCGGGTTTTTTGGTACTGCTCATGCTCGTACCCCAGGCAGCACATGAGCCGGCCGCAGACGCCGGATATCTTGGTGGGGTTGAGGGAAAGGCTCTGGTCCTTTGCCATGCGGATGGAGACCGGCTCAAAATCCCGCAGGTGCTGGGTGCAGCACAGCGCGCGGCCACAGGGGCCAAGGCCGCCGATCATGCGGGCTTCGTCTCTGACGCCGATTTGCTTCAGCTCGATCCGCGTGCGGAAGACAGAGGCCATGTCCTTGACCAGCTTGCGGAAATCCACCCGGCCGCCAGAGGTGAAATACACCAGCAGCTTGCTCTGGTCCAAGTTGTACTCCACCCGCACCAGCTTCATGTCAAGCTGGTGCTCCTGCACCTTTTTTCGGCAGATCTCAAGGGCTTCTGCCTCCTTGGCCAGGCGCTGGGCCTGCTGGTCGAGGTCGCCCGGGGTCACCGCGCGCAGAACGCTTCTCAGGGGTGGCTTGACCAGTTGATCATCCACCATATGGGCGGTTTCCACCACCTGGGCGATCTCATTGCCCCGGGGGGTTTCCACGACAACGGATTCTCCCACAGCCAGGGAGAGGGCGCCGGGGCTGAAGTAGTACAGCTTTCCGGCCGCAGTAAAACGAACGCCGATTACCAATGGCATGAATGTTGTTCCTCCAAAATATTGAGTAAAAGATGGTCGGTGATGCCCTGCCAGGTCACGTTTGAGGCGCGCAGACGGCGGGCGGCAAAGATGGATTCCAGCATTTCCCGGTGCTTGCGGGAGGCTGTCAGCCATTCCTCTGGGTCATGGGTCTGGGAACTGGCAGCGCTGAACACCACATGGGCTCTGGATTCCAGATAGTCCAGCAGCTGGCTAGCATCCTGCCGGTAATCCTTCAGCAGATCGGACGCTGCCGGCAGGCCGGACAGCTCTGCAAGCCCTGAAAGGGCTGAATCCGCTTTGGATTTGAGCTGCCAGAAATCCTCATCATCCACCAGCATCAGGGCGGTGCCGGGGCTTCCGGAAGCCAGCGTGATCAGGTCCCGGGCGGTCTGTGCCGGGAGCCCTTTGTCTGTCAAAAAAGCCTCAAGCACATCGTCTGGCCAGGCCGGCATGCGCTGCAGGCGGCAGCGGGAGAGAATCGTGGGCAGCACCGCCTTCTCGTTGACGGCGGTGAGGACAAACACGGTGGCCTCATCCGGCTCCTCAATGGCTTTGAGCAGCGCGTTCTGGGCCGGTGGGGTGAAATAGTCAAAATCTTCAAGGATCACAGCCCTTCGGTTTTGCTCCAGGGGGTAGCGCTTAAGCTGGGATAGCATCTCCCTGACCTGGTCGATTTTGATGGATTTCTCGCCAGGGTTCAGGCGGATGACATGGAGGTTGGGGTGGGTTTCGCTGTCCAGGCGTTTGCAGGCTTTGCAATTGCCGCAGGGGGCGGCCTGCGCCTCCAGACAAAACAGGCTCAGGCACAGGAGCTTGGCCAGGGTGCGCTTGCCCACACCAAAAGGCCCTGAGAGCATCAGGGCCTGGGGCACAGAGCCGCTTTGATACGCTGAGATCAGAGACACAAGAGGCGCAGACACTGCGCCAAACCTGCGGATAAGCGCCTGAGGGCCTGGCCGGGTCAATTCATTTGGCAAACGGGCGGGCAAAGCGTTAAATCTTCAAAAACTGCTCAACATTGAGCACAAAGACCGTGGCTCCGCCGACGGTGACCTCGATGGGATAGGGCGCATACATGCCTGTGGCCCCGCCCATGGTGACAGGGGAGGTGGCAATCTGCTTGCGGCTTTTGCAGACCTTTTCAATGATGGCCATGCAGGCGTCAAAGCGGTCATCCTCAACGCCCACCAGCAGGGTGGTGTTGCCCGCGCGCAGGAAACCACCAGTGGTGGCCAGCTTGGTAACGCCATATCCTTCGCCCATCAACTCGCTCACCAGGTGGGCAGCATCCTCATCCTGAACAATAGCGATGATCAATTTCATACCGTGAACCTCCTTTTTGGTTGCGCTCCAGAGGTGTTTCGCTCAAGTCGCCCACAGTATACTTGTTTTCGCGCCATGTTTCAAGCCCGCACGGCGCTTGTCAACAATTGGCCTGTATGATAAAATGGGCCAGGTTTATGCCAATGCACAAACCTTTAGGAGAGCGATGATCAGATTATTCCTAGACGCCATGGGCGGAGACAACGCACCCCAGGCCGCATGCCAGGGAGCGATAGATGCCCTGCGCAAGGATCCGGAACTGCTTATCACCCTGGCTGGGCCTGTGGATCAGATCACCCCGCACCTGGATGCGGCGGGGGACGTGCGCAGCCGGCTGTCGGTGCTGGACACGCCCGAGGTGATAGACAACCACGAGTCCCCCGCCATGGCCATCAGGCAGAAGAAGAAAAGCGCCATTGTGACGGGGATGCTGGCCTTAAGGGCCGGAGACACCGACGCCTTTGTATCCGCCGGATCAACCGGTGCGGTGCTGGTGGGCGGCATGCTGCGCCTGGGGCGCATTCCCGGCATTGAGCGCCCTGCCCTGGCCCCGCTGATTCCCAGCATAAACGGCCAGTTTCTGCTGATCGACTGCGGCGCCAATGTGGACAGCCGGCCGGAGTGGCTGGCCCAGTTTGCCATCATGGGGGACGCCTATATGCGCCAGGTGATGGGGATCAAAAACCCCCGCATCGGCCTGGTCAACAACGGCGCTGAAGAGGAAAAGGGAAATCTCCTTTACAGCCAGGCCCACCAGCTGCTCAAGAAAACGCCGGTCAACTTTGTGGGCAACATTGAAGGGCGCTACATTCCCGCTGACAAGGCGGATGTGATCGTGTGTGACGGCTTTGATGGCAACATCATCCTCAAATACACCGAGGGCCTGGCCATGACGCTCATGGGGCTTATCAAAGGGGAGCTGATGGCAGATGCGCGCAGCAAGCTGGGCGCGCTGCTGGCCAAAGGCGCTTTCCGCCGGGTGAAAAAACGGATGGACTATACCGAGGTGGGGGGAGCCCCGCTCCTTGGCGTGCAGGGTGCCGTGGTCAAAGCCCATGGTTCCAGCAACGCCCGTGCCTTTGCAAGCGCCATCTGCCAGGCGGCGGGCATGGTGCGCGGCGGGGTAACCCAAGCCATCGAACAAGCGATCAATGCCCAGACCACTTCAAATAATGGCCCGCAGGAGGAAAAGGAACATGGTATTTGACAAGGTATCCCAACTCATCGCCAATCAGCTCAAGGTATCCCCCGACAAGGTGACCATGGAATCCAAGCTGGTGGAAGACCTGGGCGCGGACAGCGCCAATGTGATGGTGCTCATCATGGACCTGGAAGACGCGTTCAACATGCAGGTGGAGGACAGTGCCATCACCAGCCTGAAAACCGTGGGTGATGTGGTGAGCTACATTGAGGCCCGCAAAGGCTGAGAGGAGCTCCGGCCGGCTGCTGTGCCTATGGCCGGCAGCCCTTTTTCATGTGAGGCGGACATGGCGGGCTTAAAAACGCTTGAGGAAAAGCTGGGCTATGCCTTCCGCGACAGCGCGCTGCTTGAGCGCGCGCTGACCCATGCCTCTCTGACCCAGCGGGTGAGCAACCAGCGCCTGGAATTTCTGGGGGACGCGGTGCTGGAGCTGTGTGTGAGCGCCATGCTGTATCACCAGAAGGCAAAGGATGACGAGGGCAGCCTCACCCGCAGGCGCCAGCAGCTGGTGTGTGAAGGGGCCCTCTTCCGGGTGGCGCAAGGGCTCAGCCTGGGAAGCTATCTGCGCATGCAGCCGGAGATGGAGCGCGCCGGGGGGCGCAGTCACAGGGGTATCCTGGCGGACGCGATGGAGGCGGTGATCGCGGCTGTGTACCTTGACGGCGGCATGGAGAAAGCCTGCGGCATGGTGGAGCGGCTGTGGACACAGCTGATGCGGGAGGCAGACACAGCGCTTGACGCCAAAGGAGCGCTGCAGGCCTATCTCCAGGGCCTGGGGAAACCCCAGCCTGAATACGAACTTACCGCCCAGGATGGCCCGCCCCACAAGCGCAGCTTTGAATCGGCGGTATACACCCAGGGCCAGGAGCTGGCCCGCGCCTGGGGCAGCTCCATCAAGGCGGCCCAGCAATCAGCGGCAGAAAAAGGGCTTGAAGCCCTGAAAAAGAAGAAGCAGACGAATGAAACTGACCCGGCTTGAACTTTATGGCTTTAAATCCTTTCCCCAGCGCACCATCATCAGGTTTGATGATGGCATCACCGGTATTGTGGGGCCCAATGGCTCGGGCAAAAGCAATATCGCTGACGCCATGCGCTGGGTGTTGGGTGAGCAGAGCGCTAAGGCCCTGCGTGGCGCCAAGATGGAGGATGTCATTTTTTCGGGCACCCAGAAGCGCAAGATGATGCCCTACTGTGAGGTGTCCCTGGTTTTTGACAATGAAGACGGCACCCTCCATGACCTGCACACCGAGGTGATGGTGACCAGGCGCGTGTACCGCAGCGGCGAGGGCGAGTATTCCATGAACAAAAAGCCTTGCCGGCTGAAAGACATCGTGGCGCTGTTCCGGGATACCGGCATCGGGCAGGAGGGTTATTCCCTGATCGGGCAGGGGCATATCGATGAGATTCTCTCCTCAAAGGGAGAGGAGCGCCGCGCCGCCTTTGAGGAGGCTGCTGGCATCGTCACCTTCCGCTCCCGCAAGGAGGAGGCGCTCCGGAAGCTCCAGCGCACAGAGGACAACCTGGCCCGGGTCAGCGACCTGGTGGAGGAGCTGGCCAGCCGCCTGATCCCCCTGCAGGAGCAGTCACGGGCCGCCCAGGAGTATTTGCTCTGCTCTGAAAAGCTCAAGCATCTGGATGTGAATGTGTTTCTTCGGCGCTATGACCGGCTGGGGGAGCGCATGAAGAGCCTGCAGGAAAATATAGCGGACATGCGGGAGCTCATCGCCCGGCATGAGGTAGAACTGGCAGCGCTGAAAGAAAAGCGGCAGGCGCTGGATGAGGCGCTGGCGGACCAGGAAGAGGCGGCGGACCACGCCAAGGCTTCCCTGGCTGAACAGGAGGCAGCCTACCAGGAGCTGCTGCTCACGTCCCAGCGCCGGGAAAGCGAACTGGAGAAATCCCGGGAGGACGCCCGGCGCCTGGCACAGACCGCGGAGGCGCTGGAGGAGGAATACGCCCAGATCCAGGCCTTGGCGGGACAGAGCCAGGCCGATGAGAGCCACAGCGCCATGCGACTGGAAGCGCTCAGCCAAAAGCTGGCAGAGGAAGAAGCCCTGCTCAGCCAGCAGGCGGGACAGCTTGAAGAGGCGGAGGGGGAGCTGGAGAGCCACCGCTCCCGGATGCTCAAGGCCGCTGACTTTTTAAGCGGTGCCAGGGAGAACAAGCTGCGCCAGCAGATGATGCTCACCCAGGCGATGAAGCGCCGGGATGAGCTCAGCTCCGATCTGGCCGACCTGGAGAAAGCTGCTGCTACCCAGTCACAGGGGCTGGAAGCAGCCAGGCAAAAGCATGATGACACTGCCCGGATGGTGGAAGGGCTGTTTGCAGCGCTTCAGGCAAAGGAAGACACCCTGGCCCGCCAGCGGGAGGAGCATCAGGGGATGGTGCGGGATTTGGCTGCCATTGGAAACCAAATCCGCCAGGATCAAAGCCGGCATGAGACCCTCAAGGAGCTGTCCCAGGGCCTGGAGGGCTATTTTCAGCCTGTGCGCCAGGCGCTCAAGTATGCGGAGGGGATGCCGGGCGTGATGGGTGTCCTGGCCCAGCTCATCACTGTGCCCGGGGAGCTGGAAAACGCCATTGAGATGCTACTGGGCAATACGCTGCAGAACATCGTCACCCGAGATGAGGAGACTGCCAAGCAGCTCATCACCTACCTGCGGGAGAACAAGCTGGGCCGCACCACCTTTTTGCCCATCACCGCCATCAGCCCGCGCTCCCTGAGCGCCCAGGAGCGCCAGGTGCTCAGCATGCCGGGTTGCCTGGGGGTGGCCAGTGATCTGGTGCAGTGCGACAGCGCCTGCCGCGGGATTGTGGAAAACCTCTTGGGCCGGGCGGTGGTGGTGCGCTCGCTGGATGATGCCATCCCCATCTCCCGTGCAGGGCGCCAGGCTTTCCATGTGGTGACCCTCCAGGGGGATGTGATGCGGGCAGGGGGCGCCATGACCGGCGGCGCGAGCGCCTCAAGGACCGTGAGCCTTTTGGGCCGGGAGCGGGAGATGAAGGAGCTGGCGGAAGCCATCACCCGGCAAAAAGCGCGGGAGACAGCGCTGGCCCGGGAGGCCGACGCGGTTTTTGGCCAACTGCGCCAGGCGGACGAAGCCCTGAAGGCCCTGCGGGACCAGGCACAGGACGAGGAGATCGGCGTGGCCCGGGAGGAAGAGCGGGTGCGAAATGCCGAAACCGCC
This sequence comes from Christensenella sp. UBA5327, assembly GCA_002411105.1. Lineage (GTDB taxonomy): Bacteria > Bacillota > Clostridia > Christensenellales > Aristaeellaceae > UBA6115. Next base: position 112,408 of record DHQX01000036.1, on the reverse strand, counting down.
CTGACAAGCGCCCAGCAGAAGCTGGAGGCGGTGCAGGGGGCGATCGCCCAGCTGGACGCCACCGTGCAGGACCTTGACCGGGATCTGAACCAGAGCGACAGCCAGGCCCAGGCCATGGAGACAGACCAGGCGGCGCTGGCGGCGCAGGAGGTGACCCTTAAGGAGGGGCTGGCCAGGCTGAGGCTCCAAATGGAAGCCCAGCGGGAGAAAACCGAGGCCGCCAGGATTGCCCGCCAGGAGATGGGCCATCAGCTGGGCCTTGCGGCCCATGACCGCAAGCGCCTGGAAAAGGAGCTGACGAGGCTCAGCGCCCAGGCACAAAAAGCGCGCCAGGATCAGAAACAGCTGCTGGAGAGCATCAAAACCCTTGAGCACCATGAGGAGCAGGACAAGGAAATAAGCCTTTGCCACCAGCAGCAGCTGTCCCAGGCCAGGGCGGATGCGGCAGCCCTTGATAACCAGCGCCGGCAGATCCAGCAGGCGCAGAAGCAGTGCAGTGAGGAAACAGAAGCCCTGCACAAGCGCTATCAGGATGACAGCGCCAAGCTGCACCGGAGTGAGCTGACCTCGGCCCGCCTTGAGGATGAGCAGCTGGCGCTGACGGCCACCCTCTGGAACAGCTATGAGCTCACCTATGCTGCTGCAGGAGAACTGAAGACCACCGAGGCCTTTGACCTGCCCGCCAGCGAGAAGGAGGCGGAAGAGCTGCGCCGGCAAATCCGTGAGATGGGCCCCATCAATATCCACGCCATTGAGGACTATGCCCAGACCAAGGCGCGCCATGATGACCTCACTGCCCAGCGGGAGGACGCTTACAAGGCGCAGGAGGACTTAAGCGCGCTGATCAAACAGCTGCAATCGGAGATGGAAAAGCAGTTTGTGGCGGCCTTTGATCAGCTCAACGGCTATTTTGGCGAAACCTTCCGGCGGCTGTTTTCAGGCGGCCAGGCGCGGCTTTCCCTGAGCGAGCCGGATAACCCCCTCAGCTGTGATATACTGATAGAGGCACAGCCACCAGGCAAGAAGCTGCAGCTTTTGAGCCTGCTTTCTGGCGGCGAGCGGGCGCTGACGGCAATCGCGATTCTGTTTGCGATGTTGAAGCTGAAGCCCACGCCCTTTTGTGTGCTGGACGAAATTGAGGCGGCGCTGGACGATGCCAACATCGCCCATTTCGCGGATTACCTGGCGGAGTATGCCAAGGAAACCCAGTTTATCGTGGTCACCCATCGCAAGGGCACCATGGCCAAATGCGATGCCCTGTATGGGGTGACGATGCGGGAGAAGGGCGTTTCCGATATGATCTCTGTAAACTTGCAGGACTACCCCGCATAAAGGAGGAACCATGGCAGGATTTTTCGCGCGGCTGAAGGCAGGACTCAGCAAAACCCGGGGCAACATGACCGGGAAAATTGATGACCTGACGCGCAGCACGCAGCAGATAGACGATGATTTTTATGAGGAGTTGACCGATATTCTCCTTCTGGGCGACGTGGGCGTTGCCGCCACGGAGCACATCATCCAAAGCCTGCGCCAGCAGGTGAAGACCCAGCGCGTGAAGGACGCTGAAGAGGCTAAAGGGCTGCTCAAGAACATCATCATCGAGGAGATGAACATCCCCCGCCCGCCCCTTGCCTGGCCCATGGTGATGCTGGTGGTGGGGGTGAACGGCGTGGGCAAGACCACAACCGTGGGCAAGCTCGCCCTGAGATTCAAGGAGGTGGGGCGCAGCGTGATGCTGGCGGCAGCCGACACCTTCCGCGCTGCGGCTGATGACCAGCTGCAAGTATGGTCGGAGCGTGCCGGGGTGCCCCTTATCAAGCAGCAGATGGGAGCAGACCCGGCTGCGGTGGTGTTTGACGCGGTGCAGTCTGCCAAATCCAAGGGCACGGATCTGCTGATTGTGGACACGGCCGGCAGGCTCCACAACAAGAAAAACCTGATGGAGGAGCTGGGCAAAATCCGCCGGGTGATCGACCGGGAATTCCCGGAAGCCGCGATGCGCTGCATGCTGATCCTGGACGCCACCACCGGGCAGAACGGCCTGATCCAGGCCAAGCTGTTCAAGGAAGTGGTGGATATCGACGGCATCATCGTGACCAAGCTTGACGGCACCGCCAAGGGCGGCATCGCTATCGCCATCAGGCGGGAATTGAACGTGCCAGTGTGGTATATCGGCGTGGGGGAGGGGATTGACGATCTCCAGCCCTTTGATCCCAAGGAGTTCGCCGACGCGCTGTTTTGACCGGTGAGAATAAGAGATCCGGGCTGTTGCCTTGCGGCAACAGCCCGGTTTGCTATTTCCTGAAGTTTTAAGCAGGGTGGAGGAATTCTTTCACGATATTCCCCAGCGAAACACCATCACGACCCGGCGGGGTAATTGCCTTCAAACAATATCCGCTGGGTGGCGGGGCCTGCCACGCCGTCCTGGGAGAGGCCCTTGCGGCGCTGGAACTCCCGCACCGCCTCTGTGGTGCCTACGCCATAGAGCCCGTCCACGGTGAGCCTGAAGTAACCTTGGTCTTTCATCGCCTGCTGCAGGTTTCTCACCAGAGTGCCGGAATTGCCTTCCCTCAGGGTGACATAGCCGCCCTGGGGGTTGGGGGTGACATCCACATAGAAGGGGATGGGGGTGGCGTTCCCGGGCGCGGTGGGCTGGGTGCCTGAGCCGGCGCCGATGGCATTGCTGCTGAAGAGCCGCTGCATGGTGCTGTCACCGGCCTTGCCGTCCACCCTCAGGCCATTGGCGGCCTGGAAGGCCCGCACCGCAGCCTCGGTGCTGACACCAAAGTCGCCGTCAATGGCGCCGGTGTAGTAGCGCAGGTCCTTGAGTTTTTGTTGTAGCCTGCGCACAGCGGCGGGATCCTTGACACCGCGTTCCAGGGTCATGCCGATGACGCCGGCGGAAGAGGAGGTGCCGCGGGCTGAAGAGGAGTAGAGCTTTTCAAGGGTCATGGGGCCTGCGATGCCATCAGCATAGGAGACGTTGCGCCGCTGGAAGGCATAGACCGCCTGCTCGGTTACCGCGTCAAAGCGCGCGCTAGCATTGCCGGAGAGGTAGCCCAGTTGGATGAGCCGCTCCTGCATCTTGCGCACATCAGAGCCGGACATGCCCACCTTCAGGTACAGGTTGGGGTTCACCCGGGGGGTGGCGGTGGGCCTGGGCGTGGGGGTATAGCGAGGCGTGGGTTTGGGGGTAGGGGTGGGCGGCAGGGCATTGGATGAGTTAAGCCGGTTGAGCGTGGCGCGGCCGGCGATGCCGTCCACGGTCAGCTTGTTGCGGCTTTGGAATGCCTTGAGCGCAGATTCTGTGCCTTTGCCAAAGTCGCCGTCCACCGAGCCGGTGTAATAGCGCAGATCTTTTAGCCGCTGCTGCAGGCTGCGCACAGCGGGGCCATTGGCGCCCAGCTTCAGCACAGAGCTGGTGGGCTCAGGGGTGATGCTGGGTGAAACAGTGAGGCTGATGACGCCGCCGCCCCAGGTGGCGGTTGGTGTGACAAAACCGCTGGGGTTGGGCGTGGCAATGCCCCATGGCGAAAGGGATGCGGTGCCGCCGGCGGTGGCACCGGGATCCGGGGTGATGATGGGCGCAACGGTATCCGTTGGTTCCTGAGGCGGCGGGGTGGTGCGCATGGGGAAAGGCCCCTCCACCGTAGCGCCGCTGCCGGCCTGGTTGCGACCGGAATCATCAGGCGTGGCCGTGCAGCCAGCCAGAATGATGGCGATGACGGCCAGACAGAGTACCCCGAGCAACCGCTTTTTGTTTCTGTTTTCCATGTGTGTCCACATCCTTACTCATGGTTCATGATTCATCGTTCATGCGGGTTCAATGATATAACGGATGAAGGTCTGGCTTTCATGCGTTCGGTTACCGGTTTTGTAACATATTGAACACATGTATGCCAATGAAATCATAGCACAAAAAAGTGTGCTGTTCAATCATTTGTAATAAATTGACACAACATCCTGCCTTTGCTACAATGCGCATCGAAAAAGGAGGGATGGGATGGGCCTGCTGGAGCTTTTCATTATCGCCGTGGGCTTGTCCATGGACGCGTTGGCGGTGGCTATCTGCAAGGGGGCCTGCATGCGCCAGGGCAACTGGAAGGATAGCCTGCTGATCGCTCTTTTTTTTGGCGCTTTTCAGGCGCTGATGCCGCTTGCCGGCTGGGCGCTGGGCAGCTCATTCCACCAGTATATCAGCGCTTATGACCATTTTATCGCGTTTTTTCTGCTGGGATTGATTGGGCTGAAGCTCATCCGGGATGCTGCCAGGGGCGATGAGGATGACCTGGTGTGCAAGCCTCTGCAGCTCAGCGAGCTGTTTTTGCTGGCCATCGCCACCAGCATCGATGCCATGGCGGCGGGCATCGCCTTCGCGGTGCTGGATTTGAACATCTGGCTCGCCATTCTGCTCATTGGCATCATCACCTTTGCCCTGTCCTTCCTGGGAACGACGGTAGGCTGCCGTTTTGGCACCAAATATCAGGCCAAGGCCCAGTGGGTGGGCGGCTCTGTGCTGATACTGATGGGGCTAAAGATATTGATCGAGCACATGAGCGCTTGACCAGGGCGATCAATCAAACAGCGCGTCCCGCAGGTATCCCGCCAGGATTTCAACGATCCTGGCGTTTTTGCCGCCCCGGGTGACGATGACATCGGCATACTGGATATAATTGCGGATATATTTGTCATACATAGGTTTCACCGTGGTCAGGTACTGGTCGGCTATGCTGTCGATGCTGCGCTCCCGCTCCTTGATGTCCCGGCTGATGCGGCGGAGCAGACAGATGTCCTGCTCCACGTTGATAAAAAGCTTCAGATACATCAGGTCCCTGAGCCTTGGGTCATAAAAAGCGTGGATGCCCTCCAGAATCAGCACTTCCCCGGGAAAAATCAGCTCTTCGCTGTCGCTGCGGGCATGCTGGGTGAAGTCGTAACCCTTGCGGGTGACTGCCTTACCCGCAAGAAGCGTCTGCACATCTTCAAGTAGCAGGTCATGGTCAAATATCTTGGGCTCGTCATAGTTTAGCGCTGCGCGCTGGGAAAAGGTCAGCTCCGGATGGTCAAAATAGTAGGCGTCCTGCTTGAGCATGGCGCTGCTGGCGCCGATGGCATGGGCCAATTCCTCTGCCAGGGTGGTTTTGCCCGACCCGCTGGCACCGCATATCCCAATAAATAACATGTCAACCCTCCCGCCTTTTCTGGGAAAAGCCTAACCCAAGCACAGGATGCTGTCAAGATAAAACTGGGCTTGACGAAGCGGGAAAGGCAGGCTATAGTGCCATCAAGTGAATATCCTTATCAAGAGCGGCGGAGGGACTGGCCCTGTGAAGCCCGGCAGCCTGCGGAAGCAAGGTGCTAAATCCAGCGGTGAGAAGTCACCGGCAGATAAGATTAACACAAGCGCTTGTCTGGAAAGACAGGCGCTTCTTTGAGGAGGCAACATGAAAAAGTGGTTAATGACTTCAGAATCGGTCACTGAGGGGCATCCGGACAAAATGTGTGACCAGATTTCAGACGCGGTGCTGGACGCCATCATCAGGGAAGACCAGATGGCGCGGGTGGCCTGCGAGACCTGTATGACCACAGGGCTTATTCTCATCATGGGTGAGATCACCACCAGCACCTATGTGCCCCTGGCCGATGTGGCCAGGGAGGTGGTGCTTGACATCGGCTATAACAGCTCCCGGATGGGCTTTGACGGCAACTCCTGTGCGGTGCTGACCGCTGTGCATGAGCAGTCAGGGGATATCAGCCAGGGCGTCTCCTGCGCGATAGAGGGCAGGGATGGGGGAGAGGGCTGCCAGTTGACCGGGGCCGGGGACCAGGGGATGATGTTCGGCTTTGCCAGCGATGAGACGCCGGAATTGATGCCCATGGCGCTGGCGCTCTCCCACAGGCTGACGCGCAGGATGAGCCAGGTGCGCAAAAGTGGCCTTCTGCCCTTCATGCGCCCGGATGGCAAGGCCCAGGTGACCATCGCCTATGAGAACGGGAAGCCGGTGGGGGTGGAAACGGTGGTCATCTCCACCCAGCATGATGAGAAGGTCTCCCAGGATGAAATCAGGGAGGCCATGATAACTCAGGTGGCTTCCCACTGCATTCCGGAGCATTTGCTCCACGCCGGCACCCGCTATCTCATCAACCCCACCGGGCGCTTTGTGATCGGCGGGCCAGCCGGTGACTCGGGGCTGACGGGGCGTAAAATCATTGTGGACACCTATGGCGGCTATGCTCCCCACGGGGGCGGCTGTTTCTCAGGCAAGGACCCCACCAAGGTGGACCGCTCAGCCGCCTATATGGCGCGTTACGCGGCCAAGAACGTGGTGGCTGCTGGCCTGGCTGGGAAGTGCCAGATCGCCCTGGCCTATGCCATCGGGGTGGCGGAGCCGGTCAGCTTCAGCGTGGACACCTTTGGCACCGGCAAAGCGGATGATGGCGCCATCGCCCGGGCGGTGCGCCAGGCTTTTGATTTCCGGCCGGACGGCATCATCAAGGAGCTGGATCTCAGGCGCCCCATATACCGCCAGACCGCCAGCTACGGGCATTTCGGGCGTGATGATCTGGATCTGCCTTGGGAGAGGACTGACAAGGCTCAGGCCATCCTGTCGAACTGCTGATTTATAGAAAATGAAAGGGCTTCTACAAACATTTTTTGCGGAAGCCCGGATAAAGCCATTGTCTCAATCATTGGATTGCGTGTTCCTTCAGAGCGGTTCCGTTGAGGTTAACCACTGATGTACAGCAAGCCTATTTGCCCTTTGACGTGAAGTCCTTTTCACACCATATCTGCAAGCGAGTCTGAGATAATCAGGTTGGCCTGCGTAGCTTCCTTCACCTGTTCCAGGGTGTACTCAGGGTTGAGCTCCTTGAGGACAAGCCCCTTGTCAGTGACTTCAATCACGCCCATTTCAGTGATGATCAGATCAACGGCATTCACCGCCGTCAGGGGCAGTGTGCATTCGGGGAGGATTTTCGCGGCGCCTTTTGCAGTGTGCTCCATGGCGACGATGACTTTCCTGGCTCCGGAGAGCAGATCCATGGCACCGCCCATGCCGGGCACCATCTTGCCGGGGATCATGTAGTTGGCGATGTTCCCTTTTTCGTCTACCTGCAGGGCGCCCAGCACAGTCACATCCACATGGCCGCCACGGATGATGCCAAAGGAGGTGGCGCTGTCAAAAAACGCCCCGCCCTTGACGATGGTTGCAGGCGCAGCGCCCGCGTTGACAATGTCAGGGTCAACCGCATCGGCTGCCGGGGCAGGGCCCAGGCCGGTGAAACCATTCTCTGACTGTAAGAGGATGTTGATGTCTGCGGGCAAATAGTTGG
>DHQX01000036.1:104056-104998 GCA_002411105.1 Christensenella sp. UBA5327 | reverse complement strand
ATGTCTGCGGGCAAATAGTTGGCAACCAAGGTAGGCAGGCCGATGCCCAGGTTGACCAGGTCACCATCCTTCAGCTCGCGGGCAACGCGCTGAGCGATCAAAATCTTGTTATCCATGAAGCTCTCCTCCCTGCACCAGAAAGTTGACGAAAACGCCGGGCGTATGAACAATATCCGGGTCGATCTGGCCGGCTTCAACCAGCTCCTTGACTTCCGCGATGGTTACTTTGCCGGCGCTGGCGGTGATATTGTTGAAGTTGCGCGTGGCGCCGTGGTAGAAGAGGTTTCCAAAGGTGTCGCCTTTGTGGGCGGCAATGAGGGAGACATCCGCAAAAATAGGTTTCTCAAGCAGGAAATCAACCCCGTCCACCTTCACGATCTCCTTGCCCTTGGCCACTTCAGTGCCAAGACCGGTGCGGGTCAAAACGCCGCCCAGCCCATAGCCGGCAGCGCGGATCTGCTCAATCAGCGTGCCCTGGGGCACCAGAACCACCTCGGTTTCGCCCGCCATCATCTGGCGCCCGGTCTCCTTGTTGGTCCCGATGTGGGAAGTGTAGATCTTTTTGAGCTGCCTGTTGACCACCAGTTTTCCTACGCCCAACTCAGGGAAACCGGTGTCGTTGCATATCAGCGTCAGGTTTTTGGTGCCGCGTTTGACCAGGGCGCTGATGAGCAAATGCGGGCTGCCCACAGCCAGGAATCCTCCCACAAAGATGGTGTCGCCGTCCTTGATGAAGTCCATGGCCTGTTCGATTGTGATGAGTTTGTTCATGCATTACTCCTTTTCAATCAGCATGGCGATGCCCTGCCCACCGCCAATGCACAGGGTAGCCAGGCCTTTTTTGGCATCGCGCTTGATCATTTCGTGGACCAGGGTGACCAGAATCCTGGCGCCACTGGCGCCGATGGGATGCCCCAGGGCGATAGCGCCGCCGTTGACGTT
>DHQX01000036.1:93732-103959 GCA_002411105.1 Christensenella sp. UBA5327 | reverse complement strand
GCGATAGCGCCGCCGTTGACGTTGACCTTCGCAGCATCAAGCCCAAGGGTTTTAAGCACTGAGATGGCCTGGGCGGCGAAGGCTTCGTTTGCTTCAATCAGGTCAAGATCATCCACCTTCCAGCCCGCTTTTTCCAGCGCTTTCCGGGTCGCGGGGATGGGGCCTGTGCCCATGATGGAGGGATCAACCCCGGCAGTGGCGCAAGCCCTGATGGTGGCCAGCGGCTTCAAGCCATGGGCCTTGGCCTTTTCCTGGCTCATCAGCACCACCAGGGCGGCACCGTCATTGATGGTGGAGGAATTGGCTGCGGTTACCCGTCCATCCTTTTGAAACGCGGGGCGCAGTTTGGTCATGCTCTCAAGGGTGGCGCCAAAGCGCGGCGATTCGTCCTGGCTGACAACCACAGGGTCGCCTTTGCGCTGGGGAATGGAGACCGGCAGGATCTCTTCCTGGAACCGTCCGGATGTAACCGCCGCCTCAGCGCGGTTCTGGCTGACCACGGCGAAATCATCCATCTCTTCCCGGGTGATGGTGTACTGGTCTGCGATGTTTTCAGCCGTGATGCCCATATGGACGTTGCTGAAAGCATCAGTCAGGCCGTCAGCGATCATGCTGTCAACCAGCTTTGCGTCTCCCATGCGTTTTCCCCAGCGGGTGTCCTTGTCCAGATAAGGCGCCTGGCTCATGTTTTCGACACCGCCTGCCACCACGGTATCCGCGTCGCCCAGCATGATGGCCTGGGCGCCCAGCTGAACCGCTTTCAGGCCTGATCCGCACAACTTGTTGACGATGAAGGACGGTTTTTCAATGGGAATGCCAGCGCCGACCGCGATCTGCCTGGCCACATTCTGCCCAAGCCCAGCCTGGAGAACGTTGCCAAAGATGACCTCATCCACCTCCTTGGGATCCAGTTGAATTTTGCTCAAAGTCTGGGACAGAAGCTGTTTACCCAGTTCCACAGCGCTGGCTGAAACAAAGGCGCTGCCAAAGGATCCGCTAGGGGTGCGGTAGGCTGCGACAATGACGACTTCCTTCATGATTTCCTCCTTGACAATTTTATTCAGGTCTTCTATGTTGCCTTTAAACTATACGCATGCATTGACATTGTCAAATATTGGTCTATTATCGAGGTATAAGCGTGCCTTATACCATGGCCGATGACCACGCAGACAGAGATGAGCAGGAAAGCAGGTGCAGCACTTGGATGTCAGACAGCTGAAATATCTGATTGAGATCGTCAATTGTAACTTCAATTTATCGGCGGCAAGCGAGAAGCTAAGTATTTCGCAGCCTGCTTTATCCATGCTGATCATCAAATTTGAGAAAGAAGAAGGGGTGGAGCTGCTCAACCGTAAAAAAGGGCTTATTGTAGGACTAACATCCGTGGGCGAGACTTTTTATAATAATGCCCTGAAAGTTGTCAAACACCATGATCAGATGATGGAGGAGCTCAGGCGTCAGTCGTCCTCTCTGAATGGCAGAATACGAATCGGTATTCCCCCGTATATTGTCACCGTGCTGTGTACAGAGTTTCTGCGCGCGCTGATCAGCAAACACCCATCCGCTGAATATATTGTTGATGAAACGGGGGCTTTTGATCTGAAGCGTAAGCTGCTGCTGGATGAGGTTGACAGCGCGTTTTTGCTCAGGCCCAGTGAATTGAACCCGGCCTTGTTCCATGAAGTGCTTGTCAACTCGGACCAGCTGAGCGCTTTCATGTCGGCTTCACACCGCCTGGCGAACAAGAAAACCCTCAAATGGAAGGATCTGGAGGGGGAGGCCATGATCATGTTTGACAAGACATATATGATTCATCACAAGTTGATTAGCAAATTCAAGTCAAAGGATGTGAATGTGCATATCGCGATGATGAGCAAGTCCTGGGATTTCTTGATAGAATCCGTTAAAAACACACAGTATATCACCGTCCTGCCCTCTCCTACCAAAAATTACTATAATCTTGATGACATCGTTGAGGTGAAGTTTGAAGATCCGATTCCCTGGGATGCCATTTATGTCTATCCCAAAAAGAACTATTACAGCCGAATTGAAGAGCAAACCCATCAGGAAGTGATTGACTATTATATCAACAAACAGGGAAGACCAGGATGAAAGGATGCCTCCCTGCTGCACTATGCTGCTCAACCAGCTGTACAAAAAAGGATGAGCCGCAAACCCAAAGAAAAATCCCCGCGCCCTGCCGGCACGGGGATTTTTGCGTGTATTCTTATGTTCCCAGGTAAGCCTTCTGCACATCCGCGTCCACCAGCAACTCCTGGCTGGGGCCGGATTTCACCACATTTCCGGTCTCCAGCACATAGGCGCGGTGGGAGATGTTGAGGGCCATGTGGGCGTTTTGCTCAACCAGCAGGATGGTCATGCCGCCCTGGTTGATTTGCTGGATGATGGTGAAGATCTCCTGCACCAGGATGGGGGAGAGGCCCATGGAAGGTTCGTCCATCATGAGGAGCTTGGGCCGGCTCATCAGCGCCCTGCCCATGGCCAGCATCTGCTGCTCGCCGCCGGAGAGGGTGCCGGCTACCTGCTTGCGCCGTTCCTTCAGCCGGGGAAAGTGGCTGTACACCAGCTCCAGGTCCTGGCTGATATGGCCGGGTTCATGGCGGGTGTAGGCGCCCATCTCCAGGTTTTCAAGCACCGTCATCCGGGAGAACACCCGCCGCCCTTCAGGCACTTGGGCCAGGCCGAGCCCCACCAGTTGGTAGGCGGGAATCTTCCGGATGGACTGGTTCATGAAAAGGATATCCCCCGACGCGGTGGGTAGAAGGTTCGAAATGGCGTTGAGGGTGGTTGACTTGCCGGCGCCGTTGGCACCGATCAGGGATACGATCTCCCCCTGCTTCACCTCAAAGGAGATGTCATGCAGTGCATGAATGGCGCCATAGTAGACATTGATCTGGTTGACTTTAAGCATGGGCTGTTCCCCTCACTTCTCCGGGCTGGGCATCCACGCTGCCAAGGTAGGCGGCGATCACCTCGGGGTTGTTTCGAATCTGCTCGGGCGTTCCCTCGGCGATGATCTTGCCGTAGTTGAGCACGTAGATCCGCTCGCAGATGCCCATCACCAGCTTCATATCGTGCTCAATGAGCAGGATGGCCACGGAAAAGCGGTTTCGGATGGTCTTGATGGTCTGCATGAGCTCGCTGGTTTCCATGGGGTTCATGCCGGCTGCCGGCTCATCTAGCAGCAGCACCTTGGGGTTTGAAGCCAGGGCGCGGCAGATTTCAAGCTTGCGCTGCTGTCCGTAGGGCAGGGCGCTCGCCTGGACATCTGCCACATCCTCCATCTGGAACACACGCAGCAGTTCCCGCGCCCTGATGTCAATGCCCCGCTCCTCGCTCAGACAGGCATTGTCCCGCAGGATGCCGCTGAGGGTTGAGTAAAGCATGCGGGAATGAAAGGCGACCTTGATGTTATCAAGCACCGACATGGACTTGAACAGTCTGATATTCTGGAAAGTTCTGGCGATGCCGTCCCGGGTGATGTCATGGGGCTGCTGGCCGTTCATCCGCTTGCCCAGCAGGCAGATCTCCCCTTCCGTGGGGACATATACGCCTGTGAGCATGTTGAAGATGGTGGTTTTCCCCGCGCCATTGGGGCCGATAAGGCCTACGATCTCATCGTTCATCAGGCAGAGGTTGACATTGTCAGCCGCTCTGAGCCCGCCAAAGGAGATGCCCAACTTGGACACCTCCAGCACCGGCTTGTCCTCCCACACATCATAGCGCGGCTGGAAAGGCATGCGTGTGGGCACATCTTTTCGTTTGAACAGGCGTTTCCACAGTCGCTCCAGCGATTCCCAGAAGGAAAGCATGGAAAACTCCCGGGTGCCCAGGAGGCCTGAAGGCCGGAAGAGCATCATGACGATCAGCAGCAGCGAATAGATAACCAGGCGGTATTCAGCCAGCCCGCGCAGCATCTCAGGCAGTGCCACCAGCACGATGGAAGCGATGATAGAGCCGGTGATGGAGCCCATGCCGCCCAGCACCACCATCACCAGATACTCAATCGACTTGTTGAAGCCGAAGTTCTTGGCGTTTAAAATGCTGGTCTGGTGCGCAAAGAGACCGCCGGCAATGCCGGCAAAAAAAGCGGCGATGGTAAAGGCCAGGAGCTTATAGCGGGTGGTGGGGATGCCCGTGGCCTCGGCCGCGATCACATTTTCACGGATGGAGATGATGGCGCGCCCATGCCTGGACCTGCCCAGGGTGAAGATGCTGGCGATGATGAGCACGGTGATCCAAAACACAAGGGAGAACTGAATAACGCTTGAAAGGGCGCGGTCTTCAGAAAAAGCGCGGGACATGCGGGTGATGCGGGTGAGGCCGGCGGCGCCGCCGGTGATCTCCAGGTTTTCGATGATCACCCGGATGATCTCCCCAAAGCCCAGGGTGATGATGGCCAAATAGTCTCCCTGGAGCCGCAGGGCGGGAATGCCGATCAGCATGCCAAACAGCGCGGCGACAAGCCCGCCCAGCACCAGGGATATGGGAAGGCTGAGGCTGAACTGAAGTGCCACGGTCTTGGTAAAAATCGCAGAGGTATAGGCACCGATTGCCATGAACCCCGCGTGCCCCAGGGCCAGCTGCCCCAAAAGCCCGGTGGTGACGTTGAGGCTGGCGGTCATGATGATGGTGATGAGAATGGTGACGAGGATGTTGGAGATATAGTTGTTCATGGTCTCTGTGCCGATGAGGATGGTGATCAGCAGATACAGCGCCATGATGGAAAGGATGTTGAGGAGGATGGATTTTGTTTTCTTGTTCATGCGCTACCTCACACCTTTTCCCGGGTGATCTTGCCAAGCAAGCCTGTGGGCTTCACCAGCAGCACGATGATGAGGATGCCGTAGACAACGGCATCGCTCATCTGGGTGGAGATATAGGCTTTGGTCAGGCTCTCGGCGATGCCCATCACCACACCCCCCAGCATGGCGCCGGGGATGATGCCAATGCCCCCCAGCACTGCCGCGATAAAGGCTTTTAAGCCCGGCAGCGACCCCATGGTGGGCGATACCGCGGGATAGGCCATGCAGTAGAGAAAAGAGCCGATGCCGGCCAGGGCGCAGCCAATGGCAAAGGTGAGGGTGATGGTGGTGTTCACGTTGATGCCCATCAGCTGGGCGGTTTTATAGTCCTCGCTGGCAGCGCGCATGGCTTTGCCTGCTCTGCTTGTTTTGACAAAGCCTTGAAGCAGCGCCATGAGCAACACCGAAACCACGATGGTAAGCACCGTGACAAAGCTGATCTGAATGCCGGAAAAGCGCAGGGGTGGCACATTGAGCACCGTGGGAAAGGGTTTTGACGCCGCGCCAAAAATCAGGAGCGCCAGGTTTTGCAGCAGCATGCTCACCCCGATGGCGGTGATGAGGGAGGATATCCGGGGTGAGGAACGCAGGGGCTTGTAGGCTATCCGCTCAATGGTGATGCCAAACAGCACGCACAGCGCAATGGCCGCCAGCAGCGCCACAGGCGCTGACCACCCCAGGGTGGAAAGCGTGATCACCGCGGTGTACGCACCAATCATGATGATGTCTCCGTGGGCGAAGTTGATGAGCTTTACGATGCCGTAAACCATCGTATACCCCAGGGCGATGAGGGCATAGATGATGCCCACATGCAGACCGTTGATCAGCTGGCTTAAAAACAAAGTCATGGTGTACCTCAATCATCAGGAAATCATCGGGATACATTTGCAAAAGGGGAGGAATGGTTTTCCTCCCCTATATAGCAAAGAGAGCGGTTTACGGGTCAACCTGTGTAAGGAACAGCTTGTTGCCCTGAGCGTCAAAGGTCTGGAAGAAGGTGCTTTTGATGGGGTCGTTGTGGTCATCAAAGGTGATGTTGCCGCTGACAGCGGTCAGGTTGGTGGCTTTGATGGCCTCCACAATGTCTTCCTTCTGGGTGCCGGCCTTCTCAATGGCTGAGAGCAACACAACCGCGGCATCATAGCCGGTGGCGGAGAAGGAGATGGTGGGCATCTTGCCGTACTCGGCCTGAAAATCCTCAACAAACTTCTTGGAAATCTCGCTCTGGGCGCCGGTTGAGAAGTGATCGGTGTACACCAGGTTGGTCAGCAGGCTCTTGTCAGCTACATAGTCAACAATGTCAGAGATGCCGTCTGCGCCGTAGAACTTCACATCCAGCCCCAGCTCCTTGGCCTGGGCCAGGATCATCGCCGCGTCAGCGCCATAATAGGGCAGGAAGACTGCCTCAGGCGCAGCATTCTGCACGGTGGTGAGCTGGGTTTTATAATCCTTGTCGCCATAGGCAGCGGATTCGGCGGCGACGATCTCAACACCCAGCTCCGCGCACCTCTCCTTGAAGGATTCGTACAGGCCTGCGGAGTACTCCGTCGCGTTGTCATACAGGACCGCCACTTTCTTGATGCCCTCATTCGCCATAAACTGGGCGACGGCCTTCGCCTGGAAGGGATCAAGGAAGCAGGTGCGGAACACGTTGGGGCGGCCGGTGGTGACATCATATGCCGTGGCGGAAGGGGAGATCTGGGGCACGCCGTCTTCAGCGGACACCTCAGCCAGGGCCTTGGATTCGCCCGACAGCACGCCGCCGATGATGGCGACTACGCCATCCTGCTCAGTGACCTTGTAATAGGCGCTGATGGCGTTGGCGGCTTCACCCTGGGTGTCTTCCCAGACCACTTCCACTTTCTTGCCGTTCACGCCGCCGGCTTCATTGGCCTGCTTGACATACAGATCAACGCCTTCCTTTACAGCCAGGCCATACAGGGCATAGTCTCCGGACAGGACGCCAATGCCTCCAATCTTAATGACCTCTTCCGCCATTGCTGGGGCAAAAGCGGAAAGAACGAGCACGAGCATGAGCAGCAGGGACAACAAAGACCGTTTTTTCATGACATCCTGACCTCCTTGTCTATCTTATCGCATGTCCGCGATTGCAGAAGAGAATACAAAAATGTGAATCTATATACAAGTTGCCGGCTGTTTTTCTCTTGTATTTGGCGATCTTCATGAGGTTTTCAGCGGTTATTGCACCACAATAACCATCCGCTTGTATGGTAATATGGTGCTGATCAAAAGTTGTGTTTTCTTGCACAGAAAGGCGGGCTGGGTGCACAGGTATATGTCAAGGGTGGCACAGCAGGCAGCGGGCTTCACTTTGATGAAGGCCATGCGGCGGGCCTGGCCGATGCTGCCGGAGCATGCCCTGCGGGAATCCCTCAGGAAAAAGGACGTGCTGGTCAACCAGGTGCGCGTATCCGGCAACGTCCAGGTAAAGCCTGGGGATGAGATTGTGATGTACACCAGGCATGCCATGCAGGATATCCCCATCGTCTATGAGGATGAGAAGTATCTGATCGCCAACAAGCCCGCTGGCATCAACACCGACCAGCATGCGCAAAGCGGGCTGACGCTGATCAGCTGGGCGGATGCCCGGGCGGAGGGGCGCTATCAGCCGGCACTGTGTCACCGCCTGGACAACCAGACCAGCGGGCTTTGCCTGATCGCCAAGGATGAGGCGTCAGCGGAATCGGCACAGGCGGCCTTCAAAGCACGGGAAGTGATCAAAACCTATGAGTGCCTGGTGCGGGGAACGCCCGAGCCAGCAGAAGCAACGCTGACCGCCTGGTCCACTAAGGACGCCAGAAAGGCCCGGGTGACAGTCAGCGACAGCAGGATACCCGGCAGCCGGGACATTGTCACCGGGTATAAGGTGCTGGCGCCAGGCGATGTCACCCGCCTTGAGGTGAGGTTATATACAGGGCGTACCCATCAGATCCGTGCCCACCTGGCCCACCTGGGACACCCAATCCTGGGGGATGACCTGTATGGAGACCGTGCCTTCAACCGCGCCCAGGGGCAGCCGGGGCTCAGGCTGTGCGCGGTGTCCCTTGCTTTTCCGCAGGAAGGCGGGGTAGAATCCCTCAGGGGCAGGGTTTTCCGGGTGCCTGCGCCATTTTGATTGGATAAGGGGGTTGCCAGACATGACACCAGAGGTACGCCTGATCGCCGTTGATATGGACGGGACGCTGCTCAATCAGCATTCCCAGGTTTCAGAGCGCACGGTGCGGGCTATCTGGGAGGCACGGAAGAAAGGCGTCCACTTTGCCGCCTGCACCGGCCGGTTCCCGGACGATGCCTCCATGGTGATGAAGGACGCGGGGCTTGAGGGCGCTGTGATCAGCCTCAACGGCTGCGTGATCTATGACAAGCCCTTTGGCAATGTTCTGACAGAACACCTGATGCTGCCGGAAACTGCGCGATGCGCTGTGGAGGTGCTGGAGGAGCTGGGGGAGGGATACTTCATCTTTGGACGAAACGCGGTCTATGCCAGGTTCAAGGAAAACCGGCATCATTCCGAAACCGATTTTATCGACCGGGCTGAAATCCGTGACCGGGTGTCCTATTACTATGGAAAGGAAGCCTGCCTTGACGCGGTGAATCACCCGCTGTACAAGTTCTATATCTATCATACACAAGGTGGGCATGACCTGTCCGTGATCCAGGCCGCCCTTGATTGTGTGCCGGATCACTCCCTCACCCAGTCCAACGTCAACAACATCGAGATCATGCCGGCCAATATCTCAAAGGGAACAGGGCTGCATGACCTGGCGGTGCGGATGGGAATCCGGCGGGAGAATATCCTGGCGCTGGGAGACCAGCTCAATGACCTGCCCATGCTGGCCTATGCAGGCATCAGCGTGGCCATGGGCAACGCCGCCCAGGCGGTGAAGGACGCCGCCATTCATCTGACCGCCGCCAATGTGGATGACGGGGTGGCGGAAGCCATTCATAAATTCTGCTGTTTATCTTAGAACCGGCCACTGCCAGGGGAAAGGATCACTGGACGAGATAACCGCTGTGCCCAGGGTGCTGTCCAGCACCTCCTGGCTGAGCGTATCCGCATCTTTGCTCCGCACGGTGAGGGTGAGGGTGACGCGGTCGGAAAAGGCTTTGTCCACCCGGGCTACCGGGCGCTGGCTGAGGAGGTATTCCAGCTTGTCCCAATGGGGATAATCCACGGTGATTGCAAGCGTTATGCTGGGCTCCACCAGCGCCAGCCCCGCCGCCTTGACCGCCTCGTTGGCGGCGTGGCTGTATGCCCGGGTGAGGCCGCCTGCCCCCAGCAGGACGCCGCCAAAGTAGCGCGTCACCACGATGCAGGCGTTGACCGCATCGTTCTGGCGCAGCGCCTCAAGGATGGGCATCCCGGCTGTGCCTGAGGGCTCGCCATCGTCCTGGTAGCGCATGATGCCGGCGTTTTCACCGATGATATAAGCATAACAATAGTGCGTGGCGGCTTTATACTCCGCCCGCTGTTTTTTGACATGCTCCAATGCCTCCTCCTCGGTGGCAACCGGGGTGGCGGCGGCGATAAAGCGGCTTTTTTGCACGATATGCAAAGCGGTGGCAGCTTTTGCCAGGGTGAGGAAATCCTGCCGGATACTCACCGCTTGACCATAAGCCTGCAGTATTGTTTTTTGCCCCGGCGCAGCAGCACCCCTTCGCTGGGGATATTATTTGCCGTGATGGCAAAATCCGTATCGGTGATTTTTGTCTCGTCCATCATCACAGCTCCCTGCTGCACCATCTTCCGGGCATCAGAGCGGCTGGAACACAAACCGCACAGGAAGAGAACGGTGGTCAGTCTGCTGTCCTCCTCCAGTTGCTGGGGGGTGATGACAAAGGTGGGGACATCTGTCATGCTGCCGCCGCCTGAAAACAGGGCGCTGGAAGCCTCCCGGGCTTTTTCCGCCTCGGCCTCGCCATGCACCAGCTTGGTGGTTTCAAAGGCCAGAACGGTCTTTGCCTCGTTGATGGCGGATCCTTCCAGGGCGCTTAAGCGGTTCACCTCGTCCATGGGCAAAAAGGTGAGCATGGCCAGGGTCTTTTTCACATCGGCATCAGCGATGTTGCGCCAATACTGGAAAAACTCATAGGGGCTGCACATCTGCGCATCCAGCCACAGGGCGCCCTTTTCGGTCTTGCCCATTTTTTGGCCCTCTGCGTTCATCAGCAGGTTGAAGGTGCAGGCGTAGGCGGGGGCCCGCTCCATCCGGCGGATGAGGTCAGCGCCTGCCAGCATGTTGCTCCACTGATCGTCCCCGCCCATCTGCAAGACGCAGTTGTGCCGGCGGTAGAGCTCCAGAAAGTCATAGCCCTGCATCACCATATAGTTGAACTCCAGGAAGGTGAGGCCCCGCTCCATGCGCTGCTTGTAACACTC
>DHQX01000036.1:93275-93603 GCA_002411105.1 Christensenella sp. UBA5327 | reverse complement strand
TCCATGCGCTGCTTGTAACACTCAGCGGCGATCATGCGGTTGACCGAGAAGTGGACGCCGATCTCCCGGATGAAGTCCACATAGTTGAGGCCCATCAGCCAGTCCGCGTTGTTGGCGGCGATGGCCTTGTTATCGGAGAAGTCGATAAAGCGCCCAATCTGTCCCTTGATTCCCGCTATATGCCTGGCGATGGTGGCATCATCCATCATTTTGCGCAGGTCGGTTTTGCCACTGGGGTCACCGATGCGGGCGGTGCCCCCGCCGATGAGCGCCACGGGGATGTGCCCGGCCCGCTGCATGTGCGCCATGGCCAGGATGGGGATGAAGT
>DHQX01000036.1:88900-93135 GCA_002411105.1 Christensenella sp. UBA5327 | reverse complement strand
TGGGGTCAAAGCCGATATAGAATACGGTGGGTTCCTTGGCCAGCTGCTCATACAGCGCTTCCTCATAGGTGATCTGTGCCAGGAAGCCGCGTTCTTTCAGGATATCAAGGACATGCATCGGCCGTTTCCTCCGTCTGTTGTGTTGGAAACACTATATCAAACCGGGCAAATTTCAGCAACAGGAAGACTGTCTTGCACAAAAGCAATGGGATTTGTCTTCATGCTTGCGGCTGTGGATATCTCATGCTATAATGACTGGGCACCGGGAAGCCGGATTTTACCAGAGAAAGAAGGGCTTAACGAAGAGTGGGAGCTGCAAGGGCCAAGTGTTGCAAGGCAACTGCCTTTGCGATGCCGGCCAAAATGCAGCGGTGACCCGCTTTTTCTATGTAAAGGGACGATGGCGAAGAAACGCAGGGATGGCCTTGAGACCTCGCAGGTGATTGGCGAAAAGATTGCCAGCCAGTTTGGATATGAGCTGGTGGGCGCCGCCATGGACAAGGAGCCGGCAGGGCTCTACCTGCGGTTTTTCCTGGACAAGCCAGGCGGCATCACGCTGGAGGACTGTGAGCGATTCCACCGGGAGGTGCAGCCCAGGCTTGAGAAGGTTGACTACGACTTTCTTGAGGTATGTTCTCCCGGGCTGGATCGCCCGATCAAGACCGACTGGGACGCCCGGAAGGCCATGGGGGAAAAGGTGGAAATCCGCCTGTATAAGCCCCAAAACGGGCGGAAAGCCTATACCGGCACCTTCAAAGGCCTAGATGAATCGGGATATCTGATTGAAACCGAAGAGGGTGAAGCCCTTTTTGCCAGAAAGGATGTGGCGGTTGCCCGCCGGGTGATTGACCTGAGCATCCTGGAGGATGAGACGATTATGGAACAGGAGGTTGGCTATGAGCAACCCTAAAGTGGATTTGATGGACGCCATATCCATGCTGGCGCGGGAGAAGGACATCGACGAAGAAATTCTTGTGGACACCATCGAAGATGCCCTCAAGGTGGCCTACCGCCGCGGCAACCGGCAGGGGAATGCCGCGATCCAGAACCTGGCTGTGCGTTTGTCCAGAAAGGAAGGCGCCCGGGTCTATCTGCGCAAGGTGGTGGCCGAAGAGGTGGATGAGCCGGAGATGCAGATCAAGCTGGAGGACGCGCTTGAAATCCGTCCGGACTTCCACATCGGCGACATCGTGGAGATCGACGTGACCCCGGAGAATTTTGGGCGCGTGGCCGCCCAGACCGCCAAGCAGATGCTGGTGCAGCGCATCAGGGAAGCGGAGCGGGGCAAGATCTATGATGAGTACATCGAGAAGGAAAACGAGATCCTCACCGCCATTGTGCAGCGGGTGGAGCCCAAGGCCGTGTATGTGGAGCTGGGCCGCACCGAGGGCATCATGGAGAGCAGTGAGTTTATGCCAGGGGAGGAATACCGGGACGGCGACCACATCAAGGTCTATGTGCTGAAGGTGCGCCGCTCAGGGTCAGAGTTCTCCCGCAACCCCCAGGTCTATGTCAGCCGCATTCATCCGGGGCTGGTGAAGCGCCTGTTTGAAATGGAGGTGCCGGAGATCGCCACAGGCGTGGTGCAGATCCGCTCCATCGCCAGGGAGCCGGGCAGCCGCACCAAGATCGCCGTCTATTCCATGGATCCGATGATCGATCCGGTGGGCGCCTGCGTAGGCCCCCGCGGCTCCCGGGTGGAAAAGGTGGTCAACGAGCTGAAGAACGAGAAAATCGACATCATCAAGTGGTCGCCTGACCCGGCGGAGTTTGTGGCCAATGCGCTCAACCCCGCCCATGTGATGAGCGTGTTCATCTCCGAGGAGGAGAAGATCTGCCGCGTGGTGGTGCCGGACATGCAGCTGTCCCTGGCCATTGGTAAGGAGGGGCAGAACGCCCGCCTGGCCGCCAAGCTCACCGGCTGGAAGATCGATATCAAATCCCAGACCCAGGTGGAGGAGCTGCTGCGTGAGCAGGGCTATGACGCCACGGCTGATATCCCCGACGAAACCGATCCGGGGTATGAGCAAGCGTAATCCCAGACATCAAAGACGGAGGAACGATGACCAAGAAAGTCCCCATGCGTATGTGCGTTGGATGCCGGGAAATGAAGCCCAAGCGGGAGCTTCTGCGCGTGGTGCGCAGCCCCGAGGGTGAAATCGCCATCGATTTTACTGGCAAGAAATCCGGCCGCGGCGCCTATGTTTGCCGGGATGAGGCCTGCCTTGACCGGGCGGTCAAGCAGCGCCAGCTGGAGCGTGCGCTGGAAAATCCGGTGGGGGAAGAGGTCATCGCCCTGCTGCGCCGCCAGATCAAGTATGGGCCAAGGCTGGTGAAGCAGGATGGATGAGAGGAAGCTCTCAGGCCTTCTGGGCCTGGCCTGTCGGGCCGGACAATTGGTATCCGGCGCTGAAAAGGCGCTGGCCCAAGTGCGGGAGGACAAGGCGGCGCTGGTGCTGCTTGACGCCTCAACTGCCGCCAACACCCGAAAGAAACTGACGGACAGCTGCGGCTACCGCGGCATCACGCTCCTGGAGCTGCCTGAAGGCGTTCTGGGCCAGGCCATCGGGAGGCCGGGCGTGTGCGTGGCGGCCATTCAGCCAGGGGGGCTGAGCGACAACATTCTACACACGATCACCCCGGGCGGGGATATCACACCCGCCACAAACAATATCTTGGAGGGCACAAGGCTTAATGGCTAAAGTCGGGCTTAAGGAAACAATCAAAGAACTCAATCAGAAAGCGGGCGTTATCCTGACGGAAACCGAGCGGGTCAAACGCAACGCCGATATCATGCTGCAGATGCTCAGACAGCAGGAAGCGCAGTTCCTCAGGCAGGAAGAAGAGGAAAAACAGCGCCTGCGCCATGAACAGCAGCAGGAGATGCTCCGTCAGCAGACCAAGGCCTGGACAATGCCTGATGATGATGCACAGCCACAGGCTGCGGTGGAATCGGCGCCCGCCCCCGCCGTGGCACAGGTGGTGGAAGCGCCCCTTGCGGCTGAGCAGCCCCAGGTGTTCACCCCTGATGAGGAACCGCCTGTGGTGGAAGCGGTGGCAGAGAAGCAGGAGGAACAGCCTGCTGAGAAGCCTGCCCCAGTGACCGCGGAAGAAGCGCCTGCTGAGGCGCCAGCTGCGCCTTCCAAGCCGGCACCCGCGCCGACTACCGTTGCCGCGGAATGGCAGGCGGCACAACCGGTGACCCCGGCTCCCGCCGCCCAGGCAGCACCCCAGCAGCCAGTGCGCCAGATACAGCGCCAGCAGCCTGCTGCCGCTGGCCCCTATGGCCGCCCGGCCGCAGGGCAGGGGCCTGTCTATGGCCGCCCCGCGCCTGGCGCGCAGGGTCCCTATGGCCGTCCTGCCCCCGGACAGGGTGGTCCCTATGGACGCCCGGCACCTGGCGCGCAGGGCCCCTATGGCCGTCCCGCTCCCGGACAGGGCCCCTATGGGCGCCCGGCACCTGGCGC
This sequence comes from Christensenella sp. UBA5327, assembly GCA_002411105.1. Classification (GTDB taxonomy): domain Bacteria; phylum Bacillota; class Clostridia; order Christensenellales; family Aristaeellaceae; genus UBA6115. Next base: position 89,668 of record DHQX01000036.1, on the reverse strand, counting down.
GGATGGCAGGCCCGCCGGACAGCGGCCCCCATTTGGCCGCCCCGCACCTGCCGGCGGCAGGGGGGCAATGCCCAGGGCCGCGATGGGGGATGTGGCCCCGCCCATGGAAAAAGAGCGGGTCAGCAACTATGACCCCAACAAAAAGAGCTATACCAGGCAGCGCGATCCGGAGCGGGTCAGCAAGACCAGGCGCCAAATCGCCAAAAATGCCAGGCCTGGGATGTATGATGACGATGTGGTCCGTGGCGGCAAGCGCGCCCGGGCCAAGCGTCAGGTGTCTGCCCAGCAGAAGATGGCGCCCATCAAGATCGAAACCGCCTACATGACCGCGGATACCATCACGGTCAAGGACCTGACCGAGCGCATCGGCAAGCCCGCCGGGGAGATCCTCAAAAAGCTGCTTCTGCTTGGCAACCTTGCCAACATCAACAGCGAGCTGGATTTTGACACCGCTTCCCTTGTGTGCAGCGAATTCGGCTGCACCCTGGAGATGCGGCTTGAAAAAACCGCGGAAGACGCACTGAGCGAGACCGCGGACATTCAGGACGCCGAGGAAGACCTCCAGCCCCGCCCGCCGGTCATCACCATCATGGGCCATGTTGACCATGGCAAGACCTCACTGCTTGACTATATCCGGGATGCCCATGTCACCAAGTCCGAAGCCGGCGGCATCACCCAGCACATCGGTGCTTACAGCGTGGAGGTGGAGGGTGAGCGCATCACCTTCCTGGATACCCCCGGTCATGAGGCTTTTACCGCCATGCGCGC
>DHQX01000036.1:18551-88819 GCA_002411105.1 Christensenella sp. UBA5327 | reverse complement strand
GAGGCTTTTACCGCCATGCGCGCCCGGGGTGCCCAGGCGACCGATATCGCGGTGCTGGTGGTGGCTGCGGATGACGGCGTGATGCCCCAGACTGTGGAAGCCATCCGCCATGCCCAGGCGGCGAATGTGCCGATCATCGTTGCGATTAACAAGATGGATAAGGCCGACGCCAACCCAGAGCGCATCAAGCAGGACCTGACCAGCTACAACCTGGTGCCTGAGGAGTGGGGCGGCGACACCATCATGGTGCCTGTCAGCGCGCTGACAGGCGACGGGGTGGAACAGCTGCTGGAGATGATTCTGCTGCAGGCAGAGGTCTTGCAGCTGCGTGCCAACCCGGACCGCCTGGCCCGCGGCATCATCATTGAGGCTAAACTGGATAAAACCCGGGGTGCCCTGGCTACGGTGCTGCTCACCACCGGCACCCTGAGCGTGGGGGATAACATCATCGCGGGCCTGGCCTCCGGCCGCGTGCGGGCCCTGCTCAATGACCGGGGTGAGAACGTGAAAAGCGCCGGTCCCTCCATGCCGGTTGAGATTTCTGGCTTCAGCGTGGTGCCTGAGGCGGGGGATGAGCTGGTCGCCGTGGATGATGACCGCCTGATCCGCCAGGTGGCCAAGGAGCGCGAGGAGAAGATCCGCGAGCAGCGCATCGCCACCTCATCAGCGCTTACCCTTGATAACCTGTTCACCAGCATCAAGGAAGGCGAGACCGTCACCCTCAACGTTCTCATCAAGGCGGACGTGCAGGGTTCTGTGGAGGCGGTGCGCCAGTCGCTTGAGAAGCTCTCCAACGACCAGGTGAAAATCCATATTCTCCACAGCGGTGTGGGCGCCATCACCAAAGATGACGTCAACCTGGCCGCCACCTGCAACGCCACCATCATCGGCTTTAACATCCGCCCGGACAACAACGCCCGGGATGTCGCCGCCAAGGAAGGCATTGATATCCGCCTCTACCGCGTGATCTATCAGGCGATTGAGGATATCGAAAAGGCCATGAAGGGCATGCTTGAGCCGGAGTACAAGGAAGTGCTGCTGGGCCATGCCGAGGTTCGCAACGTGTTCAAGATCACAGGGTCCGGCACCATCGCCGGCTGCTATGTGACAGACGGCAAGATGTCAAGAAACCAGCAGGTGCGCCTGCTGCGTGATAACGTGGTGATTTTTGAGGGTAAGCTGTCCTCTCTGCGCCGCTTCAAGGATGACGTGCGCGAGGTAGCCGAGGGCTATGAGTGCGGCATCGGCCTTGAAAACTACAACGACATCAAGACAGGCGACGTGGTGGAGTGCTTCACCATGGAAGAGATCCAAAGGTAAGGAGGGCGCAGTGGCCCACTATCGTATTGACCGCATATCCGACGAAATCAAGCGCGTGCTTGACCGCGTCATCCGGGAGGAAGTACGGGATCCCCGTGTCTCCGGCGGCACCTTCAGCATCACCCGGGTGGAGGCCACCCGGGACCTGCGCTACGCGAAGGTCTATGTGAGCGTGCTGGAAGCCGATAAGCTGGACGACATGGTCAAGGCCCTCAAGGGCGCTGCCGGGTTCCTGCGCCGTGCCCTGGGGGATGCCCTTTCCCTGCGCTACACGCCAGAGCTTCAGTTTGTGGCGGACAAGAACATTGAATACGGCATCCACATCTCCGATGTGCTCAAGCAGGTGATGGCAAAACAGGGGGAAAAGCCCGATGAAGAAAGTTGATATTGCCTCCCTGCTGCCCCTGATCAGGGCCCAGCAGCGTGTGATGCTCTTTACCCACTTACAGCCCGATGGCGATGCCATCGGCTCTGTTTTAGCGCTTGACTTGTTGCTCAAGCGCCTGGGGAAGGAGACCATTGTCCTCTGTCAGGACCCGGTGCCTGAGAACCTGCGCTTTCTGCCGGGCTGGGAACAAGTCAAATCAGCCGCTGATTTTGAGGAGATGGGCCTTGATGCGCCTGATGCCCTGGGCATCTCAGTGGACGCTTCCGACTTTGCCAGGCTGGGGAATGTGGGGCCGTACTTCAAGGCCTGTCGCATGACAATCAAGATCGACCACCACGCCACCAACGAGCAGTTTGCCCAGGCAAACTATGTGGACGAGAGCGTCGCTGCCTCTGGCGTTCTGATCGGCCGGCTCTATGAGGCTTTTGATGAGCCGGTGACCCGGGATGCAGCGCTGTATCTGTATACTGCGCTTTCAACCGACACCGGCAACTTCAGCCATGGCAAGATGACGGAGGAGTTTTTCACCCAGATGGCCAGCTGCATGAGGGCGGGGCTCCCGATTGTTGAAGCCTCCAGGATTCTGCACCTGGTGAAGCATCCCAAGTTTATCAAACTGCTGACCAGGGCGCTTGACTCCCTCACCTATCATGCCCAGGGCAGGCTCACCACGACCTTGTTGCGCGGGAGCGATTTTGAGAGCCTCGACGATGATATGGAATATGCTGAGGGCATTGTGAACTTTGGGCTCAACATCCGCGGGGTGGAGATGACCTTTCTGGCCACCCAGACGCCTGAAGGGGTGAAGTTCAGCCTGCGCTGCCTGCCACCCCATGATGTGTCAAAAGCAGCCGCCCATTTTGGTGGCGGCGGGCATGTCCTGGCTGCTGGGTGCACCATAGATCAGCCTTTTGATAAAGCCGTGTCCCTTATGCGCGAACACCTGGAAAAGGCACTCGGCTGATGCTGGGCGTGATCAATTTTCTGAAACCGCCTGGCATGTCAAGCGCGCAGGCGGTTGCTTTTATCAAACATTTAAGCGGGGCCAAGGCGGGCCACGCCGGGACGCTGGATCCGGAGGCGGCAGGGGTGCTGCCCATCCTGTTGGGCAGGGCCACCCGGATTGCTGATTACTTGATGGCTGGCCGCAAGGTCTACCTGGCAGAGATTGCCTTTGGCAAAGCCACTGACACCCAGGATGCCCAAGGGCAGCTGACAGCATCAGGGCTTGATATCCCGGACGCCGAGGCCTTCAGGGCTGCGCTCCCCCGGTTCACAGGGACCCTCAGCCAGCTTCCGCCCCAGTATTCGGCGCTTAAAACCGGCGGCATACCAGCCTACAAGCTGGCCCGCGCGGGCAGGCGGGCTGAGCTTGCGCCGCGGTTGACTGAGGTTTACAGCATTGATCTCATCCGCCAGATGTCGCGGCAGGGCTTTCTGATGCGCATCACCTGCGGCAAGGGCACCTATATCCGCACCCTGTGCCATGACATGGGGGAGGCGCTGGGCTGCCCGGCCCATATGCGCATGCTGATCCGGGAGGAGAGCGGTGGGCTGTCCATTGACAGGGCAGTGACCACTGAGGAGCTTAGGGAGGCTGGACGGGAGGGCCTGTCCCGGCTTGTGTTAACGCCGGACGCGGCGCTGGGTTTTCTGCCCCGTGTGGAGGCGCCTGAGGGCCTGATCCACCTGCTGGCAGGCGGTGTGCGCATGGCGGCTGATGATCAGCGCCTAAGGGGTATCGACATGCCCGAAGGGTACTTCCGGCTATATGCCGGCGATGCCTTTCTGGGGGTGTTTGAAGCCGTTGATGGCAGCCTGCGAGCCAGGACCATGCTCTACCAGCCGCAAATGCGCAAACGCGATGATTCTTGACATTTTCACGCTATAAAGGTAATATCAACGCGAAAAAGGAGGGATTTTGTTTGGCAAACAAACGCATGGAAAAGCCTGAACAAAATAAACCGATCCGGGAATCAACATATGAAACGCTCAAGCACGCGATCATTTTGGGTGAAATCCCAGCCGGTACCCGCCTGATTGAGACGGCCTATGCCGAGAGCATGCACATCAGCCGCACGCCCCTTCGGGAGGCCTTCAGGAAGCTGGAGCTGGACGGCCTGGTGGAGTATGTGGCCCGCCGGGGTGTTGTGGTGAGTGCCTTTACGATTGAGGATATCGAGGAAATCTACACCATCAGGAATGCCCTGATGATGCTGATTGTGCCCTCCATCATCGCTAACATCACCGAGGATGACCTGACCAAACTTCAGAAAATCCTTGATAAAATGGATCTAGCCCAGGATGCCCATGACGCGGAGGCCTTGGCCGTTCTCAACCGTGAATTTCACGGTACCATTGAGCAGGTGTCTGACAAGCGGCGCATCCTCCGGGTGATCGAGAGCCAGGAGGAGTTTGTGATGCGCTTTTCCAAGATGTCGATTGACAGCATTGTGCGCCGCTCAAACGCCCATCAGGAGCACCACGAGATGCTCAGGCTGCTTTGTGCCAAGGACGAGGCTGCCTTCTCCGAGCTCACCCGGAAACATATCAAGGAAAGCATGGAAACCTGCCTGGCAGTGGTCAGCAAAGGGGAAAAGCAGAAGCATTCCTGAGGCTGTCCTCCCGGGCACCTGTTCACGTATGCAGGCGTCTAGGTGAAGGCGCTAAGATAAAGCACAGGAGGATGACATGAACGATATCCAGATCGCCCAGGCGGCCCATTTGGTCCCCATTGAGGATATAGCGAAGAATTTCGGCATCAAGCATGATCAGATGCAGCCTTACGGCAGGCACATCGCAAAGGTTGACCCGATTCCTTTTCGCGATCAGCCCATCAAGGGCAAGCTGATCCTGGTAAGCGCCATCACCCCCACCACAGCCGGTGAGGGGAAAACCACCGTGTCCATCGGCCTGGCCGATGGCATGACCAAAAATGGGAAAAAGGCCATGCTGGCGCTCCGGGAGCCCTCCCTGGGCCCGGTGTTTGGCATGAAGGGCGGGGCGACCGGCGGCGGCTATGCCCAGGTGCTGCCCATGGAGAACATCAACCTGCACTTTACCGGTGACCTGCATGCTATCACCGCTGCCAACAACCTCCTGGCTGCCATGGTGGATAACCATATTCAGCAGGGCAATCAGCTGGGTATTGATCCCCGTCAGGTGCGCTGGCGGCGCTGCATGGACATGAATGACCGGCAGCTGCGGAATATCGTCAGCGGCTTGGGTGGCTCGAAAAGCGGCATGCCCCGTGAGGATGGCTTTGACATCACCGCCGCCAGCGAGGTGATGGCGGTGTTCTGCCTGGCCAATGACATCACGGACCTCAAGAAGCGCCTCAGCGACATCGTGGTGGCCAAGACCTATGATGGCCAGAGCGTCACCTGCGGGCAGATTGGCGCTCAGGGGGCGATGGCCGCTCTGCTCAGGGATGCTCTGAAGCCCAACCTGGTGCAGACCATTGACCGCACCCCCTGCCTGATCCATGGCGGCCCCTTTGCCAATATCGCCCACGGCTGCAACTCTGTCACCGCCACCACCCTGGCGCTGAAGCTGGCGGACTATGTGGTGACCGAGGCGGGCTTTGGCGCTGATCTGGGCGCTGAGAAATTCATCGACATCAAATGCCGCGCAAGCGGGCTCAGGCCGGACTGCGTGGTGCTGGTGGCCACCATCCGCGCGCTCAAGCATCACGGCGGGGTGCTCAAGGCTGATCTGAACAAGGAGAATGTTGAAGCCCTTGAAGCGGGGATTGAAAACCTGGTTCAGCATGTGCGCAATGTGCGCCAGGCGTGGAACCTGCCGGTGGTGGTGGCCATCAACCATTTTGTCAGCGACACGCCCAGGGAAATCCAGGCGCTGGAAGCCGCCATGGAAAAGGAAGACGTGCCTTGCCGCTTCTGCGACGGATGGGCCAAGGGTGGCGAAGGCGCCCGGGAACTGGCGGCGGAGGTCTGCCGGGTGGCGGATGAGCGCAAGGGAGCAGCCCTGACCTTCACCTACCCGGACGAAACACCCCTGAAGGACAAGATCAAGGCCATCGCCACCAAAATCTATCACGCGGGCTCCGTGGTTTTCAGCGCCCAGGCCGGCAAAATGCTGGATTCCCTCACCCAGGAGGGCTATGGGAATATGCCAGTGTGCATCGCCAAGACCCAGTATTCCTTCAGCGACAACCCCAAGCTTTTAAGAGCGCCTCAAGGCTTTGAGCTCACCATCCGGGATGTGCGCCTGTCTGCCGGCGCCGGGTTCGTGGTGGCCTTTGCCGGGGACATCATCGCCATGCCGGGGCTGCCAAAGGTGCCCGCAGCCAACAGCATCGACGTGGATGACCAGGGCGTCATCAGCGGCATCTTCTAAGGAGCACATATGAACGGCATCAAACAGCAGATTCTGGAGATATTGGATAAGGATTGCCGCGTCCCTCTGGAGCAGATCGCCACCATGCTCGGCCGGGACATGACCGAGGTGGCCCAGCACATTGATGAGCTGGAAAAGGAGCAGGTGATCCTCAGCTACCGGCCCATCATCAACTGGGACCGCGCGGAGCGCCAGCGGGTGGAAGCGATGATCGAGGTGAAGGTCACCCCCCAGCGCGACTTTGGCTTTGATGCCGTAGCCAAGCGCATCTATCGGTTCAACGAGGTGAAAAGCCTCTACCTGATGAGCGGGGGCTATGACCTGCTGATACTGGTTGAGGCGCCCACCCTTAAGGAGCTGGCCCAGTTTGTGTCCGACCGCTTAAGCCCCCTTGAGACGGTGACCGGGACCGCCACCAGCTTTGTTCTGAAGCGCTATAAGCAGGACGGCGTTGTCTTTGATGATGGGGGCGAGGATGAGCGCCTGGTGGTCTCCCCGTGAGCGAACGCTTCATCAACCCCGCTGTGAGCGCGGTGCCGCCCAGCGCCATTCGGAAATTCTTCGATTCAGCCAGCACCATGAAGAATGCCATCTCCCTGGGTGTGGGCGAGCCTGACTTTGTGACGCCATTTTCCGTGCGCAATTCGGCCATTGACAGCCTCCTTGACGGGGAAACCCAGTACACCACCAACTACGGCATCCTGCCGCTGAGGGAGGAGATCAGCCGCTACCTGTCAGAGCGGTATCAGGCTGGGTATGATCCCCATACCGAGGTGTTGGTGACCGTGGGTGCCAGCGAAGCGATAGACATCGCCCTGCGCGCGATGCTGCGCCCCGGGGATGAGGTGCTGATCCCCGAGCCCTGCTACATCAGCTATCAGGCCTGTACCCGCTTTGCCGGCGGTGTGCCTGTCCAGGTGCATACCCACGCGGCCAATGACTTTGAGCTGGACGCGAAGGATCTGGAGGACTGCATCACCCCCAAAAGCAAGGTGCTGATCCTTTCCTACCCCAACAACCCCACCGGTGCAGTGCTGCCCCGGGAGAAGCTGGAGGCGGTGGCCAGAGTGGCCATCAAGCATGACCTGTTTGTCATCTGTGATGAGATCTACAGCGAATTGGCCTATGACGGATTCATCCAGGTATCCATGGCTTCCCTCCCCGGCATGTGGGAGCGGACCATGATTATCAGTGGATTTTCCAAGGCTTTTGCCATGACCGGGTTCCGTCTGGGCTATATGGCAGCTCCTCAGCCCTATGTGGTGGCGGCCGCCAAGATCCATCAGTACACCATCATGTGCGCCAGCCGCCAGAGCCAGGTGGCCGCCTACTATGCCCTCAAACACGGTCGGGAGACCGGATACGCGGATGTGATCCGCATGCGGGAGAGCTATAACCAGCGCAGGCGGCTGATGCTCAAGGCTTTCCGGGATATGGGGCTTGAATGCTTTGAGCCAAGGGGCGCCTTCTACATGTTTCCGTCGATCAAAAAGACCGGGCTTTCAAGCGAAGCCTTCTGTGAAAAGCTGCTGCAGGAAAAAGCGGTCATCTGCGTTCCTGGCTCCGCCTTTGGCGACAGCGGCGAAGGGCACATCCGCTGCTGCTACGCCACCGCGATCAGCAAACTGCAGGAGGCCTTTGAGCGCATCGCAGCCTTTCTCAAGACCTGTTAGGGAGACCATTCATGTTTGGAAAACATCGCATCATCGCTCTGTTTCTTCTTCTGACGCTGATCCTCTCCTTCACCCCCTTTGTCCAGGCGGATGAGGAGGTGTCCCTGAGCCAGTTCATGACCCCGCCGCCTGCCGCGGAGGGCCAGGATTCTGTGATGGGGGTGGCGGATCAGGCGGATTCGCCTGCTGTGACGCCGGAGCCCGCCCCTGTTGATGCGCTGCCAGACGGAACTGTGCAGATTGTGATCACAGCGGCCGGTGACACCACCATCGGCGGGGACGTCACCAAGCGAGGTGACTCCATCTTTGACAAGGAATACAAAAAGCAGGACATGGACCCCAACTTCATCTGCCGAAACGTGCAGCATATCTTTGAGCACGACGACATGACCATTGTCAACTTTGAAGGCACCCTGACCACAGCGCCGGTTTACAAGACCAAGAACCAGTTTGTTTTCTCAGCGCCGCCGGAATATGTCAAACTCCTGACAAACGGCAGCATTGAGGCGGTGGCGCTTGAGAACAACCATGTGATGGACCATGGAGAAGCAGGGCTTGCTGAGACCAAGGCCACCCTGGATAGTGCCGGCATTGTGTGGAGCGATTCCAAAAACATGGGCGTTTACAAGGTAAAGGGTGTGTCCATCGCCATGCTGACCTATCAGCAGTACCGCGACAAGGTGAGCGAGCTATTGGTGCAGGTGCCCCTTGATGTGGCCCGGGCCAAGGCCGCCCATGACATTGTCATCGTCAGCTTCCACTGGGGACAGGAGCTGGACTATAAGCCCAACCAGAACCAGATCAATCTGGGCCGGGCCACCATTGATGCCGGCGCTGACCTGGTGCTGGGGCACCACAGCCACCGCATCAACCCCATCGAGCGGTATAAGGACAAGTACATCGTGTATTCTTTGGGCAACTTCAGCTTCGCCGGCAACACCAAGCCCAGCGACATGAGCACCTTTCTCTTCCAGGTGCGCTTTGATGTGAAGAACGGCCAGGTGAAAAGCGATGCTTTCCGCATCATCCCAAGCCGCATTTCATCAAAAACCGATTATAATGACTTCGCTCCCACCCCTTTCACCGACCAGCGCTTGATCGACAACGTCATCAATATGCTTAAGTCAAACGGAAAAAACCTGCAGTACGCCGTGGATTTCTACCCGGTGGACTGGGAGTAGGGCAGCGATGCGCGCCAAGATCCTGATGCTCTCAGGCAGCATGAAAGAAAAGAACCTGCTTCGCGCCCCCCAGCAGGCGCTTAATGACATCGCTGTGGCCTTTGGTCACAGCTTTATCATGAAGGACCAACAGCTGGACGGTGAGGCGGCCGGATGGGAGGCGGGGGAGGCGCAGGCTGTTCTGGCAGCAGCATCGGAGGAGGCCATTCTCTCCTTCTTTGACGCTCAGGTGCGCGTGTCCACCCTGACCCTGCCCCAGGGGTTAAGGGATTTTTCATTGCTGAGGATCCCCCAATTTCCGGTGATCACCCTGGTGTCCCCCCTGAAACCGGGGCTTGACCATGCTGGTATGGCAGCAAAGGCCGCGCTCAAGATCGCCGGGGATGGCGAGGCCATGGTCTGGGCCGTGGCATCAGACGACAATGGCCTGTGGGATGACGCGGTCAGCAGGGCAGCCAGCCCTTATGCGCTCTCAACCCCTGAGGCGCTGCCCCTGGCGAATGTCATTTCAAAACCGCTGCAATATCCGGACCGGCATCATGTGTTCATGGCTGACGATGCTCAAGGCAGCTTGCTGATATCGCTGTACCGGGGCTTGAGCGGTGCCGGCCTGGCCCATAGCGTCTATGTGTCAGAAAACCACAAGGTGCACACGGCTGGCGGTGTTCCTGGCTATTTCCCTGGGCTTTTTGATGCGCTCTATGCGACGGTGGCCCTGCTTGGTGACAGCCTGGCGCTCAAAAAAGAAGCCGGCTGTCTGCAGGCTTCTGTGGATAATGTGCTGGCTTCCGGCTGGCGCGCCAGGGGTATGGATATCGAAGGGAAAACCGCGGGGGATGATCAGATCGCAGCGCTCATCGGTGAACAGATAGACCTGGCCGGTAGCCTCATGCAGCGCTTTCCCGGATAAATCTTTTCTATGGGATCAGTTGCTCGTTCCCCCTTGGGAATGGGCCATTTTTTTTGCGCCATCGGTCATCCTGACAGAATGATCATTGAGAACCCAGAGCGCTTCCACCGGCTGGTCAAAATCCTTGAGGAAAGCGAGCCCTTCCTCATAGGGCATCAGGAAAAGAGCGGTTGACAGGATATCCGCCAGGCCGGAATCCTCGGTGATGACGGTGACAGAGCGCATAAAATGCGAGGGCATCAGTGTCTCAGCAGAGATGATGTGGTGATAATTGATGCCATCAAGGGTGAAGAAGCGCTGGTAGTCACCGCTGGTCACTGAGGACATGTCGTGCATGTACATCAGCTCAATAACATCAGAATCCGTAGGGGAGAGGATGGCGGCCTCCGGGTCCTGGATGCCCACACCCCAGTTGCTGCGGCCATCCAGCGGCGGCTTGCCTGTGCGCACGTTGCCGCCGGCATTGATGATAAAGTGAGATAGCTCGCCCCTGAGCATTTCCTGGGCGACAAGCTCCGTGGCATAACCCTTGGCCACTGCCCCCACATCAAGCTTCAGCATTGGGTCATTATAGAACACAGTCTGTTTCTCTGGGTCAAGGACCACGTCATCCATGTTGATGTGCCTGGTTGCCGCCCGCAAGGCCGCCATGTCTGGCAGCTTCGCATGCTCAGGGTTGGATTCGGCCAGTTCCCGGGCATCATGCCACAGCGCCAGCACCGCTCCCATGGCCACGTTCACCGTGCCCCGGAGCTTTGGCTGCATGTCCTTGCAGTACATGAGCAGGCTGAACAGCTCATCAGGCACCTCCACGGGCGCATCCGCTGCCTGCCGGTTCAAGGTGAAGACATTGTTGACCCCGTCATAAGGGTGGTACTGGTCAAATATTTTGTGGTAGCGCTGGAAGGCGGCCTCAGCATCTTTCGCGGCGCGGTCAAAGACCGCTTTATCCTGCGCGTAGCCAAGGATGGTGATCACCGTATCAAAGGTGCCAAAAAACACATAGGAGTACTTCCTGTATGCCGGCTGCGCCGCCAGGCCGCTTGAAGTGAGCAGGATGCACACCAGGATCAGAACAGCAAAAGCTCTTTTCATCTTAGGCATCACTCCGTGTATCCCAGCGTTTTCAGGTCACCGGCGGAATTCCGCCAGTCTGGCCGCACCTTGACCCAGAGCTGCAAGTTGACCTTTTTGCCCAGCAGCTTTTCCATGCCTTCCCGGGCTTTCCGGCCGATGACGCCCAGCATGGCACCCTGACGGCCGATGATGATGCGCTTGTGGCTTTCCCGCTCGCAGAAGATATTGGCGTAGATTTCCACCATCTCCTCGCTCATGTCCTTCATGGTGAGCACCTCAACGCCGATCCCGTGGGGAATTTCTTCCTGCAGGGCGAACAGCGCCTGCTCCCGGATCAACTCCGCCACAAACTGGCGCTCTGTCTGGTCTGTCCACATGCTGACAGGGAAGTAAGCCGGCCCTTCAGGCAGCCTTTGCAGCAGTTCCTGCTTGAGAATATCAACCCCGTCACCGGTTTTTGCGCTGACAGGGAGAATGGCGTCGTAGCCGGCCTGAGAAAAATCCGCCATGGGCTTGAGCAGGTCCTGGGGATGGACCAGGTCAATCTTGTTGAGCACCAGGATTTTGGGCACCTTCATGCCCCGCATGTCCTGCACCACACGCTGGTCCGCGTCAGTGATCCTGGCGGCGTCCAGCACCACCAGCAGCCCATCAATGCCCTTGGTGGCTTCCTGGATGCTTTGATCCATGAACTCGCCAAGCTTCGTCCGGGGCTTGTGGATGCCAGGGGTATCCACAAACACCAGCTGCGCATCCGGAACATTCAGGATACCGATGATGCGGTTGCGCGTGGTCTGGGGCTTGGGGCTGACGATGGCCACCTTTTCACCCACCAGGGCATTGAGCAGGGTGGATTTCCCCACGTTGGGGCGGCCTACAATGCTGATAAAGCCGGAGTGAAAGGGGGCCTTTACCGGATCAGTCTGGGTCATTGTCCGTCCTCCTGAAAGGTGAGAAAGCTGTGGGGTAGCAGCTGATCCAGCGTGCTTTGGGCAGTTTTGCGCCCACCGTCCCAGGTGAGCAGCACCCGCATATTGGGTGCGAACTCACTGAGCACCTGCCGGCAGGCTCCGCAGGGCCAGGGTGCTGTGGCATCCGCTGCGATGGCGATGGCGTCAAACTGGCTGTCACCTGAGCTTATTGCTTTGAAGATCGCGGTGCGCTCAGCGCAGTTAGTGAGGCCAAAGGAGGCGTTTTCAATGTTGCAGCCGGAATAGACCTTCCCGTCCTTTGTGCGCAGCGCTGCTCCCACCTTGTAGTTGGAATAGGGGGTGTAGGCATACCCACGGGCTTGAAGCGCTTCATCCATCAGCGCCCGGTCATCCGGCATGGTCTTTGCGTGATCGGCCAATACCTTTTCTTCCTTTTCTCGCATTTCTATTTTAACCTCCGGGGTTTCATGGTCATAGCCCATCAGATGTAATACCCCATGGGCAAACAAATAAGCAAGCTCCCGCTCAAAACTGTGGCCATATTCCGCAGCCTGTGCCCTGACCCGGTGGAGGGAGATCACGATATCCCCCAGATAATAAGCGCCCATTTCGCTATCCCAGATATCAGAGGGCAATGCGGGGTGCTGGCTGATGGTGTCCCCCGGACTGAAGGCGGCAGCAGGAAAACTCAGCACATCTGTCGCCCTGTCTATCCCGCGCCAGGCCTGGTTGATGGCCTGGATACCGGGATCATCTGTGAGGGTCAGGGACAAAAAAAGCGGGGCAGCCAGCCCTTCCAGCTGGCAGGCGCTTTCAGCGATGCCCTCAAAGAATGAGGAGGAAACCGGTGAGGACAGGCTCTCAGGCGCTATGATGACCCGCATGCTAATCCGCCTTGGTTTCCAGCCCGCTGTCCTCAGGCGCTCTGGGGCTTGCTGGCAGCTTGACAGGTGGGGCGGCGGACTTGCGCAGCTGCTGAAGCTGGGCCAGCAGCCTGTCCTTGGGGGGCAGTCGGTCAGGTGCCGCCGGGTATTCAATGCGCTCATGGAAAACGCCGTGGAGCACCAGGGCGCAGGTGTCCCGGATGGTTCTTAAATCTGCCAGGGTGAGGGGGGCGTTGACCAGCTGCCCGCCCTGTATTTTCTTCTGGATCAGGTCATCGATAAAGGTGATGATCTCGTCCTGGCTGGGGTTGCTCAGCGTTCTGATGGCAGCCTCGATGGTGTCACACAGCATCACCAGGGCACCCTCGGCTGTCCTTGGCGGCACGCCGTCATAGCGGAATTCCTCATCATCCACCTGCTCGCTTGTGCTTTCTTTCACCGCCTTGTGGTAGAAGAAGGCGACCAGGGAGTTGCCGTGGTGTTCGGCGATGATCTGCTGGATCTCCTGAGGCAGGCGGTATTGCCTTGCCATGGCAATGCCCTCCCTGACATGGGAGGTGATAATAGCGGCAGACACCTGGGGGTCCGTGCTGTCATGGACATTGCTGGTGCCGATCTGGTTCTCCTTGAAATAAAGGGGGCGTTTCAGCTTGCCGATGTCATGGAAATAGGCGCCTGCCCGGGCCAGGAGGGGGTTGGCGCCAATGGCCTCAGCGCTGGCCTCGGCCAGGTTAGCGATGATGATGCTGTGGTGGTAGGTGCCTGGTGCCTCAAGCAGCAGCCTGCGCAGCAGCGGATGGTTGGGGTTGGTAAGGTCAAGCAGCCTGGTTGGCGTGGGCAGGTTGAAGGCAAACTCAAGCGCCGGCTGGATTGCCATACACAGCACCGTGCTCACTGCGGCCCCCACGGCGCTCCAGAGCCCTTTGTTGATGATGCCCTGCAGGTTCATGCTGGTCAGAAGCCCGGTGGCCAGCAACAGCAGGAAGCTGGTCAGGCCCGCCAGGGTGCCGGTCAACAGCACATAGAAGCGCTGGTATTTATTTTTGAGCATCAGCACCGATACGGTGCCGGAAAAAATGCCGATGGACAAAAGACTCACCCAATCCGTGCTGGCGCTGCCGGAACCGGCGATCATGACAGCGCAAAGCGCCGTGCTGGCTGTTCCCGCGATCAGCGCTGGAACAGCGCCCACCGTGCCTGCAAGCAGCATAAAGGGCAGGACCAGCGGAGCCAGATAGATCAGCTGGATTTCCCTTGCCAGCAGGGAAAAGGACATGGCGATCAGCAGCACCAGGTAGATGAGGGCGATGGATTTCACATCCCGCACCGCCTGCGGCGTGATGATTTTGAGAGCAGCAAAGGCCAGGGCCAGGGTGCCAGCAACCATCATAAAGGCGCCTAGGTACATGGGATAATCGATGGCGTTGTCATCCAGCAATCCCAGGCTGCCCAGCATGGCTATCTGATTTTCTCTGATGCGTCCCTCGCCTCTGACCACGATGTTCTGCCCCTGCTTAAATACCACCGGCTCCACCTGTTCCCAGGCGGCCTTGCGCGCGGCCTCGGTGGCTTCTGCATCCACCACCATGTTGGGCTCAATGATCTCCCTGAGCACGGGCAGCACCACGTTTTGAAGCAGGCTTACATTGGTTTTGTAGCCCACCAGCTGCATGATGCTGTTGATGCCGCTTGATTCCTGGCCCTGAATGACGTTTCCCTGCATGGTGTTGCGCACCGCAGGCGCAAGGGCGGCATACATCTCGTCAAACTGCTCGTTGGAGGCGTTGAGCAGGGTCACCATCTGAAAATCCTGAAGGACGATCAGGTCCATGAAGGCGTGGGCAGCAGCCAACTCATCCCTGGAATAGGTGCGGCGGCTGGAATAATCAGGCAGCGTCTGGGCATATTGCCGGGCCGCCACCATCTCGGCGTAGGCAGCCTCCAAGTTCAGGATCACCGCTTCGGTGATGCCGTCCTGATGGTGATAGGTGGGGGCCACGGCCGCCGCGGCAGCGTCCCGGTTGACGCGGGTTGTCACCTCGTCTATGACGTCTTTGTTAGCGGAAATGGTCTGATCCGGCACCATGCCCACCAGAAGGTTGTAACGCTTGGGGCTGATGGTGATGAGGAAAATCATCAGGCACAGAAATCCCCCCGCCAGGATGGTGAGCAGCCGCATGAAGGCCTGGGAGCGCAAATAAGCTGCCACCAGCCTGAGAACCGGGGGCTTTTGCGCCTTGGGGGACAGGGGCATCTCAAACATGGTCTTCCTTTGCCGCCTCGTAGACTTCGTAGGCGTTCACGATGCGCTGCACCAGATCATTTCTCACCACATCATCCCGGGTGAGCCGGACAATCTGGATGCCTTCAACATCCTTCAAGACATCAAGCGCCACCAGCAGGCCTGAGCGCCTGGCGTAGGGAAGATCGATCTGGGAGGGGTCACCGTTGACGACCGCTTTGGCGTTGCGGCCCATGCGGGTGAGGAACATCTTCATCTGCTCAGGCGTCGCGTTCTGCGCCTCATCCAGAATCACAAAGGCATCGTTGAGCGTTCGCCCGCGCATGAAGGCAAGGGGGGCCACCTCGATGGCGCCGCGCTCCATGTAGCGCTGGTAAGCCTCAAGGCCCAGGATTTCAAACAGGGCGTCAAACAGAGGCCGCAGGTAGGGGTCCACTTTCTGGGCCATGTCCCCGGGCAGGAAGCCCAGCTTCTCGCCCGCTTCGACAGCAGGGCGGGTGAGGATGAGCCGCTCCACCTCTTTGTTGCGCAGGGCAACCGCCGCCATGGCCATGGCCAGGTAGGTTTTGCCGGTGCCGGCAGGCCCCACTGAAAAGGTGAGCCCGCTGTTTTTCACCGCCTGCACATAGGCGCGCTGCCCTGCGGTCTTGCATTGGATTTTTTTGCCCTTGTAGGTGTAGGCAACCACCTCGCCGATGGAATCCCTGACCTCGGTGAGGGTGCCCTGGCGGGCCATCTGGATCAGGTAGCGGATTTTGCCCGCATCCAAGTGCTCGCCTGCTTCAATGATACGGAGCATCTCGGCAATGACCTGCTCCGCGGTTTTTATGTTCTCGTTGTCCCCGATGATCTGCAGTTCACCATCACGGAGAAAAACGTTGACAACCAGCTCTTCTTCCAGGGTGCGGATGTTTCTGTCGTTGAGCCCAAACAGGGCCACACAGCTGTCAAAGGTATCCAGTGGCATTGACAAGTGGTGCAACATCTCCTTTCAAATCGCCCGCGGTTTGCCCGCTTCGGCCGATACCCTATCATACACGCAATGGTGAAAAATCGCAAGAAAGAGGGGCTGGCGGGGCTTGGAAAAGGAAGCTGGCAATAATTTGTGCTTGCAAGACGGCGCGGGATATGGTATTATCCGCTTTGCTATTCCGGGAAGTCAGGAGGTGAAGTGAGTTGGCCAACATCAGATCTGCCCAGAAGCGCGTGCGCTCTGACAAGAAAAAGACCCTGCGCAACCGCATGGTGAAAACCGGTGTCAAAACCGCCGTTAAGAAGTATAGCATCGCCCTGGAGAATGACCTTAACCAAGCGCCCGCGGTGCTCAGCGCAGCGTCCTCAGCGCTCGACAAGGCCGTGTCCAAGGGAATTCTGCACAAGAACACCGCAAGCCGCAAGAAAGCACGCATGGCAAAAGCCTTGCACAAAGCCCAGGCTTAACACATGGAGCCGTAAATGCCGCAGACCAGCGGCTTTTTCTTTTT
Source organism: Christensenella sp. UBA5327 (assembly GCA_002411105.1). Lineage (GTDB taxonomy): Bacteria > Bacillota > Clostridia > Christensenellales > Aristaeellaceae > UBA6115. Next base: position 72,369 of record DHQX01000036.1, on the reverse strand, counting down.
AGTTTTGTATGAGTGGGTGATTGCGTTTGTCGGATATGCCGGAGCTACAAGAAGCAAAGCGCCTGCTTGATTGGGCGCTTGAAAGAAACCCAGGCCCCTGGGGAGCTCACTGCGAAACCGTGGCCAGGGCAGCGCACAGGATTGCTTCGGCCTGCGGGATGGCAGCTGAGCGCTGCCGGGTGATGGGGCTTGTGCATGACATTGGCCGCTTTGTGGGCCGGGCCGGTGTGCGCCATGTGATAGCGGGATATGACCTGATGATGGAAAAAAGCTGGCCTGATGCCGCCCGCGCATGTCTGACCCATTCTTTTCCGGTGCGCGATCTGGCAGCCTACAACGGCGAGATCGACTGCACAGCGGAAGAATGCGCCCGACTCACCCATCTGCTGGATCAGGCCGTGTACGATGATGAGGTGCGGCTCATCCAGCTGTGCGACGCCATCAGCCTGCCCACTGGGGTGACGCTGATGGAAAAGCGCCTGATGGATGTGGGCCTGCGCCATGGGCTTAGCCGAACGACGGCGGATAAATGGCGGGCTTTTCTGTCCATCAAGGCGCATTTTGACGCGCTGTGCGGTCAGAACATCTATCAGCTGTTTCAGGATGAGGTCATCGAGGGGATCTTCTCTTAACCTTTCAGATGGCAGGCGATTTGCGCTGCCAGCTTCACATTGTTATAAACCAGCTGAATATTGGCCTTGAGAGACTGGCCCTGGGTGATCTCCACCACCTTGGCCAACAGGTAGGGAGTCACCTCTTTGCCGGTGACGCCCCGGGCCTCCGCTTCCCTGAGGGCCGATGAAATCACGCTATCAATCATTTCCTTGGGCAGGGCATGCTCCTGCGGAATGGGATTGGTGATGAGCATGCTGCCGGGGAAGGCAAGCGCGCGCTGGGCGCGGATGATGGCTGCCAGTTCTTCCGGGCTGTCCGCCCTGTCATTCACCTTAAAGCCGCTTTGCCTGGTGTAAAAGGCGGGGAGCTCATCGGTCTGGTAGCCGATGACGGGCACGCCCTTGGTCTCAAGATACTCCAGCGTCAGCCCCAGATCCAGGATGCTCTTGGCCCCAGCGCAGACCACAGCCACCGGGGTCTGGGCCAACTCCTCAAGATCCGCAGAGATATCCATGGTTTTTTCAGCGCCCCGGTGCACACCGCCCACTCCACCGGTGGCAAAGATTTGGATGCCTGCCATGGCAGCGATGATCATGGTGGCAGCCACCGTGGTGGCCCCGTCCTCGCCCCTGGCGACCATAACCGGCAGATCCCGCCGGCTGGCTTTGCGCACTGCCTGACCTTTCTTCCCAAAGTAAGTGATCTGCTCCTGGGTCAGCCCCGCGCACAGCTGCCCGCCGATCACCGCGATGGTGGCGGGCTCAGCGCCGTTTTCCCGGGCGATTTGTTCACACATGAGGGAGGTTTCCACATTCTGCGGGTAAGGCATGCCGTGGCTGATGATGGTGCTCTCCAGGGCGATGACGGGCCTGCCGGATTCAAGCGCTTCCTTGACGGCGGGAGACAGGGTCAAATGCTGGTTCATGTTATCTCTCCAATGCTATGGTTTTAAGATAGTCTGCCGCGGCCTCAAGGCCCATGCGGGCGGTGTCAGCGGTGGATTTGCCTGCGGCAATGCCCAGGGCGAGGCCGGCGGCCAGGGCATCCCCCGCGCCTGTGGAAGGCGCTGTGGTGCTGATCAGGCTGGGCAGCTGCACTTCTTCCTTTGCGTCAGCACAGTAAAGCCCATCCTTTCCCATGGAAACATACACCTGTTTAACCCCCTGGGCGACGAAAAATCTGGCGGCCGCCGGGATATCTTCGCGGCCGCTCAAGGCCAGCGCTTCCATGGCGTTGGGCTTGATGGCCGTTAGATATGACAACACCGGCAGCAGGCGCCGCCCTTTTTCACAGCTGACCGGGTCTGCCAGAATGGGCGCTTTGACAAGCCGGGGGATAGCTGACAGCGTTTCTTCTGGCAGATTGGCGTCAATCACACAGACATCAAAGGGACCGGACAAGGCATGCCGATGTGCTTCAAGATGATCAGGCGCCAGTTTGGCGATGGCAGCCATGTCGTTGATGGCCGCTGTCATGGCACCATCCTGGCCATGGATCGCCATGTAGATGGGGGAGGGGGCGGGTACCCGGAGGGAGAGGCTGATATCGATGCCTTTTTCCTCACATGCTTTTTCCGCGATGCAGGCAAAGAAATCCTCCCCGATGGCGGTGAAGAGCGTTACCCGCATGCCAAACCCAGCCAGCCGGGCGGCGATGTTATACCCAACACCACCCACCGACAGGCCGACCCTGCCCGGCAGCGAATCCCCCGGATGGAAGGCTGCGGTTGGCGTGCCCAGAATATCGATGTTCATGCCGCCGATGACCAGTGCTTTCCGGCTATTCATGATGATCCTGCCCCTTTACCAGGCCATCAGCGATCAGCATGCAGTCCCCGAAGCTGAAGAAGCGGTATTCTGCCTTGACCGCTTCCCAGTAGGCGTCAAGCGCGTTATCCAGGCCCATGAAGGCCGATACCAGCATCATGAGCGTGCTCTCGGGCAGGTGGAAATTGGTCAGCAGCATGTCACAGGCTTTGAAGTGGTAGCCTGGTTTGATGAAGATGCCGGTCATCCCCTGGCCGGGATGGACGATGCCCCTTTCATCCGTCACCGTCTCCAGGGTGCGCAGGGAGGTGGTGCCGATGCACAGGATACGCCCGCCCTTTGCGCGGGCGGCGTTGATACGCTCTGCTGCCCCGGCGCTCACCTCATAGTATTCCTCATGCATCACATGTTCATCCAGGTTTTCGGCCTTCACAGGCCTGAAGGTGCCAAGCCCCACATGCAGCAGGATGGGGATCACCTGGGCGCCTTTATCCTCGATGGCTTGCATAATCTGCGGCGTGAAATGCAGCCCCGCCGTAGGGGCAGCGGCGCTGCCTGAAAACCTGGCGTAAACCGTCTGATAGCGGCTTTTGTCCTCCAGCTTCTCATGGATATAGGGAGGCAGCGGCATCTGGCCCAGCGCGTCCAGGATCTGCTCAAACACCCCGTTATACCTGAAGTGCACCACTCGCCCGCCAAATTCCGTGCTTTCCAGAATCTCGGCCTGCAGCTCTCCCGTGCCAAATGTCACCTGGCTGCCGGTTTTCAGCCGCCTGCCTGGGCGCACCAGGGCTTCCCACAGGTCCTGTTCCAAGCGCTTCAGCAGCAGCACCTCACAGGCCACGCCGCTGTCCACTTTGATTCCGATCAGCCTGGCGGGGATCACCTTGGTGTGGTTGATCACCACCGCGTCACCGGGCCTCAGGTATTCTGGCAAATCAAAAAAATGCCGGTGTGCCCTGTGGTGATTGTTCCGATTGCACACCAGCATGCGGCTGGCGTCCCTGGGCTCCACCGGCGTCTGGGCGATCAGGCGTTCCGGCAGATCATAATAAAAATCATGGGTTTTCATCAAAGAATGCGACCTGTTGACTGCCTTGCGTGTCAGCCCCAGGGAAGGGGCGGCCAAAGTGGCTGTAGGCGGAAACAGTGGCCACGCGGCCCCGGGGCGTGCGGTGGATGAAGCCAAGCTGAAGGAGGAAGGGTTCGTACACATCCTCAATCGTCAGCGCGTCCTCCCCAGTGGCCGCGGCCAGGGTATCCAGCCCCACCGGGCCGCCTGAAAACTTGTCAATCATGGTGATCAGCACCGTGCGATCCACCCGGTCAAGGCCCAGGGCGTCCACATCCAGCAGGCTCAGCCCTTCATCGGCCACCTGCCTTGTGATCTTGCCGTCTGCCTTCACCTGGGCATAGTCCCTGACGCGCTTGAGCATGCGGTTGGCAATGCGCGGTGTGCCCCGGCTGCGCCGGGCAATTTCGATGATGCCCTCATCATCCGCCGGCATGTTGAGGATGGCAGCTGATCGGTGAAGGATCTGCGCCAAATGCTCCGGCGAGTACAGCTCCAGCCTGAAGGTCATGCCAAAGCGGTCCCTGAGGGGGGCTGAGAGCTGCCCGGCCCGAGTGGTGGCACCAATCAGGGTGAAACGGGGTAGCTCCAGCCGCATAGACCTGGCAGTGGGGCCCTTGCCGATCATGATGTCAAGCGCAAAGTCCTCCATCGCGGGGTAAAGCACCTCTTCCACAGCGCGTGAGAGGCGGTGAATCTCATCGATAAACAGGACGTCCCCGGCGTTGAGGTTGGTGAGGATGGAGGCCAGATCCCCCGGCCGGTCTATGGCAGGGCCAGAGGTGACGCGAATATTCTGCCCCATCTCGGCCGCCACAATGCAGGCCAGGGTGGTCTTGCCCAGGCCGGGGGGGCCATACAGCAGCATATGATCCAGCGCATCACGCCGTTTGAGGGCCGCTTTGATATAGACGTTCAGGTTTTCCTTGACCTTGTCCTGGCCCACATACTCCCGCAGCACCCGGGGACGCAGGGAGATGTCGATCTCCCGGTCCTCATCCCGCTGGCCTGTCATCATCAGTCGCTCGTCCTGCATCGTTTACCCTTTCATCATCCCGCGCAGCGCCAGGCGCACCAGGTCATCCGCCTTGTCCCCAGCGCCTTGCTGATGCGCTTTTGACACCGCCATGGCGGCTTCACTCTGGGTGTAACCCAGGCCCTGGAGGGCAAGCACCGCCTCTGAAATGGCGTCTGTGGCCGCGGGGGCATAGTCCACACCGGGCAGGTTTGCGGAGAATGCCGCGCTGTCCTTGCTCAGACGGTCCTTCAGTTCCAGGGCGATGCGCTGGGCAGTTTTCTTGCCGATGCCAGGGGCCCGGGAGAGCATCTGGATGTCCTCTGTCAGGATGGCCAAGGTCAAATCCTTCAGCGGCATGCTGTTGAGCACATTCAGCGCCGTTCTCGGGCCGATGCCGGAGACCGCGTTCAAATGGAAGAACATGCTGCGCTCCTCCTTTGAGGCGAAGCCGAACAGCTCCAGCGCGTCATCCCGCACACTCAGCCAGGTGTAGACGCGCACATACTCTCCCTTAGCCGGCACAATGGAAAGCGCCGCCTGGGTGCACATGATCTGATAACCTACGCCCTGGACGTTTAAGACCAGCTCGTTGGCCTGTTTTTCTGCTACCTGTCCTTCAATAAAGGCGTACATGGCAACCTCTTCTATTTCATGATGTGCAGGGCCCCAAACCTGCCGGATTGATAGTGGGTGAGAGCCGCCGCCACAGCGTCAGCCGCATCATCCGGACGGATGATCTCAGGGAGTTTCAGCAGCAGCTGCGTCATCCGCTGAACCTGGTGCTTGTCCGCCTTTCCGTAGCCAACCACTGCCTGCTTGATCTGCATGGGGGTGTACTCATATAAGGCCTGGGTATACCGGGCGCAGCGGGCAATGGCAACCCCGCGGGCGGCACCCACGGTGAAAGCGGTGGTTACGTTCTTGGCAAAAAAAAGCTGTTCAAACACGATGGCGCCCGGCTGGAAAAGAGCGATCAGCTCCTCCACCTGCTCATCAATCAGGCAGAGGCGCCGGGGCAGCGTTTCAGACGGCAGGGTCTGGATGACGCCGGAGGCCACAAATTCGGGCGCGTTTGAGTTTTCATCAATCACGCCCCAGCCCATGGTGGCCAGCCCCGGGTCAATGCCCATGATGCGCATTCCTCGCCTCCTTGCTTGAAAATCTTACGGCATGCCTGGGCAAATGTCAAACAATTACGCAAGCCAGCGCGCCATCATGTCCTGCACATGCTGGCGGGCAAAATTGGCGGCGATGGCCTCGTCCTGGGGGTTGGGGGCGGCTGCCCCCATCAGTCCCATAAACTGGCTGACCTTGAGCCCCAGCACATCCTGAATCAGGCTGTCTGAGCCGCCGGGGCTCACCAGGTAATAGCATAGCAGGGAGTCTTTCTGGCCGATGCGGTGGGCGCGGTCTTCCGCCTGGCTGTGGATGGCGGGGGACCAGTCCAGTTCACCAAACACCACGCAAGTGGCGCGCTGCAGGTTCAGGCCGGAGGCCGCCCGCAGGGAGATGCAGCACAGATCGGTCCGCCCTTCCATAAAGCGCTGGAGATTCTTCTCCTTTTGCTCACCAGTTTCCCGCCCGGTGATAAAGGCGGGGGAAAAGTGCTTCAGGTCCTTTTTGTACAGGTCCATCACCGCGTGGTGATGGGCGAACAGCAGCACCTTCTCGCCGGACTCCAGCATCGCCCGCACAAACTGGGCCACGTAGGGGGCCTTGGCCAGGCCTGAAGCCTGTCGCTCGCCCTGGGACACCTGGCCTTCCAGAAGCGCCCGCTGGGAAGGGGTGAGGGCTTCATTTTCCGCCAGCTCCCCGAGTTTTTTGACAACCGGTGCCATCAGCCTCTGGAAGAGGGTGTTATCAGCATCTATCTCCTGCACCAGCCGGCGCTTGTCAGGAAGTTCCGGCAGCACCTCTTTCTTGGTGCGCCTGAGCATGATGCCCTCCCGCCTCAAATAATCCCCCAGCCAGTCCGGGTGCATCACCACGGCGTTGCCATAGCCATAGCACCATTCCCGGGAAAAGGAGTCCCAGTCGCCCAGGAAATGAAAGTCCAGGATGTTGACCACGTTCCAGATCTCACCGCCCTGGTTGTAAATGGGCGTTCCGGACAGGCCATATACCCGGTCACAGGCGTTTGAGAGGAGGCTGGCGGCGCTGTACTTCTCTGTGCCCCGGTGACGCAGCTCCTGGATCTCGTCAAAGATCACGGTTTTAACGGGCATCTCCGGCAGCGCATCCTTCCAGCCCCGCAACAGGAGGTAATGCACCAGATAGATATCCGCCTCGGGCAACGGATAGGGGGTCAAGCCTTTCATCACACAGATGCGGGGCTCCCGGCCTTCAATGGTGAGAAAGCGCTTGATCTCGCTTTGCCAGTTGCGCACCAGGTGGGGCGGCACCACGATGATGGCGGGCAGCGCCCCGGTAGAAGCCAGCGCTGCCAGGGCCTGCACGGTTTTTCCAAGGCCCATTTCATCTGCCAAAAGCGCCCGGCGTACCTGGGAAAGCCACACCGCGCCATAGCTTTGGAAGGGGCGCAGCGACCCGGTGAACCAGCCTGTGGTATTGGAATAATCAGGGGCGCTGCGCCCAAAGGCAGCCAGCCCGGCCTGATAGGCCCGGGCCTCCTTGAGGGCATTGTTCCAGCGGTCCTGATCCCGGGGCATGATGGCCAAAGGATAGCGCTGCATGAACCAGTTAAGCTCCCCCACCAGCCGCCTGTGGGCTGAAAACCGGGCGACGCCGCGCTTGCCGCTGTCAGCACCGGGAAACAAGCGCTTGGCCATCTCCGTCATATAAGGCTCACCACTGATAACCCAGTATTTGCCCCGTGCCTGATAGGACAGGGTGCCGTATACCTTGCCATCCGGCTGCACCGGTTGCAGATACGGCGGAACATCAGGCATCTGGGTAGGCATCGTGGCTGCTGTGTCAGAAGAACGTACCAAAGTTTGCTTTCTGGTTACCTCTCCCTCCGGAACCGCCAGGCCCCAGAGCTTATTGAAACTCAGACAAAGGCAGGGCTTTCCCAATACAGACTCCGGTATATTTGCTTCCCGTTCGCTCAGGATGATCAGGGCGCTGATCCGGGGGGAGGACAGGTAGCGGGTGGCCTGGTTGATCAGGTCGTGGGCGCGGGGTTTGCCGCGCTTGATTTCTATGCCGATCTCCCCAGCCAGGAAATCCACCCGGCAACGGGGAGCCACCGGCGCCTCGTGGATGAAGGAAATCCCCGCATTTTCCAGGGCTCCTGCAACCTGGGCATGCAGGTCAAACTCATGCAGGGAAAACGGCGCGCGAATGGTTTTGATGGCAAGCATCACCTGATCCAAATTGATTTGCATAGAACCTCCCGATAACTTACACAATGATTATAACCTGTGACGAATTTGTTTACAATGTGTTTAAAAAGTTGGTTGCCGGGGATGTTCATATCTGATATTATGCCCCTGACAAAGGAGGTTTCGATGAGCAAACGCATCCTCGCCTTGTGTGCGGCAGCTCTGCTGCTGTTTAGCTATACGACTTTTGCAGAAGATCCCCCTCTAAAGCTCACGGTGGCCCCGTCACTGGTGCGCCCGGGCCGCACGGAGCGGATCAGCTTTGTGGCGGCCCGCGTGGGCAGCGCCTCGCTTTACCTGGAGGGAATGGACGGCAGCCGGACGGATATCAGGAGCAGCATTCCTGTGAGCGCAGGAGAAAACCATATTGCCTGGAATGGCTTGGACCAGGCGCAGCAGCTGGTGCCCCAGGGGGCATACCAGCTGGTGCTGCAAGCGGATGCTGACCGGGCAGAATCCGCCGTGACTGTGGGACCTGAAAGCCCGCGGATCACGCAGATGAAAATCGATGATTCCCACATCACCCCCGGGCAGAGCTGGGGCATGAGCGTGACGCTGAACATGCCGGGGCAGTTGATGGTGGTGTTCCACATCGCCGATCAGGTGGCCGATATCTTCAACGGTGCAGTGGGGGCGGGTGAGACCACCGTGGCCTGGGATGGCTATCTGGATGGTGCGGCACCCCCATCCGGGCAGCATACCCTGAGCATCCTGTTCCTGGATGAGGATGGCTTTGCTGCCAACCAGCAGCATGTGACGCTCACCATTGAGCCGGCCCCGGACAACACCCCCATGCCCACCCCTCTGGCACAGCCTGAAGCCGCGGTTGCTCAGGAAGCCTCCCAGCCGCCGCTTGAGATTCCTTCAGCCACCACCGTGCCGGAAAAGCACTATACCCTGCCCACCAGGGAGAAGGTGCCCAAGGAAGAGGAAGGCTCCAACTACTGGACGACGCCCATAGGCCTCTGGGATGAGGAAGCGATTTGGAAAATTATGCTGCAGCCCCTGACCGTGGTGGTGGGGGGCGATCAGCGGGAGACTTACAAGCTGCGCGCTACCAAGGACACCAGCCTCAAGCGGGAGAATATCCTGGGGGAGATCACCTATGAGTCCCAGGGCGTGCATGTCATCGAGCAGACTGATGACGGCTGGTCGCTGGTGGAAGCCTACAACTCCTCCTATGGCCCGGACAACCGCACCCGCCGGGGCTATGGCGATACCGATGACCTGATCCGCGGCTATATCCAAACCCAAAATCTGAAAACCATCACGCCCCGGGATGACTTCGGCATCCTGATCGATAAATTGAAGCAGCGCCTCTATGTGTTCAAGGACGGCAAGCTGTATACCGAGCTGATTATTTCCACCGGCATCCCCACCCGGCAGCAGCCGTGGAACGAAACGCCCTCCGGCGAATACCTGATGGTCAGCCGCGTGGGCCAGTTCAATGCCGGCAACCTGGTGTGCCGCATGGCCATGCGCATCAACGGCGGCAGCCTCATTCATGAGGTGCCCTACATCGAAAACCAGTCCACCGGATACTGGGATTATTCCTCCCAGGAGGCGCAGTTGGGCAAGAAGGCCAGCCACGGCTGCATCCGGGTGCAGCGCCTCAACAACGATGACGGCGTCAACATGACCTGGCTGTGGAACAACATCAAGGTCAACACCAAGGTGTTGGTATGGGATGATTTCCCTGGCAGGTTCTTTGAATACCCCGAGGACAGCCTGGCGCTGTACTACAATCCGGACCGGGGTCAGTATTATCATCTTGACCAGAACTGCCGCAGCATCAAAGACCGCTACCTGCCGCTAAAAGGCGTGATGACTTATGGTGAGCTGGATGACGCCGCCTACCAGAAGCTGACGCCCTGCAAAAGCTGCAACCCGCCTATCCGCAAGGCTGAAATCGATAAAATCAACAAAGATAATGGCTTTTGAGGGCTGATAACAGGGGAGCAAGCGGCGCGCGATATTGCGTCTTCTAATAAAAGAGGCTATAATGCTTTCGGGAAAGGCCACTTCCTGAAGGGGGAAAGTTTGTGATGGAATTTAAAATCAAAAACGACAATGGGACGATCTACATTTCCGAGGAAGTGATGCTCAAGGTGGTGGGCTATGCCACCCTTGAATGCTATGGCATCGTCGCCATGTCTTCAAAACGCGCCAAGGACGGCCTGGTGGAATGGCTTGGGCGCGAGAATCTGTCAAAGGGCGTCCAGCTGCGCGCGGTGGATGACATGATCGATGTGGATCTGTACATCGTGGTGGAGTATGGCATCTCTGTTACCGAGGTGTGCAACTCCATCAAGGAAGTCGTGCGCTATAAACTGGAACAGATGACAGGTATCAAAGTGCGCAATGTGAACATCACCGTGGAAGGCATCCGTGTCTGACGGCTGGCTAACGGAGGAAGAAGGCGTGATAAAAGTTTCCGTGATTGATGCCGGCCTGCTGCGCGACATGGTGAACGCGGGCGCGGCGGTGCTGGAGAGGAACCGGGAGGCGGTCAACGCACTCAACGTTTTCCCGGTGCCTGACGGCGATACCGGCACCAACATGTCCATGACCATGATGACGGCCGTCAAGGAAGTGAACGGCCATGATTATGTTAAGGCTTCAGATGTGGCCGAGGCCATGGCCAAAGGGGCCCTGCGGGGCGCCAGGGGCAACTCCGGCGTCATCCTGTCCCAGCTGTACCGGGGTTTTTCCCGGGCCTTGGAAGGCCTTGACACCGTCACCCCGGCTCAGTTTGCCGCCGCCTTGAAATCAGGCGCTGACACAGCCTACAAAGCCGTCATGAAGCCCAAGGAGGGCACCATCCTGACGGTGGCCCGGGTCATCGCTGATGATGCGATGAACCAGGCCCAGAAGGCGCCTGATGACTTCCAGGAGTTGTTCCAGGTGATCCTGGCCAGCGGTGAATCCATCGTAAAACGCACCCAGGAGATGCTGCCGGTCCTCACCCAGGCTGGGGTGGTGGACGCTGGCGGCTGGGGCCTGCACCTGATCTATACCGGCTATGCCGCCATCATCAATGGGGAGCGGATTGAAGATGCTGTCTTTGACACCCAGCTGGTGGGCGAGGCCGACAGCTTTGTGGATGACCATGACCTGCTGGGCGAGATCACCTTCGCCTACTGCACTGAGTTTTTTATCCAGGAGATGAAGCTCCCCGTCACCGATGAGGACATCGACAGCCTCCGGCGCAAGCTCACCCGCCTGGGTGACTGTGTGCTGGTGGTGGGCGACCACAACCTCATCAAGGTGCATCTGCACACCAATGACCCCGGCAAGGCGCTGCAGCTGGCGCTGGCGCTGGGGGAACTCAACGGGCTGAAGATTGACAACATGCTCCAGCAGCGCCGGGACAACCAGGCCAGGAAAGAAAAGGAGCAGGAGCCGGTTGAGGAGAAGGAGTACGGCATCGTCTCTGTCTCCCAGGGGGATGGTTTCTCCAGCATCTTCAAGGATCTGGGCGTTGACGAGATCGTCGAGGGGGGGCAGACGATGAACCCCAGCATCGAGGATCTGCAAAAGGCGGTTGACAGCGTCAAGGCCAAGACCATCTTTATCCTCCCCAACAACGGCAACATCATCCTGGCCGCGGAGCAGGTGGCGCATATGTCCCAAAGCCGGGTCATCGTGCTCCCCACCAAGAATGTGGCCATGGGCATCGCCGCGGTCATCGCCTTCTTGCCGGAGGACAGCGCCGAGGAAAACGAGGCCCGCATGAACGAGGCCGCGCAAAAGGTGCGCACCGGAATGATCACCTTCTCTGTGCGGGACACCGACCTGGATGCCATGCACATCAAGGAAGGCAGCATCATCGGGCTCAACAACGGCCGGGTGACGGTGAACTGTGAATCAGCCGGCGAGGCGGCGGTTGCCCTGATGAAGGAAATCGTCACCGATGATGATGGCCTGATCACCGTGTACTACGGCGCTGACACCAAGCCCGAGGAGGCGGAGGCGCTGGGTGAGGAAATTGCGGAGCTGTACCCCAACTGCAATGTGGAAGTGCATCGGGGCGGGCAACCGCTGTACTATTATCTGCTCTCGGTTGAGTGATGCCATGAGCGCAAGTCAAGCTGCCGCAGGGCAGCTTTCTTTGTTGATGCAGGTGCCCCATGCGGCTTGAGCAGCTTCGTGGGGTCGGCCCCAAGCGCCTGGAGCTTCTGGCGAGAAACGGCATCGTCAGCCTTGAAACCCTGCTGGCTTCGCTGCCGGCAGCGTATGTCAATGCCATCAATCCCACACCTCTGGGCCAGCTGACAGAGCAGCCTCACTGCGTAGAGGGGGTGCTGATGGAAGCGCCGCGGCGGCATTTCTATGGCGGAAAATCCGCCGTTCGAGCGAAAATACAGGATGAAACCGGGGTCTTGTCCCTCACCTGGTTCAACCAGCCTTGGATGGCCACACAGCTGAAAAAGGGCGATGAGCTGCTGCTGTATGGCAAAGTGGGGTTCTATCAGGGAGCGGCCGCTATGGTCAATCCCCGGAAGATCCAGGAACGGGGCATCCAGCCCATCTACCGGAGCCTCAAAGGGCTGCCGGGAAAGACCTTTTCCGGGCTCGCCCGCCAGGCACTGGATGCTATAAGCGAGGATGAGGCGGAAACGCTGCCAGCCTGGTTTCTTGATACATGGGGCTTATGCGGCAAGCGCTTTGCCTGGGAGCAGGCACACTTTCCCCAAAGCCAGGAGCTTCTGGACCAGGCCAAGCGCAGGCTGGCTTTTGAAAACTTGCTGCTCTATCAGGCTGCCCTGTTGGGCGTGGGGCAGCGGGGGTGCGCTGGCCTCCGGTTTTCAAATACCGAAGAGGATATAGACGTCTTCTGGGCTGCTCTGCCCTTTGCGCCGACCCAGGGGCAGCGAAAAGCCCTTGAGGATGTGTTTGATGACCTGCAAACAGGCTATGCCATGCGCCGGCTGGTGCAGGGGGATGTGGGCAGCGGCAAGACCGCCGTGGCCTTTGGCGCGGCCTTTTTGGCGGCACAGTCGGGATATCAGAGCGCCATGATGGCGCCCACCGACATCCTGGCCCAACAGCATCATGCCAGTGCAGCCAGAATGCTTGCGCCCCTGGGCATCAGCTGCGGCTTGCTGACAGGCTCCCTGAATGCGAAGGACAGGCGGGAAGCGCTGGAAAGCATCTCAAGCGGCGCTTGGCAGCTTGTGATCGGCACCCAGGCGCTCATCAGCGATAGCGTCGCCTACCATAACCTGGGCCTGGTGATCACCGATGAGCAACACCGCTTTGGTGTGCAGCAGCGCCAGTCCCTGGCGGAGAAGCCGGGCTCGAGGAACCAGGCCCATATGCTGGCGCTTTCTGCCACGCCCATCCCCAGGTCTTTGGCGCTGGTGCTCTATGGTGACCTTGAGGTTTCCCTCATCCAGGAGAAACCGCCGGGCCGGCTGCCGGCCAAAACCCGCATCGTGGCGGAAGGCAAGCGGAAGGAGCTTTACCGCTATATCCTTGACAGCGCCAGCCGGGGGGAACAATGCTTTTATGTGTGCCCTCTGGTGGAGGAGGATGAGGAGCAGGACACAAAAAGCGTGAAGGAGACCTTTGATTTCCTGCGCAAAGGCCCGCTGAAAACCCTTCGCCTGGGCATCACCTATGGAAACCAGGCGGATGAACAGAAGGCTGAGGCCCTGAGGCGCTTTGCGGCGGGAGAACTGGATGTGCTGGTGGCGTCCTCTGTGATTGAGGTGGGGGTGGATGTGCCCGGGGCTACCCTGATGGTGATTGAGGACGCGGAACGCTTTGGCCTGGCGCAGCTGCACCAGCTGCGGGGCCGTGTGGGTCGGGGCAGCAAGGAGAGCTGGTGTTTCCTGCTGGGCCAGCCCAATGACCGTCTGAGGGTGATGACCCAGAGCGAGGATGGCTTTTTTATCGCCCAGCAGGACCTGGAGCAGCGGGGGCCGGGGGAGTTCTTCGGCACTCGCCAGCACGGCCGAAACCTGCCTGATGCCTATGGGGTGGGCGACATCCGGCTGATTGAGCAGACCACTGCCTGCCTGAAGGCACTGGCGCAGGAACCGGCGCAATCGGAATTCCTGCAATATCTGATGCAGCTTTCCCAAAGATCATATGGCGATGTTTTCAAATCCGGGCGCCACTGAGGGCAATTGACAAGGCAAACAGGTGGGTGTACACTGCACCCAATCCTGAGCGATTTTGTCGGGATTGGAGGAACTGTGAGACTATCGGCCAAGAGCCATTATGCTATGCATGCCATGCTGCATCTGGCGCAGCATCATAATAAAGGCCCGCAGCCGCTGAGCCGGATCATCACCCAGGGGCAGCCGCGGGAATACACGGAGCAGTTGCTTGGCGCCCTGAGACGCAGCGGGCTGATCGGTTCAGTTCGCGGCACCAAGGGGGGCTATTTGCTGGCGAAAAACCCCGAGGATATCACCGTGGCCCAGATCATCGAAAGCGTGGAGGGCCCGCTGACCCTTTCGGGCTGCGTGATTGACGCAGACAGCTGCGAAAATAGTGGCGTCTGCGCCCTCAAAGGCACCTGGGAGCATCTGACCCGGGGCATTGAGGCGGTGATGAACACCATCACCCTCAAAGACATGCTGGCAGACCCCAGCCTGATTCCAAACACAAAGAAGGTGACCCATTGAACAGAATTTATCTGGATAATGCCGCCACAACGCCCCTGGCGCCTGAGGTGCTGGAGGCCATGATGCCCTACCTCACCACCCAGTACGGCAACGCTTCCAGCATCTATGCCACGGGGCGCGATGCCAGGCAGGCGGTGGACAGGGCCAGGCGGCAGATGGCGCATCTGATCGGCTGCAAACCTGGTGAGATATACTTCACCAGCGGCGGCACCGAGAGCGACAACTGGGCGCTCAAAGGCATCGCCTTGGCCAACCGGAACAAAGGAAATCACATCATCACCAGCGCCATAGAGCATCCGGCCGTTTTGGAAACGGCCAGATGGCTTGAAACCCAGGGCTTTGAAGTGAGCTATCTTCCGGTGGATGCCTCCGGCATCCTCAGCCCGGCGGCTGTGCAAGAAGCCATCACCGAAAAGACCATCCTCATCTCTATCATGGCGGCCAACAACGAGATTGGTACGCTGCAGCCCATCAGCGCCATTGGTGAAATCGCCAGAGCCCGCAACATCCCCTTCCATACCGATGCGGTGCAGGCCATGGGTGCAGTCCCTGTGAATGTGGATGACTGGCAGGTGGACCTGCTGTCCCTGTCCGGCCATAAATTCCACGGACCCAAGGGCACGGGGGCACTGTATGTGCGCAGCGGCACCCGGATTGAGCCGCTGCTCCACGGCGGCGCCCAGGAGCGAAGCCGCCGCGCGGGTACGGAGAACGTGGCCGGCATTGTGGGGCTTGGCATGGCGGCCGAGCGTGCAGGGATTGAACTGCACAAAAGCGCCGCCAGGATCACCCAGCTGCGCAACCGCCTGATTGACGGTATCATCGCACAAATTCCCCAGGTGCACCTCAATGGCGACCGGGTATGCCGCTTGCCTAACAACGCCAACCTGTCCTTCCGGTTTATTGAAGGCGAGGCGCTGCTGCTGCACCTGGACTTAAACGGCATCGCCGCGTCCTCAGGCTCCGCTTGTGCCTCTGGCTCTCTGGAACCCTCCCATGTGCTCCTGGCCACTGGCCTTGACGCGGAGAATGCACACAGCAGCATCCGTTTCACCCTGTCTGAGAGCACCACTGCAACAGAAATTGACGCTGTGCTGGGGCTTCTTCCCGGCATCGTGGAAAAGCTGCGGGCCATGTCCCCGCTTGCAAGTTAAGGAGCAACCATGTACAGTGAAAAAGTGATGGATCACTTCAGCAATCCCCGCAACGTGGGGGAACTCGCCAATGCAAACGGCATTGGCACTGTGGGCAGCGCTGCCTGCGGCGACATCATGAAGATGTACATCCGCGTGGAGGACGAGGTGATCCAGGATGTGCGATTCAAGACCTTTGGCTGCGGGGCGGCCATCGCCACCAGCTCCATGGCCACTGAGATGGTGCGTGGCAAAAGCCTGGATGAGGCGCTGAAAGTCACCAACAAGGTGGTGACAGAGGCTCTGGACGGCCTGCCGCCCCAGAAGCTGCACTGCTCGGTGCTGGCAGAGGAGGCCATCCGGGCGGCCATTGAAGACTACCGCAAGAACGCGGGCGGGACACACTGAGGAGTAACATGCCAGAACTGCGCGGAAACCTGACCGGAATCAAGGACAGCGTGCAGCGGGAGATCTCCCTGCTGTTTGATTTTCCTGTGGGCTCGGATGAGTTCCTGCCCTATGAGCTGGCCCAGGCTTTGTGCCGGTTCACAGCGCAGATCAGGCGGGAAATCGCGCTGTACCTCTCCCGGGGCGGGGAGGTGCTGGACATTGCCATCGGGCAGAAGGACAATGTGCCGCTGGCGGATTTGTCCCAGCGCCGGAATGAAAACCGCTTGAGCCGGGTGCGCTGCATCCATACCCACCCGGCAGGGCAGTCGATGCTGTCGGATGTGGATCTCTCAGCGCTCAAGAGCCTGCGGCTGGACGCCATCTGCGCCCTTGGCGCGGATGATGACGGCAGCGTGGCAGGGGCCAGCGTGTGCTATCTGGTGCCGGATCAGGAGATGGGCTACAAGCCCGGGCCTGTGATGGTGACCGGAGCCCGGGCGTTGAGCCACCCCAAGTGGATGGAGGCCATTTGGGTCAATGATCAGCCCCTGGCACCCCAGGAGCAGCTGACCGGCACACAGACCGAGCGCGTCTATCTGATTGGCATTGACAGCGACAGGTCCCTTGACGAACTGGCTTCCCTGGCGGAGAGCGCCGGGGCTGTGGTGGTGGGGCGTGCGCTTCAGGCAAAAAGCGCCATGGACCCGAAGAGCTACATCGGCTCAGGCAAAGCCCTGGAAGTAGCCCTTGACGTGCAGGCGCTGGAAGCGGACCTGGTGATCGCGGATGATGAGCTATCCAGCGTGCAGCTGAACCAATTGGAAGAATTGACCGGCGCCCGGGTGATCGACCGCACCACGCTGATTCTGGACATCTTTGCCCTGCGCGCCACCACCAGCGAGGGCAAACTTCAGGTGAGCCTGGCGCAGCTGAAATACCGCGCCAGCCATCTGATCGGTGCCCGCTCAGCCCTCTCCCGGCTGGCCGGCGGCATCGGCACCCGGGGCCCGGGTGAGAGCAAGCTGGAGATGGACCGGCGCTATATCAGGCGGCGGATTCAGATCTTAAGCACTGAGCTCAAGGAATTGGAGCGCCAGCGCGCCATCCGCCGCAAAAACCGCCAACAGAGCGATATTCCCGTGGTGGCCCTGGTGGGCTACACCAACACCGGGAAGTCCAGCCTTTTAAACCGCCTATCGGGCGCTGACGTATATGTGGAAAACCTGCTCTTTGCCACCCTTGACGCGGTATCCCGCAAGGTGACCCTGCCTGACGGGGACAGTTTTCTGCTGGTTGACTCCGTGGGCTTTATCAGCAAACTGCCCACTGACCTGGTCGAGGCCTTCAAATCAACCCTTGAGGAAGCCGCGCTGGCTGATGTGCTGGTGATTGTGTCTGATGCTGCCAATCCGGAAGCACAGCAGCAGCGCCAGGTGGTGGAATCGGTCCTCCATGACCTGGGCGCCACCGGCCAGCCCCGCATCGAGGTGCTCAACAAGGCGGATATCGCCGGGGAGAACAGCCACATCGCGATTTCAGGCGCCATCATGGTATCTGCCCGCACAGGGGAAGGGATCCCCCTGCTGATGGACCAGATCGCAAAAATCCTGCGGGACAGCGAGCGGGAATATGGTCTCTTCGTGCCCTTCACCCAGTATGAGGCGCTGAATGAACTGCGCAAGCAGGGCAGGATTGTAAAGGAAGAACACGAGGACACCGGCACCCGGGTGACCGTACGGCTCAAGCCCGTGGCCATGATGAAGCTGCGCGCCCAGTACAAGGAGCTGTTCAGCCAGGAGAAGGCCAATGATCGCTAAGCTCCTGTCGCTTTTCATCGCTGCCTTTGCCATCGCCCAGGGTGGCATGAACGCCTGTGTGGACCAGACCTCACTGGGCGGCAATCTTTACCTGGTGAACCGCACCTTTCAGCTGGCCCAGGACTATGTGCCCCCTGATCTGATAAAGCCAGCGGTCCGGTCCATGGGCGGCAGCGTGTTGATGCGCCAGGAAGCCGCATCGGCGCTGGAGGCGATGTTTGAGGCGGCCAGGGCAGACGGCCATATTCTGGTGGCGGTGTCTGGATACCGCAGCTTTGACAAGCAGCACATCATCTACCGGCGCAAGGTGGCCAGCACCGGCGCTGCAAAAGCCGGCCTGCTGGTGGCCGATCCGGGCAGCAGTGAGCATCAGCTGGGCCTGGCGATGGATCTGGGCAGGCGCAGCAGCACCAACCTGAACCAGGCCTTTGGCCGCTCCGGGGAGGGGCAGTGGGTGCGGGAAAATGCCCACCGCTTCGGTTTTATCGTGCGGTATAAAGCGGAGTGGACTGAGGTGACCGGCATCGCTGATGAGCCCTGGCATATCCGCTATGTTGGGCTGCCCCACGCGGCGGAGATGCAGCGGCTTGATATTCCGCTGGAGCAGTATGTCTACCAGCTCAGCGAAGCTTCTTTTGGCGCCTATTTCACGGAAGGATTTGGCGGATGAGCAGACGTTTTATTTTGGTTGTACTGGCGGTGTTATTGATCATGCCGCTGGTTCCAGTTTCAGCACAGCCTGAATGGGCTTATGTCATTCCGGCAAACCTGCTGGAAAACCGCAATGGCAACCTCACCATGGTCAACCGCCAATCCCTGCTGGACAAGGACTTTGAGCCCCATAACCTGGTGAGCATCAGCGCCTTGCGCAGTGTGAGCGGGCTCCACATGCTCAGAAAGGAAGCGGCGGTGGCGCTGCAGGATCTGTTTAGAGCGGCGGAAGAAGCAGGGCATCAGCTGTATGTCAAAAGCTCCTACCGCAACTACAGAACCCAGGAGACCATGTACCAGAACCGCCTGGAGAAATACGGCAAGGATGACGGCGTGGTGGCCTACCCCGGCTCCTCCGACCATCAGACCGGTCTGGGCGTTGATGTGCTCAACCTGGAATGGGCCAAACAGGATGGTATGCGACCGGAGTTTGGCAACACCAAAGAAGCCCAGTGGATGGAGGCAAACTGCGCGGAATTCGGCTTTATTATCCGCTATCTGAAAGAAAAGCAGGACATCACCGGCATCATCTATGAGCCCTGGCATCTGCGCTATGTGGGCAAAGAGGTGGCCCGGTACATCATGGAAAAGCGCCTGTCGCTGGAGGAGTTCACCCAGGAATCCCAGCGGGCCATCCAGGATTATGAGGCGGCAGGCGGCGACTTTTTGGCGCTGTGCGCCCAGCTCAACGCCCCGCCCCCGGTGCGCGAGCTGGATGACACAGACGAAAGCGGCGACAGCGAGGTGTCCATGTTTTACAAAAAGCCTTGAGGGATCCGATGAGAAGATTGATTGTGATGCTGGTAATATGTGTGTGCGCGCTGTCCTTTGCCCTGGCTGAAAACGCCGCGCCTGCCCCGACACCGGCGCCTGCCAGCCAGCTTCCATCCATGATGGAGCTGGGCGGCATGCTGGTTTTGGTCAACGCCCAGAACCGCATCAGCAAGGCTCATGTGCCTGAAGACCTGGTGCAGCCCGATGTGCAGACCCGCAAGAAAAGCCTGGAGAGCAACATCCTGATGCGGGAGGAAGCCGCCCGTGCCCTGGAAAGGCTGTTTGAGGCGGCGCTCCACGAAAAGGGGCACACCCTGTATGCCACCTCTGGCTACCGTGCCTATGGCATCCAGCAGATTCTTTTCAATGCCAAGGTGGAGGAGGTGGGCAGCAAGGAGAAAGCCAGCCGCCGCGTGGCAGCCCCGGGCACAAGCGAGCACCAGCTAGGCCTGGCAATGGATGTGCAGTCTCCCTCTCAGCTCAACCTGAACCCTAAATTCGGCCAAACGCCAGAAGGCATCTGGGTGGGGGAGAACGCCCACCGCTTTGGCTTTATTGTGCGCTACAAAACCGAGTGGCGGAGCATCACCGGGGTGTCGGACGAGCCCTGGCACATCCGCTATGTGGGCGTCGCCCATGCCACGGCGCTTTATCACTTGAATATCCCGCTTGAAACCTATGTGGCATATGCCCAGCATCTGCCGGAGTATGTGCTGGCCAAAGGCAACAACTTTCTTCTGCAAGGCTTGGTCAGCCAGATGATCGCGGGCAATACGCCGGAAGCCCTGAGCGCCCTTGCGCTGGCTGATGGCATGGGGCAGGAGGCCGCCATGCGCGCTGCCTCAGCGCCCTTCCTGCCGGAGGGCACCAGCTATGACCAGGCGGTGTGGTATGCCTATCCCACCCCCAGGCCCACCTCAGCACCCCGGGTGGATGAGGATGAGGAGACAAGCCTCTTTCAGGCTGAGGGCGGCTGATGGCCTCCATGCTTGACAGGCTGCGCGCGGCGCAGCCCATCAGCAGCCAGCCCAAGGCGGCCCCGGCAGCGCTGGAGCTGCTGGTGAAGGAGACCTGCGCCCAGATAGCGGTTGAGCAGAGGGAAATAAGCCGGGAGACCCTTGAATACCTGGGGGTTCACGCGCAGCAGAATATCCCCCTTGAAAACTTCCTGTTTGTGGATACCGAAACCACAGGCCTAAGGGGCGGTGCGGGCACCGTCGCTTTTTTGATTGGGCTGGGGCAATTCAGGGGGAACACCCTGCAGGTGACCCAGTATCTGATCCGGGACTATCACCAGGAGCCCCTGATGCTCCGCCAGGTGCTGCCGCGCATTGAGGGCGCGGGCTGCGTGGTCACCTTTAACGGTGCCAGCTTTGACATGCCGCTGCTTGACAGCCGGGCCACCGTGAACCGCCTGCAGGATGCTTACCGGGTTCCGCTCCACCTCGATCTGATCCACGCGGCCAGGCGGGTGTTCAGGATGCGGATCAGGCAGTGCTCCCTGGGCGCCATTGAGGCCCAGGTGTTTGGCCAGACGCGGGAGGATGATCTGCCCGGGGCCGAAATTCCCGCGCGCTTCTTTGAATACTTGAAGAGCAGGGATGAGGGGCTGATGGACGCGGTGCTCAGCCACAATTTCACGGATATCACATCCCTGGCGCGTCTGATGCTCCTGATCTGCCGCCTGCACGAGAAGCCGCTTGAGGCAGGGCACCAGCAGGATATCTTCAGCATCGGCAAGGTCTATGAAAAACATGGGCAGGTGGGCAGGGCCGCGGCCTGTTTCAGGGCCTGCACGGACCGGGATGTAAAGGTGCTGGCTGGCCTGCGGCTGGCTGACATGTACAAGCGCCGGTGGGACAACCCGGAGGCGGCTGCAGCCTATGAGGCGCTGTTGGCGGCCCGGGCTGAGAGCCCCCATGTGTACACCGCGCTGGCCAAAATCTATGAACATCGGATGCGCCAGCCCGCCCGCGCCCTTGATATTGTGCGCCGGGGCATGCTATATTGTGCAGAACGCCGGCATATTTCCGCCAAGGCGGCGGAGGATTATGCGGCACTGGAACACCGCTACCTGCGGCTTGTTAGAAAGGTTGAAAAGCAGAAGCATGGGATTCTTAAGCAAGTTGAAAGCCAGATCCGCCCTGTTGAAACACCAGAGGGGGCAAACTGACCAGGCACGGGCCATGTATGAGGAGCTCTACCGGGAGGGCGAGGTGGCGGCCAGCTACATGCTGCCCTATGCGGTGCTCTTGATGCGCAGCGGGGAAGAGGGCGCTTTTGAGAAGGTGAAGGAGATCATGGTGAAGGCGCAGAAGGCGCCGGACATGAATGCTGAGCGCAAGCAGCAGCTGCTGATGAACTATGCTGTGGCAAGCTGGAAGACCGGGGACCTGGACAAGGGCATCCGGCTGCTGGAAGCTTCCCACCGGGAAGCGCCCTGTGGGCTGACCTACCAGTCGCTGGGTTTTTTGTATGTGGAGCAGGGGGATGGGGAGAAAGCCCTCGCTTATAACCAGGAAGCGCTGGAATATGATGATGAGGACCCAGTGATCCTGGACAACCTCGGACAGACCTATTACAGGCTGCTGAAAGACAAGGAAAAGGCCAGACCCTATTTTGAAAAAGCCCACGCCGTCAAACCCAGTCAGATTGACACGCTGTATTTCCTCTCCCGCTATGACCTGGATGAGGGCAAGCGTGATGAGGCGCTGGAAAAGCTGGAAGAGACGCTGGAAGGCCGGTTTTCGCCGCTGAACTATGTGACCAGGGAGATGGCTGAGGCCGAGGTCTCCCGATTGAAGGACGACATGAACAAGGGAGAGGGCGCGGGTGCTTGATTGGCTGCAGCAGGATCCCTGGGGCTTCCTGCAGTTTATGCTCTACCGGGCGCCGGCGGTGCTGCTGGCGATCACCCTGCATGAGTTGGCGCACGGTTACACGGCGCTCAAAAGCGGGGACACCACCGCCCGGGACATGGGGCGGCTGTCCCTCAACCCCCTTCATCACCTGGACCTGATGGGCACCATCGGCATGTTTCTCTTCGGCATCGGCTGGGCCAAGCCTGTGCCTGTCAACCCGCACCGTTTTCACAACCGCCGCTGGAATGACCTGCTGGTGTCCCTGGCCGGGGTAACCACCAATTTCGCGCTGTTTCTGGTGGCGACACTGCTGAGTGTGCTGCTGGGCCGTTTTCTTTATTCCCCTGCGGCGCTCTCCCAGGTGGGGGCTGCTTTCTTTTTGAATTTTCAGGCAGATGGTTTTGCGCTTCAGCTCTACCCCCGGCTGGCAGAGGCGCTTTTGCCCGCCCTTGAGCTGCCCTGGCTGCTCCATGTGCAGCGGTTTTTGTTTCAGTTGGCCCTCGTCAACCTGGGCATGGGGCTGTTCAACTTGCTCCCCATCCCGCCGCTGGATGGTTTTCACGTGGTGAACGACATCTTTTTCAAGGGCAACCTCAATATCAGCGGCAAAGGTTTCCGCATCGCCCAGTTGGGGCTGATCATCCTTTTGCTGTCCACCAACTTCATCGGCAACTGGATTTCAAAGGCGATCTATGCCATCCAGGGCGCCATTCTGCCGCTTTTCCTCGCGGTTTTTCCGCTTTAAGCCGATGAGCACCATCCACATCCATCTCAACCAGTTTGAAGGTCCGCTTGACCTGCTGCTTCACCTGATCGGGCGGGCGAAGATCGACATCAAGGACATCTTCGTATCCGAGGTCACCGATCAGTATATCCGCATCGTGCAGGAGGCGGGGGAGCTGGATATGGATGAGGCCAGCAGCTTTGTGACCATGGCGGCTACGCTGCTTGAGATCAAAAGCCGTGCCATGCTTCCGGCACCGCCCCAGATGCCTGAGGACGAGGAGACGCCCGAGGCGCTGCTGATCCAGCAGCTGGAGGAATACGCTCAATTCAAGCAAATTTCCCTGGAGATGCAGGCATATGAGGAGGAAGCGTCCAAGGCCTTCAGCAAGCTGCCCGATGAATTCCCCCTGCCGCAGCCGGAGTTTGAGATATCCGGCCTCACCCTGGAGGGGCTGATCAAGGCTTTCATCAAGGTGAGCCAGCGCGCCAGGGAGCAGTATGAGCTGGCGGGGGAGCCCGAGCGGCAGATTGAAGCGGAGCGTTTTTCCGTGTCCGCCTGCATGGCGATGATTCTCAAGCAGCCCAGAAAAACACCGCTCAAGTTCTCCGGGCTCATCAGCCGCCGTGCCTCCCGGGATGAGGTGGTGACGGTGTTTCTGGCGATGCTGGAGTTGATGAAGCAGGGCAAGGCCTGGGCCCGGCAGGACGCCAACTATGAGGATATCACGCTGTATGTGGGGCGCAGAAAAGAGATGGACGATGCAGGATGAAAGACTAGCGGGGATCATTGAGGCCATATTGTTTGTGGTGGGAGAGGCTGTCAGCCCGGCTGACATCGCCGCGGCCCTTGAGCTGTCAGATGACCAGGTCGATCAAGCCCTGGACGCTCTTGAAGCGCTGTATCACAGCCGTGACCGTGGCCTTTCCATCAAGCGCTTTGGGGACAGGATTCAGCTGACTACCAAAGCTGACTATGCCCCCGAGATTGAGCGGGTGCTCCAGCCCATCCAGCGCCCCTCCCTTGGCCAGTCAGCCCTTGAAACCCTTTCCATCATCGCCTATAAACAGCCGGTGACCCGTATGGAGATTGAAGCCATCCGCGGGGTGGGGAGCGATTATGCCATCCAGTCCCTGGTCAGCAAACGTATGGTGCGTGAAGTGGGCCGCAAAGACACCTTGGGCCGGCCCATTCTCTATGGCACAACGGAGCAGTTTCTCTCCCATTTTGGGCTGCGCAGCCTGAAGGAACTGCCAGAAATCCCCGCGGTGGATGAGCAGACCTCCTTCCTGGACGAGGACCAGCTGTCAGATGACTACATCCAGACCGAACAGACAGAAGAAAACAGCCGTCGCGATTAACGCGGCGGCCGATTTGATTGAAAGGGTTTATATGGCTTTCAGCGTGTCCCTGATGTGGCCATAGACCTTGGTATAGTCGGAGTTGAAGTTGGCGGGACACACGAAGTGCAGCATCAGCAGTTTGTTGTTGTCCATGAGGGCCATGTGCACGCGCCCGCGCACCACGGTGTCGTCATGCATCACGCCCCGATAGTTGACATAGTAGCCTTGTTTTCCCATCAGCGTGCGCTCTGCGGTGTCATACAGCCGCCAGTCCTTGTAGTTGACTTTACCCAGGTCGGTGACATAGGTGCGCACATCCTGTTTGATGTTGTTCTGGCTGAAGTTGGCGGTGACAGTGGACTGCTGCAGGATAAACTGCACGGTGACATTATCCTTTTGCTGCTCGGCAGGCTCAGTCAGGATAAAGGTGTCAGGCTGGCTGTCATCCACATTGTAGCCGGCAACTGACTCAAAGGTGAGGCCAAGTTTGCTGGCGGTATAGCTAGCGAAGGTAAAGGTGAGCGCCTGGCGCGGGGTGGGGGTGGGCATATCAATGGGGTCAAGGGGGATGGGGGTGGCGCCGGCATATAGCGGCACGCCCAGCTCATCCACCTGGGTATCAGCGGTGATCATGCCCGCATCCTCCTCAGAGGCCGGGTCATAGCCTTCCGGCAGGCCTTCGATGGCCGGGGCCTCTGTGGGCACCTCCAGGGGGTTAGGCTGCGCGGCAGGCGTCGGGGTGGGGGTGTTCTGATCAGCGGCAGGTGTGCCGCCCCCCGGCTGGCAGGCAGTCAGCATCAGCGCCGCCAGGATGATGACGATGATCATAAGCCGTTTATTCATGTGACACATCCTCCGTCCATTGGGATAAGTGCGAGTTTGCTTAAAACTATTGTAACAATTTAATCAGCAGACGTCAAGCGTATTCAGCTGGTCGCTCCATTTGTTACAGCAGCCGCTGATAGGCGCTGTCCGCGTCAAAACCCCTGTCACCCTCGTCCTCCGCGGGATTGGGGGCAATATCATCAGAAAAAGCGTCCTCCTCGTTGAAATAACGGGGGTGGTACACGCGCCGGTCAAGGGCAAACACCCGGTCGCTGAATTCACCCTGGCGGGTGCGCTTAAGCGCGGTCTGCATCTCATTGAGCTTTGCGTCCAGGTCATCCAGCTGGCTGAGCACCTCCGCCTCAGGGAAGGAGGGTTTGCGGGGGCTGCCATATTCCGGCACTCCGTGATGGCTGATGATCATGTGCTCAAGCAGCAGCGCGTATTCTTCATCCGCTGGGTAGCCAAGGGCCTTTGCCGCATCCCTGACCTCAGCTACGCCTGTCACCAGATGCCCCAGCAGCAGGCCTTCCTTGGAATACTCGCTCACGTTGCCCAGGGTATCTGACACCATCTCGGTGAGCTTGCCCAGGTCATGGAGGATGATGCCTGCCAATAGCAGGTCACCGTCCAGATAAGGATAGCAGGGCAGGATGGCCTGGGCCACCCGGATCATGTCGGTCAGGTGGTGCAGCAGCCCGCTGCGCTCGGCATGGTGCATGCTCTGGGCGGCGGGGTAGTAGTGCAGCTTTTCGCCGGCCCGCCGCACCATTTCCGTGGTGATGGCCTTGACCACCGGGTTTTCCATCCCTTCGATCACTGCCTGGATCTCCTCAAACATCTCATCCGAAGGCCTGGGGGCTGCCGCCACCAGGGCTGAGAGATCATATTCATCCTGCTCGCCCGGCTCCCGGTAGCGGTCAATCTTGAACTGCAGGCGTTTGTTGTATTCGGTGACGCTGCCGCGCACCTTCAGCACTTTCCCCGGCGGCGGGGGTGTGTCATCACAGTTCCACACCTTGGCGTTGATATCCCCGGTGTTGTCGGACAAGGTGATATCAAGATAGGGTTCGTTGTTCTTGTTCATGCGCTTTTCAGAGGATTTCACAAGCAGAAAACCCTCAAAGCGCTCGTCCTTCATCAGCTGGTTTACTTTGGTTTGGTTCATTCTCGGTCTCCTGTCGGTTGGTCATACCGGTTCTCAAAGAGGGTGAAGTCCTCGTTCCAGTTGAGGCGAATGGTGTCAAGGGGGCCGTTGCGCTGCTTGGCCACGATGACCTCAGCCTCGCTGGGGTCCACATCCTCTTCCTTGTTGTAATAATAGGGGCGGTGCAGGAACATCACCACGTCGGCATCCTGCTCAATGGAGCCGGAGTCGCGCAGATCAGAGAGCACGGGCCGGATGCTGCCGGTTCGTTTCACATTGGCACGGGAGAGCTGGGCACAGGCCAGCAAGGGCACCTTCAGCTCAAGCGCTATGCCCTTGAGCTTTCGGGAAATTTCGCTCACCTCAAGCTGGCGGTTTTCCACCCGGCCATCGGCGGTCATCAGCTGCATATAGTCAACCACGATCAGGTCAAGCCCTCGCTCCATCATCTGGCGCCGGCAGCGGCTGCGCAGCTGGGCTGGGGTGAGGGAGGAGCTGTCGTCCAGGTACATCTTGGTTTCAGACAGCGGGGAGAGCGCGGCGGCCAGCTTTTCCCAGTCTTTGTCCGACAGCGTGCCCGAGCGGATGCGCTGCATGTTGACCCTGGCATCGCCGCAGAGCATGCGCATGGCCAGCTGCTCCTTGGGCATCTCCAGGCTGAACACCGCCACGGATTTGCCGTGGTGGGCAGCATAGGAGGCGATGTTCATGGCAAAGCTGGTTTTGCCCATGCTGGGGCGGGCGCCCACCAGCACCAGCTCACCCGCGTGCAGCCCGGTGAGCAGCCTGTCAAGCATGACAAAGCCGGTGGGCACGCCGTTGATCTTGCCCTTGTTGCGCACCAGTTCCTCAATCTGCGCCAGGGTGCCCTTGATGACTTCCCGGATGGGGGTCAGCTGCTGGGCGCCAGTGCGCTTCATGACGATGTCGAAGATAGCCTTCTCAGCAAACAGCAGCGTTTCCTCCAGGGAGAACTTCTCCTCAAAGCAGACCTGGGTGATCTCGCTGGAGGCGGAGATGAGCTTTCTCAGCGTTGCCTTTTCAAGCACAATGTCAAGATAGTGCTTGAGGTGTGCGGTGGTGGGCACAAAGCGGATCAGCTCAATGAGGTATTCCGTGCCGCCCACCCCGGACAGCGCACCGGTGCGCTTGAGCTCCGCGTCCATCGTCACCAGGTCCACTGCCCGGGACTGGCCGAACAGCGCCTGCATCGCCCTGAAGATCACCGCGTGCTGGGGATAGTAGAAGTCATCAGCCCCCACCGCCTCCATCACCAGGGTGAGCGCCCCCGGCTCCTGCAGCGCCGCGCCCAGTACCGATTGCTCCGCCTCCATGCTTTGGGGCGGAATGCGCAGATGATCATCCCCCAAGGCCGCAATGGCCCTTGCCTGCTCCATGCTCATAAGCTGCTCACTAAGCCATGGGGAGGATCTTGATGGTCATCATGGCCTTGACCCCGGTGTAAAGCGAAATGGTGGCCTGCACCTCACCCAGGCTACGGATGGGCTCGGACAGCTCGATCTTGCGCTTGTCCACCTCCACCTGATGCTGGGCGTGGAGGGCTTCCGCCACCTCCTGCACGGTCACGCTGCCGTAAAGCCGGCCTTTTTCGCCGCTCTTCGCCTTGATCTCAACGGTTTTTCCGTTGATCTCGCGGGCCAGTTCCTCCGCTTCCTTCACCCGGGCCGCCTCCTCGGCGCGCTCCTTCTCATTGCGGCGCTCCACCTCCTTCACGGCGCTGGGCGTCGCTTCCATGGCCCACTTGCGGGGGAAAAGATAGTTGCGGGCATAGCCGTCTGATACGTTGACGATTTGGTTTTTCTTGCCGGCACCCGGAACGTCCTGAAGCAAAATCACTTTCATGCTGGAAACCTCCTTTATTCTTCTCCGGTTTCCCGGTTTTCCTTGCGTAATCCACGCGTGTCCCGCGCCTGATCGATGATGCCCATAAAGACCAGAAGCGGCTGCAGAATGACAAACAAAAGCACCAGAAGCAGCCGTTTGAGCCAGGGGTTGAGGCTACCCAGGCTGAGCCTGTGATCTATCACCGCCAGGCCCTGGAGCACATACAGGGCGTAAAACACATTGAACATCAGCCCGCCTGCCAATTGCATGACCGGCATGGTACCAAGCAGCATCAGGAGATACCCGGCTGCCAGCACCCAAAGCTTCTGCCCGATGGCTTTGGGGATATACCAGTCCTGAAAGGGCGGCATGCCCAGATCAGGGGCTGGATCGGGCAGGGCGGTTTTTGCAAGGCCGATGGCCATATAGCTGCCCAGCGCTGCCATGTAGATGCCAAAGCTGGTGAGCAGCCCCTGGAACACAGACTGGAGCAGCCCTTGGATCCGGACGGTGATCTGCTTGTAGAATTCCTGCAGCACCTCCGGGGTGAAGGTCCAGCCCCGGGCATCCTCAATAAACACCTGGGTGCCGCTGGGCTGTCCATGGGAGAGCAAGCCGCTTTTCCAGAGGTTGTTGAGCAGGATGTCCCGCAGGGGCATCTGGTCAAGCCCGTTCACCGCGGCCTGCGCGGCATAGGGGAAAATGGCGCCTGTGGCCCGTTGCAGCAGCAGATAAAGCGCCAGGACGCTCAGCATGAATGCCGCCAGCACCACCAGCACGGATTTGAAAAAGGGCAGCCTGAACTGGATACAGGCCAATAGCGCCATGCCGGCTGGCAGCATATAGATCAGCACCATCAGGCCCGGCGCCCCAAACAGGCGCTGGGCGCCCCAGGCGACGACGGCACCCGCGGCTGCCAGGGCCAGCCAGCCGCCCACCGCGGAAACCACCATGCTGGCCAGGGGAAAAAGGATCAGCCCGAATGAGATGAAATAGAGCGACGCCAATGGCATTGAGGAGAGCGCAAACACAAGCCCTGCCAGCACAGCCAGCAGAATGAGCGCGCGCTTGGGGTTGGTCATTGCCCTGATGCCGGTCATCTCTTTGCCTTTCTTGCTTTATGGATTAAACCATTGTACTGACAGCCCCGGAGGGTGTCAAGGAAACGCGGTCAGAGGATGATGTCGCTCACCACGTCGTCCATCACCGCCATCACGTAGGGTTTGCCCCGCTCGGTGAGGGTTTGGCTCACGATCTCCTCGCTGGCAAGCGGCACCAGCTGGCCTTGGGTGGTTTCCACGGTGAAACTGCGGGGGGTTTTCAGGCAGGCGATGGCTGCCACATAGGAGCCATTGCTGCCGTTTTTGTTGAAGTAGAAGCTGTGCACGCCCTTTCCGGCCCGTTTCTGGCTGTCCACGATGTTGCCAGGCACCCGCTTCATAAAGCCGCGTTCGCTGGCGATGATCAGGGCGCAGTCGTCGCCTATGCCGCCAGTCCACCGGACCCTGTCTCTGGGGTTGAGCTTCATCGCGCGCACGCCGCCGGTCACCCGGCCCATCACCGGCACTTCATCCTGGACAAAGCGGATGATCATGCCCTGGTGGGTGATCAGAAACAGGTCGTCGCTGGCCAGGGGCTGGCACACCGTGATCAATTCATCTCCCTTGCCCAGCTTGATGGCGGCGATTTTGCCCCGGCGCACCCGGTATTCCTCCGCCAGGCTGCGTTTTACCATGCCCAGGCGGGTGAAGAAAAACAGATCAGGCATGTCCCGGTCCGTCTCACTCCCCAGATCGATGACTGAGACGCACTGCTCCCCATCTTCAAGCCCGTTCAACACGCCGGCCAGCAGCGTCCCCCGGTCCCGGGCCCGGGTCTGCTCCTCCAGCTGGTGTACGGGCAGCTGATAGCAGTTTCCAAGCTGGGTGAAAAACAGCAGGGTGTGGTCGGTCATGGTGTTGAAGACATCCCGGGGCATCTCTGCGCTTGATTCGGGCAACTCCATCTTTTCATAGGCCCTGGGAGACAGCCGGCGCAGCTGCCCGCCCCTAGTGAGAATGACCACCGCCTCCTCCGGCACCGGGATATCAAGGGGTAGCGGCAGGTCATCCGCCGCCTCATCCACCTTCTGGATTTCCGTGCGCCGCGGGTCACCGTATTTGTCGGCGATCTCCTGCAGTTCCTCTTTGATGAGGTTCATGAGCAGCTTTTCATCGCCCAGGATAGCGCGCAGCTTTTTGACCAGCTTCTGGATCGCTTCATGCTCCTTGCGCAGGGTGAGGATCTCAAGGCCGGTGAGCCGCTGCAGCCGCAGATCCAGGATGGCCTGGGCCTGGACATCGCTCAGGCTGAAGCGCGCCATCAGCCCTTCTTTTGCCTGTTTCACGTTCTGAGCGGTGCGGATGAGCTTGATCACCTCGTCCAGGTTGTCAACGGCGATAATCAGCCCCTCCAGGATGTGGGCCTTCTGCTCCGCCTGGTCCAGCTCATAGCGGGTGCGGCGTGTCACCACGTCCCGCTGGTGGGCGATGTAGTGCTTCAGCGCCTCGATCAGCCCCATCTGCACGGGCCTTCCCTGGGCGATGGCCACCATGTTCATGCCCACTGTGGACTGAAGGTCGCTGTACCTGAAGAGATAGGCCAGCACAGCCTCCGGGTCAGCGTCTTTCTTGATCTCAATCACCGCCCGCATGCCGGTCCGGTCGGACTCGTCCCGGATGTCATAAATGCTGCCAAGGGCAGCCTTCCGGGCCTCGGATAGAGCCAGGATCCTCTCCAGCAGCTGGGCTTTGTTCACCTGGTAGGGCACCTCGGTGATGCACAGCAGGTGCCTGCCCGCCTTGCCCGGCTCAATATGCACCCGGGCCCTGAGCTGGAGTTTTCCCCGTCCGGTTTCAAAGGCCTCTCTGATCTCGGGTGTGTCCAGGAGGATGCCCCCAGTGGGGAAGTCCGGTGCCGGGATGATTTTCATGAGGCTGTCAAGGTCAGTGTCTGGCTTATCGATCAGACGGATGGTGGCCAGCACCACCTCTTTCAAGTTGTGGGGCGGGATGTTGGTGGCCAGGCCCACGGCGATGCCGGTGGCGCCATTGACCAGCATGTTGGGATATCGGGCCGGCAGGAGATCCGGTTCCTTCATGGTGTCATCAAAGTTCAGGTGGAAGGGGACGGTGTCCTTCTGGATATCCCGCAGCATTTCCGTTGCCAGGGGCGCCATGCGGGCCTCGGTATAGCGCATGGCAGCTGCCGTGTCGCCGTCGATGGAGCCGAAGTTGCCGTGGCCGTCCACCAGCATCCCCCGCATGGAGAAGGGCTGGGCCATGCGCACCAGGGCGTCATACACCGAGCTCTCCCCGTGGGGATGATACTTGCCCAGGCAGTCTCCCACGATGCGGGCGCATTTGCGGTGAGGTTTGTCAGGGGTCAGCCCCAATTCATGCATGGTGAACAGGATGCGCCGCTGCACGGGCTTGAGGCCATCCTCCACCCGGGGCAGCGCCCGCTCAAGGATCACATGCTCCGCATAGGGCATCATGCTCTTTGACATGACCTCTTCCAGTGATGCCTGGATCACCTCATCCAGGCGCTCTTCAAATGTCTGCTTGCCGCTTTTCTTCATCTGTGTTTCCCTCAGGCCTGTATTTCTTCAAACAGGTCTGTCTTGTTGAAATTGGCATGGGTGGTGATGTACTCCCGGCGGGGGTCAATCTTATCGCCCATGAGGATGGTGATGATGCGGTCAGCCTCCGCACCGTCTTCAATCGTGACCTGCATCAGCTTTCTTTTCTGCGGATCCATGGTGGTGTCCCACAGCTGTTCCGGGTTCATCTCGCCCAGGCCCTTATAGCGCTGCAAGGTATAGTTCTTACCCTTGGGCAGCACTTTCTGAAGTTCCTTGTCATTATAGGCGTAGGTCTCCTTGCCGCCGGTTTTGAGCAGGTACAGCGGCGGCATGCCGATGTAGACATGGCCGCTGGCGATGAGTTCGCGCATGTAGCGGAAGAAAAAGGTGAGCAGGATGGCCCGGATATGGGCGCCGTCCTGGTCAGCATCAGACAGGATGATCACCTTGTCATACTTGAGCAGCGACAGGTCAAAATCCTGGTCGATGCCGGTGCCCAGGGCGGTGATGATGGAGCGGAACTCCAGGTTGGCCAGCACCTGGTCGATGCGCTTTTTTTCCACGTTGAGGGGCTTCCCGCGCAGGGGCAGGATGGCCTGGAAGCGCCTGTCACGGCCCTGCTTGGCGCTGCCGCCGGCGCTGTCGCCCTCCACGATGAATAGCTCGTTTTCCTTAGCGTTGCGCCCGGTGCAGCTGGACAGCTTGCCCACCAGAGGGGCGGCTTCCAGCTCGCTTTTGGCCCGGGCCACGTCCCTGGCCTTGCGGGCGGCTTCCCGCACCTTGGCGGATTTGATGGACTTCTCGATGATCGTCTGGGCCAGGGCAGCGTTGCGCAAATCTTCCAGGTACTCGGACAGCTTTTGCAAAATCACCGCTTCCACTGCCGGGCGCGCCTCGGTGTTGCCCAGGCGTCCCTTGGTCTGCCCTTCAAACTGCGGGTTGGGCAGCTTGACCGAGAGCACCGCTGTCATGCCTTCCCGGTAGTCCTCGCCAGCCAAGTTGTTGTCTTTCTCCTTGATGGCGCCGATGCGCCGAGCATAATCGTTGAAAGCCTTGGTGATGGCGGTGCGAAAGCCCACCTCGTGGCTCCCGCCTTCACCGGTGGGGATGTTGTTGACATAGGAGAACAGGGATTCGCTGTAGGCATCGGAAAACTGGATGGCGCAGCTGACCAGCATCTGGTCCTTTCCACCCTCCAGATAGATGACGCTTTCATGCAGCGGGGTCTTGTCGGTGTTGAGGAACTGCACATAATCCACAATGCCGCCGGTATACTGAAAAATCCGGGGCTCTCTGGCCTCGTCCTTTGCGCGCTCGTCGGTGAAGGTGATTTTAAGCCCTTTGTTCAGGTAGGCAAGCTCCCGCAGCCGCCTGGCCACCAGCTCACCGTTAAACTCGGTGTCCTCAAAAATCGCTTCATCCGGTAAAAAACGCACCAGGGTGCCGCGTTTCCGGGTGTTCCCCACCCGCTCAAGCTCACTCACAGGGCGGCCGGGCAGCAGCTTGCCGGTTTTTTTGTCGGTGATGGTTTCAAAGCGCATCCGGTAATGGCTCCAGTCCCTGTAAACGTCAACCGCCATCCATTTGCTAAGGGCATTCACCACCGAAGCGCCCACACCGTGCAAGCCGCCGGAGTAGCTGTAGTTCTGATGATCAAACTTGCCCCCGGCATGGAGCTTGGTGAAGATCACCTGAAGACCGGGAACCTTGAGGGTGGGATGAGGATCAATGGGCAGGCCGCGCCCATTGTCCCACACGCTGGCGGAGCCATCCTGGTGCAGCGTGACTGTCACCTCATCGGCAAAGTCATTGGCCGCCTCGTCAATGGCGTTGTCCACAATCTCCCACAGCAGGTGATGCAAGCCCCTGGAGCCGGTGGAGCCGATGTACATGCCGGGTCGATGCCGGACTGCGTCCAGCTCCTCCAGCACCTGAATATTTTCTGATGTATACTGTTGCGCCATGGTTCACTCCTTGCAAGATTGCAGCCGGCGCAAAGTGGCCGGCCGCGGGGAATCTGATTAAATTATAGCATAGCAATGCTTGATGGCACAAGAAAGAGTGGATTAATCCAAGGCATCAAGGGCGGTGATGAACTGATCCGCGCTTGTTTTCTCCTCAGAGAAGGCCCTGACCAGTTCCCGCATGGCCCGGCAATGTGAGGAGAACATCACCAGAGGGCTTGACCAGGGGAAAAACAGGTCAGCAGCGATGGATTTGTACTCGCAGAGCCATTCAGGAGAAATCAGGTATTTCCAGCCTTCAGTCTGCATGCTCTCCAGGACTTGAGATTGCCTGCGCAGCTGCGCCTCCAGTTCCTGGCGCCTGACCTTGGACAAATCGCCTTGCTTCAGCTGGGATGCGGTCATGTCCATGCGCTTTTTCTGGTCGGCGGTGTCCTGCGCCAGGTTTTCACGCATCAGGGGCAGGCTGTCTATATAGGCATAGGTGGCGGCATAGGGCTGCAAGTGGCTTATCATATGCTCCAGATATGCGGTCGATATCGCCGCCTGGCCGCAATCAGCGCCCACACAGAGGATGGTGAGGCTGGCCTTGTAAAGCACTGGCTGATCCGCCCTTATTCTAAGCGGCATCGCGTGGGAATAGCCGTCTTTGCTGGCGATGATGCCAAAGCCCTCCAGCCCATTTTCAAACAGCTGCAAATCACCCTCTGATGCCTGAGGCTCCGCAGCATACAGGGCCTCCCCGATGTTTACCGTCCGCTCAAGCAACGTGCGGAATTCGAGTGCGTCAAACTGCACGCGGCGCCCCTCACGCAAAGCAGGCAGCGTGTAGAAGTCCATCAGCACCGGCAGCAGGTTTTTCACATAGGAACGCTTGTTATACAAGGATACATCAAACATGCTGTTGACGCGGATCCCGGGTTCCGGCGCTTTTTGAATTCTGGTCACCCACATCTCAAGAAAATCCAGCAGCTCAACATACGAGGCGGGAGGGGCTGTGTTGCCCAGCCCCGCCGCTTGCCAGGCATCCTCACACCAGCCAAAGGTGCTCAACAGGATGGACTCTGGAACGCCGTAGATTATTCCGCCCTGCTTCACCTGTGCCTGGATGGATGGCCACATGCGGTCAACTGCCTGACGGATGACAGCGCTGCCGGATAAATCCGCACAAAGCCCAGCGTCAAAAACCTGCCTGAAATCCAGATAATTGTCCATGCCGAACAGGTCAAACCGGGGATTTGCGCCGTTGAGCGATTTGATGAGCGCATCCGTGCTGTCATGCCAGGCATCATCGGTCTTGAATGAAACCTGGGGATAGGCCTGGGTGAATGGCGTGTAATGGGCTTGATGTACCGTTGGGAACCCCACGCGCTGGGTGTAAAGGATTTCCCTGGCGGCGCAGAAAGCCGGTGAACACATGAGGAAAACAGCGGTGATGATGGATAGTCACCTCATTCTCATTTTTATCCTTCCGGCTGATCAAGTGAGCGCCGCATGGGTTGGGGCTCCATGCGGCGCTGTAACAGGTGATTACTTCAGCGTGATCAGGCTGGTCTCTTCGCTGCCCGATAGCCTGAGGGCATCAGGCAGGTCGCCCACGCCAATCATTTGGTGGAGGGTCACCACGGGCCAGGCATCATCCATTAGGGAACCTGACATATTGATGCCACCGGGGAAGGGCTGGTCATCAGCCGATTTATACTCCCAGGTGTACAAGGTTTCGTAGACATTTTCCCGCTTGGCATTTTCACCGGCTTCCACCAGGGTTGTCAGATAAATGCCAGCCACTGTTTGCTCAGCCTTCACTGATTTTACGCTATAGCCGTCAAGTGTGGCTTCGCCATCGGGCACATAGGTCTTTTCGGCGATCAACTGGCTAACAGGAATCGAAATTTTTTCTTCCACGCGCCAGTCATTGCCTTTGACGAATTCGCCGGTTGCAGGGTCCACTTCCCTGACGTTGAGGGTCAGGACAGCGTCAATGGATTCTTTGACCAGATCGGGATTGGTTTGCAGCATATCCACCTGCAAGAGGGCGCCGTCATCCCCGTAGTGCTCGGCTCTCATCTCCTCGCCGTTGTGCAGAGCATAGTCAATTTCGAGATAGGAGGCGATGTAATAAAGCGGCAGCTTTTTTTGCCTGGCGGCATCCAGGAAGCTGCTTTCTTCAGGCGCTTTGAGCCGCTTGGCCTCGCTTTGCGGCAGCCTGTCATTAAAGTCGCTGCTGTCAGGAACCAGCAGGGCCAAAGCCCCGTCTGCAGTATCAGCCTGGGCGGTCATGATCACCACCCGGCCATCCGACAGCAACTCCCTGAGCGTCATGGTGAGGGGACCAACGGTAAAAGACTTGTTCTCGGTTTTGGAGAGCAGGGATGTGGCAGCCTCTGGCAAGGCGGCACGGAATGTGGGCATGATGTCGATGATTCCAAGCTGGTTGGCCGCTAAGGCCACCGCCATGGTGAGGATGAGAATGGCGGCGGCAATCATCACCGCCCTGAAAGATGTTCTTTTCATGGGTTCTTTCTCCTTCACGGAACGGGCTGCATGCATCAGCACCTGGTAGCATTCATCAGGCATGGGGGGGAAGGCTTGCTTCAGGTCAGGGTTCATTTCATCTTGCTTGTTCATGCCTCCAGTTCCTTTCGTAATTGTTGTTTGGCCCGGTAGATCCGCCCGCGCACCGTGGAAAGGGGCAAGCGCAGGGCTTTGGCGATTTGCTCATAGTTCATGCCCTCCGCGTACTGCAGGATCAGCGGGAGGCGAAGTTTTTCCGGCATGTTTTGAAGGACCATGCCCAGGCTTGGGTCAGGGGGAGGGATGGATGGCTCCTGGACCGCTTCCAAGGACACCACACCGCGCCTTTTCCGGCGAATGTTATGGCTTTCATTGATGAGGATGCGGGTGATCCAGGTGGTGAAGTGCCGGGCTTCCCGCAGGCTGCCGCGTTTCTCCCAGGCTTTGAGGACAGTCTCCTGCATGGCATCCTTGCAATCCTCATCGTTGTGCAGGATGGCATAGGACACGCGGTAAAGCATGCCGCTGGCACGGTCTATTTCCTGCACGAAGAAATCCTTGTCCATTCAATCACCTCTTGTAGCGCTACATCCATTAGACGGCGCAAGGGTCTCTTTCGTCACGTATCAAAAATTAATTTCGCAAATCCACTTGTTCAGGGTACAATCATACCATAGGCAGACCGAAACGATCATTGCGGGGGTAAAGAAGAGATGAAATGGCAAGGAAGAAGGCAAAGCAGCAACGTCAATGACGCCCGGGGCAGAGGTTTTACTGGCGGCCGCAAGGTGGCGGCAGGCGGTGGCTTTGGGCTGATCATCGCGCTGGTGGTTTTTCTGCTTACGGGTAACCCTGGGGTTTTAACAGGCGGGCTTGACAACCAGAACATCATTGTGCCCTCCGGCAGCCAGCAGCAAGCCCAGTATGAGCCTTCCCAGCGGGAGCAGCAGCTGTTTGAGTATGCTGGCGTGGTGCTGGCAGATATTGAAGATACCTGGAACACGCTGCTGCCCAAAGAGGGCAAGCAGTATGTGGAGCCTGAGCTGACCATCTACTCAGGCATGGTGCAGTCTGGCTGTGGCACGGCGGACTCAGGCGTGGGCCCCTTCTATTGTCCCAGAGACCACTCCATCTATCTGGACCTGAGCTTCTATGACACCCTCATTGAGCGCTACGGCGCCAAACAGGGGGACTTCAGCATGGCCTATGTCATTGCCCATGAGGCGGGGCACCATGTGCAGACCATCCTGGGCGTCACCCAGCAGCTGGACGAACTGCGCCAGCAGGCGGCCGCCGGGCGCCTTAGCCAGGAAGAGTTCAACCAGTACAGCGTGCGCTTTGAGCTGCAGGCTGATTACCTGGCGGGTGT
Source organism: Christensenella sp. UBA5327 (assembly GCA_002411105.1). Lineage (GTDB taxonomy): Bacteria > Bacillota > Clostridia > Christensenellales > Aristaeellaceae > UBA6115. The sequence goes on along the minus strand of DHQX01000036.1, from coordinate 34,877 downwards.
TGTGGCCCGGTATATGGCTGAAAAGGGCTACCTGGAAGAGGGTGACCTGGAAGAGGCGCTCAGCGCTGCCGCCGCGGTGGGGGATGATCACATCCAAAAGAAGATGCAGGGCTACGCGGATCCGGACACCTTCAACCACGGCACCAGCGCCCAGCGCCAGCGCTGGTTTATGGAGGGCTACAAAGCCGGCGACCTGTCCGGCTGGGATACCTTCAGCAACCCGATTTAGTGAAAAAATCATGGTTTACAGGCAATGCCTGTTTATGATATGATTCTCAGGTGGTTAACCGATACCTCGGGTCTGCGACACTCCAACGCGATGCTGAGGATGCGGTGATTAAATAGGGGAAGACCACGCCCCCAAAGGAGAGACACCATGGATAAGGAACTCAAAAACAGCATCATGACCAAGTACGCCCGCCATGAGGGCGACACCGGATCCCCGGAGGTGCAGATCGCACTGCTCACCCACCGGATCAACCATTTGAACGAGCACCTGAAGCTCAACAAGAAGGATCACCACAGCCGCCGGGGGCTTCTGCTCATGGTCGGCCAGAGAAGGGGCCTGCTGGACTACCTCAGGAGGACGGACATCGAGCGGTACCGCGAGTTAATTGCCGCACTGGAACTGAGGAAGTAAGAGCCTGAATCAGTCGGAACCCAGCCAACGCGGGTTTCGGCTTTTTATGTAGGGCGTGAAAAAATCAATGCCGCGCCCGATAGAAGGAGAAGGAGAAAGAATGAACGATAGAACCTACACGATGGACTTCGCGGGCCGGCCACTGACCTTTGAGTTTGGCAAGTATGCCGAGCAGGCCTCTGGCTCCGCCCTTGTGAGGTATGGCGACACGGTGGTGTTGGTAAACGCCACTGTGTCCGACAAGGCGCGGGAAGGCGTTGACTTTTTTCCGCTGAGCGTGGACTTTGAAGAGAAGCTTTATGCCGTTGGACGCATCCCCGGCGGCTTCATCCGCCGCGAGGGCCGGCCGACTGAAAAAGCAGTTCTCACCTGCCGGCTGATCGACCGGCCCCTCCGTCCGCTGTTCCCCAACGGCATGCGCAATGATGTGCAGGTGGTGGCCACGGTGCTGTCGGTTGACACCAACAACCCCCCGGAGATCCCCGCCATGATCGGCTCTTCCATCGCCCTGGCGGTGAGCGAGATTCCGTGGGCGGGCCCCACTGGCTCTGTGCTGGTTGGCCGGGTGGACGGACAGTTGATCCTGAACCCTGACGAGGCACAGCGCGCCGTCAGCGACCTGCACCTGGTGGTTTCCGGCACCAAGGATGCCATCATGATGGTGGAAGCGGGCGCCAACGAGGTGTCAGAGGCCGTGATGCTTGACGCCATCCTGTTCGCCCATGAGGCGATCAAGGAGTTGGTGGCATTCCAGGAAGGCATCATCGCCGAAATCGGAAAAGAAAAGCGGGAGTTCCCGCTGGTGACCACCGGCGAAGACGTGGCCGGCAAGGTTGCTGCCTACGCGATGGACAAGGTGCGCTGGAGCTTTGAAAGCTATGAGCGCACTGACCGCCACCAGCGCCAGGAAGAGGTCAAGGCAGACGTCCTGGCCCACTTCGCCCAGGAGTTTGAAGGCCGGGAGAATGAGGTTGACGAGGCGCTGTATCAGCTGAACAAACAGGTGATGCGCCGAAAGATCCTGGATCAGGGCGTCCGGCCCGATGGCCGGGGTGAGAACGAAGTGCGCCCCATTTGGTGTGAGGTGGGCATGTTGCCTCGCACCCATGGCAGCGCGGTGTTCACCCGTGGCCAAACCCAGGCATTGACGGTCACCACACTGGGCTCCCTGCGGGACGCGCAGATGCTGGACGGCCTGTCCAACGAGGATTCCAAACGCTACATTCATCATTACAACATGCCGCCTTATGCCACCGGCGAAGCCGGCAGGATGCGCTCTCCCGGCCGGCGTGAGATCGGTCACGGCGCATTGGCAGAGCGGGCGCTTGAGCCTGTGATCCCCAACGAGGTGGACTTCCCGTACGCCATCCGCCTGGTGAGCGAGGTGCTCTCCAGCAATGGCTCCTCCTCCATGGCTTCTGTTTGCGGCAGCACGCTGTCGCTGATGGATGCGGGCGTCCAGATCAAAGCCCCCGTGGCGGGCATCGCCATGGGCCTGATCAAGGATGACGCTTCCGACAAGGTCTCGGTCCTCACCGACATCCAGGGCCTGGAGGATTTCCTGGGCGACATGGACTTCAAGGTGGCCGGCACCATGAACGGCATCACCGCCATCCAGATGGACATCAAGATCAAGGGCATTGACAAGGCAATCCTTGAGCGCGCCCTGGAGCAGGCCCTGGCAGGCAGGCTGCACATCCTGGGCAAAATGCTGGAAACCCTGGGCCAGCCCCGGGATCATCTGAACAAGTACGCGCCCAAAATCATTACCTTCATGATCAACCCGGACAAGATCCGCGAAGTGATCGGACCAGGCGGCAAGATGATCAACAAAATCATAGCCGACACCGGGGTGAAGATCGACATCGAGGACGATGGCCGCGTTGCCATTGCCACGCCTGATGACGAGGCTGCCGCCAAGGCGCGCCGCATCATCGAGGGCATCGCCAAGGATGTGGAGGTGGGCGAGGTCTATGACGGCAAGGTGGTCAGGATTCTCAGCAACATGGGTGCCTTCGTTGAGCTGCTGCCGGGCAAGGACGGGCTGCTGCACATCTCCAAACTCGCCAATGAGCGGGTGGAAAAGGTGGAGGATGTGCTCAACATCGGCGACGCGGTCGAGGTGAAGGTGGCGGAGATCGATGCCCAGGGCCGGGTCAACCTGGTCCGCAACGACATCGAATACAAGCCCCGCAGCTTCAACCGCCCCGGCCCCTCCGACCACGCTAACCGGCCCCCGCGCCGGGATGGGCGTCCCCCCCGCCGTGGCGAATAACATCTGACAATCTTCAAGAGGGGGTCTTTGTACAAAGACCCCCTCTTGGCATGATGACCAGTGGAGAAACAAATGCATCAGATACATACGCTCCCCAACGGCCTGCGCATTGTCTTTGAGCGCCTGCCCTATCTGCGCAGTGCTTCCATCGGCGTGTGGGTGAAGGCTGGTTCCATCATGGAAGGCGAGGAGGAAACCGGGCTTTCCCATTTCCTGGAACACATGGCCTTCAAGGGCACTGAAAAGAGAAGCGCCAGGGCGCTGGCCGATGACATCGATCTGCTGGGCGGCAACCTGAATGCTGCCACCGGCAAGACCTATACCTGCTATTATGCCAAGACCGTGGACCGGGAGCTTCACCGGGCGATTGAGCTGTTGAGCGATTTGGTGGTGAACCCCCTCATCCGGGAACGGGACGTGGAAAAGGAGCGGGGGGTGATACTTGAGGAGATCGCCATGGAGGAGGATTCGCCCGAAGACCTGGTGTATAACCTCCTCCATCAGGGAATCTACCGGGGGCAAACCCTGTCAGGCACCATCCTTGGGAGCAAAGCCGCTATTGCATCCTACAAACGCGAGGATCTGATGGACTATCGCAGGCGCTATTACCGCCCCCGAAACACCGTGGTATCGGTGGTGGGGCGCTTTGATCAGGACGCCTTGATCAGCCAGCTTGAAGATGCCTTTTCCGCCTGGAACAGCGGCGGGGAGGAGGCTGATTTTCCGGCAAATGCACTGCTCCCATGCGTGGACGCGCTGCGGCTTGAAAAGGATGTGGAGCAGATGCACCTGTGCCTGGCCTATCCGGGGCTCAGGCATATGGATGAGGAGCGATACAGCATGATGGCCCTCAGCGGGATGCTGGGCGGCGGGGTATCCTCCCGGCTTTTTCAGCACCTGCGGGAAGAGCAGGGCCTGGTGTACAGCATCTATGCCAGCCCGTCTTCCTACCCTGACTGCGGGGAGTTCACCGTGTATGCTGCTGCATCGCCCAGGAGCATCAAAAAAGTGATCAAAGGCATCCGCCAGGAAACCGGCAAGGTGCTTGACAAAGGTTTCCTGGAAGAGGAGTTTCTGCGCACCATGGCGCAGATCAGAACCGCCTATGTGCTTTCCCAGGAAAGCGCCTATCAGCGCATGGCCCATTTTGGTACCCAGCTGCTGACCACAGGCAGCATCATCCCGGCGAAGGAGATCCTGAAGAAACTTGACCGGGTAAAGCTTCAGGACGTGAACGCCCTGGCTAGAAAAAACCTGGCCCAATCATGCGCCCTGGCCCTGGTGGGCAAAGGCGTTGCCAAGATCAATATCGGATAAGAGGTAATCATGGACAGGCTGGAAGAGATGTTTGCCTTGCAAAAGGCATTTAATGAAAGCATCATCAAAACCCGTCACCTGGCGCACATCAGCCAGGGGGAATGGATGCAGAAGCACACCATCGCCCTGATGTGTGAGACGGCAGAGATGCTCGAAGAGGTCAACTACAAATGGTGGAAGAATGAAAGGCCGGTCGACCAGGCCGCGCTCAAAGAGGAGTTGGTGGACATGTTCCACTTTTTCCTCAGCCTTTGTATCAACGCCGGCATGGACGCTCAGGAGCTGCATGCCATCTACCTGCGGAAAAACCAGGTGAACTTTGACCGCCAGACCGGCGCTGTGGAAAAATCGGGATACAAGCTGGCTGATTCGTAACGGATTAGTGAACAATTGTGTCAATCTTGCAACAAGTCCTGCTTTCAGGTAGAATGGATACGGGTTTCATAATGTCTGTAAGGAGGAAAAAGCATGACCACCATTGTTCTGCGCCGCGCATTCCTCTTCCTGATCATTTTATCGCTGTTTCTGCCCCTGCTGCCGGGTTTGGCACAAGACCAGGGCGCTGTGGAGATGATCAGTACATCCCGGCCCGGGGGAGAGGTTGTGTACCCGCAGCTAAAGGGCTTTGCCAATAGCTTTGTGCAGGATACCATCAATCAGGCTATTTTGACTGAAGGCGGCATCCAGGCGCATCTGGACGCCATGGCCGCCTTTACAGAGGCGATGCCTGGCAACCTGAAGGTGACTTACACGGCGCTCGTCCTAAAATCAGAAAGCGGCCATGATCTGCTGTCCATCCTGATTGAGGCCAGCGGCAACATATCTTTTGGCCCGCCATCCCACCGCTACACCCCACTGGTGTTCAGCCTGGTGACAGGGCAAAAAATCAGCTGTGACCAGATATTTGCCCAGTGCGACCAGGCGCGGAAAAGCATCGAAGACACGCTGGAAGCACGCCTGGGCGACGAACTGTCAAACTATCTGAACACAGCAGACCTGTACCCTTTCCCGATTGAACGGTTTTTGCTGACCGAAACCGGCATCAGCTTCTTCTATCCAGAGAAGGGCATGGTATGGCTGTCTGGCAAGAGCACCTTCATCCACTTTCTCTATGACGAGCTGAAAGGCATGCTGAGGGATGCCGGGGATATGCCGCTTAAATCCCTGGACTTGTACGCCAGCCTGAGCCCCTCAGCGCATTCCCGGCCGTCGATCGAAAGTGCCGCTGCCACTGGATTGTTGCCAGGGATTCCCGTAAGGCTGGGGGATAAATTGAGCGATACGCTTGACATCTATCCGCTGCTGCACGATCCGGAGGGATTTGTGACAGGGCAGAAGTACCAGATGGAGGATGACCGTTTCAGGGGCACCCTGGTGTTGTCCAATGACGGGGAAACTGTCACAGGCCTTCTCACCGGGCGCATGAACCTCTTTGGGCTGAGCACCGGGAAGGCGAGCCTGGAAGAGATCAAAAGCGTGTTGGGAGAGCCTGCAGGCAGCACCAGCATGAATGCAGAGGCAGCACAGCTGTATGGCGTCCCGGCGGGCTTAATGCTGGCATATAATTTTGATGGCGCGGCGCTCAAGCTGTTCCTGGATGAGGCCCAGACGCTCAGCGCCGTCTGGCTTGACAAGAAATAATAGAGGTAGTGCAAATTTGACGACAGCCAGGAAGAAAACCAAACAAACCATTCAATCCACCGACCGTGGCGGCCTGGTGCTGCTTGTCGTGGGTGGCCTGCTTTTGATGTTTGGCTTTCTCACCTTCCTGGGGCTGACGCTGCAGACCTCCGCCGCTTCCCTCCAGGTGTTCAAAAATGCGGCGCTGGGCCTGGGCGGCAGCTTTTACTGGATGGTGCCCATCCTGGCCCTCGCCTGGGGCACCGCCACCAGTGTCTCCACCAAGCGCTATGTGAGCTTTTACCCCTTCATCGTGGGAACCGTTCTGTATCTGACCCTGGCGGCGCTGCTGACGCTGCTCACAGGGGTTGATGGCTACCGGGACCTGATGGATTATGTGCGCAACATCAACATGAACTACCGCCGCAGTGCCAGCCCTGACAGCATGGGGGAGTATATCGCCGCGGCCTATCTCCAATATAACGGACACTTTGCCGGAACCGCCTTTATCCCTGGCGGGGGCGCTCTGGGGATGCTGCTGGCGTTTCCCTTCTGGTCTGCCCTGGGGCGCGTTGGCAGCGTGACGCTGCTGATCATCGCCGGCATCGCGCTGTTTTTCGCCTTCATCCGCGTAAGCCCTGTGGCGCTGGTGCAGCGCCTGAGTGACCGTGCCCACATGCGCCAAGCCCCGGCTGCGCCGGCCCAGACAGAGCAGCAGGCCGCCCCTCATGAGCCTGAGCCGGTGTATCAGGTGCCGCAGGAGCCCTTTGATTTCAGTCCACCCGTCCAGGAGCCTGAACCTGCGGGGATGGACTTGCCATTGTTTGACGATTATCCGGAAGAACAGCCAGCGTACCCGGCCTGGCCATCCCCGGCTTACCAGCCGCAGGGCTCCCCGCCATATGCGCAAGACCCTGATACCGCGGCCTTTGTGCCCCAGGCCCCGGCTGATCTTTGGATGAGCCCGGAGCCTGCGTCAAAGCCCGCCCCAGTCCGTGCTGCTGCTGCGCCCCCTGCGCCTGAGATCCAGACCAAGCCAATTGAAAAGCTCGCTGCCAGTGAGCCTGCTGCAAAAGCAGCGCCAGAGCCCAAACCCATTGAAAAGGCAGCAGCCCCCGAACAAACGCCAGCCCCAGTGTCCGCTTCCGATTCCCCTGTTGCCAAGCCCATGAGCGCACCCAAACCAGTTCTCACCGGCATGGCTGTCGCCCCAAGCGGAGAACGGGTTGCTATTCCCACCCGTGCGCCGCTGCCTGAAAAGGACCGGAAGCAGGACGGCACAGCCAAGGAGACCAAGCCGCGTCAGGTGCAGTTTGCCATTGATGACTATCAGCAGCCGCCCATGAGGCTTTTGACCCTGCCGCCTGAAACCAATGTGGCTGACACCACGGAAGAGGATCAGGCCAAGGCCACCCGGCTGATTGAAACCCTGGGCAGCTTTTCCATCCCGGCCCAGCTTCATCACATCACCCACGGCCCCACCGTGACCCGCTTTGCCATCCGCCTGGCGGAGGGGGTTAATGTGAGCAAGCTGCGCAGCGTCATGGACAACCTCACCATTGAGCTGAAGGCCAAGGGGGATATCCGGGCGGAAATTCCCATTCCCGGCACCTCCTTTGTAGGGCTTGAGGTGTCCAACAACACCACCTCCACCGTCTATTTGAGCGAGGTGCTGGACGCGCCCCGCACCCGGGAGATCAAGTCGCCCACCACCGTGGCCCTGGGCAAGGACATCACCGGCACGCCGATTCTGGCTGAATTGATGGACATGCCCCACCTGCTGATCGCGGGCGCCACCGGTAGCGGTAAATCAGTGTGCATCAACAGCATCATCTGCAGCATCCTCTACCGCGCCTCACCCCGTCAGGTGCGGCTGATCCTGATTGACCCCAAGTTTGTGGAGCTCCAGCCTTATAACGATGTGCCTCACCTGCTATTGCCTGTCATCTCCGATGCCAAGAAAGCCACCCTGGCCCTGGATTGGGTGTGCCAGGAGATGGATGAGCGCTACCAGATCATGCAGAAGGCCGGGGTCAGAAACCTGGACGCTTATAACAAAAAGCTGGGGCCTGATGAGGAGCCCCTGCCGCGCATCATTGTGATTGTTGACGAGATGGCAGACCTGATGACGGTTTCCGGCAAGGTGATTGAAGATCATATCAAGCGCATCACAGCAAAAGCCCGGGCCGCCGGCATCTGCCTGATCCTGGCTACCCAGCGCCCCAGCGTCAACATCATCACCGGGGTCATCAAGGCCAATATCCCTGGCCGCATCGCCTTCCGGGTGGCTTCACCCTTTGACAGCAAGACCATTCTTGACGCCCAGGGCGCTGAAAAGCTGCTGGGCTATGGTGATATGCTGTTCAGAGGCAGCATCCGCGACCCCATCCGCGTCCAGGGATGCTTTGTGAGCGACCGGGACGTGGAGCAGACGGTGGAGTACATCAAAAGCCGCAACAAAGCAGACTACAACCTGGACATCATGGAGCATATCGAGCAGCAGGAGCAGGCGGAGAACGGCGGCATGGGAGACAGCGCTGACATGGGGGATGAGGGCTTTGATGAGCTCCTGCCCCAGGCCATTGAAATGGCGGTGGAATCCGGCCAGATGTCCATCAGCATGCTCCAGCGCGTGCTGCGCGTGGGCTATGCCCGGGCCGGCCGTCTGATTGACGAGATGGACCGCCGCGGCGTCATCTCAGGCAACGAGGGCACCAAGGCCAGGAAAACCCTGATGAGCCGGGAACAATACATGGCCTATCTTGAGCAATCAGAATAAGCGCGGATGGGTACATTAAAGCCGGGCACCGCAGGGCGCCCGGCTTTTGATATGAAGGGCTTGTGGTTGGATCAGATGGCGTTCTTCGCTGCTTTTTCCAGCGCCTGGAGGAAATCGCCCACGCTGATGGTGACTGAGGTCTTCAGGTCCGGAACGTCCGGCACTGCAGGATGACGCTCATCGGCGGCATACACGGCCATTCCCAGCACCTCAGCAGGGGTTTTTCCCACGCAATAGGTGCCAAAGGCGTCCGCCTGCTCAAACCAGTCCTTGCCGATGGAGCTGGCCTTGGCCATGCCATAATTGGCGCCAAGCTCGTCCTTGGTCTGAAGGTGCTCGGGCAGGTCGACCACTTTGCCTTCGGCTGAAAACTGGATCTTGGTTTGCTGCATGTCAAACAGGGCGGATACGATTTTGCCTTCATCATCCAACACAAGGCTGCATACAAGGGTGTTCACCTGGGCGGTGCCGCTCTTTTCTCCGGCATCGGCGACGTTGGAAATGGTGGTGACCAGGCCCTGGCCATATTTCTCAGCGGACGCAATGGCGGCCAGGCTGAGCACCATGACAACGGCGAGCAGGAAAGCGACGGGTTTTCTCATACGGGGTACCTCCTGAAGTAAGATTGCCGGCAGATATTATCACCGTAAAAATTTTCTGTCAACAAGAATATTTAAAGATGCAAAAACAATGAAAAAGCAGCCGTTTTGTGGCAGAACAAATCGATTTTAGCCTTAGTTATTGACAGTGCTTTCAGACAATGATACTATTTTGCTGTTCAATGATCGCTTTTCTGATGAGTGGATAGGCGGGTTTTTTTATGAAAGTGTATTGGCTTGATCAAATGGATTCTTCGGTAGTGAGCGGCACGGTGGTGTGCCTTGGCATGTTTGATGGTGTGCACCTGGGCCACCAGGCTTTGATTTTGGAAGGCGAGCGCGTTGCCAGGGAGAAAAACCTGGCGCTGTGCGTGCACACATACGATATTCTGCCGATCAATTTCATTCATCAGGCCGACAAAGCAAAGGAACTGACAACGCTTGAAGAAAAGCTCCAGCTATTTGAGCAGCTTGGCGTGGAGATCACCGCCATCGACCGGTTCAACGATCAGCTGCTGCGCATGAGCGGGCGCGCGTTTTTCCAGCAGGTGGTGGCGGATAAGCTGAATGCCAGGCATGTGGTGGCAGGGTTCAACCATCGCTTTGGCTACAAGTCTGACTCTGGCCGCGAGGAGCTGGAGGCGCTGTGCAGGGAGCACGATATGGGGCTTAGCATCATTCCGCCTGTGGTTACAGCTTCGGGCGATCTGGTGTCAAGCACCGCCATCCGCCAGGCCATTTTAGAGGATGACCTGCCCTCAGCCGCCAAGATGCTGGGCCGCCCGGTGGAGCAGGCCATGATTGAGCAGGTCAAAGGAACAAACTAAGGATATAGGTACGGTACACATGCAGGGGAGGATAATCAAGGCATGAAAAAGCAACTCGCGGCTTGGTTGGTGCTGGGGCTGATCACAGTGGTGGCAGGCTTCAGCTTGTCCATGACCAACGAAGTCACCAAGGAGCCCATCCGCAACCAGGCGGTGCAGGCGGAGGCCAAAGCCAAGCAGCAGGTGCTGCCCGCGGCTGAGGCTTTTGATCCGGTGGAACTGCCGGAGGACGCCGACATCGAGCTTTTTGCCGGGAAAGCCGGCGAAGCCGTTGTGGGCTATGTGGGCAAGGTGACGGTCAATGGCTATGGCGGGCCCATCGATGTGATCGCAGGTGTTGATGAAACAGGCCTTGTCAAAGGCATCAATGTAGGCGGCCCCTCGTTTTCTGAGACCGCAGGCCTGGGGGCAAAGTCCAGGGAGGCTTCCTTTACGGAGCAATTCATGGACAAGGTATCCCCGATCCGTGTGGTGAAGGCCTCTGATCCCAAGACCGACTCATCGGTTGATGCGATCACAGCCGCCACCATCACCTCAAATGCGGTGGTGGGCGGGGTGAACCGCATCGCCCGGCAGGTGTCCAACCTCCTCAACCCCGAAGAGGAGCAGGAGGTTGTTGCGGAAGGCACCACCTATACGGCCTCGCAGCAGGGCTTTGCCGGCCCCGTGGCTGTGTTTGTAACAGTGAAGGATGACGGCACCATCAGCCAGCTTCAGGTTGGGGATGACAAGTTTGCCGAATCCGACGGCTACGGCGCAAACGCCTTGAGCGATGAGTTCACAAAGCAGTTTGTGGGCAAGAGCCTGCCGGTTTCAGCGGATGAGATTGAGGCGATTTCCGGCGCCACCATCACCACCAACGCGGTGCTGACCGCCATCAACCAAGCATATGAGGAAAAGAACGCGGTGGCTGTCCCTGCTGCGGAAGGCAGGGAATTTACCGCGCAGAAACAGGGCTTTGCGGGCCCTGTGGCGGTGAAGGTCACCATCAAGGATGACGGCACCATCAGCGATCTGACGATCGGGGATGACCAGTTCTCCGAGACCGAGGGCTACGGCGCCCAGGCCCTGGAGCCTGAGTTCGCCAAGCAGTTTGTGGGCAAGTCACTACCCGTCAGCAAGGATGATATTGAAGCGCTTTCCGGCGCCACCATCACCACCACCGCGGTGCTTGACAGCATCAACGACGCCTTTGAGCAGTCCAAGGCTGCGGGGGACACGGCTGCTCCGCCAGCTGAAACCGCGGCACCCGAGGAAACCGCCGCTCCCACCCCTGCGGTAGACGAAGCTGACATGAAAACCGCTGTCAAGCAGGGCTTTGAGAGCCCAGTGGCAGTCAAGGTCGCGTTCAATGAAGATGGCAGCATCAAGGCGCTGGTTGTGGGCGATGAGCAGTTCAAGGAGACCGTTGGCCTGGGTGCCAAGGCCCTGGATGATGAGTTCACCAGCCAGTTTGTGGGCAAGATGCCCCCGCTGGCTCTGCGCAAGGCCGATGAGGAAGCGACCGCTTCCACCATTGACGCCATCGCAGGCGCCACCGTCACCAGCCAGGCCGTGGTTGACGCGGTGAACGAGGCAGCAGGTGCCGGCGAAGCAGCCGAGGCCACCGCGGAGCCAGAGGCTAAAGAAGCTGAAGCAGATGCGAAAACAGCTGTTAAGGATGGCTTTGCGGGCCCTGTGGCCGTGCAAGTGACGCTCAATGAGGACGGCAGCATCAAATCGCTGAGCGTCGGGAATGAAGAGTTCAAGGAAACCGTTGGCCTGGGTGCCAAGGCCCAGGACGATGAGTTCACCAGCCAGTTTGTGGGCAAGATGCCCCCGCTGGCCCTGCGCAAGGCCGATGAGGAAGCGTCCGCTTCCACCATCGACGCCATCGCAGCAGCCACCATCACCAGCCAGGCGGTGGTTGACGCTGTCAATGAGGCCATCGGCCCTGCGGCGCCTGTGGTGGAAACGCCTGAGGTCTACACCGCCGAGGCGCCGGGCTATGACAGCCCAGTGGAGGTTGAGGTCTCCTTTACGGCGGACAATAAAATTGCCCAGCTGAAAATTGGCGATGACCGCTTCAAAGAAACCCCTGGCCTGGGCGCCAGGGTGCAGGATGAAGATTTTATCGGCCAGTTTATTGGCAAGGGCCTGCCCATCGCAATGGCAGACATCGACGCCGTCACCGGTGCCACCCTCACCACCCAGGCGGTGATTGATGCGATCAACCTGGCCTATGAAGCATACCAAGGCGCCGCTGCCCCAGAATCGGACGAGACAAAATCAGAAGAAATCACCGTGACCAAACAGGGTTTCGAAAGCCCGGTGACGGTGAAGGTGGCTTTCAATGCGGATGGCAGCATCAAGGAACTGACCGTGGGGGATGAGCAGTTCAAGGAAACCGTTGGCCTGGGCGCCAAGGCCCGGGATGATGAGTTCACCAGCCAGTTTGCAGGCAAGGTGCCCCCGCTGGCCCTGCGCAAGGCGGATGAAGAAGCGACCGCCTCCACCATTGATGCCCTCACCGGAGCCACGGTGACCAGCCAGGCTGTGGTTGATGCGATCAATGAAGCATTTGAACAGTTCAGCAAATAATTCGGCGGAAGAGCTTAGAAAGGCGGGAAAAGCATTTGGCAAGACTGAGTTTTAAGGGCGGCATCCATCCGCTGAAGGAAATACACGAGGGCAAACATGCGACCAAGGACAAGGGCATCAGAGCCTACATGCCCGAGGAGGTATGCATTCCCCTGGATCAGCACCTGGGCGCGCCCAGCACCCCGGTTGTTAAAAAGGGTGATATGGTGCTGGTGGGCCAGGTGATCGCAGAGGCGGTGGGGCCCAAGGGCATCCCGGTGCATGCCAGCGTTTCAGGTGAGGTGACGGGCGTTGTTCAGAAGCAGCTGCTCCATGATAAGCCCAGCACCTGTGTCTGCATCAAAAACGACGGAGCTGATACCTGGGTGGAGCATGCCGGTCTGGGCAGTGTGGAGACAGCGCCGGCTGACCAGATCATTCCCGCGGTGCGCAGCGCCGGCATCTGCGGCATGGGGGGCGCCTGCTTTCCCACCCATGCCAAGATGACCCTGCCCGAAGGGCAGACGGTCGACACCATCATCCTGAACGGCTCTGAGTGTGAGACCTTCATCACCGCCGATCACCGGCTGATGCTGGAGCAGCCAGAGCAGGTGGTGGACGGCCTGAGGGCTGCCATGCGGGCCATGAAGGTGGCAAAGGGCATCATCGCCATTGAAGAGAATAAGCGGAATGCGTATGAGGCCATCACCAAGGCTGCTTCCGCACGCGAGGGAGTGTCGGTGGCGCTGCTGAAAACCAAATACCCCCAGGGCGGTGAAAAACAGCTGATCCACGCGGTCACCGGCCGGGAGGTGCCCTCGGGCGGGCTGCCCATGCATGCCAGGGTGGTGGTGCTCAATGTAGCAACCGCCGCTGCCATCGCTGACGCGGTAACGCAAGGCAAGCCCCTCATAGAGCGCATCACCACGGTCACCGGCTGCGTGAAAGAGCCTTCCAACCTCCTGCTGCGGGTTGGCACGCCAGTCAGTGAGGTCATCGCTGCCTGCGGCGGCACCACAGAGGAGCCCGGCAAGATGTTTTTTGGCGGCAGCATGACCGGTGTTGCGCTGCCGGATGATACTGTAAACGTCACCAAGGCCAACAACTGCCTGGTGGTGGTGAACAAGAAAGACGCCGTCCTCAAGGACGCAACCCCCTGCATCCGTTGCGGGCGCTGTGTGGCTGCATGCCCCATCATGCTAAATCCCATGCGGCTTAACGAGCTATGCGAGGCGGGTAACCTGGAGGAAGCCAAAAAGAACAACATGATGGACTGCATCCTCTGTGGCAGCTGCGGGTATGTGTGTCCGGCGAAGATCAAGTTCCCCTTTAAAGAAGCCAAAGATAAAATCGCAGCGAGGAGGATTTAAGGCATGAACCTGCGTTTGTCCGCCGGACCGCATTTTGTGGCGCGTGAGAGCACCCAGACCCTGATGCTGGATGTGATTATCGCTCTCATTCCCACCACAGCGGCCGGTGTATACCTTTTTGGCATCCGGGCAGCCTGGGTGCTGGCCATCTCCGTCATTTCGGCGGTGCTGGCCGAGTTCATCTGGCAGAAGCTGGCAAAAAAGCCGGTGCGTGTCAGCGATCTGTCGGCGGTGGTCACAGGCCTCATCCTGGGGCTGAACATGCCGCCCGAGGTTCCGCTGTGGCTTCCGGCCATCGGCAGCTTCCTGGCCATCATGCTGGTCAAGCAGCTTTTTGGCGGCCTGGGCCAGAACTTTATGAATCCGGCGCTGCTGGCGCGCGGCGTGATGCTGGTATCCTGGCCGGCATTGATGAGCGTATACACGCTGCCGGTGAGGGTGCTGGGCAACACCAGCGTTGAGGCGAGCGCTGACGCGGTGTCGGCCGCCACGGCCCTCATCCGCCCCAGTGCATACAGCACCTATGACCTGCTCATCGGCAATATCCCCGGCGCCATCGGCGAGGTGTGCAAGCTGGCGATCATCATCGGCTTCCTGTATCTGCTGTTTGTGGGCACGATTTCCTGGCATATTCCGGTGTGCTTTGTTGGCACGGTGGCGCTGCTTTCCTGGATTCTGGGCAGTGATCCCCTCATCGCCATCCTCTCTGGCGGTGTGCTCTTTGGTGCGGTGTTCATGGCCACTGACTATGTGACCAACCCCATGCTGAACATCGGGCACATCATCTTCGGCATTGGCTGCGGCGTCATCGTGGTGGTCATCCGAAAGTTCGGCAGCTATCCTGAAGGCGTCACCTTTGCGATCCTGATCATGAACATCCTGACCCCCCTCATCGACCGCTGGACCCACAGACGCGTATATGGGATGGTGAAAAAACATGCGTAACGAAAAGACAACAATGCGCGGCGTGTTTATCAACGGCGTGCTCAATGAAAACCCGGTTTTCCGCCTGGTGTTGGGCGTATGTCCCACCTTGGCTTCCACCACCAATGCCATCAATGGCCTTGGGATGGGCGCGGCAGCGACCTTTGTGCTGCTGGGCAGCAACATCGTGATTTCAATGTTGCGCAATTTCATCCCCGACAAGGTGCGTATCCCGGCCTTCATCGTGGTTATCTCCACCTTTGTGACCATCGTGCAGATGCTCATCCAGGCCTTTGTTCCCTCCCTGTATGAGGCGCTGGGGCTGTTCATCCCGCTGATCGTGGTGAACTGCATCATCCTGGCCCGGGCAGAGGCCTTTGCCAGCAAGAACAGCGTGCTGCACTCGGCAGCTGATGGCCTGGGCATGGGAGCAGGCTTCACCCTGGCGCTGATCATCATCGGTGTGGTGCGTGAGATTCTGGGCAACGGCTCTGTCATTGGCATTGATGTCCTGGGCGCCAGCTTCCAGCCGATGCTGCTGGCCATCATGGCGCCGGGCGGCTTCATCATCTTCGGGCTGATCCTTGGGATCGTCAACAGCATTGTCAACAAAATCGGCAAACGTTCCGCCGGGAAAGGGGCTGAGGCATGATGGAGTTCACGCTGGTTAATTTCCTGCTGTTCATGGTGAACTGTGTGCTCAGCAACAACTTTATTTTCTCCCGATACCTGGGCTGTTGCCCCTTCCTGGGGGTGTCCAGCAAGGTGGAGACCGCCGCTGGCATGGGCATCGCCGTCACCTTCGTGATGGGCCTGGCATCGCTGATTACTTATACGGTCTATCATTTCTTGCTGGTACCCTTTAACCTGCAATACCTCAATACCATTTCCTTCATCCTGGTGATCGCTGCGCTGGTGCAGTTTGTGGAGATGTTCATCAAGAAATCCATCCCCGCCCTCTACAGCGCACTGGGCATTTACCTGCCCCTGATCACCACCAACTGTGCCGTGCTGGGCGTGACGCTGCTGAACATCACGGAAAATTACAACATGCTCTGGTCGGTCCTCAACGGCATCTTTGGCGCCCTGGGCTTCCTGCTGGCCATCGTTCTGATGGCGGGCGCCCGTGAGCGGCTGGAGTCTTCCAATATCCCGGAATCCTTCAAGGGCTTTCCCATTAGCCTGGTGATTGCCGGCCTGATGTCCGTGGCCTTCCTGGGGTTCACGGGCCTTGTGAAGTAAGGAGGGGCGATGATGAATACAACAGCAATCCTCTACGCAGCGGCAGTGCTGGGCGGGTTGGGCATTCTGTTTGGCCTGATTCTCACCTTTGCGGACAAGAACTTTGCGGTGCCCGTTGACGAGCGCGTGGCCAGGGTCAGGGAGGCCGTGGCCGGCGCCAACTGCGGTGCCTGC
>DHQX01000036.1:0-18438 GCA_002411105.1 Christensenella sp. UBA5327 | reverse complement strand
CGCCAACTGCGGTGCCTGCGGTTACGCTGGCTGCGATGCCTATGCCCAGGCTGTGGTGTCGGGCGAAGCGTCCATCACCGCCTGTACCCCCGGCGGCAAGAAAACCGCTGAGGCGCTGGCTGAGATCATGGGCCAGGCCGTGGGCGACATCGCGCCCACGGTGGCGCGCCTCCTGTGCCAGGGTGAAACTGGCGTTGTGAACATGCGCTATGAGTATCAGGGCCCCCAGTCCTGTCACCTGGCCAACCAGCTGGCAGGCGGCCCCACCGCCTGTGCCTGGGGCTGCATTGGATATGGCGACTGTGTCAAGGTCTGCATGTTTGATGCCATGAAAATTGAAAACGGCATCGTCGTGATCGATGAAGAGAAGTGCACCTCCTGCGGCATGTGTGTGAAAGAGTGCCCCCGCACGCTGATCAAACTGCTGCCGCGGGAAGCCAAGGTGACCGTCAGGTGCCTGAATCAGGCAAGTGCGAAAGACGCCAGGGCGGCCTGTTCCAAGGCATGCATCGCCTGCAGGCGCTGTGAAAAGGCATGCAACTACGACGCCATCCATGTCATTGATAACTGCGCTATCATTGACCCGGAAAAGTGCACGCTTTGCGGCGAGTGCGTCAAGGTATGCCCCACAAAGTGCATCACGCACCAGGACTGAAGTGAGTACCCTCCCCAATAACATCGACCAGAAAAAGCGCGCGCAGGCTTCCCTGCGCGCGACTGTTATTGGCCTTGCGGCAAACATCCTGCTGGCGGCCAGCAAGATCATCGTGGGCATCACCGCTCATTCAGTATCCGTGATGGCTGACGGGTTTAACAACCTCTCCGATACCGGGACGGTGTTGGTTTCCTTTTTTTCCATGTGGATGGCCCGGAAACCCCGGGACAAGGAGCATCCCTTTGGCCATGGGCGGATGGAGTATATCGGCTCCCTGGCCATTTCTGTGCTCATCCTCTATATCGGCATCGACCTGCTGCGCACAAGCCTCGGGGCCATCAGATCCCCCCAGGCGCCGATTTTTAGCCGGACGGTGTTGATCATCACGGCTGCCAGCATCCCGATCAAGGGTTTTCTCTACTATTATTACAGAAAATATGGGAAAGCCCACGGCATTGACACCCTGCTTGCTTCCGCCCAGGACAGCCTCAATGACATGATCACCACCACGGTGATCATCATCGGCCTCTTGCTGTCCCATTTCCTTGGCATCCTCATTGATGGCTATCTGGGGCTGGCTGTGGCCGGGATCATCATCTGGAGCGGGATCAAGATCATGCTGGATACCGTAAACCGCCTGATCGGCGGGAAGCCGGACAAACAGCTGGGCAGCGAGGCGATCAGCATTTTGCTGTCCCATCCCCAGATCAAGGGCATCCACGATTTTGTGCTGCATGATTATGGTCCCGGCCGCGCTTTTGCCTCGGTGCACGCGGAGATAGATGCAAAAGAGGACCTGCTTGAGATCCACGAGGTGATCGACCTGGCGGAGCGGGAGATCATGGACCGGCTGCACCTGCCTATCAACATCCACATGGATCCGGTGGTGGAGGATGAGGGAGGGGCGGACAGCCCGGGGAAGCTCATCTCTGAATATCTCACGAGCCTTGACCCGCCGCTTTCCATGCACGATTTCCGTGTGGTGCCGGGGAAATATCTCATGAAATTGATCTTTGACATCACGGTGCCGGTTGACGCGAAGAAGCCGGATGATGAGATCGTAGCGGAGATCTCTGCCTTTGCCAGCAGCCTCGATCCGCGTTACCGCTGCATCATCTCCGTGGACCATGATTATTTTGACAGCATCAGCCTATAAAAGCCCTCTTGTGTTGATTTAATGGGTATAAATAGGTACAATAGGACGAGGAAAACAGGAGGTCTCAACAATGTATCAAAGTGTGATTGATTTAGCCGCCGACAAAATGGAAAAAACCAAGGAAGTCTATCGCCAGGAACTATCATCCCTGCGCGCGGGACGGGCCAATCCCAAGCTGTTGGATCGGATTACGGTGGACTATTACGGCACCCAAACGCCGCTTAACCAGATGGCCAATATCATGTCACCCGAGCCCCGGGTGCTCACCATCTCCGTGTGGGATCAGAAGGCCATCCCCATGGTTGAGAAGGCGATTCAAAAGAGCGATCTGGGCATGAACCCGGCCAACGACGGCAAGGTGATCCGCCTGATCGTGCCGGAGCTCACCGAGGAGCGCCGGAAAGAGCTCACCAAGGTGGTCTGGAAGTCTGCTGAGGAAGCCAAGGTGGCTATCCGCGCCATCCGCCGGGATGCCATGGAGCAGTTCAAGAAGATGGAAAAGAAAAGCGAAATCACCGAGGATGACCAGCGCCGGGCCGAGGGTGAGATGCAAAAGGCCACCGACAGCGCCATCGCTGATATCGACCAGATGGGCCAGGAAAAAGAGAAAGAGATCCTGTCTGTTTGACGAGCCTTGACTTGATTGGGCTGCCGGTGACAGATGCGGTGGCGATGTTGATGCAAAAAGGCCTTGAGCCCCTGGTGTCTATCACCACGCCGCCCAGCCCCGCCTTTGACGCGGCTGGCAGAACCCTTCGGGTGGTATCCCTCCAAGGGAACAGGCTGATTGCGGCCTATTTCCGGGATGGCGAGCCGGGGGAGAAGGAAATCACATGCAAATAGCACACCTGCCCCGCCATGTGGCCGTTATCATGGACGGCAATGGGCGCTGGGCAAAGCAGCACGCCGTTTCGGTGGCCATGGGACACCGGCAGGGCGTGGAGACGCTGCGGGAGATTATCCGTTTCAGCAGCGACATTGGCATCCAGGTGTTGAGCCTGTATGCCTTTTCCACGGAGAACTGGCAGCGGCCCGCCCTGGAGGTGAGGGCGTTGATGCAGCTGATCGTGGAGTTTTTTCACAAGGAGATTGATGAGCTTCACGCCAACCGGGTGCGCATCCGCATCCTGGGCGGCAAGGAGGGGCTTCCCCATGATGCGAGGGAGGCTGTGCTGATGGCTGAAAACCGCACACGGGACAACACCGGCCTTCAGCTGAACATCGCCATCAACTATGGCGCCCGGGATGAGCTGCTGCGCGCAGTGAAGACGCTGATGGGGCGGATGGAGGAGGGGGCGGTATCAGCCTCAGCGGTGACGCTGAAGGATATCGAAAGCGCCCTCTACACAGCGGGGCAGCCTGAAGTGGATCTGGTGATCCGCACCAGCGGCGAGCAGCGTCTGAGCAACTTCCTCCTCTATCAAAGCGCCTATGCGGAGCTGTGCTTCATCCAAAAACTGTGGCCTGATTTCACGGTGGAGGACTACCGGCAGGTGCTCAGGGATTTTTCTGGGCGCCAGCGCCGTTTTGGGGGGAGGTAGGGACTCTTGACAACCCGCATCCTGACAGGCATTGGCCTATTGGCCCTGCTTTTTATCGCCCTTTATTTTGGGGGCTGGGTGTTTGCCCTGCTGTGGGTGGCCAGCGTATGCGTCGCCATGTATGAGGAGTTTCACGCCCTTTACCAGGCCGGTCACCGCCCGGTGGCCTGGCCCAGCTGGGTGGCCCTCATCATCGCCATCCCCGGCTTTATGCTGCTGACTGAGCTGGCAGGGATGCTGGTGTTGATGATGCTGGTCATGTTCACCATGATGACCGTGGGCGTGGGTGTGATTTTTCGGAATGAGCCCAAGCTTGAAGACCTGCTGATGTCGCTGCTGCCGCTTTTTTCAATCGTGCTGCCAGGCATGTGCATGCTGGGGCTTGCCAGGATCGTGCCCGTGGCCGAGAAACGGATTTTTTTGAGCCTTGCCTTTTTAATCCCCGTGGTGGGGGATTCCTTCGCCTATTTTGGCGGTGTCCGGTTTGGCCGGGTCAAGCTGGTGCCTGAGATCAGCCCCAAGAAAACTGTGGAGGGCGCTGTCGCGGGACTCATTGGCAGCATCATCACTGCGGTGGCGGTGTTTTTGATCGCCTCGGCCATCTCAAACCACGGCCTGCCATTTTATCACTTCCTGATTCTGGGCCTGCTGGGGGGGCTGGTGGGGCAGATAGGCGACCTTTTTGCCTCCATCGTCAAACGGCACTGCCGGATCAAGGACTTTGGCCATATATTCCCCGGCCACGGCGGCATGATGGACCGGCTTGACAGCATTCTGTTTGTGTCTGTGTTGATCTATCTCTACCAGGCACTGCTGTGAAGAATACGTTAGTGCGGGATATTGTCATCCTGGGCTCTACTGGCTCCATCGGCAGACAGGCGCTGGAGATTGTGGACCGCCACCCGCACCGCTTCCGCGTGGTGGGGCTGACCGCCCACAGCAATGACCAGCTGCTCATTGAGCAGGTGAAGAGATACCGCCCCCAGATGGCGGGGCTCACTGGAAAAACCATTACACCTCCGGGAGAAACCAGTTTTTGTCAGTGGTATTTTGGTGCTGAAGCCCTTGATGTGGCTTCATCTCAGCTGTCCTGTGATGATGTGCTGGTGTCGGTTGTCGGGATGGTGGGCCTCGGCAGCGTGCTGGGGGCCAGGAAAACCGGCAAACGGGTGCTGCTGGCCAACAAGGAAGCGCTGGTGACAGGCGGGCAGCTGGTGATGGATCTTTGCCCCCAGGATGCCCAGGCCCCCGCGCTCCTGCCGGTTGACAGCGAGCACAGCGCCATCTACCAATGCCTGATGGCTGCCAAGGGCAATCCTTTTGATCATATCACCCTCACAGCCTCCGGCGGGCCGTTCAGGAACTGGCCCAGGGAGCGGATGGAGAAGGCCACCCTTGATGAGGCGCTCAGCCACCCCACCTGGAAGATGGGGCAGAAGATCACCATCGACTCTGCCTCCATGTTCAACAAGGCCCTGGAGATTATCGAGGCCAGATGGCTCTTTGAAGCGCAGCCGCATCAAATCAAGGTGCTGATCCATCCCCAGAGCATCGTACACTCCATGGTGACGTTCAAAGACGGCGCTGTCCTAGCTCAGATGGGGATGCCTGACATGCGGGTGCCCATCGCTTTTGCCATGGCCTATCCTGAGCGCATCGAGACAAACACCCAACCCATGGCCCTTGAAACGCTGGCGTCCCTTCAGTTTGAAAAGCCGGACATGGCGCGTTTCCCCGCGTTAAAGCTGGCCTATGAGGCGCTCAAGGCAGGCGGTGCTGCCTGCTGTGTATTAAATGGCGCTAATGAGGAAGCGGTAAATGGGTATCTTCATCATACCATCCGCTTTGGCCAGATCGCGCAGGTGGTGGCGGAGACTCTTTCTGCCATCGGCCCGCTCCCGGCCGGTAGCCTTGAAGAGGTGCTGGAAGCGGATCGGCGGGCGCGGGAAGTGAGCGCCAGGATCATGAAACAGTTCTCCAGGGAGGGTATATGACCATTTTCTATATATTGGCCGCCGTTTTGATGTTTGGTGTGATGATCACCGTGCACGAGGCCGGGCACTTCTTCGCCGCCCGGCTGTTCAAAATTCCCGTGCGGGAGTTTTCCATCGGCTTTGGTCCCCAACTGCTCAAATGGAAGCGAAAAAAGCATGACACCCTGTTCTTCCTCCGGGCGATCCCCCTGGGAGGCTACTGCGCCTTTTATGGTGAGGATGATGTGACCGGGGAGAGCAAGAGCGACCCCAGGGCCTTTGGCAAACAGGGCATTTGGAAGCGCCTGCTCACCATCCTCATGGGCCCGGTGATGAACTTCATTCTGGCCTTTCTGGTGGCGGCGATGTTTTACGCCATCAGCGGCGTGCCCACCCCTGCCGGCCCCACCGTCACAGTGGTGGAAGCGGTGAACCAGGACAGCCCCGCCATGGCCGCCGGCATGCTGGCCGGAGACCAGATCACAGCGGTTAACGGGCACCTTGTCACCGACAACTTGCTGCCCATGATCGCCCAGGAAACCGGAAAAGGGGCAGAAACCCTGGACTTCACCATCCTGCGTGAAAAGGATGGGCGGAAAGAGGAGCATGTCCTCACGGTAAAACCCCTGTTTGACAGCGTGGAGCGGCGCTACATGATCGGCATCAACGCCCTGGCCAACACACCGGCTGTCTGGGCGCCCGGCAGCGTGGGGGATGTGCTGAGGGCTTCAGCCGCCCTTTGCTATAATGCCGGTGCCGCCATCATCACAGCGCTTAAAAACCTGGTCACCCGCGGCCAGGGCATTGGTGAGTTGTCCGGCATTGTGGGCATCACCAAGCTCATTGTGGAAGAGACACGGCAGTCCCAGCTGCAGGGCTATCTCTACCTGATGGCAGTGATCTCCATCAACCTGGGGCTGATGAACCTCCTGATCATCCCGGGCCTTGACGGCAGCCGGATCCTGTTTTTGATCGTGGAGGCCATCCGGGGAAAGCCCATTGAGAAGGAGGGCTATGTCCACGCTGTGGGCATGGTGCTGCTGTTTGGGCTGATGATCTGGATCACCTTCCGGGACATCGTGCGCCTGCTTTAAGGGAAATGATATGCGAAAAGCAGTGAAAGCGGGCCACCTCACCATCGGTGGGGGTGCCCCTGTCAGCATCCAGTCCATGACCAACACCGACACCCGGGATCTGGCGGCAACCAGCCAGCAAATCACGCAGCTGGCAAGCGCCGGGTGCGATCTGGTGCGGGTATCGGTGTTTGATGAGGCAGCGGCAAACAATGTGCGGGCGCTGGTTGACGCCAGCCCCGTGCCGCTGGTGGCTGACATCCACTTTGACCACCGGCTGGCCATCCTTTCCGCCGAAGGGGGCATCAGCAAGCTGCGCATCAACCCCGGCAACCTGAAAAATGAGGTGGACATCCGCCAGGTGGTGGATGCAGCCAGGGCACACCGCATCCCCATCCGGGTGGGGGTCAATTCAGGCTCTGTGCCCAAGGAGATCCGGGCCAGGGACCAGGGGGTCACCGCCCAGGGCTTGGTTGACAGCGCGCTTATGCACATCAGGCTGCTTGAGAGGGAAGGGTTTGAGGACATCGTTGTATCCCTCAAAGCCTCAGACGTCAGGCTCACTGTGGCGGCATACCGCCTGGCCGCCCGCACTTTTGATTACCCGCTGCACCTGGGGGTGACCGAGGCGGGCCTGCCGGGGCAGGGCACCATTAAGTCCGCCATTGGCATTGGCGCCTTGCTGCTTGACGGAATTGGTGACACCCTGCGGGTGTCCCTCACCGGCTCTCCCATTCCGGAGGCCAAGGCCGCCAGGGACATTCTGCGCGCGCTGGGGCTTGTGGGCGGTGTTGAGATCATTGCCTGCCCCACCTGTGGGCGCACGCGCGTGGACATAGAGGCCCTGGCAAAATCCGTCGAGGCGCGCACACAGCATATCAAGGCTGACATCAAGGTCGCCGTGATGGGCTGCGTGGTGAACGGCCCCGGAGAAGCCCAGGACGCCGATATCGCACTGTGCGGCGGCGAGGGCAGCAGTGCGCTGTACCTCAAGGGCGATTTTGTCAAAAAGGTGACCGGTGACCCTGAGGAAGCGCTGATACAACTGATTGACGATTATGTGGCAGAACAGAAAGAAAAGATAGATTAAATGACCATGGAAGCGCTCTTTGAAGCCATTTATAAACAACTCCCGGAGCTAAAAGACAAGCTGCGCATCAACCTTGTCCAGTATGATGACACAAAAAACCGCGCGGTGTTCTTTTTTCATGCGGATGTATTGGTGGAACGAGCATCCTACGGCGTCATCAAGGGCATACTGCAAAACGCCTTTCCCAAGCTGCGGGCGGCGCTGCGGGTGGCCTCGCCTTCCCTGGCCGAAGGTTTTCTCGCGGATCCCGCGCAATATGCCCAGGTGTTTGACCACATGCTGCAAAATCAGCTGCCGGGCATCTCACCCTGGGTGAAGGGCCTGAAATGGAAAGGCGAGGCCGGCAGCCTGATACTGGAGGTGCCGGACGAGCTGGCCATGGAGTATATGACCACCAAACAGGTACAGCAAAAGCTGGGCGTGATGATTGACGATGTGTTTCAGATCACGCCGCCCATCCACCTACGCCTGGCCAAGGATCTGGAAAGGCGCATGGAGCGCATGGAGCGTTTGCGGGCGGAGGAAGAGGCACTGCTATCCCTGAGGGCAGAGGAAATGGAAACCGAACAGCCGCCTGCGCAGCCCAAACCCAGAGAGAGAAAGAAAAACAAAAAGATCCTGGGCAGCGCCATCGCCACCCAGCCAGTGCCCATCAAGGGCTTGACCGAGGTCTCCGGCAAGGTGACGGTGGCCGGCAAGGTCATCGATGTCAATACCCGGCCCATCCAGAACGGCAATGCCACGCTTCTCACCTTTGTGCTGACCGATTTCACCGACAGCATCCTCTGCAAGGTTTTCCTCGGCACCCGCCCCAATGGCTTCCGGGGGGATGCCTTTCAAGACCCTGAAAAAGAAAAGCAGAAGATGGATGAGGTGATCAGCCGGGTGAAGCCCGGCACAGGCCTGAAGGTGCGCGGCTTTTGCCAGATGGACAGCTTTGACCGGGCGCTGGTGATCATGGCGCAGGACATAGGGGACCATGAGCTGGAAAAACGCAGCGACCAGGCTGTGGAAAAGCGGGTGGAGCTGCATGCTCACACCAACATGAGCTTTATGGACGGTGTGGTGTCTGCGGCTGATCTGATCAAACGCGCGGCAGACTTTGGCCACCCCGCCATCGCCATCACCGACGAGGGGGTGGTGCAAGCCTTTCCAGAGGCCTTTGCCGTGGCCAAAAGGCATAAGGTCAAGCTGATCCCCGGCATGATCGGCATGATGGTGGACGACACCGGCATCATCCAGTCCCCCTGTGATGCGAGGCTGGAAGAGCCCATCATCGTGCTGGACTTTGAAACCACAGGGCTCAATCCCCATGGGGACCGGATCATTGAGATCGGTGCGGTAAAGCTCACCAAGGGGCAGATTGTGGACACCTATTCCACCTTGGTCAACCCCGGGGTGCCGCTGAGCCAGGAGATTATCAATATCACCGGTATCAAGGATGCCATGCTCATGGACGCCCCCAAGGCCGACACCGCCCTGGAGGGGCTGATGGCTTTTGTGGGTGAAAGCCCCCTGGCCGCCCATAACGCGAAGTTTGACATGGGATTTCTGCGCGCGGAGCTTGGCCGTCTGGGGAAAAGCTTCGACCTGGCACAGATCGATACCCTGGCCTTTGCCCAGCGGCTGTATCCGCAGATGAGGAGCTACCGGCTCTCAGCGCTGTGCAAGTTCCTGGGGGTGACGCTCAAGAACGCGCACCGCGCCGTGCATGATGCCATGGCCACTGCCCAGTGCCTTGCCCGGATGCTGGAAGACGTCCAAGGGAAGGGAGCGCATACCTTAAATGACCTGAACGTCTGCGTAACAGGCTACAGCCGCACCACCCAGTATCCGGTGACTATTCTGGCCAAAAGCCAGCTGGGGCTTCAAAACCTGAACCGGCTGGTGTCTGAGTCTCACCTGAATTACTTCCACCACCATCCCACCATCCCCAGGGCGCTGATTGAAAAGCACCGGGAGGGCCTGATGCTTGGCACCTCCTGCTATAAAGGGGAGTTGTTCCAGGCGGTGCTGGAGCGCAGACCTGCTGAGGAACTGGAGGAAATCGCCCGGTTTTATGACTTTATCGAGGTGCAACCGGAAGAGAACAGCCAGATGCTGGTGATCAGAGGGCAACTGACCGAGTTGAGCCAGGTGCGCCAGGTGAATCAAACCCTGGTAGAACTGGGGGAGAGGCTGAACCTCCCCGTCACCGCCACTGGCGATGCCCATTTTTTGGATCCGGAGGACGCCATCTTCCGCACCATCATCAAAAACAGCATTGACGCAGAAGCGAAATACAGCGATGACCAGCCGCCCCTGTTCTTCAAAACCACGGAGGAGATGCTCAGCGACTTCGCATGGCTGGGTGAGGAGAAGGCGCGGGAGATCGTGGTGGAAAACCCCGGGAAGATCGCGGACGAAATAGGGGAGATCACGCTATATCCCAGGCATCCTGAGAACAAGACCACCTTTGCTCCGGTGTGGGATACAGCGCCCGAGGATATCCGCCGGATGACAGAGGAAAGGGCGCATGCCCTTTATGGGGATCAATTGCCCGCCCTCATCCAGGAGCGGATGGACAAGGAGCTCAAGGCCATCATCGGGTATGGCTATTCCACCCTGTACCACATCGCCAACAAGCTGGTTTCAAAATCCCTGGACGACGGTTACATGGTGGGTAGCCGGGGATCCGTTGGTTCCTCCTTTGTGGCCACCATGTGCGGCATCACCGAGGTAAACCCCTTGCCACCCCACTACCGCTGCGGGCATTGCCGGACGGTGGATTTTGCTGTGAACAAGGAAGAGCATCAGGTTGGCATTGACCTGCCGGATAAAAACTGCCCGGACTGCGGGCAGCCTCTGATCAAGGATGGCTTTGATATTCCCTTTGAGGTGTTTCTGGGGTTCAAAGGGGACAAGGTGCCGGATATTGACCTGAACTTCTGCGGGGAGTATCAGGCAAACGCCCATGGCTATGTGGAGGAGCTGTTCGGCAAGGGCTATGTGTTCCGCGCCGGCACCATCGGCACCCTGCAGGAGAAGACCGCTTACGGCTATGTGTTGAAGTACCTGGAGAACAGGGGCCTGAGCGTTTCAAGCGCGGAAAAAACCAGGCTGGCCATGGGCTGCATCGGCGTAAAACGCACCACAGGCCAGCATCCCGGCGGCATGGTGATCCTGCCCAAGGGGTATGAGATCAACCAGTTCACCGCGGTTCAGTACCCTGCCAATGACGACAAGAAGCCCATCACCACCCATTTTGATTTCCGCTCCATGCACGATATCCTGGTCAAGGTGGACGTGCTGGGGCATGATGACCCCACCATGATCCGCATGATGGAAGGGCTGGCCGGGGTGAGGCACCAGGATATTCCGCTGGATGACGCGCAGGTGTTGAGCCTTTTCACCTCGCCTGAGGCCCTGGGGCTTAGCCGGGAACAGCTTGATTGCACCACGGGAACACTGGGCATCCCTGAGTTTGGCACGCCATTTGTGCGGGGCATTCTGGATGACACCCAGCCCCAGAGCACGGCGGATCTGATCCGCATCTCCGGCCTCTCCCACGGCACCGATGTGTGGAGCGGCAATGCCCGGGACCTGATCCTGAATAAAACCGCGACGCTCAAGGAGTGCATCTGCACCCGGGATGACATCATGCTGGCACTGATGGACAAGGGACTGCCGGCCAAGGTCGCCTTTGATATTATGGAAAATGTGCGCAAGGGCAAGGGCCTGACCCCTGAGATGGAGCAGATCATGCGGGAGCATCAGGTGCAGGACTGGTTCATTGAGAGCTGCAAAAAAATCGCCTACATGTTCCCCAAAGGTCATGCGGTGGCCTATGTCACCATGGCGCTGCGGGTGGGCTGGTTCAAGGTATACCATCCCCTGGTATACTACGCGGCGTATTTCTCCATCCGGGGAGGGGGGTTCAACGCCCTGAACATGACAAAGCCGGCGGAGTATGTATTAAAAGAGCTTGAGTCGCTGAAGGCCACTGACCAGCGGGATCTGTCTGAAAAGAACAAGGATGAAATCGTCGTCATGGAAATGGTATATGAGATGGGGCTGCGCGGCTTCCATTTCCTGAACGTTGACCTGTATAAAAGCCATGAAACCCAGTTTTTGATCGAGGAAAACGGCCTGCGCTGTCCCTTCACTTCCCTGCCGGGTTTTGGCATCGCAGCCGCCCAGAACCTGGTGGCAGCGCGGGAGGAGCCCTTCATTTCTGTAGAAGACTTGAAAGCCCGGGCGAAACTCAGCACTGCGGTGATCGATATGCTGCGGGATACCGGCGCCTTGAGCGGGCTGAGTGACTCCAACCAGGTGGACTTTTTCTCTTTCCTTTGACTAATTGGAGGTGTGCCTTGATACAAGCGGTGATTTTTGACCTGGATGGCGTCATTGTTTCCACGGACGAATGCCATTATCAGGCCTGGCGTGCGCTGGCTGAGCGGGAGGGCATCCCCTTCAGCCGTCAGGATAATGAGCGCCTGCGCGGGGTGAGCCGGATGGAAAGCCTTGACATCGTGCTGGAAAAGGCGGACCGAGCCTATACCGACCATGAAAAGCAAAGTCTGGCCGCGTACAAGAATGACTTGTATGTGGCGCTTATAGAAAGCATCAGCGCCAACGACCTGTTGCCGGGCGCCTATAAC
The DNA here is from genome assembly GCA_002411105.1 of Christensenella sp. UBA5327. Taxonomy (GTDB): domain Bacteria; phylum Bacillota; class Clostridia; order Christensenellales; family Aristaeellaceae; genus UBA6115. Next base: position 6,307 of record DHQX01000036.1, on the reverse strand, counting down.
GCGGTTACAAAGCTGCGCGGCATGGGCATTAAAACCGCCATCGGCTCATCCAGCAAGAACGCGCCTAAAATTCTTGAGAGGCTGGGAATCACGGAGCTTTTTGACGCGATAGCCGACGGCAACGGCATCAAGCGCAGCAAACCTGACCCGGATGTGTTCCTGCTGGCGGCTGATATGCTGGGCGTGGCACCTACACAGTGCCTGGTGGTGGAGGACGCGGAAGCCGGTGTAGAAGCCGCCCTGAACGCAGGCATGCCATGCCTGGGGTTGGGTGCGGCCAGGCGGCATCCGGGGGCAGCCATCAGCGCGGACTCCCTGGCGGATTTTGACCTGCCTGCTTGGGTGGCCGCGCAGAATGCGGATGAAGTATAAAGTTCAGTTGCTTTTCTTGGCGGGTTTCAGATCCAGTTTATTCTCTTTTCCACTGAGCAGCCGGCTGATATTGGTCCGGTGCTGATAGACGCCCAGCGCCAACAGCATGAGCGCCCAAAGGCCCACCGGCCAAAAAGGCTTCATGATCACAATGAGGACCGCCGAGACCAGAAGCACACTGAGGCTGCCCAGGGACACATAGCGGGTGAGGGCTATCACCGCAATCCCGGCGATGGAGCCGATCAGCCCCTGGACGGGGCAGATGAACAGCAACACCGCCACGGAGCAGGCAATGCCTTTGCCACCTTTGAACTGGTAAAACGCGGGCCAGTTGTGCCCGATCACCACAGACAGCCCGGCCAGCAGCGCCCCCGGATCACCGGCGATCAGCCGCCCAATCATCACGGCCACGGCGGCTTTCAAAAAATCGCCTATAAAGGTGAGCAGACCAAAGCGCAGCCCCATCACCCGGGTCATGTTGGTGGCGCCGGTGCTTTTGCTGCCTTGTTTGCGGATATCGGTGCCAAAATGCGATGAGATGATGATGCCGGGAGAGATGCTGCCCAGGAAATACGCGAGGACCGACGCGGCGATGTATCCAAGGATGATCATGTCAGTTCACCTTTGTCCCTTTCCCGGAGAATAAACCGGATGGGCGTGCCTGTAAAATCAAAGGCTTGGCGCAGTTTGTTTTCAAGATACCGTTCGTAGGCAAAGTGCATCAGTTTTTCATCATTGACAAAGAAGATAAAGCTGGGGGGGAGTGTGCCCTGCTGGGTGGCGTAGAAGATTTTAAGCCGCCGGCCCCCTGTCATGGGCGGCTGAACAGCGATCTGCGCGTCTCCCAGCACATCGTTCAGCGCCCCTGTGGGCACATGCTTGGTGGCCTGGGCGTAGACGCGGGAGATCTCCTCCCAGACCAGCTGCACGCGCTTGCCTGACAGGGCGGAGATAAACAACACCGGCGCATAATCCACAAAGACGAGTTTCCCCAGCACATCCTTCTGGAATGTTTCCAGGGTGCCGGTTTCCTTGTCGATCAGGTCCCATTTGTTGATGGTGATCACCAGCGCCTTGCCTTCTTCACGGATCATCCCAGCAATGCGCATGTCCTGCTCCGTCACCCCGTCCTGAGCGTCCAGGATCAACAGCGCCACATCGCAGCGCTTGATGGCGGCAATGCTGCGCAGGACGCTGTAACGCTCCACGCTCTCATCCTCAATCGCCCGTTTGCGCCTGATGCCCGCGGTATCGATGATATTATATACCGTGCCGTCCGGGGCCTCAAATCGCGTGTCAATGGCATCCCGGGTGGTGCCGGGGATATCACTCACCATCACCCGTTCCTCGCCCAACAGCCGGTTGGTGAGGCTGCTTTTTCCCACATTGGGGCGCCCCACAATGGCCAGGTTGATGATTTTTGCGTCTTCACCCTCTGTTTCTTTGGCTTCCTCTGGCAGCCGGGCCACGATCTCATCCAGCACATCGCCCAGCCCCAGCATGTTGGTGCTGGAGATGCCCACCGCCTCACCCAGGCCCAGGGCATAGCCTTCATAGATGATGTCATCCAATCCCTGATGATCCAGCTTGTTGGCGATGAGCAGCACCGGTTTGTGAGAACGGCGCAGGATATCGGCGATCTCCTCATCCTGATGGGTGAGGCCGGTCCTGGCATCGACAAAAAAGCAGATCAAGTCGGCGGTCTCAATGGCAATCTCCGCCTGTTTGCGCATCTGAGAAAGCAGCACATCCTCACTGTGGGGATCAATGCCGCCTGTATCAATCAGCGTGAAATCCCGGCCGTTCCAAGTGGTATCGGCATAGATGCGGTCCCGGGTGACCCCGGGGGTATCCTTCACGATGGCGATGCGCTGGCCTGCAATCACGTTAAAGAATGTGGATTTTCCCACATTGGGGCGGCCCACAATCGCCACCAGGGGTTTAAACATAGGTAACATCTCCTTTAATCTCGCCCAGGCTCACGGCTTTCATGGCCTTGTAAAAGGCTTCACCCCGGTTCTGGCACACCACCAGGGGCTTGCCCAGGGCACGCTGCGCCTCATCAGGCGTCATATCATCCAGAAACAGCGTGTTGTCGCTGTTGAGCATCTCATCTACAATGATCACCGCGTCAGCCTGGATCCCCTTTAGCTGCTCCACCAGATCCTGTCCGCAGATGAGGCCGGACACTGTGACCGTCTCGCCAAAAAAAGTGTTGGTGATGGGCCGCACCAGCGTTTTCAGGCCCTTGGGGGCGTATTGGCTAACCCAGCCCTTCAGATAAGGAGCCACCGAAGTACCGCAGGGAAGGATCACGTTTTTCTCTGTCCCAGGCGCTGTCAGCAGCTTGTCCTGGCTGGCCGCCTCATGCAAACCTTCCTCAAACTGGCTCAACATCCCGATACCGTTTTCAATCTGCGCAAAATGCTCGTAATAGCTTGGCTGGGGGATTTTTTCTCCAGCGAGGCTGATCAGCTCATCCGCTGGGAACACAAAACGCGTCCCCAGCTCCTGTTGCGCGATTCTTTGATACTTCTTTGTCACTTCAAGCACTTTTTCAGCATCGTCCCGGGTGAAGCCGCGGATGGGGGAAAGGCCATCCCTGTATCGGGTCAGCCCCACCGGCACCAGGGCCAGGGAGAGGGCCGCGGGGGACAGGGCCATCAGGTCACGGATGGACTGCTCCAGCACCTTCCCATCGTTGATACCAGGGCAAAGGACGATCTGGCAATGAAAGGCCAGGCCTGCCAGCCTAAGCTGATTAAGCCGGTCCATCAGCTTGCCGGCATGGGGGTGGCGGATCATAGCCTGACGCACCGCGCTGTCAGTGGCCTGCACGGATATATACAGAGGCGATGCCTTCCGGCGCAGGATGCGGGAAAACTCCCGGTCTCCAACGTTTGTGAGCGTGACAAAGTTGCCCGTCAGCAGGCTCAGGCGCCAGTCATCATCCTTCAGGTACAGGGATTGCCGAAGCCCGGGGGGCAGCTGGTCCACAAAGCAGAACAGGCAGTTGTTGCCGCAGGTCTTGGGGCTGCAGATCAGCGAATCCTCAAACTGGAGACCGAGCGGATGCCCGACCGCTTTGACAAAATCCACCTCACGCTGGCTACCGTCAGCCCGTCTGACCATCATCCGCACATGTCTTTTTGCGGTCAGCGCCTGATAATCAATCTCATCCAGGAGCGGCTCACCGTTGATGGACAGCACAGTATCGCCGGGTTTCAAACCCCGGCGCTGTGCCAGACTGCCCGTCAGAACCGCTGAAATCTTCCGCATCCTGTTCCTCCCATAACCTCTCGCATTATGCTGGATAGTGAAAATCCTGTCAAGTAAATGCGTTGACGCGCAAGGGATTCTATGATATATTGTCTTTCGCGCCGGCGTATGGAGAGTTGGCTGAGTGGTCGAAGGCGCACGACTGGAAATCGTGTTGGCGTTAATAGCGTCACCAGGGTTCAAATCCCTGACTCTCCGCCAAGGCGGCAGAAGAACCGTTTAATGCGGTTCTTCTGCATTTTAAGGCTTATCCCAGCAGAATTGACTTTATTTTTATGGCTCAATTGGCTATAATAGAAAAGATGAAAATACTGGAGGGCATGTTATGAAAATTCTGATCGTCAACGCTGGTTCCTCATCCCTGAAGTATCAAGTGATTGATATGACGGATGAATCCACCTTGGTCAAAGGGCTGATCGAGCGCATCGGCATCCCAGGCAGCAAGCTGAAGCAGACGGTGGGGGAGGACAAGTACACCGTTGAGCTGCCCATGAATGACCATATTGAAGCCAGCAAGCAGATGATCAAAGCGCTGACTGACCCCCAACATGGGGTGTTGAAGAGCATGGATGAGATCAGCGCCGTGGGACACCGGGTGGTGCAGGGCGGGGAGACCTTTACCGCCTCTACCCTCATTGATGAAGCCTGCCTTAAGGCCATTGAGGACAACATCCCTCTGGCGCCGCTGCATAACCCCGCCAACCTGATGGGCATCCAGGCATGCCTGAAGGTGATGCCCGACAAACCCATGGTGGCGGTGTTTGATACCTCCTTCCATCAGACCATGCCTCCCCAGGCTTATCTGTATGGCATTCCTTATGATTATTACACACGCCTGCGGGTCAGGCGCTATGGCTTCCATGGCACCAGCCATCGCTACGTGGCCAGGCGGGGTGCGGCTTTCCTGGGCAAGGACGTAAACGACCTGCGCATCGTCACTTGCCACCTGGGCAATGGATCTTCCATCTGCGCTGTGGACCATGGCAAGAGCGTGGATACCAGCATGGGCCTCACCCCCCTTGAAGGGGTGCTCATGGGCACCCGCAGCGGCACCATGGACCCGGCTGCCCTGCAGTTCATCATGAAATCAGAGGGCATCAATATCGATGAAATGCTCGAAATTCTCAACAAAAAGAGCGGATTTCTGGGTGTTAGCGGGGTGAGCAGCGACATGCGGGATGTTGAAAACTCCGCTGCGGAAGGCAATCCGCAGGCGAAGACCGCTCTGAACATGCTCACCCGGGGCATCAAAAAATATATCGCCGCCTACGCGGCCATGATGGGCGGTGTGGACGTGGTCGTGTTTACCGCAGGCATCGGTGAAAACAGCGCCGAGCTACGCGAAGCGGTGCTCAGTGACATGGCCTTTATGGGCATTGAGCTTGACAAGGCGAAGAACAAGGTGCGGGGGAAGGAAGCGGATATATCCGCAGACGGCAGCCAGGTGAAACTGCTGGTGATCCCCACCAATGAGGAGCTGGTCATCGCCCGGGACACCAAAGAACTGGTGAGCGGGAAGGCCTGATGACACAGCAGCAGACGCAGCGCCGGACTGTGGATATCTACACTGACGGCGCCTGTTCCGGCAACCCGGGGCCCGGGGGATGGGCTGCCATCCTCAAGTACGGCGAGCACGCCAAAGAGATCAGCGGCAACATGCACCACACCACCAACAACCGAATGGAGCTGTTTGCTGTGATCAGCGCCTTGGGTGCTTTGAAGGAGCCCTGCAAGGTGCGGGTGCATTCGGATTCAAGCTATGTGGTGGATGCCTTTAACAAGCGCTGGATTGACTCATGGCAAAACAACGGCTGGAAGACCGCTGACAAAAAACCGGTGGAGAACCAGGATCTGTGGCGCCTGCTGCTGATCGCCATGCGCAAGCATGAGGTGAGCTTCCATAAGGTGCCGGGTCATGCAGACCATCCCGAAAACAACCGCTGCGACGAGCTGGCAAAGATGGAAGTCCAGCAGGTCATAAAATCCTTCAACCAGACACCCGCAACCGCAACCGCGGAGGTGGAGGAGAAGAACAAACGAGCCTGAGAGAACCGCGCCGGTTAATCGTTAATCCCTGAGATGATATCCATAAACCATTTCAATCTATTCGCGAAAGGCATCTTTTGCGAATAGATTGCGCTTTTAAGGAGAAACCGAATCTTTTGTTGTTGGAATCAGGGGTTACAGCCTATCATGGGCTTGTTGATCACTCTTATCCTTGCTGTTTTCGCTTTTATCGTCATCCTGTTCCTCAGGTGATGCTGCTCTGGTTATTAAGCATGCGCTTTTGTTTTGATTGTTCCACAGGATCGATTCTAAGCCATTTTAATTCCGTATGACAAGGATTACCCCGTTTCCCTTCATTGTTTTGCCTGGCTTATTTAAAAAGAATTGTTTACTGGTCCTTGCGCTTTTGAAAAATCAAACGCTCTCTTCATCTTTTGGCCTTGGTCTACGCCGGGGCGCCCCACACACTGTCATTTCTCTTTTTTCGCTGACTGGATATGTTGGTGAGGTACGCCACGATCACCTCCAAATCTATTCGTTAAATCCTGCGCTTCTTCTCACACAAAAACCCGGCGTAGAAATCGCCGGGTTGATCAATTAATTGACGAGAGCCTATTGCTTACTCGATGACCCTTGCCACCGCACCCGA